>DAIPYG010000087.1:0-13425 GCA_036782875.1 Bacteroidota bacterium | reverse complement strand
AGTTAGTAGTTAATAGTTAGTAGTTAGTAGTTAATAGTTAGTAGTTAATAGTTAGTAGTTAGTGGTTAATAGTTAATAGTGAATTTTAAACGAACTCAACGAACTCAAAGAACTCAACGAACTCAAAGAACTCAACGAACTCAACGAACTCAAAGAACTCAAAGAACTCAACGAACTCAAAGAACTTTATTTATCCTGACAAGTTCTTTCACCTTGTCAATGATCTTATCTTTTGATAACTCCGTCATGCATATATTTCCAATCGGGCATACAAGTAAATTACAGTAAAGACAGTCGAGTTTTTCGTTTACGATAGAAAGATTATTTTCACCATAAGGACCCTGTAGTTTTGGATTTGTCGGTCCGTAAATGCCGAGCGTAGGAACGCCTACAGCAACAGCAATATGCAATGGTCCTGAATCATTGCCTATAACAAGATCACATTTGCTGATGATAGCTCCGAGATATCTTATCGGACTGTCCGGAATAAGGTAAGCATTGCCTTTGCTGATCTTACTTTTGATATATTCGCAGTTTTCTCTTTCTTTTTGATTTCCCCAGATAAGAATAAAATTCACATCGTAAATTTCATTGAGCCGGTTGATAAGTTCGATGTAATCATCGGGCTTGTATCTCTTTGATTCCCAGCCTCCTGTTTTTGATATCCCGATTATTTTTTTTGAATCAATATTGTTTGATTTAATAAACTCATCGGCAAATTCCCGGTGAACTATATTAACCGGTAAATACAATTTTCTTGAAACAATAGGAATTTCTAAAGCGCGCAGTGCGTCAAGATTGAATTCAACGTTATGAACTTCACCTCCTCTTCCCTTTATTTTTATGTTATAAGCATAATCTCTCAGTCTGAATTTAAATCCAAATCTGTATTTAGCACCGCTCATAAATGTAATAAAAGCTGTCCGAGGATTTCCGAAAAGATCTATCACAAGGTCATACTTCTGTTTGCGTATGTTTTTTATCAGGCACCAGGATTTGTCTTCAGTAGGGTCGTATGTAAATGCTCTTGTGAGGTAAGGATTGTCAATTAATATATCGCGCGAATGTCTTAATGTAAGAAAATTTATTTCTGCATCGGGAAAGGCTGCCTTCAGATTCGGGAGAACAGGCGTAGCAAGGAGTATGTCGCCTATGCCTCCGAATTTTATCACAAGTATTTTCTTTACTTTGCTTTTATCTAATTTCAATTTCCCTGCATTATATATTTTCTAAAATAATAAAATTGTTATCAGCTATTTTCAATGGAGCAGTCTTCTCAGCATAAAACTTTTTCTCTTTGAATCTGCATACATCATACAAAAAGCAGACACTGCATAAAGGATTATTTGACCGGCAGATATTCCTTCCGAATTTTATGAGATTGCTGTGAAGTTCATATTTCTTTCCATCTGGGATAATTTTCATCATCTTTTCAAATGTCTTCTCCGGAGTGTTTGTCTTAATGATGCCGAGACGGTTCAGTACTCTGTGAACGTGCGTATCAACCGGAAAGACATCTCTGCCAAGCGCGAATATCAGCACGCATGAAATTGTTTTGACTCCGATACCGTCATACTGCAGAAACTCTTTATAGATCTTCTCATCATCATACTTCTTCATAAAAGCCAGATCAAGTGTTCCGTATTTTTTCTTCATCTGCTGAAGCATCAGCTTTATATTCCGGGCTTTTGTATTTGCAAGTCCGCAGACTTTAATGCAGTCTTTTATAATTTCAATGTCAGCTGCAGCGACTTTATCCCAGGATTTAAACTTCTTCTTTAAGTTCGTAAATGCTTTGAAAGAACTTTTGTCTGTTGTGTTCTGTGAAAGCTTTGTTGCGATAAGAACATCCAGAACAGAAGATGGATTTACACTGTGATCAAACGGTTTTCCGAAATATTCACCGAGTCTTTCTATTATTAAGTCAAGCCGTGTATTCTGTTTGTTTTTCAATTTTATCTAAAGATCCATTACAAAATGTAAAGTAATTTTTTCGTGACCTCCCTCTGCCCCAATGCTATTAAGTTAAACATCTAAGCTGTGAAAAACTTCCGAAGTCTATTTTATTGCGCTTCAGAAATTTGAATGGATCCCCGACAAAAGCATTCGGGGATGACAGAAAGCGTTTTTTAAAATTTACTAACTACTAACTACTAACTACTAACTACTAACTACTAACTAATTTTTTCAAAAGAATCTTCACAACCCTTTCCGCCGCATTTCCGTCCCAGTGCTTTGGGATCTTTCCTTTTTTGAATTTACCTGATTCTATCTCTTTTATTTTCTTAATTATTAATTTTTCATTCAGACCGCAAATAACATTCGTACCAATCTCAGAAGTAACAGGCCTTTCAGTATTCTCTCTGAGTGTAAGGCAGGGGATCTGAAGATATGTTGTCTCTTCCTGTATTCCGCCTGAATCTGTCAGTATAAACTTTGCATCGCCGGTCAGCTTCAGAAAATCAAAATAACCGAAAGGTTCAGTGATGATGAGGTTTTTAATTTCTTCAAATGAATTCTTCAGACTGAATTTTTCAGTCATCTTCAGAGTCCGCGGATGAACAGGGAACACAATATCAAGCTCCGGATTTATACTGTTAATGTTTTTAAAAATATTAAGGATCTTCTTAATATTTTCTTTATTGTCCACATTCGAAGGTCTGTGAAGAGTTACGAGCGTATAATTTTTTTTAGAAATGCAGAGCTCTTTTAAAATGTCTGACTTCTCTGATCTCTTCAGATAAAATTTCAGGGAATCAATCATTGTATTTCCCGTAAAAAAAACTTTATTGTCTTTGATACCTTCGCTCTTAAGATTTCTCAAGCCCGCAGGTTCGGTGACAAATAAATAATCCGCAAGCACATCCGTCACCATTCTGTTTATCTCTTCGGGCATGGATCTGTCAAAGCTTCTCAACCCTGATTCGATATGAGCGACTTTTACAGGTACACCTTTATCATTCAGGATTTTTGCGCTCACAAGCGCTGCGGCTGTAGTGGAATTCACATCACCATATACGAGCACAAGATCAGGTTTTTCCTTCAGCATTACTTTTTCAAATTCAATCATGACGTGCGCGATCTGTTCGGCGTGAGACTTCGAACCCGCATCGAAATAAATATCCGGTTTCGGAAGGTCCAGTTCTTTGATAAATATATCAGACATCTTTTTATCATAATGCTGACCTGTATGAACTATCTTGTGTATAACTTTTGATCTGTGTTTGAGAAGTTGTTTGTGAATCGGCGCCATCTTCATAAAGTTAGGTCTGGCGCCAACGACGGAAATGATCTTTTTCAATATAAGGACTTCGGTTATTTTTTGATGAATTTAATTAAAATATAGATTAGTTAATATGATGTTTTATTCAGATATAATACTACTCTTTGTAAACGGCATAACTGACGGAACGCAGATTTAGGCTGATTTTTACTGAATATGTTTGAGTTTTAACAATATAAGATTTATTTATTATTCCGCTGTTGCTGATGTTCCAAAAAGTATGCTTAAGATTTTTGAAGATGTTAGATGTTGTATGCTAAAGTTTGGTAACCAACAACAAAGACTTCGGACCAAAGAAGCAGTTTGATTTAACATTTATAATTTCTTCATGTGAAATTAATTTTGCAGCGAAAGAACAGACTAATAAAAATATATGGAAGATTTGAATGAAGAGAGACATGCATAGAGCTTCGTCAGGAAGAGATTTGTTGTTGGTGACCAATAAGTTTGCTTTCTGTATATATTTAAATATAAATATATGATGCCAACTTTTGGGAACACCAGCAAATGCGGAAAATCCGATATTCCAAATTTATCCATATTTCAACTTCACAGAATTATCTGATCCAAATTGCTGGACCTTATTTAAAAGCCACTGGTGATGGTTTAATCCGTCACTTTTTAATATATCTATATACAGCTCAGAGATATAGACATTGTGGTCACCGTTTTTTAAGAAAACCAGTTTTTCAAATAAGTTTAGAAATTTGTACAATCTTTTTTTCCGGTTTTCAGAAACCAGCTTATTTCTCCTCAGGAATTTTCTGTAATTATTTAACTGTGTGACCATATTCTCATCGGCATAGTCCAGATCATAGTAAAGCATCAGGTATAAGATTTTTATATCGTGTTTAAAAATGAATGATTCTTCCCTTATATTTTTCAAATAGTTGAATGCTATTTCAAGAAACTCTTTTGAGTTTGTATTTGAACCTGTATGATAATAGTAATCTGCGTATGAGAGATTCATAAGATTTTCCTGCTTATCAGGATGCAGAAATCCCGAATATTCTTCTATGAATGACAAAGTCCATTTGTATTTTTTTAATCTTAAAGAGAGAACAAGTATATTTCTATACAGACTTTCATCCAGATATTGTGTTTTCCTGTCTAAAAAATATTTCCCTTTGAGATAAATATTATAGATCTTAAACAGCTCTTCATCCATGTATGCCCTGTACCGGGTTATGGAATTCTTATATATGCAGTATGAAATAAGCATTGAGAAATGATAGGATAATTCATCGCTGCTTAATAGTTTAGAGTATTTCAGGACAAGAGATTTGTATTTTAGAAACTTTTCCGGATTTTCCATTTCCGCGTATGAATCCATTAACGAAAGGTATAGTTCAATTATATAAGCATGATCAGAAGATTTTTTTATATGCTTATACAGCTCTCCGATATTTATCTGCTGAATTATTTTTAATAAATAATTTTTCTTATCCGGGAGTTTATACTTATATTCGTGAACTGTAAGGTGGAGATAAGAGTTTATGGCTTCGGTTATGAAAAAGATAGCAAGATTAACAACATATTGTGTGACATTTGAAACATTTTTTTCAATATTGTCCGGAGACTTTTCGCTGGAGTTGATAATGTTGTAATTAAATTTTGACATTTCCAGAATGCTTTTGTTGTAAAAGTATACACTGTCTACACCATTCTCTTCCAATTCAAGGTTAGCTTTCTGCAAGTTTTTCTCAAATAGAGACCTGTTCTTCCTTTCAGTTAATGATTTCAAGAGATAAACATTTTTTTCCCATTCATTATCAAAGAGCTTTTCTAAGATCATGAATTTCTCTGCCAGTCTTACCAGATCAAACATCAGGCTTCTGAAAGTCGAATCATTGTATTTCAGTTCAGAGCTTATTTTTTTTAACAATTTTTCCTTGTTCAGGTTTTCAAGATCCGAATGTGCATGAAATTTTTTTATTTCCCGTAAGAGCAGGATCAGTTTTTTGCTTTTATTATGATAAGGGGATTCCACAAATGCAGAAAAGCTTTTTATTTCTTCAGCGGAAAAAGACTTTAGTATCGGGAAGATAGCGAGTTTTATCATGTTGAAAAAAGCAACAATTACAAAAAGTTTATATCCTTAAATTATGTAAATTTTACTTAACCTTCAAACATTTTATAATTCACAGATTCACACCATTCAAACCTGCGAGCAACAATTTAAAAAAAGTGTCCGTTCAAAATTAATTTCATACCTCCTAATATTACAATCAAAATCAAAACAATAAAAGGAGAAAATATGAAAGAATTTATTTTTATTTGTTTGCTGGCATTTGGAACAGTGTTTACTGGGACACATAAATCATACACGGCAGATAATGAATTAAAGGAAGACAAATACATTAAAAGTACTGTTATCTTAGCCCACTCATATGTTCACATTCTGATAGACGGACATTGGTGGATATATGAATACAATGAAGACGGGAAATTGGTAAATGTCTTTCTAGATGAAGAGTGATTGTAAATAATTTGTCTGAGAATAACGGAATATATTTTACTCAAATTTAAAATCATATAATTATGGCAACAGAAGTTTCTGTTCGGTCCGGTTCAACAGGATCAATTGTTTTTTATTCTACTTATGCAGCCGCAAGGACTGCAGCAAATTCAGGTGACACAATAAATATTTGGGCAAATTTGACAGACGAACAGTTGTTATTGAAGGATGGTGTTAATATATGGATAGCACCCGGAAGAATTATTAATATGACCTCTGATATGCCAACGATCCAGGACGATGGATCAGTCGTGTGCAATATTTTCGGTTACGGGATAATAAAAAATACTTATGATCCAAGTTCAACCGGTGACCACTATGAATGTATTCGAATAACCAATACCGATTCTAAGATTTCAATACAATGTGATTATATCGAAGGGATCGGAAGAATATATAATCCAAGTATTGATGCTAACGACGGTTATAGTGTTTTTGTTGAAGGTCTATTCAGCACACAAAGTTTTAAACTCCAGTGCAATAAAGTCATAAATAAAAATAACTCGGCAATTGTTTTTAGGAATTACAGCGATCCCAATCCTGGGAATGAAGTCAACATTAGTGTTAAATCAATCCAGTCTGGAATTGCCGGAGTTTCAACATCAGGAAGAACTGCAATGGAGTTGTCCGGAAACGGATTTGTGACTATTGAAGAAATAATTTGCCCGGTTAAAGGTTCATGTCTTGTTCACAAGTCGGGAAATATTACCGCAAACATCATTAAATTGACAACTTCAGACTCTTCCGAACCAGCTCTTAACGTTGGTGATGGTGATGATTCACAAAATCTTGTATTATATTTTAATGAAATACAAAATTTGAACTCTACGTCAGGTGATGGGGTAAAGGTAACAGAAGGAATTGTAAATTTAATTGGTAATCGAATCTATTCTAATAAAGGTTTATCCTTAGATTTAAGTGGTGATATTGTTTCTGCATTTGTTCAGTGCAATGAAATAATCAGTGGAACGAAAGGAATAAATATCTACAACTCTAATGAGCCGGTAATAATAGACGCAAACTACATAGAGGGGAGTAATGGACATAGTGGAGTTGTTTATTGTGATGTTCACACAAATTTAGTTTTAAGAAATGCAAAAATAAAAAACACAAGTACATCAGGTTCCACGCCCCATTCAATCTGTATTTACATTAATGCCAGTAGTTACGAGCAATTTATAACAATTGAGAATATAACAGTAGTTACGGGAAATACTTCAACCGGGGAAACCATATATACTCTTATTGGAGCAAATGAAACGATTGTAAAGAATATTGGTTTATTTGTAAACAAGAATATTGAATCTCATGTTAATCTTGAAATTGGAACCGCGGCGAATTTTAAATATATTCAAAGCAGTGATGTTAGTTAGAAACAGAAAAGGTAACATAAAATTTTTAAAAAATAGAATTATAAAAATTAAATTTTTAATAAAATGGCAACTCAAGTTTCAGTAGTAACAGCTGCATCAGGTGCAGTAACATTTTATAGTACTATGCTGCAGCAAGAACAGCAGCCAGTTCAGGAGACCTCATTCAGGTTTGGGCTGATTTGAATAATGAACAAATTTTATTAAAAGATGGAGTTGATATTTGGGTTGCTCCAGGAAGAGTAATTGAAACATCGAATTCTGAACCTTTAATTATTGATAATGTCGGAGGATACACATCTGCAGTAAATGTAAGTATCACAGGGAATGGAATATTCAGAAACACTAATGCAAAGTACGGATGTATAAAAATGACTAATTCTGGTTCAAAAGTTTCAATAAATTGTGATAGTCTTGAAAATGCAGCTGATGATAATACGTCCCTTGAAGGATCGAATATATATATTGTAAATGCTTCCAAATTTCATTTAATGTGTGACAGGATTTCAAACGCAAACCAAAGAGCAATTTATTTTGCAAATGAAGTCGGAGATATTAACATTAATGCAAATATTATTGAAAACGGTAATATTGAGGGTGGTGATACAATTTCATTAAAAGGCTCTGGGTTCTTAAATGTAAATGAGGTGATTTGTAATAATGACGGTAGTTGCTTAAATTTTAAAGCAGGAACATTAATTGCAAATATTCTTAAACTTACAACTATAGATGCTCATCTAAGCACAGCTGGAACAGTACAGCTCTCAGGTGGAACTGAAACACAGAATTTAACATTATATTTTGATGAAATACAAAATTTAAGCACAAGCGGAGGAGACGGAGTAAATGCATCGGAAGGTACCTTAAACTTATTTGGCCGACGAATATTTTCTGCAACAGGAATGTCAATGGATTTAGCAACCAACGCCGATATCTTAGTTGATGAAATAATAAGCGAGGTAAATGGAATTAATATTCACAATGGGAGTACTCAGAAAATAATTATTGATTCAAACTATATTGAAGGAAGCAACGGTAATGATGGAGTGATAAAATCTGTAAATGGATCTAACTATATTTTGAGAAATGCTAAAGTAAAAAATACCTATTTAAGCAGTCCGTCTATAGGAATTTATATTGATACTGGAAGTCAAACAATTGAAATTGAAAATTTAATAATTGTAACTGGTACAGAAACAACTGATTTTAGTATTTTTAGAAATAGTACTACAAACATTGATATTAAGAACTTGGGTTTATTTGTTAAAAAGGCTATCTCTCTGCATATTACTTTAAAAATAGGAACCGGAACTGGAACTGGAGAAAATTTCAAGTATATTATTAGCAATGACATTACTTAAACAATATATTATGCTAACAATGATATTATTATTGGTTATTTTTATTCCATTTAATATCAGTAAAACTTATTCTCAAGTTTTACAGGAATGGAGTGTAAGAAGCTCAATGGGATTATCAAAATCCATTGATATCGATAGTTTTGGTAATGTCTATGTTGGAGGAAATAAGGGAGATGAAACAGGTATTGATTTCTGTTTAATTAAATATAGTTCATCAGGGAACCTTCAATGGACTTCATATTATGATGGTCCTGTAAATGGATTAGATTTTGGCCATGCAATTAAACTTGACATTTTGGGAAACATAATTATTACTGGAACCAGCGATGGTAGTGGAACACGTGTTGATTGCGCTACTATTAAATACTCATCTTCAGGGAAATGCCTGTGGGTAGCAAGGTACAACGGTGTTGAAAATCATGATGATGTTTCTTATGCGGTTTCGATTGATAAAAAATGCGATATCTACATTACAGGCAGTAGTAGAAATAATTCTGGGGGAAGAGAATGTCTTACAATCAAATATGATTCTTCCGGAAACCAAAAATGGGTAGCAAAATATAGTAGGGCTATAAACAGTTTCAATGAAGGATACTCTATAACCCATGATGATTCAGGGAATGTTTACGTAACTGGAATAAGCAATGGCGACTTTCTTACTATAAAATATAATAGTATTGGTATTCAACAATGGGTTACTTTTTATAACTCACCTATGAATGATAATGATGGAGCAGAATCAATAGGAGTAGATAAGTTTGGCAATGTTTATGTATCAGGAAGTAGTGCAGGATCTATGTTTTATTACGACTATGCAGTAGTTAAGTATAATTCAAAGGGTTCAGAACAATGGGTAAGAAGATATGATGGATCATCGCATTATATGGACCAGCTCAGATCCATGGTTGTTGACAGTATCGGGAATATTTTTATAACGGGAAATAGTACTGAATCCGGACATGGGTATGATTTTACTACAATAAAGTATAATTCGGACGGGGATACTATTTGGAAAGCAAGTTATCACAATGGTCCAAATGATATTGCTTTTGATATTTCAAGAGATAACTCAGGTAACCTATATGTAACTGGGGAAAGCGATGGAAATGGATCTGCTGAAGATTATGCTACTGTGAAATACGATTCATCTGGTAATCAAATATGGGTGAAGAGGTATGATTATTCAGGGCAGTTTGGTGATTATCCTTATGCAATAGATATAGATGATTATGGTAATGTATTTGTCACAGGTGAGAGTAATAGAGATATTCTTACAATAAAATATTCACAATTGACTGGTGTAAATCCAATATTATTTGAGAATCGATTAGGATTCAAGCTTGATCAGAATTATCCGAATCCATTTAATCCCGAGACAGTTATTAGTTATCATTTACAAATTAGTAGCGAAGTTAAATTAAAGATTTACAATATTTTAGGAAATGAAATAGAAACATTGGTTGATGAGAAACAAAACTCCGGAAGTTATTCAGTTACTTTTGACGGTTCAAGTTATCCAAGCGGAGTTTATTTATATAGATTAGTGATTAATGAAAATGTAATAGATACAAAACGAATGTTACTTTTAAAATAATTTTATAATTTTAATTTTTATCAACCATGGCAAACAAAGTTTCAGTATTAGATAAAGACGGAGTAATAACTGACTATTCCTCCTATGCTTCAGCTAGAGCGGCAATAATTGCTTTATCAATACAACATCCCTTAATACAAATTTGGGCAAATCTTTCAGAACCAATTGAATTATTGAACGGTGCAGATATATGGATAGCTCCGGGCGCGGAGTTAAATAATACCACAGGTGCAACTATAACAGATGTTAGTGGAGGTTTGTCACGTGAAATTCATTGTAAGATATATGGATATGGAAAAATAAAAAACACAGGTGGATATTCATGTATTTTTATGGATAAAATTAATTCTGAATTAACTATAGAGTGCGATTCATTTGACACATCTACAACAAACTCTGTAGGTATAAACATTTCACAAGCAAACAAATTTCATCTTTCTTGCAAAAGCATTTTAAGCAAAGGACCTGCAATTTATATTGGGACTTCGGGAAATATTGTTGAAAATTTAAGATTAAATATAAATAAAATTGAAACAGGAGATACATCTTCCACACCAATAGCAGGAACTTCAATTGTAACATATGCTAACGGGATTATATATATAAATGAACTTATCTGTAGGAATCGTGGACATTGTTTATTACATCGGAAAGGGAATTTGACTGCAAATATAAAAAAAATAACTACCAAACACATAAGCGGAAACTTAATATTATCTGCAGTTGCGCTTATTCAGGATAACATTGGAACACAAAAACTTGTTTTATATTTTGATGAAATAAAAAGCATTGATAGTTATTGCGGAATAGAGATTGGTCAAGGGGAAGGTGTATTATTAGGTAGAAGTGTTACTTCAAACGTTAATTCTGCAATACAAATTGTAGGAGCTAATACAAAAGGATTCCTAAAGTGCAACAAAATTATCAGCCAAAATACAACTGCTTTGGTTGTAAACGATTTTACAAATCAAATTACAATCGATTGTGATTACATTGAAGGAAACGGTAATGGAGATTACGCTGCGGTGTATAGCTATAGTACAGCAAACTTCAATTTGAGAAATACAAAGATAATTAATAAAAATTCCGACTCTGCATCGAAAGCAATTATTTTGATAGCAAATATTACTACCGGAGCTAAACCTAATGCGACGTTAAATAATATTAAGCTAATCTCAAATGGGGAGCTCATTTACTTTAATGGTAATATAAATATAATAAATTTTGGATTGTTTGGAAATAAAAACATTAACACATCTAACGTAAATCTTCAGGTTGGAACATATAATAATAAGCAGTTTATATATGACCCTAACCTGACATAATATTATGATTAACATTCGAAGAAATATTATACTTCTTTCTTTAATATTATTTTCAAATATTTCAATTTGCTTTTCTCAATCAGGATGGATTTCTCAACAAAGCGGAATAAATATAAATCTGAATTCTGTTAAATTTGTAAATACTAACACAGGTTGGTGTGCGGGTGAAAATGGTATTATCTTATTAACTACAAATGGCGGAAACAACTGGATAGTACAGATAAGCGGATATAATGGTAATTTGAATGATGTTTCTTTTCTCACAGCTAAAATTGGATATGCCGCAGGAGACAGTGGGGTAATACTTAAAACTATAACGGGAGGAACAAATTGGATCCGTATTAACATCAATCCAAATAATGAACTTTATTCTGTTTTTTTCATAAGCGAAACGCTTGGATATGCAGGAGGCTTCCGTCAAAATCCAATAAATCAATTTTATAGAACATCTGATGGAGGAAACAGCTGGGATTCTGTGCAATTTGAATCTAATATAAGAGACATTTTATTTATTAATTCAGCTACTGGCTGGATTGCGTCAGAATCTTTTTCTGAGGCAAATAGCCAGATCTATAAAACAATTAACAGTGGATTAAATTGGAATAAGCAGTTTGCAAGCAGTTTATATATAAATTCATTATTCTTTATAGATTCTTTAAATGGATGGTTTGGAGCACCAAGAGCTGTACTAGGAGTTCCAAATATTTACAGAACAACAAACGGAGGAGAAAACTGGATACCTGCGCCTCCATGGTCAGGCAGTGAAATAAATTCAATATTATTTGTTAGCAAATTAAGAGGTTATGCTGCCGGACCTAACAAGCTAATTCAATTTACAAGCGATGGAGGAGTTATTTGGACTGGCCAATCTTATTCTACAAATGGATCAAGTTATAACTCTGTAGATTTTATTGATTCGTTAACCGGCTGGGTAGTCGGTGACAGCGGAATAATCTTAAAAACCACAACCGGCGGAGTGATTACCGGCTTTTCAAATACAGTTTCAGAAATCCCTGAAAAATATTTTCTTTCACAAAACTATCCTAACCCATTCAATCCTGTTACGAGTTTGGGATTTGGAATTTCGAATTTGGGATTTGTTTCTTTGAAAATATATGACGCATCAGGGAAAGAAATAAAGACATTGGTGAATGAGATCAAACAGCCGGGATTGTACAAAGTTGAATTTGACGGAAGCAGTCTTGCCAGCGGAATATATTTCTATAAACTCGAATCGGGAAATTTTATTCAGACAAAGCGGATGGTTCTATTGAAATAAGGACAATTGTCCTGTCAGTATGTTCTTTTATAAAAATTTGTTATTGTATATAATATTTTGAAAGAATCCCGTAGGAATAAAATATTGGTAGTATAAACGATAAAAGTAATCGTCCCGTAGGGACGAGATGTAACGTCGGTTGATCTGACGTTCAATCCCTGCGGGATTGTTTATTGTTGTCAATAATTTTCCACTTATATTAAATCCCTACGGGATTTAAACAATTGATTTAACGATTTGCGGAGTTAGATAGTTGTCGATCAAATTGATTAAGATACCTGACATTCATAGGACAAATATCCGTATAGTAAGTAAATAAAAAGAAAAATCAATAAAGCTTAAGTTTTCACAAATACTGGCTTTCAATATTAATTAATCTTCGTTATTACTCATTATTCATTACTCATTATTCTTTAATTTCAGTTTCCTCTTGAAACTCAAGCCGTAATTTGATATTTTTGTCTAAAATAATAAGAAGCAAGAAAGAAAGAGGTCAATTTAAAAATGAAAAAAGAGTTTCATCCGAAGTATTACAAATGCAACGTGATATGCAATTGCGGAGAGAATAAAGGAATATTGTTCACTACAAGGTCAACAGTTCCCGAAATAAAAGTCGAAATATGCTCCCAGTGCCATCCGTTCTTTACAGGAACACAGAAGATAGTTGATACTGCCGGACGTGTGGAAAAATTCAA
>DAIPYG010000086.1:0-13457 GCA_036782875.1 Bacteroidota bacterium | reverse complement strand
CAGACTGGCTGAGCAGCAATTCAGTTATTTTTTCCGGATCCACAAAGCCATCTTCAGCTTTGCATAAGCAGGTGGATGTTAAATTAGGTGAGGATAATATTTTGTATGCTTTGATAAATTCAACAGGATCAGGAATAATCCACGGCCAGTTTTATATTTATAAATCAACAAACTTCGGCATGAACTGGTCTTATGTATATGGCGTAGGTACAGGCGGCTATCTGGGTAACTTATCATTGCTTGTCGAGTCAAGATCAAATGCAAATCCAGATTCTACACGGTTAATAATCTTCTATACCTCCAGTTCTGTAAGCACAAACAACAGCGCGTCACTGAATTATTATTCATTGAGGACTGATGCTTCTGCAATTACATCCGGAACGATTGATTATCCGGAAGCCGGAAAATCATTTACACACATAAGTACAGTGAGCGACGGCGCATACTGGCAGAATGCGACATATTTCGGAGTTGTGGTTTCCGAATCAGATAATATTACAGGTGATACACAAAGACTTCGATTTTACAGAACCATAGACTGGGGAGCAACGTGGGTTTCTTCGCAGATAAATACTTTTCAGAATGACCTTCATCCAAGCGCTGAGTATAAAGAGGGATCATCGGATTCTGTTTATATTGCAGTTGAAAGAAAATTCTCTTCTACAAACAGTGAGATCAGAGTGATTGCCACACCCTGGAATCCCTCAACATCTTTTAATGTATATTATCTTACTAATTCGGCATTGCGTTATGAAAATCCGTGTCTGTCTGTAAAACAAGAGGGAAATGCTGATTCAATTCTTATTACATGTACAAGAAACGGTTATCCTGTTTATCACTTTACATCAAACGGCGGTTCAGTCTGGAATATTGATTACAGCATTGCTCCGTCTAACGGCTCTAATAAGGCATTTACATATTGTTCATCATCAAGAACAGGAGAAAATCCATTTTCAGTCTGCTGGGTATCTGATGACGGGGATTCAATAAATGTAAGAAGGGGAGTGCTTGGAAATCTTGGACAGAATATCCACAAGGTCAACAGTATAAATAATTATTCAACAACAGTTCCGGTCTGCGTGACAATTCCGTCTTCAGGATCAAATAATACGATCGTTGCTTATGCAGGCTCTTCTTCAGGAGTGTATTCTGCTCAGGAAGGATACAAGACCGTGAACATTAAGCTAATGCCACAGGGATATTATGATCAGGTTACAAACACAATTTCAATGAAAGATACTGTCAGGCTATACCTGAGAAGCACTGTATCTCCTTACGGAATAATTGATTCTGCGAAGGCAGTCTTTGATACAACCGGATTCAATGCAGCTTTTAAGTTTGCCGGATTGAGCGACGGCGAATATTACTTTGACATAAAGCACAGAAACTCAATTGAAACATGGAGCAGTCTACCTGTTTATCTTGCTCTGACAGATATTAATGACTATAATTTTACTACTTCTGCATCAACAGCCTTCGGAAATAATCTTATAAATGTGGATAATTCTCCTGTAAGATTTGCTGTATACAGCGGGGATGCAAATCAGGACGGCTATATAAATCTTACTGATGTGCTGAAAGTTTATAATGATGCTTCAAGTTTTGTTACGGGATATGAATCAGCAGATGTCACGGGAAATAAAATAGTTGACCTGACTGATCTTCTTATCACTTATAATAACTCCGCTAATTTTGTCAGCCTTCAAAGACCGTGAATTAGTTTTGCCAGCCTAAATAAATTTGTTAAAATAAAGAAGACAGATCTTCACAGCATAAAAATGCCGGGATCTGTCTTCGGTTAAGTAAATTATAATCAAAACAGCATCAGGGTTCAAATGCCTGAACAAATTTTGTGGAATTATTATAAATTATTATTATATCAAACAAGTCTGAGGCATTATCTCCATTTACATCCGTAACTTTATAACCTGTAATAAAGGATGAAGCATCGTTATATGTAATGGTTATATCCGTCAGATCTATATATTTATTCTGATTTACGTCCCCGCTGTATATTCCGTATCTTAACGGCAAGGAATCAACCAGTATCATATTGTTATTATACGCCTGCATTGAAGAAGTATTAAATCTATACTCAGCCTGGGAAGTAAGCGGTTCAAAATTAACGGTGCCTGAACTCCAGGTGGAGATTGAATTTCTGTGCACGAGCTGAATGTAATAGTCTGTTGCGCTTGCAGCAATTACAAAGCTGAGTATTGATGTCCCGTTCAGCGGAATGTATAGTTTAGCTGAATCTTTTATGGTATATGGAGAAAAATTATTCCTTAAGTAATACCTTACAGTATCTCTTACAGACTGATTTGTCACATCATTATAAAAACCTTCAATAAGAACATTTGTAAGTAAAAGATGCGGCTTGAAATTTGAATTATTAAACTGAAGACCCCAGCCATATAATCGTCCGGTATCTCCGGGAGTATCATCGCTTATTATAAGACGCCATATTCCTTTTGTATTATCTCCTGAGAAAAGAGCATTAAGGCTGTTTTCAGGTTTAAGCCGGGGACTATAAGAAACAAACCCCGAAACATTTACAACTGAGCTGTCCGCCTGATCATCAAAGACTGTTGTCATACTTATATCAGATCCTGCTGAAGCAAGATCAGTGCAAACATCAACCATGTCTCCATTTGGAGCAATGAGATAAATATCAAGATTATCCTTATTAAAATGATTCAAAGAAATGAACAGGTTAACATCTGTAATAGATTCATCCTGTAATATCACCAGCGTATCTTCTGACATCAGTCCGCTGCTTCCGGATTGCGGAATTCTTCTGTCAGAGGTTTTAAGAAAAAATCCACTTTGAAAATTCAGATCTTCTGCCCTTTCCGGAGGAGACACGGGCTTATTGGCTGTAGTTGCCGGTGAGCTGAATACGGCATTATTCCTAAAATTAAGTCTTGGCGAGGAATTAATAGAAGATTCACATGAACCGTCAAGATTGTAAACGGTAATTCCCGAAACTCCACCTGCTGAAACAAAGTCTGAACTGTTAACTGATTTAAGCATCGTAGAATTTATCTGATCTTCCGTTTTTGCATAAACATAAATCCTCACTTCATCTATGAAACCATTTAGATCCAGGTAAGCTGATGTTCCACCGATATAGAGTGAATCAGTATTAGTAATAATTGAACCCAGAGCATTGGTTCCGGAATCTGTATTTTTTCCGTTTATAAAAAAATTATAATGACCGTCTGATGCGCTGTAAGTAAAAGCAACATGTGTCCATGTCGCAAAGGGTATAGTATCATTTGAATTAAACCCTGACATACCGTTTATTTGAGCAAATAACTTTCTGCCCACAATTCCTAGTCTGTATGAACTTGATCCTGCATCAGGTCCTTTATGTATCAGAATACAATTATTATTAGCTCTTAAATACACCCATGCTTCGAGAGTAATACCTGATACCGGTGAAATATCCGCACTGTTTGGAGCTGAAAGGTAATCGTTAAGTCCGTCAAGCTCGGCGGATTGGTTTAAAGAAACAGTTGAAGAAGGAAGGTCACTCAGATCCAGTGCTGTTACACCTCTGTTAAAACCATTGTTGCCGTTTACTGTTTCATCCGTAAGTGAAAAAGGGGAATTAGGATTTGTAAAATTCTGAAAAGTGATTGACATAATAAGCGAACTATAAACTCCTCCACCCGCGCCAAGTGTTGTTCTGTAATTGTCGTTTACTTCGGTCGACGCTAATGGTTTATTCCATAACCTGATTTCATCCAAATATCCTTTAAACGGAGTAGAGTTTGATCCGTTACCAATGAAAAGTGAATCAGTATTACTTGTAGGAACAGATCCGACAACCAGGCTGCTGGTATCCAATACGCCGTTGATGTACATATTGTAATTATTTGTAATCGAACTGTAAGTTGCGGCAATATGTGTCCATTTATTCTTTGGTACAACTGTCTTTGAAGACAACCTTTTTAAACTGTTTGTAAATACATCCATTTTTCCCGATGCGTTCAGTCTCAACCCGTAATATTGAGATGTTCCTTTCGAAATAATGGTCCGGATCGATCCTGTATTATCAAACGGATAGATCCATACCTCTAATGAAAAGCTTCCTGTAATGTTTATTGTTGAAGAATTTCTAACGGCAACATAGCTGGAATCACTCCCGGAAAAATTCCCTGCCTGGTTCCAAACCATCTGAGAATTTGATTGATTGATAATTGTAAAAGAAAAAAGCAATAAAAAGATAGAAGTCAAAGAGAAATGGTATTTAATTACCTTCATGAAAAGTCCTTTCTTAACTGGATTAGTTTGATTGAATGATTATCATTGAATTTATTTTGCGTTCAAAATAATGTTATTTGCAAAAAAGGTCAATATACTCAAGCGCCGGGTATCAAATATAATAAAATACAGATCTTTGTATACCATTGCTTTCAGCCTTTGAAATAAACTGTTTTAAATTGTTATTCCAAATTCATAATCACAGATCTCAATCCGCAATTTGAAATTAAGAATTCAAAATTTAAATTACATATGATGCATATATTTCTCAACAAGCTTCATTATCTCGTCATCTTTACCATATAATTTCTCGCTAAGCTTCTCGTCTTTATATGAACGAAGGTGGCTGATGAACCTGTCGATGGTACCTTTTGGAAAAATATTATTCTTTTCAAAGAAGCTTCTGTCTTTTTCAAGCTCATCTGCAGACTGGCTGCATGAAACAGGCAGCTGTTCAAGTGAATATGTTTTTTTCTTATTTTCATCTTTAAATATATTCACATCCACAAACAGTTCTTTAGCTCTTTCAAGCGCGTTTGACATTTCCAGTCCGTACTGCGCAGCCATGATGATACCGGCAAGCAGATGATAAATATCTGCAGACCCGTCAGGTGTGCGAAGTTCGATGGTTTGCTTTCCGGGAATGTAAGGTACATCGTATCTTTCAAAAGGATTAGCATCACGTATCATATTCGTTTTGGCGATCCAGCCAAGCGGGACTCTGACAAGTGCGGAACGGTTAGTGTCTCCCCAGCAAATGTTTGTAGGTGCTTCCTGATGCGGAACAAGGCGCAGATAAGAAAGGGGTACAGTATTGCCGAAAGCAGTCAGAGCTTTGGCTTTCTCAAGAAGACCGACTATCATCTTACGCGCTATATCACTGATAGAATAATCATCAGTCATAATATTAACTCCGTCTTTTTCAAGCTGCATATGAATGTGAAGTCCGCTGCCGGCTTTGCCGACTGTGATCTTGGGAGCGAAACTGATATTTACGCCGTATTTATGACCGAGCATGCGAAGAATCCATTTGGCGATCAGGATCTGATCTGCAGCATCTTCAGCATCTACAGGCTGGAATTCTATTTCATGCTGTTCAAAATATTCATCTCCTTTAGTAAAATTACCAACTTCAGAATGCCCGTATTTTATCTTGCATCCCGCCTGCGCCATAAGGTTCATGGCTTCCTTTCTTAAGCCTTCCCATTTAGCGAACGGCTGTGAGTTATGATAACCTTTCTGATCCTGTGCAGGATACATATCATCTTTTTTGCCGACTATATAGAACTCCAGTTCACCCATTGCCTTGAATGTGAGTCCGGTTGCTTTCTTGAATTCATTGTGCGCTTTCTTTAAAATATATTCCGGCGCGCTCTCAAGAGGCTTCCCTTCACCGGTATAATAAGAGCAAAGTAAATCGAGTGATGGAACTTCCGAAAAAGGATTAACAAAAGCCGAACTGAATCTTGGAATCACGTACAGATCGCTTGATGCAGCTTCTACATAGGAAAACAAACTTGAGCCGTCAACTCTTTCTCCTGTTGCAAGTATTGATTCAAGATAATCACGGCTTGTTATGACAAAGTTAAGTGTCTTTAGCTTACCGTCTTCACCTGCGTACCGGAAATTTACCATCTCAATACCGTTCTCTTCTATGAATCTTATGATGTCATGTCTTGTAAATTCATCTGCAGGTTTCTTTAGATATTTTACAAGCTTATTCGGATTGAGTGTTACTTCATATTCTCTCATTGTAATTTTGATTTAATGTTGCTTTAAAAAATATAATTCACTCTTTAATTATTTTGCTTATCGCATTATTGCTTAAATACATTTACACAGAGAAGCAGAGACACAGAAAATATTACCATTCTAAGTAAACTTAATATTAGAATTTAATATTATCCTGTTTATAAAATCTTTATAATAAAGATAAAAATTATTTTACTTCTTTAAAGAGCTGTCAATCAGAAAATTCATTAATTCGCTTCCGCATTTAAGTACAGGCGCACTGCGCTGATCATTAAAGAACACATCAATTCCACCCTGACCGAAATAAAGTCCGTCTGATACCAGAAAGCTGATCCTTACATTATCGGTTGCGGGGCTCTGCAGTCTTTGTTTGTCCCAGGGTCCTATCTGTTTCAATACAATCTCACTTTCTCTGAATAAATCATCTATGATTTTATTTGATACTTCAGCCGGACTTTCCCAGAAAATCATTTTCTCTGTATAGTTAATATATCTTGCAGTTCCGTCTTTGTAAGCGGCAAGAACATCCAGTCCCTCTTTGAGTCCGATCTCTATTACAACTCCCAGCAGTTCTTTCTTCTCAGGTTTAATTTCTTCAGACAGGAGTTTATTGCAGGCAAGTATTTTGATTCTTGATTCGGCATTGCTGTCTGCTATTATTTTTTTCAATCCATCAGTATCATAAATTTCAGAAAATAAAATATTCCAGGGATATGAATCTAAAAATTTTATGTCCGGTCTGAAGAGCTCGGCATTATCACAGAAAAGCATTTCATAAATTCTGTTTGTTGATTCATTTGAATATGGCATAGGCGGGGAAGGGGAGTTATCTTTTCTGATCATCTAAAGTATATTTTAATTTTACTTACAAATCTCACTTATTATTAAATTTTAATTTGAACATTTGAATCTGTCGTCTGTGTCTTGAAACGTGAACTATAGCGTGTTCCATCAATTGTTCATAGTCATAATACTGTCCCCAGAAAGTTACAAGCTTTTTATCAGGACTGAATTGCGCCATTTCATTATTGGAAACATCTTCGAAAAACAATACTGTATTTTTAAACAATTTATCCAGCGCTGATATGTATTCATCAACAGTATCATAATATATGCGAGAAGGCCATGGACTGTTCACATTACCTCTGTGAATATCTATCATGGTCAGATAGTAAGTTCCGCATAAAATTATGTGTGTCAGAATTGACTGTACCGAGACGCAGTCTTTATTGGCTGTTTTAGTATCTGCTATCAGTGCAAGTTCAGAATCACTTATATCTGAAATATTATTTTTCAGATCTTCCAATACGTTTTTATATTCATTAAGTAATGCTCCGATAACACCTTTTTTAATTTTAGTTGACATAGATTTATTCGGGTGAAATAATAATTTAAAATATTAAAAAAAATCAGCTCGGATTATAAGCTGATGATTATTTTCAAGCTTAATTCTCAAAGCGATCTGATCTTTATCATTCAATGAAACAGGATTAAGTGCTATTTCCATTACGGTAGAATCAAATAGATTATCATTTAAAGAGATAATCTTATCTTCTGAAGGATCATTTCCCCTGAATATTCCTTCATTGCCTTCTCGCGTGACACCATAAAAAATAATTTTACCTGAATTATTTATCAAAGCGGTTCTGAAACTTTCAAAACCATTTTTACTATCAGCTGCAGCATTAAGCTCCCCTTTAGAAAAAGTATAAATACCCGAACTCCCGTCTTTTTTTAATGCACTGAAGACAATCATTCCGTCATCGTTAATATCTGTAAATCTTCCCAACTCTTGAAACTCACTGCTTGTATCAGCAATGATTTCAAACGAATCATCATTGCTTCTGTAAATTCCCTGAACATCATTTTTCGTTATTGCTTTGAATGCAACCATGCCTGTACTGTTTATTACAGGAAGCCCGTAGAAATCTCTCAATATGGTTTCAGTGTCAGCTATCTTTTTAACTTTTCCATTAAAATAATTAAAAACTCCGCTGCAACCTGAATTGAGTTCTGCCCGAAATGCAACAGCACCTGTTTCATTCATTACCGGACCTAAAGGACCAATACTTTTAAAAATGTTATCTGTCTGAGCAAGTGAAATTAGATCATCATTTTTGCAATGAAAAATCCCCTGTGAGCCGGAATTAAGCTCAGAATAAAAACAATATTCATCGTTATCATTTAAATCCGGATGACTGTAAAAATTTTTAAAATTGCTTCCGTCAGATTCTAATATCGTATTTATTGAAACACCGTCTCCTGAATATATTCCCGTATTACTGTTTGCCGATTCAGCCTGAAAGGCAACATTTCCTTTATTGTTAATGGATGCAACATAAGGAGAAAAATCTGTAAAGCGTTCACCCGTTTCGGCTATGATTGTAAACTTACAGTTTCTATTCAGGGAAAGATATTTCAAATTACTTTAAATAATATCTACCGAACTATTTAGCTGCTCAAATTTTAATTCCTTAATACCGCTTTTCCAGATAGTGTCTCCAAGGTTAATCAACAGATTCATATCTTCCTCAAATACTTTTGCAAAAATATTGCAGCAGTCTAAACCTTTTCCCTCGCCGTAATAAATTCCCATACAGTTGGATGTCTTTGTTCTTGATGGTTTTAAAGGTCCATAAACAACTTCACCCGGAACAGTGAACACAGAAGCATTTTCCTGAATGATATCAAGCTGCGGAGCATCGTCAGTCCAAATTTCCTGTCCGGAAACTCTTGCATGCATAAATGATCTGGTAAAGGGAAGCAAATCATCAAAAGCTCCGGTTGTGACAGGAGCTTCTTCTTTAAAATATCTGAAGCGGATGATTTTATTGTCTGATAGTTTTATTATGAAGCCTGACATGAACAAGAATTTAGAATTAACAATTAGGAATTAAGATTTAAAAATTAGGAATTAGGAATTAAATATAGTTTATTGCTAAATACTCATTATTCATTACTTATACCCTTCTTTATGCACGCTCTTCACAGCTCTTCCCGACGGATCGTTAGCATTCTGAAAAGATGCATCCCATGCTAGCGCTTCAGGAGTGCTGCATGCAACTGACTTTACAGACGGAACACACAGTGCAGCTGAGTCAGACGGAAAATGTTCACTGAAGATCACACGGTAACGGTATTCTTCTTTCGACATCGGCGGATGAATAGGGAAACGGAATTTTGCATTTGCCAGCTGTTCGTCGCTGACCTGTTCTTCTGCAACTGCTTTAAGAGTATCTATCCAGCTGTAGCCGACACCGTCAGAGAATTGTTCCTTTTGTCTCCATGCAATACTCTCCGGAAGATAATCTTCAAATGCTTTTCTTAGAATCCATTTTTCCATTTTACCATCTCCGGCCATCTTGTCTTTTGGATTAAGATTCATCGCAACGTTCATAAACTCCTTATCAAGAAACGGAACTCGACCTTCTATACCCCAGGCTGCGAGAGATTTATTCGCGCGCAGACAGTCGTAAAGATGAAGCTTACTGAGCTTGCGTATTGTCTCTTCGTGAAATGATCTTGCATCCGGCGCTTTATGAAAATAAAGATAACCGCCGAATATTTCATCAGCGCCTTCGCCGGAGAGAACCATTTTTATTCCCATGGATTTTATGACACGCGCAAGAAGATACATAGGAGTAGATGCGCGTATAGTTGTCACGTCATAAGTTTCAAGATGATAAATCACATCGTGAATTGCATCGAGACCTTCCTGAATCGTGAAATTTATTTCGTGATGAACAGATCCGATATGATCCGCAACTTTCTTTGCGGCAGCAAGATCAGGAGAACCGATCAGGCCAACAGCAAACGAATGCAGCTGTGGATACCACGCCTGCTGTGTGTCATGCGACTCAACTCTTTTTGATGCGTACTTTTTTGTCACTGCGGATATTATAGATGAATCAAGTCCGCCTGAGAGAAGAACTCCGTAAGGAACATCAGACATTAACTGCCTGTGAACTGAATCTTCCAGTGCTTTTCTCAACTCAGGAATTTCGGAATCATTATCTTTAACATTTTCAAATTCAGTCCAGTCATTCTGATACCATCTCTTAAGCTCGGTTCCTTCCTTACTGTAAATATAATGTCCCGGAAGAAACTCTTCGAATTTATTGCATACGCCTTCAAGAGCTTTTAATTCTGATGCAACATAGAAATTACCAAGCTTATCCCATCCCATATACAAAGGCATTACGCCGATATGATCACGTGCAATGAAGTAACAATCATTTTCTTTATCATACAAAGCGAAAGCAAAAATGCCGTTAAGTTCGTGAATGAAATCAATACCTTTCTTTTTATAGAGTGCAAGAATCACTTCACAATCAGATTCAGTTAAGAATTCATAATCACCTGTTTCTATTCTTAAATCTTCATGATTATATATCTCGCCGTTTGCAGCAAGAATCAGATTCATATCTTTACTGTACAAAGGTTGTTTACCGGATTTCGGATCGACGATAGCGAGGCGCTCGTGAGCAAAGATGACATTATCCCCGCAGTAAATACCTGACCAGTCCGGACCGCGGTGACGGACTTTTTTTGACATTTCAAGTACATTCTTTCTCAGATCTTTAACGCCGTTATTTTTTGTAAAGACACATACAATACCGCACATAAATTATTATTTTTTAGTATAAATCCTGCCCTTATAAAATAGGGGAGATAATTAAGGAGTGTTAGTGCAATTTACCCATTTAAGAAAATATTAACAATTGACTAAGGAAGTTAAAAATTGAAAGTTGAAGTTAAGTCATAAGATGAATGTTAAATGTAGATTAATTTGTTCATCAATTGAAAAAATTTATTTTATCCTTTTATATATTTCACAAATATATTCTCTGACTGAGTTTATTTTTTCAAATTATATCAATAGAATCATATTGTAAATTTAATAATTCTATAAAATAAGGGCTCTGAGGTTTTTAAACTTAAGCTTTTTCCGGACACATACGAAGAAGTATCATTTAAAGCTGAAGATCAGAGGGAATATAAAAACTACAATAACAGTCCATATGCAATAAACTGTTAAGAATTTAGAAATAATTTTTTCAACATCATCAGTTTCGCATTTATTAAAGATTGTTTGTAAAAGCTTATAAGAAACAAGAAGCAGATTTATGAGGATAAGTATATTCCCACCAAGGACGGCAAGACGGTTTGGTGTAATTCCCCATTCATTAATTCTGAATAAGATAGCTGACAATGCTGTGCAGTTAACGATTACTGTTACTGCTGAAAGAAGAAACAGGACAACGATCTCTGTGCGGTTTCTTTTTAAGCGCGAAGTTTCTGCTACTGAAAATACAATTATTGTCATAACAACTATCAGAAGGATATTAAATGTCAGTAAAAATTCCCTGTCATTGTATGGATCTTTTCCGGTAACAATAATAGCAATCAAAAAAATGACAAGAGTGAGCAATACAAGCGGACTGAATATTCTTGCTATCACCGGAGAAACCCTGCTGACTAACTGCGGATTATTTCTTATCACATACGTTCCGACAACAGGAGCAGCTGCAAGCCCGGGTAAGATGACAAATGGTTTATAATAATCGAAGATCTGCAGACCGATAAGAGAAAAGAGTCCCTGTGTGATCGCTGCTAAGGCAATCCCTGCACTAAGAATTATGGTAGAAATTACAATAAGGTCACCGTTGTATCTTAAGAAATCCATTCTTTTCTGAAAATCAAATAATCTGTCTCCGGTGAATGCAAATCCTAAGATTGTCCAGAGAAACAGGGGGAGATGAATGCACGACAATATTAAAGTTCGGCTCGAATCATTTACAGGAAACAGATTAATAAATATAGCAGAGATTAGAAATGCGGCTGCAACAAAGAAGATTTTTCTAAAAGATAGATTACCAAGCCAGGTGAAGTAGACTGATGTCATCAGAAAAGCAATAAATCCCATATTTCTTGAATAAAATGAAGTCTCGTCAATCTGAAAGATGCCAGGGACATTTGCCAATAAACCCGATATAATGGAAGCAATAATGACAAATATCAATTCGGACTTAGAATTTCCGGAAATCTCAGATCTGTTATCAAAGTTAAGTCTTTCGTTCCAGAATTCAGCAAGCTGATTATTTGTTACTTCAGGATAAATCAAATTGAAATCCCTCCTGAAAGACAGCGGATCCAGCCTGAATAATTTTTCAAGCTCTTTAGGATTTTGGATTTTTGATTTTATGATTTCTTTCATAACCATTTTTAATTCCTTCTCATTTATTTTTTATTAATTGTTCAAGTCCGTTCAAATGATTTTTAAAGGCCTTTCTCCCATTTTCTGTAACAGAGTAAGTCGTATTCATTTTTTTTTCAATTATTCTTTTCTTAAATCTTATATATTTATTTTTTTCAAGTGCGCTGATGTGGCTTGCAAGATTTCCATCAGTTACGTTAAGCATTTGCTTTAATGAATTGAAGTCTGCCGAATCGCTTACAACTAGGATTGACATGATTCCAAGCCTAATTCTGCTCTCCAGGATCTTATCCAGATTTTCGATTATGTTCTTCACAGTTAATCTCTTTCATATTTCAGATATACATAAATCCCGTAAATCAAATGAAGAACTCCGAATCCAATCATCCAGAATAAAACAGGATAAACGGGGATGAAAGCAGCGATAACTCCAAGGCATATTTCAATTATACCAAGCTGTGCAATTTCATTGAACGTGAACTTGCTTAAATTTATCAATGCCAGACCATAGAAAATAAGCATTGAAGAGACGATCAAAAAATAAATTCCGTAATAAAGCAGTATAAGACAAAACATTCCTCCCGTAATTAAAAAAAACAAAAGGTTTGCAAAAACTTTTTTAGCCATACTGTCCCAGAAAATAATATTCTTCCTTTTAGCATTACGGGATGAGAAATAAAAGGTAAGTATCAGGGCAAGTATGAATACAGAGAAGAGTATTGTGAATATAAAAATTAAGTTAGCTTTGAACGGATTCTCCGCAGAAAGCATTACTCCAGGTACTTTTTCAATAAAACCTATTTGCAGATAAATGCTTATGATTACAGCACCTGAGACTGCGACTATACCTGCAGCCATTCCGGCAATTCCGCTAAGAGAGACAAACCTTGATGATCTCTGCATCAGATTTTTTATTTCATTGAGAGTATCCAGCTGAACTTTATTGTTTTTCATTTTATAATTGTAATCTATGGTAGAAAGTACTTTGTAGTGCAAAGTTAAAATAAAAGAATTATTATATCAAGAGGAAAATCGAATATCTTAATTATTTATGCGATAAATGTATTATTTCTATCTACAGGTATAGAGATAAATCAGAGTATAAATTATGTAAATTAATTTAATTAATTTGTAAAAAATCAGAATCGGGAATCAAGAAATTATAAAAAAAAATGTATATACTGTTATCAATTATAGTAATTATCTTAAACACAGTATC
>DAIPYG010000085.1:6592-13519 GCA_036782875.1 Bacteroidota bacterium | reverse complement strand
CCCCAGCGGATTAAATTTATTGTAAAGTCTTTGAATAACGTTTTGGACGGATGTGAATGTGTAAAGTGTATTGAACATGAATAATGATTCAGGAATTATTTATTAATATAGACAAATCTTCCTTGGTACATATAACTCAATGCAAATTACTATGATCTTTGCTCAATTCTCATTACTATTATTCATTGCTCATTATTCATTGTATTTTTATATTAGCGGTAATCATGCTTGAAAACCGGAATCCAAATATTTTTGATACAACATTCATAGTGTGCGACGTTGAAACCACCGGATTATCTCCTGAAGTCAACCGGATGACCGAGATCGCTATGATAAAGGTCCGTAACGGTGAAATAATTGACAAATACACTTCGCTGATAAATCCACAGCAGCATATTCCAAGGGAAATAACAAATCTCACGGGTATAACCAATGAAGATGTTTACAATAAACCGACTTTTGCGCAACTTTCAGATGAGATCCTTTCCTTTATTGACCTGAGTGAAAAGAATAACCTGGTTTTTACTGGACATAATGTAGGATTTGATTATAAATTTCTGCTTCATTCATTTTCCAGAATAGAAAAAGAGTTCGCACTCCGAACTCTCTGTACCTGCAAGCTTGCACGCAGACTGCTGAAAAGGCTGAAGAGTAAATCACTTGGAAATGTAGCTGAGCATTTTGACATAAAGTTCAAAAGGAAACACAGAGCTTACGATGATGCCCTTGCAACTTCAAAGATACTTATTAATTTCCTTATCACTCTCACCGAAGAATATGAATATGAAAGTATTGAAGAAGTACTGAGATTTCAGAATTGTAAAATTTATAATAATGAAAACAAGTCTCCTGTTCTGAAAAGACTGGATCTTACACTAAAGGACTTCCCGAAATCACCGGGAGTCTATTTCATGAAAAGCAAAAGTGATGAGATATTATACATAGGCAAGGCAAAGAACCTGCGCGAACGGCTTTCTTCATACTTCAGATATAATTCAGAGCTTCCCGTAAAACTAAGACGCCTGCTGAATAATATTGCGTCTGTTGAATACGAAATTACAAACTCTGAACTCTCAGCGCTTATTCTTGAATCTAAACTGATCAAGCAGCACAAGCCCAGATTTAATTCTGCGATCAAAAGATTCCGCTTTCATCCGTTTTTGAAAATTGATGTTCAGAACAGTTATCCGAAAATTGAGAAAGTCTATGAAATAGAAAACGACGGTGCAAACTATTACGGACCTTTCCGCAGCGGAATGACGGTGAATAAACTTCTCAAAGACATTAATGAAGAATTTAAAATGCGGAAGTGCGATTATAAAAATCTCAAGCCCGCAAAAGATCATTCCACTTGTATGTATCACGAAATGGGAAAATGTGATGCTCCGTGTAACTTTACACAATCAAAGAAGCATTATGAAGAGGAAGTTGCCAGAGTTCACGATTTCATAACTTCATTCGAACACAATTCTGCACAGAAATTATATGAACTGAGAATGAAGGAATTCTCGGAAAAGATGGAATTCGAAAGGGCTGCATTTGTAAGGGACAGACTAAATGACATTCAGAAAGTAATGAGCTATCAGAAGGTCATCACTTCGGCTATCAACGACAAGAAGATCATAATCAAATGCACGGGAGAGAACGGAAGTGAAATATTCTTCATTCAGAACGGCAAGCTCGTGCAGACCTATCTCATTAAAAATAATGATGATGTCGATCAGACAAATATCTTAGAAGAACTTACAGACACGACTGAATATCTCTTCTTTTCACTCAGCAAATATGTAAAACATAAATTCAACCCTTTCGAGCTTGACGAAATAAAAGTCATCTCAAACTGGCTCGCGCTTAACCGCGACAGAAACAGTGTTATGGAAATAAAGGACTGGAATAATAAGAGTGATGTGATGAAGTTTCTGAGTTTTTAAAGATTTTTAATGATGGTGTTGTTTAATATATATTAGATCATATTCAGAAAAATATATCATACGACTGTTTATAATAAACTTAGTTAGGATTTCAGATCTTCTTTATAGACGTAACATTTACGGCATTATTTCCCGCACTTACCATTCCTTTTACCGACACTTTATCTCCGTCAGAAAGATCTGTTTTTACATCATTCAGCCTAATGTCCGGCGTATTAGGAGTCGCCAGGAAATAACCGGAGCCGGGGTTTCCTTTTATTGTCCCCTGAGCTTCGACCTTAATATCTCTTACACTGAATCCGCCGTCAGTGACTGCATCTCTTATTTGAGTCACGTTTATCTTCTGATCAGTTTTAAATGATAAAATAAAAAGTGTATTTTTAAGATCGGTCTTTACGGATTTTACAAAGTCCAGAGACTTGAACTGCGCTTCCACGCCTTTAGCGCAGAGTGAGCAGGTAAAACCGTCAACACCGATAGTAAGCTGTGTGACCTGTTCTGCTGAATACTTATTTGAAAAGATTAATATGACCAGAATTAAAAGTATCTTTTTCATTTTTTGAGTATTTATGTTAAAAAAAAGCGGAGCAGTTAATACCTGCTCCGCAGAATTAATTTATTACTTACAGCAGTCTTTTGTCATTCCTTCGGATTTTGATTTATCCGAACAGCAGGATTTGTCAGTTTCATTAATAGATTCATTATTCATAGTATCCTGACTGTGTGTAGAATCATTCGAATCTTTCATCATTGAACAGTTACCTGATCCGCAGCATTTCTTGCATTCTTCACTTATGCATTTATCTGTGCAGCAGCTTGAAACTCCCTGTGAAGATCCGGTTTCCATTGTGCAGCATTTTGCATCTATGCATTCCTGACCGCAGCATTTGCAGTCCATGCCTGTCTGGCTGCTGAATGAATTCGAATTAAAGGATAAGGAAAGTAATACGGCAGTAAATAATACTGCTAAAAAATTTATTGTTTTCATTTTGATTGAATTTAAAATTTATAAAATTAATTAAAAGCTAAATAAATAATACCTGTTTTCTGAAGATAACTGATCAGAAAATGGAAAACTGCTTTATATATTTTAAATTCTGAAATTGGAATTCAGGATGAGCAAGTCTTTTTTAGGTGGAGAATGTGCTGAATGAACTTTTGTAAAACTTGTGATCTTACAGGAAAGATCGTTGAATATAATGTCGTTTGAAAAAACCGTGTTTATCGAAAAATTCTTAAGCCCTGTATTAATCACATACAAATTGTTCTCTGCAGGCTGATTGGTCATTTCTTTTAATTCACAGCAGCATTTCTTTTCAATTGTTGTCTTTGATTCATTACTTTTTTCAGATGGCTTGCAGCAGCAGGAAGAAAAATTCGAATTGCATTTAGTAATAAGTATTTCACACAAGGATAAATTTGTGTATAAAAAACTCATCAGTAAAGCCATCGATATTAATTTAAGACTGTATTTTGAAATGCTTTTTTTCATGCGTTGTCTGTAACTAATCTTTTTTGCGTTTGGTTTCCGGTTAAATTAGATAAGTCAATTAAAATTTACAATTCAGATTTCAGAGCAGTGACTTATTCTATGTAAAAATACCAAATCTTCATATTTACTAGTTATGACTTTTGTCATATTTTGAAAATAAATATTTACTGCTGAAATTGAGCCGGAAAAGTTTAATAAAATTTATTAAATCAGGACTTGAATTTTATTTCTCTTAAGTATAGTTTTGTGAAACCAATTTTGAAAAACAAAACATTCATATCATTCTGCATTAATTTACTCATAGGTTTACTGTTCAGTTTTCCTGTGTTTTCTGCTCAGAGTAATGTTATTTACATTAATATTACAAAAAGTGAATGCAATATTATAGAAAATGAATACGGTTTTAAGGGCAGTTCAGAAAACATCAGTAATTCCGATATATCTTTTCCAAAGGACAGAGTACTGAAATCTTCAGAAACAAAGCTCAGCAAAAAAAATTATACACCGGGAAATAAAGACAATTCAAAAACAAGTTCATCGCCACCAGGATTCAGGGAGCAGTTTAATATTGAACAGACAAACAGCTGCTTATACAGCAATCCCGATTTTGTAAACCTCACATATTTAAAAGACCTCCGGACGACAAAGATGCTTTGTTAGTTTCAGGGTTCTGATCTTTACTGCATTCCGTAGAGTTATTTTAATATAATTTTATGGCAATGTTTCAGCACTGCTATTTTTTAAAATATTCCAAAAACTAAATAATAATCATGAAAAAAATTACTTTATTGATCTTATTTTTGATCTGTGCCGGTTCCGCGTTTTCACAAAAGGTAACGGTAATAGATAAATCCAGTTTACAACCTGTCAAAGATGCAGTTTTAAAATCAGGCAGTAATACTGCCACAACAAACTCATTGGGTCAGACAGATATTTCTGCATTTCAAAACGGAGATCCTATTACAATTACAAGTCCCGATTATTTTGAAACTATTCTTACTTATGATCAGATCAAGAATATGAATTTCACGATTCAGATGTCTGATAAGAGTTACAGAACTGATGAAGTGATAATTTCCGGTAATAAATTCGATCAAAATTCAAAATATCTTCCGAGACAGGTTGATGTTTTAAATAAGGAAGACATTAAATTTGCAAATACCCAGACTACAGCCGATCTTTTACAGCAGACCGGAAATGTTTTTGTTCAGAAAAGTCAGCTTGGAGGCGGAAGTCCGATACTCAGAGGATTTGAAGCAAACAAAGTTCTGATAATGATCGACGGGGTCAGATTAAACAACCTTATATTCAGAGGCGGTCACCTTCAAAATGTATTAAGGGTGGATGAAAATATGCTTAACAGAACAGAAGTTCTGTTCGGTTCAGGTTCTACTATCTACGGAAGTGATGCTCTCGGAGGTGTAATGAGCTTTTATACAAAAGATCCTGTATTAAGTACAACCGGGAAGTCCTTTACAACAGGTAGCGCATTTTACAGATATTCATCAGCAGACATGGAAAACACAGGACACTTTAACCTAAGCTTTGCATCAAACAAAGTAGGGTTTATCGGCAGTGTAACATATTCCAACTTCAACGGATTGACAATGGGTACGAATGATGTTAAGAATCAGGCGTGGCTAAGAAAATATATTCAGAAAAGAATTTCAAATAAAGATACTATGATCGCAACTGATAATAATTATCTGCAGGATCCTTCCGGATACAATCAGATGGATATTTACGGAAAGGTACTTATCAGCCAGAGTCCGAATGTTAGTCATACATTTAATTTCCAGTATTCGAATACAAATGACATTCCGAGATATGACAGGCTGAATGCAATAAATCCTTCTACAGGATTATTCACTACTGCTCAGTGGTACTACGGTCCGGAAACAAGAATATTAGGTTCATATAAACTTGGGTTGCAGGCAAAGAATAGTTTTTATGATAATGCAAAGATACTTCTTGCATATCAGTTTGTTGAAGAAAGCAGAAACAGCAGGAATTTTCAGTCAAACGCTTCTTCTACAAATTTCAATCAGCTGAACTTAAAATCCAGAACCGAAAAAGTAAATGTTTACTCAGTAAATGCAGACTTCCTCAAAAAAGTGAGCACATCAAGCTTAAGCTACGGTCTTGAGTTCTTATATAACACACTTAAATCTTCTGCATTTGCCAGAAACGTAAACACATTGGTAGAACAGCCGACAGATACAAGATATCCGGGCGGAGATAATCACCAGTTATCTTTCTCTGCTTATTTGCAAGATCTTGTAGAACTTAATAAGATGATTTATATGAATGCAGGTTTGAGATACAGCTACGTCGGACTTAGTGCAGATTTTAATGATACAACTTACTATAAATTCGATGTATCACAAATTGATCAGAACAACAGCGCTTTGAGCGGTAATTTAGGATTTACTTTCCTTCCTAAAGGTGACTGGAGAATTTATGCAAACGGATCTACTGGATACAGAACTCCGAATATTGATGATATGGCGAAAGTGTTTGAATCAGTTCGGGGTAATGTAATAATTCCGAATCCGGATCTCGGTCCTGAATATACTTACGGAGCGGAGTTTGGTGTATCAAAAATATTCGACAAATGGATAAGAGCCGAAGCAATCGGATATTATACCTGGATCGAAAACGGTATCACAACACAGGCATATACATATCAGGGAAAGGATTCAATAATTTATGACGGTGTGCTTTCAAAAGTTTATGCAAATCAAAATGCTTTATCCGGACATATCTGGGGATTGAATGTAAATCTTAATGCTGATTTAACCGAGAATATTACAATGATAAATACAGTTAATTATACTTACGGAAGATATAATACAGACTCAACAGAATATCCTATAGATCACATACCACCACTCTTTGGTAAATCAGGATTTGTTGTAAATGTCAACAGATTCAAAGCCGAAGCAAATATAATTTACAATGCGTGGAAACTGAAAAAGGATTATAACATGGCAGGTGAAGATAATTTCCCGGATGCAACACCGGACGGAATGCCGAACTGGTTCACATTAAATGTAAGCAGCGCTTATCAGTTTAATAAATATTTACAGGTTCAGCTTGACATAAACAACATTTTAGACAGAAATTACAGAACATTTGCTTCCGGAATAAACGCACCGGGAGTTAATTCAGTATTATCATTCAGAGGAAATTTCTGATAAAAAAAGAACTGATCCGGGTCCCCCTTTCTCCCGGATCAGTTCCGGTACTGCGGGGAATTTTAAGTGTTCCCCGCAATTTAAATTTTGATGTAAATAATTTAAGAATAAAATCCCGTTCAGATTAAATTATTTATAAAAAGGGGAATCATTAATATTAATAATGATTCCCCGGTTTTTAAGGAAATTAACAGTAATAAATATATGGAACCCCTTTCACATATTTTGTTGCTGAATAAGGGGATCTGAAACATGATCCCCGGATTTTTAAAGACTTACGGTAATAATTTGTGGAACCCCTTTCACA
>DAIPYG010000085.1:0-6492 GCA_036782875.1 Bacteroidota bacterium | reverse complement strand
AATAATTTGTGGAACCCCTTTCACATAAATTGTTGCTGAATAAGGGGATCTGAAATATGATCCCCGGATTATGTAACATGTAGTAATTTAAGGAACCCCTTTCACTTAGATTACTATCCTTAAATAAGGGATCTGAAATATGGTCCCTTATTTTTTTTAACAAATTAAATAAAAAAAATTTTTAATGTAAGTTTAATTATTTTGAACAGAAAAAAAAATCCGGGGGGGATTCCCTGTCAACTGGAAATATTCTCCTGAAAAAAACATTAAGTATATTTTAACATGAAACAATAAACAAACGGATTTTTATTTAATAAATAATAATATAAGGAAATGGAAAAACGCACTCAGCAGGCAAAAGTTCTGAGAATATTCCGGAAAACACACAGGGTTACAGGTATGTTTCTTTTTGTTCTTTTTCTGTTTGTTTCAATTACGGGTCTTATGCTAGGATGGAAAAAAAATTCCGGCGGACTTATCCTGCCTAAATCACATGAAGGCACTTCCACGGATCTAGCCGACTGGATATCTGTTGACAGTCTGCATAAAAACGCAGTAAGCATTCTTCACGATTCATTATCCCCGGAGTTATCAACTGATCTTGAAAGGATAGATATCAGACCTGATAAAGGTATGGTGAAGTTTGTATTTATAGATAATTATGTTGGAATACAACTCGATGGTGCGACAGGAGATTTACTTCATATAGAAACCAGAAGGTCTGATTTTATAGAGAACATACACGACGGATCAATTATGGATTATTTATTTAATACAAAGAAAGAACAGTTCAAGCTTGTCTATACAACTATTACGGGACTTGCTCTTTTATTATTTACAATTACTGGTTTCTGGCTATGGTACGGACCGAGGCGAATGAGGAAAAGAATTTCATGACCTGCAATCTTACTGGGATCTTTATACTTCTTATAAATTAAATTCTGTAAAGCGGCACTTATTTCATCTGCCGGAATGAATTAAGATAAAATCAACCGGCTAAATTAATCTGATCCTGTTAATATTTTATCAATGATCAAATCAATAATGCTGTTTTTTAAATTAATTTTTATTTCTGAAAATCCGGTTTCGCAGGAATTTAAAAACTATAGATATAATCGATTTCATTTTTTACCTGAAATGCTTGGACGAATTAAAACTGCGAAAACTATTTTCTATAAATCCTGCATTTCAACTTAATTCATATCAGCTTCATCTCCCTGCTCTTAACAATTCATTACAAATTTATACATAATTTTTTTTAACTGTTTAAAAATATTCATTAAACTATTTCCGGCGTACTTCTGTCATTCATATTAACTTAAAAGTCAGTTACGGAATTATTAATCATTTAATCAAATTATTATATACACTATATTTCAGTCAAGTAAATTTAAAGCAATTTGAACAAACCCGTAAGAAACATTTCCGTAATACTGATAGTGGTAATCCTCGGAGCTTTACTGATAGTACCGAAATTATTATCCGAAAGAAATAAGCCTCAGACTCCATCCGGTCAGAACAATTCGCAGCAGGAAATATCCGTAGATGCATTCATAATAAAGGAGATCGATCTTGAAAATGAAGTTGCAACAGTCGGAACCATCATAGCTAATGAAGAAGTCGAAATCAAAAGCGAGCTTACGAGAAAGATCACAGGGATTTATTTTAAGGAAGGAACCTTTGTTCCGCGGGGTAAGATCCTTTTCAAGCTTGATGATTCGGACATTCTAGCGCGGCTAAGAAAGCTTGACCTTGATGAAGAGCTGAATATAAAACAGCAGGACAGGGAAAAACAATTACTTGACAAAGGACTTTTGACTCCGGATGAATATGAAGTGAGAGAAACAAATATTGAAAAGATAAAAGCAGACATAGAAGTCCTGGAAGTGGAGCTTTCAAAGACAGAAATCAGAGCACCTTTCTCCGGTATTGCCGGTTTCAGAAATGTAAGCATTGGCAGTCTGGTAAATAATACTATCATACTTACCACCATTCTGGATATAAGTAAAGTAAAGGTTGATTTTTCTATTCCGGAAAAATATATAGCCGTGTTTAAACCGGGTCAGAGTATTACATTCAGGGTTGATGGTTATGATGAGAATTTTTCAGGCAATGTTATTTCATACGAACCAAAGCTTAATGAAAACACAAGAAGCATTATATTAAGAGCGACAGCTAATAATAAAGGAAGCAAGCTTTTACCCGGTTCATTTGTAAAAGTGAAACTGCAGCTTGAAGATATTAATAATGCCGTGATGATACCTTCCGAATCAGTTGTACCTAAGCTTAAGGGACAAAGTGTTTTTCTTTATCAGAACGGACTTGCAGTTTCTAAAGATGTAGAGATGGGAATAAGAACCGAAAAAGAAGTTCAGATAACTTCTAATCTTAACATAGGTGATACTGTGATATCAACAAATATATTACGACTTAAGCCAAATTCAAAAGTGAAGCTTGTTAACGTAAACTAAATTCTTTCTGCACATTATATAAAAAAACTAATCTTTCATATAGCATAGAGTCTGACATTAAGCATCTTTCAAAAAAGTAATTTAGTTATTACAACTGACTTTGTTTGATAAAAATGAATTCTATGTTTTCTTTGTGACTATGTGTTAAAAAAATTTATTTTAAGTCAGACTCAATCTGTAAGGATTTCAATATCAGAAAATTTTCAATATCATATATTACTAAAAAGTAACCAGTTAAATGAGTTTATCATCCGTCTGCATTAAAAGGCCGGTTCTTTCAATTGTACTTTCGATTATTCTCGTTCTTTTCGGAATTGTCGGATTATTGAGTCTTGAAGTACGGGAATATCCTAACATCGATCCTCCTGTCATTACAGTTTCAACAACATATCCCGGAGCAAATTCAGATGTAATAGAAGCACAGATCACTGAGCCGCTGGAGCAGTCCATCAACGGCATTGACGGAATAAGCATTATGTCGAGTCAGAGCCGTGAACAGCAGAGTCAGATAACCATTGAGTTTGATCTCAGTAAGGATATTGACGCGGCAGCGAATGATGTGAGGGACAGGGTAGCCCGTGTAATACGACAGCTTCCTCCTGATATAGATAATCCTGTAGTTGAAAAATCTGATGCAGATGCGGTTCCAATACTGGTAGTATTTATCAGCAGTGAAAACATGAGCATACTGGATGTAAATTCTTTCGCTTCAAATGTGGTAGCCGAGAAAGTTCAGACAATAAAAGGTGTCAGCGCTACAAGATTGTTCGGAGAAAGAAAATATTCAATGCGGCTTAGGTTTGATCCTGGTAAACTTAACTCATATAATCTGACTCCTACTGATGTTCAGAGAGTTCTTGAAAGTGAAAATCTTGAGTTACCTTCGGGAAGAATAGAAGGGGACAAGACCGAATTAACAATCAAAACTTTCGGAAAGCTTTCGACTCCTCAGGAATTCAATAACCTTATCATAAAGCAGCAGGACGGCAGTATTGTAAGACTGAGTGATGTTGGCTTTGCAGAGTACGGAGCTGAGAATGAGAGAAATGAAGTGAAAGGAAAAGGAATACTCGGAGTTAACATAGCCATAATCCCGCAGCCGGGAGCTAACGTACTTCAGATCTCTGATGAGTTTAATAAAAGATTTGAGGAAATAAAAAAAGAACTGCCTCCGGGAATGAAAGCGGAAGTTGTATTTGACTTTTCATCTTTTGTAAGAACGACAGTAAATGAAGTTGAAGAAACCATCTTCATCGCATTCGGTCTTGTGGTTCTTATAATTTTCTTATTTCTGAGAGACTGGCGTTCGACCTTCATTCCGGTAATTGCAATTCCGGTATCAATCATAGCAACATTTTTCCTCATGAGTATGATTGGATTTTCCATCAATGTTCTTACGTTATTCGGAATAATTCTTTCAATCGGACTTGTGTGTGATGATGCGATAGTAGTGCTTGAAAATATTTATTCAAAGATAGAGCTTGGTATGACACCGATGCAGGCTGCTTATAAAGGATCGAAGGAAATATTTTTTGCTGTAATTTCTACAACTGTTGCACTTGCTGCAGTATTTCTGCCGATAATGTTTCTTCAGGGTCTGACAGGCCGGCTCTTCCGGGAGTTTGCAGTAGTAATAGCAGGTTCTGTTCTGATTTCTGCTTTTGTAGCCTTGACACTCAGTCCTATGCTTAGCTCGAGATTACTGAAGCATCATGAGCCGAGCTGGTTTTATAAAGTTACTGAACCGTTTTTCATCTGGCTGACAAATTCTTACAGAAACTCCCTGGATTTTTTTATGGGTGTAAGATGGATTAGTTTTGTAATAATGTTTTTGATTTTCGGATTAATATACTGGCTGGGGACTTCTTTGAAATCAGAGTTAGCTCCTCTGGAAGACAGATCAAACCTCCGGGTATCTATATCAGCGCCTGAAGGATCCTCTTTTGAATTTACACAAAAGTATGTAAGAAATATCGGACAGTACATAATTGATTCCATACCCGAAGTATATTTCCCGATTGAGATAGTTGCAGGCGGAGGCGGAGCTGTAAATTCAGGAAGTATAAATATTTATCTTTCCGATCCTGAAGACAGATCCAAATCACAGGATGAAGTATTTAAAAAACTTTCGAGGGAAATTGCACAATTCACAGGTGTTAGAGCATCGATCTCACAGCCGCCGACCATTGGCAGCAGATTCGGAGGTCAGCCCTTACAGTTTGTAATACTTGCCCAGAATTATGAAAAGCTTGTTGAAGTATTGCCTGAATTTCTTGATGAAGCAAACATGGATCCACGTCTGCAGTTTGTAGATGTAAACCTTAAAGTAAACAAACCGGAAATCTCCCTGACCATTGACAGGGAAAAAGCGGCAGAGCTTGGCGTATCAGTGGAAGATATTGGCAGAACACTTCAGGTGGCATTCGGCGGACAGAGAATGGGATATTTTCTCAGAGACGGAAAACAATATCAGGTAATAGGACAGTTTGAACGCGAGTTCCGTGATAAACCCGCAGACCTCCGGTCTTTATTTGTAAAAAACACAAAAGGTGAAATGATACAGCTTGAAAGTCTTGTTAAGCTTGACGAACAGGCAGTACCAACTTCACGATTCAGGTATAACAGAAATGTATCAGCTACAATATCTGCGGGATTAAAGGCAGGTTACACTCTTGGTGACGGAAACGCGGCAATGAGGGAAATAGCAGACAGGGTTCTTGATGAAAGCTTTTCAACTGCATTTACGGGACAGTCAAGGGATCTGGAAGAAAGTTCTTCAAGTCTGTTGTATGTTTTTATTTTTTCAATTTTAATAATATATCTGGTGCTATCCGCACAGTTTGAAAGCTTTGTAGATCCTTTTATAATTATAATAACTGTTCCTCTTGCTTTAGCAGGCGCTCTGTTATCTTTATGGTATTTTGATATGACAATAAATATTTTTAGTCAGATTGGTATTATAATGTTAGTGGGACTTGTAACAAAGAATGCAATTCTTATTGTAGAATTTGCAAATCAGAAAAAAGAGTCCGGGTTAGACAGATTCGATGCAGTGAAAGAGTCAGCTGTTCAGAGATTCCGTCCTATCATGATGACATCTCTAGCTACTATATTAGGGATACTTCCTATAGCTCTCGGATTCGGAGCAGGCAGCAGAATATCACTCGGGATCGCCGTAGTAGGCGGTTTGATATTTTCGGGATTTCTTACATTGTATATTGTCCCTTCAATATATTCTTATCTTTCAAGCAAACATACAAAAGTTGTGGAAGATGAGCACTTCGACCCTGCTGAGAATGGTCCTGTTCCGGAAATGTAAATCTCATTGAAGGACATTATTTTTGTTTTCATATAAAATAAAAAAGTATACAAAGTATGGTTTTATTTATGAAAAGTTTTTATTATTTTTACATCAGCCGGCGCCCGCCGGCAATTGTTCTTTCATATTTGTTCTTCCTTTAATTGAACCCCGCAGTTGTTTCGCGGGGTTTTTCTTTATAATTCTGACATCCCGAAATATTGAAAGACGCTGAGCGGAAATTTAATAAATTTACTTTTCTTAATATAAACAGAGATATTATTAAAACTAATTATTAAACAATCAGAGAATGAAATCAAAAATAAAAAATCTCTCATATTAAAATAACCATAAGTTTCTAGTTTTTTAATTAATCTATTGATTAATCTGAGTATGGATGCAAGTTAAGAAATATCATTGCTGTCTAAAACGAATTTTAAATGATAATTAATTATTTTATTTGATTCAAAAATAAACTTATTTTTGTTTTTAAAAGAGAAAATTAAGTTTTATTCTGAACCAAATTATGCATATAATAAGCTATTCATATTTATTTTGGATAGTACTGACCAAAAGTATTTAAAAATTTTTAGAGCTATATGATTTTCTGCGGGAATTAGTTCTGAATATAAATCCTCCCGCTGATAAAGCCGTGACAGCAGGTTTCAAATCTAAGTACACGACAAAACTTTAAAGACACTATCAGTCTCAAAGCATAATTTT
>DAIPYG010000084.1:11037-13891 GCA_036782875.1 Bacteroidota bacterium | reverse complement strand
TTTTATTAAGTGCAAAATTAAGCATTCTAAGTCTTGAAAAAAATATAAATAAAATGAATTGTTGAAATATCATCAATCTTTTCTATCTTCTTTTGAATATCTTTTTTTAATTTAATTGCAGTTATTTTTTATTTTTAAGTTAAACTTAATAAAATTTAATTTCAATTTATTGTTCATCGAAAAAATCTTCATCTAAGTGCTTAATATCGTAAGAAGTTTTAATCTGAATCCCCACATTAAATTCATACATAAGGTCAACTAGTTTATTACCATCAATTAAAATAATTTTGTGGTGGGCATCTTTAGCTTTTTGCTCCGCAGCCTTGTCAAATTGAGAAGTTGTAACAAATACACCTTTATTTGTGTCACCACTCATTGCTCCAATAAAATTGCGAATATCTTTTTCTCTTACCTTGTTTTCAGCGAATCTTTTAGCTTGAATATATATCTTATCTAAACCTAATTTATCCTCATTAATTATTCCATCTATCCCACCATCGGAAGATTTACTGGTTTCAATAAATTCCCCATATCCCATTCTGTTCAATAATTTTAAAATGACTTTTTCAAAAAAATAAGGATCAATAGATTTTAGTTTTTGAAGTAAGTTGTTTTTAACTTCTGTTTCTATACGATTAAATCCCTCATCAATCAAATCTTGTGGAGAAGAATTCTGTAATTCCTTTATTAAAGAATTCGACTTCGGTGTTTTAGAGTTTTCATCTTGATAGAATTCAAGCAATGAGTTGTCTTCTTGAATATCCTTTAAGCCCAATTTTTTTTGCTGTAATCCTTTTTCCGTAATTTTAACAAATCCTCTCCTTGGAAATTCAATGTATCCACCTTTTTTTAAATATGACTTTCCCCAGGCTATTCTATTTTTTATTAATAAATCACCTGTTTTAGTTTTCTCTTTGAGCTGATCTTGTGTTAGTTCTTGATAATAATTTTCAATGACTTTCTGATATAAATCTCTAGCATGAATAGTATCTCCATTGCTTAAAGTTTTTAAGATTGGGATAAATGTTTCATGAAACTTTGGAATTTCCACTCGTTTTCTATTATTTAATTAGTAAAAACTATGTTGTAAAATTCAGTAATCGGATAATTTTTAACAATTCAGAAATGAATGTTCTTCAATAATTTTAAATTCGTGAACAAATTGAAGTATAATTACATCTTAAATCCTCGGAATAATATAATTCTCAATACTCAACTCTCAATACTTGTTACCAAAACCTGACTCCTACATAAAGCCACAATCATCGCTTGGAATTCGAATTATTATTTGCTAAATTATTTCATAAAATCAATGGACTCTCTAAAAGAAAATATATTAAAAACGCTTTTATACTATGACATCTTCAAACATCCTTTGAAGCCTGAAGAAATATTTTCTCTTCTTCCTCAGAATTCAGTTACGAAAAAAGATGTAAGTGACTTACTTTTGCAAATATCAAAAGAGAATCCTAAAGTAAGCACCAGAGAAAATTATTATTTCATAGGCGGGAATGAGGATTATATAGAATTGAGAAAGTTGAGAGAGTCATATTCAAGGAAAAGCTGGAAGCTGGCAAAGCTTGTAACGCATATCATCAAAAGATTTCCATTTGTAAGGGCAGTATTTATTACGGGTTCATTGTCGAAGAACAGTTCAATGCCGGACAGCGATCTGGATTTCATGGTTGTAACAGAGAATAACAGATTATGGATATGCAGAACGCTGTTAATGCTTTTTAAAAAAGTACTTCTATTCAACAGCCACAAATACTTTTGCATAAATTATTTTATTTCTGAAGATTCCCTCGGCATCTGCGAGAGGAATATTTTCATTGCAACGGAAATAGTTCATATTAAAGCAACATACAATACCGGTCTGATGAATGAATTCCTTGAAGCTAATCTGTGGGTAAAAGAATATTTTCCAAATTACAAAATAGGTGATCCTTATTTTAATTCTTCCGGTTTTAAAGTGAATGACAATAAAAGCTATTTTCAGAAATTTGCTGAATTATTTTTTATTGGAAAGTCCGGCGACAGGATGGATAATTATTTCATGAAAAAAACCACTGATCACTGGAAGAAAAAGTATTCCCAATACAGTGATTGTGAAAGAGAACAAATGTTCACTTCCACATCAAATGTTTCTAAGACACATCCCGGAAACATGCAGAAAGTAATTATGAATTATTACAAAGAACGTCTGGACAAATTTGAACTGAAATACGATGAATAAGATACTTCTCGCAAGCTCCTACTTCCTCAAACAGGATCCGAAAGAATTTAAAGCCATGAATCTTTACGCTCCCCTCGGAACGCTTTATGCAGCTTCATATCTTAAACAAAAAGGATATGGTGTTTCACTGTTTGATACAATGCTTGCAGATTCTGAAACAGATCTTGTCAACGAGCTTAGTATTCACAAGCCGGATATATTCGTGATCTATGATGATGGATTTAATTATCTCACGAAAATGTGCCTGACCAGGATGCGCGAAGCTGCTTTTAAGATGGGCAATATTGCAAAAGAATTCGGCTGCAAAGTCATTGTCTCCGGATCTGATGCGACAGACCATCTTGATAAATATTTTCTTAACAGAGCTGATTATATTATCTGCGGCGAAGGTGAGATCACTTTAGGGGAAATTGCTGACAAGCTAAACAATTCCTCTAATAAAGAACTTCGCGATATAAACGGTTTGGCATACATTGACAATAATGAGATCATTCGTACTGAAAAAAGACAGGTCATAAAAGATCCTGACTCGCTTCCTTTTCCTGATCGAGATCTGATAGATGTTGAAAGATACAGAGAGCTATGGAAGAAGCATCACGGATATTTTTCTATGAATGT
>DAIPYG010000084.1:0-10937 GCA_036782875.1 Bacteroidota bacterium | reverse complement strand
TAAAGAGCCTAAAGAACCTAAAGAACTTAATGAACTTAATGAACTTAATGAACTTTCAGAAACTGTGGAAGATTATTTAATACATACAAAAGATTCATTCAATAAAATATCAGATTCCTTTGACGAAGAGGACAGGGAAAATGCTATACTTCAATGGATGCGGAACACGGTCTATGAGGTCTATTTATCATATTTTAAAAAAGGAGACAGACTGCTCGAACTCAATGCAGGCACGGGTATAGATGCTGTTTATCTTGCTTCAAAAGGAATTAACGTTTTAGCTACAGATATATCAAATGAGATGCTCGGCAGACTTAAAGATAAAATAGAAAAAAAGAATTTACAGGAATTGATCACTGTGGAAAATCTTTCGTTTGATGAGATAGATAAAATTCCTGAAAAGAAATTCGACGGGGCTATCTCAAATTTCGGAGGACTCAACTGTATAAATAATTTTGACAGCTTGTCTGAATCTCTTGGTGAAAGAATAAAGGCCGGAGGAAAGTTCATAGCTGTTGTAATGAACTCATTCTGTCCGTGGGAAATTTTTTATTACCTTTTAAAGCTTGATCAGGCAAATGCTTTCAGAAGATTCAATAGAGATGGCATAGAGGCCGGACTCAGTGAATTTAAAATAAAGTCCTTTTATTTTTCTCCGGAAGAATTTGCGGTCAGGTTCGAAAAATATTTTGAAAAGGAAAGGATATATTCACACGGGCTCTTTACTCCTCCGCCTTACATGTTCGGTATTTATGACAGAGCAAAGCCTTTGGTAAAAGCTATGATGAAGATGGATAATTTCACAAAAGGAATTTTTCCTCTTAACCGGGCAGGTGATCATTTTATAATTGTCCTGAAGAGAAGGAATAATTAAAAGAATGGAAAGCATTTTCACCCATAAAATGGTCCATGCTGCTTTATTTTTTATTTTAGCTGCGCTGTTTACTGTATTTGTTTTTTTTCCTTCGGTTAAAAAGATCAACACCGACTTCCCGAATTATTATGTTTCATCTAACATGTTTCTTGACGGCAAGGACCTGATGAAAGCTTACGACAATGCCGAATTCAACAAGCAGGTACTTTTTTATGGTATCGAAGATCAGTTCGTTTCATTCGTTCCTTATCCTCCCGTGAATGCACTGTTGATGCTGCCTCTGGCAAAGCTTGAGCCGCTTACTGCGAAATTAATCTGGAATATTTTTAATTTAATATTTTTTCTGTTGAGTATATTCTTTGTTTCAAAAATATCCGGGCTGAATTTTTTTCTAACCGGTATTCTATTCTTTTCGTCAGGTTATGCATTCGTAAATAACTTCTTCTTCGGGCAGGCGTATCTTTTAGTATTAATGTTATTCACCGCTTCGATTTATTTTTTACATAAAGGTAAAGACATTCCAGCTGCTTTACTGTTCTCGCTTAGTGTGCTGTTGAAATTCTATACCATATTCTTTTTGCTGTTATTTTTGTGCAGGAAAAAGTTCAGATTTGTTGCTGCTTCAGTTTTATTCATAATATTTTTAAATCTGATAGTTTTTACAATCACAGGCTGGGAATTGAATTTATTTTATTACTCAGTTATAATGCCCCGCATCAGTGACGGCTGGGTCGGAACTGTCTATGCATCTGAATTCCAGTCAGTGATCTCAATGCTTCACACTTTCTTCTACAGTGAGCCCTCTCTGAATCCATATCCATTAACTGAAAGCCCGCAGCTGTATTTTATTTTTAAATATGTTTTCTATTTCGGTATTTTGTTTGCATCTGTATTCACGGTTCTTAATTCAGATAATTTGAAAGACAATTCCAAACTTCAGATATCCTTTTTTTGTTTTGTCTGCATGCTGCTGCTGCCGGTGAATGCATCTTATCAGTATGTAATATTGATACCTGCAATTGCTATTCTTGTAAGCCATTTTATATCTGAAAAAAAATTTCTTTTCACAGTAGTAATGCTTATTCTTTTTTTTATAATAAACAGTCCTGTGGCACTCTATATTATCAGCATTACAAAGAATACTCCTTATTTTTTTCTTGGTTACGTAAAACTTTTCATACTGATATTTTTCTGGATAAATATTCTTTTCATAATTCAAAAGTCATCTGTTAAAAATACTTCAATGAGCTCTAAACTGAGGTATTCATTTGCTTATGTCTTTCTGGTTCTTGTAATGTCTCAGATGTCACTTGCATTAAACAATAATAAAGATGACGGTGCGATAAACATACTTTCTAATTCCAACTACATGATATCAATGCCGGATGTTAGAAATGATGATATAATTTTCACTGAATGCAGAAATGAAAGATTTATTATGAATTCTAATTTCGGACTTAAGTTTGACAAGGAGAATGTTTTTAACCCGCGCTTTAAAAGCAGTAACGAAATAGAATTTGAAACTATAAGTAAAAGGAATGTAAATTATAAAAAGTTATCGCTGAATACTATGACCGATTCATTAATTTCAAACAGAACTGATTCGGCTCATATAAACTATTCCGGAGACAGAACATTGATGTGTTATTCAAAAGACGGACAGATATTTCTCGAAAGGATTTCAGATCATAAAACGGAACAAGTCACTTCGGGAAATTCATTTAATTACTACCCTGTATTTAATTCAGATGATTCCGGAATTTTATTTTCTTCGGACAGAAAGCGCGGCGTTGGGTTTACTTCGTTGTATGAAATCAGAATAAACAAATAAAGTATGCCTGTAACATTAATGAAATATATCGATGAATACATTGGGAGAATACTGGTTCTTATTATTTCTGGTTTTAAAAATTTATTTGGTAAAAAGAAGATTCATAAAACCGGAAAGAGCAACAATATACTTTTCATAAAATTCTGGGGAATCGGCAGCATTATTCTGACCTCACCGGCAGTCAGGAAAGTACGAACTGCAAATCCGGATTCAAAAATATATTATCTTACGCTTAAAGGTAATTATGATATCTGCCGTGAATTAAAATCTGCAGATGAGATAATAACTGTTGATATATCCAATCCGGCTGCTTTTATTTATGATTTCATAAATAAGACAAAACTTCTAAGAAAAATAGACTTCGATGCTGTTTATGATTTTGAGTTTTATACTTATTTTTCAGCTCTGGTAATTTCACTGCTGAAATGCAGACGAAGCTTCGGATTCGATAATCTGAAGAATAAAAGAAAAATATTGTTCACCGACACAATTCTTTTTGATGACCATATTCATACTAAAGATAATTTTCTTCATCTAGTAAATGCTGACGAATCTGTCAGTTCAGTGAATTCTGCTCCGCCTGCATTTCCTGACCTTAAAACAATTTCAAATAACAGCAATGGTATAATGAAGATTGTCGTTAATGTAAATGCCAGTAAACTCGCTTACGAAAGAAGACTGCCGGAGAAAAACTATGTTGAGATCATAAATCATGTTACAGAAAGATTTAAATGCAAAGTTATCCTCACCGGCTCAACCAGTGAAATGGAATATGTGAGAGGTATTAATAACAATATTATTAACAAAGACCTGGTAACTGATCTTAGCGGAAAGACTTCTGTTAGTGAATTAATTACTCTGATCAGTTCTTCATATTGTCTGATAACAAATGACAGCGGACCTTTACATATTGCTTCGGCATCGAACATTCCTGTCATAGCTTTCTTCGGTCCTGAAACACCTGTCAGATATGGTCCATTAAGCAATAAAAGCCTTGTGTTTTATAATGCTCTCGAATGCAGTCCGTGCATGAGCATCAGCAATTCCAAGACTGTCAACTGCATCTACGATTCACCGAAATGCATGGAACAGTTTGATATGAAAGAAGTAATCAGAAAAATTGATTTGTTCATCAGCGAATTAAATGTTATGCATGATCACATAATATCAGAATGATAAAGCATTACATAAAAAAAATATCTGAAGGTTCATTACTTGTTTTGATTCTCAATGCAGTCAGCTATGCAGGTTCATTTATTCTTGCTGTGATAGTATCAAGATTTCTTGGCATAGAAGTTTTAGGAAATTACAGTCTGATATTTGCTTTTGTTCTGATTCTCGGCTTAGTATCAGATTTCGGACTTTCGACTTTGCTGGTGAGAAAGTTAGTTGAAAATAAATTCAACGCTAAGGAAATTATAAATAGTTTTAATCTTATAAAAATTAGTTTATCTGCAGTCATTATAATAGCTATATTCATTACTGCTTTTCTGTTCTATACCAAAATATATTATCCGGCTTTCTTTATTGGTATATTTCTGATATTACCAAGAACATTGATGTCAACATACGAAGCATCTATCAGGAGCTTTCTGAATCAGAAGTATCCGGTGATAATAAAAAGCGCAAACTCTTTACTGCAGCTTGCTCTATCATATTATTTTCTCAGCGCTGGTTACGGGCTGAGCGCTGTAATGCTCTGCATTCTGATTCCGGACATAATTACTCTTCTGTTGCTTATGTTAGCAAATAATAATGTAGTTGGTAAATTCAATTCAGAGAGTAACAGTGGCAAAATATTAAAATCAGATCAGACATTAAAAATAAGGTTCTCATTAATTTTAAAAGAAAGCTCGGTTTTCTTTGCTAATAATTTTCTTATGCTTTCCATAAAAGGACTTAACGTTATACTACTCGGATATTTTTCAACGGCTGCAGCCGTCGGTATATATTCGGCAGGTTCGAGGTTTGTAAACGGAATAGGGCTTTTCTCCGGAGCATTGTTTAATTCATTTTACCCGGCAATAACAAACATTAAAAATGATCTGAAGACAAAAACCGAATTAACTAAAAAATTCATACTGTATTCATTTACGCTTGGGCTTATGATCACAGTTCCGTTATATTTATTTTCGGGAAATCTCATGGAGCTTACATTCAAATCCGATGATTCAGTTATTGTAATGAAGATACTTTCATTTACAATGATACCGGTTTTGGTTTATACGGTAACGCAGTCTTTTTTATTCTCAGTATATAATGAAATATTTCTTACACGGATTTTAATTATAGCATGGAGTTTATATATAATTTTAAGCATTATTTTGATAAAAATGTATGGCTATACAGGATGCGCATCAGCTCTGACATTTACGGAAATATTTCTTATGATTACGCAATTGTTAAAATTCAAATCTGATATTAATAAACCTGTACGGCAGGTAACTCAATTAAGCCAATGATAATTCTTCTGAACCCTAAGAGCGCAGTTTCGGGATTCCGTGTGCCTAACAGTCTTTTATATCTCGGAGCTTTTCTAGAGGGAAAATATGAATACGGAATTGTGGATGAGAATCTTGACAAAGATATTGAGAATACTCTTATAAAATTAATTAATGAAAAGAATATTAAATATCTTGGTGTAACTGTAATGCCGGGACCTCAGATGCACAGGGCAGTTGCGATAAGCAAAAGAATGAGAGCCTTATTTCCGAAGCTGAAAATATTATGGGGAGGATATTTTCCTTCATTGCACCGCAACACTATACTTAAATCAGATTATGTCGATGTTACTTTCCGCGGACATGCTGAGATTTCTTTCCCGGAATATCTTGACTGTATGGAAAACAAAGCAGGTTCAAAAAAGCTTTCTGAAATAAAAGGCATCTCATATAAATCCGAAGGTAATGTCATTCATAATCCTGACATTGAAAGCATTGATCCGGATATAGTTCCCCTTCTTCCATATCATAAAGTTAATACCGAAAAGTATCTTCAGCTTGGCAAAACATATCTGGGTAAAAGAACAATTGCATATATATCGAGTATCGGCTGCCCCTTCACTTGCGGTTTCTGCGCCATTGCAGGAATATACAAGGGAAGGTGGAAAGGACGGGATCCGGATCTTGTAGCTGATGATCTTAAATATCTTCACTCAAATTATAAAATAGATGCAGTCGAATTTCACGATGACAATATGTTCGTTTCTGAAAAAAGAATTTATTCCATTGCAGAAAAAATTACGGATCTTAAACTCGGCTGGTGGGGAGAGGCAAGAGCTGATACGATGATGAAGTTCTCAGATGAGACATTTGAGCTAATGGCAAGGTCAGGTTTAAAGATGGTTTTTTACGGAGCGGAATCAAGTTCAGAAGAAACTCTAAAGCTAATGAACAAAGGCGGCACGCAGACACCTGATACTGTTCTTGATTTAGCAGAACGTCTTAAGAAATACAGGATCGTACCGGAATTTTCTTTTGTTCTCGGCAGTCCGTCTGATAATGTTGATAAGAGCATAGATAACGATATTGAGTTCATTAAAAAAGTAAAGCGGATAAATCCTGAAGCGGAAATAATTATCTACATTTATTCACCTGTAAATTATGAAGATTCTGAAATGTCGCTGGCGTCAAAGATGAAGGGGTTTGAATATCCGGCAACGCTCGAAGAATGGACCTCTGAGAAGTGGAAAAGTTTTGATCTCAGAAAAAAAACAATGACACCGTGGCTTAAGCCTTATCATATTAATAAGATCCGTAATTTTGAAAAAGTGCTGAATGCATATTATCCTACAGTCAGTGATCTGAAGATAAGAGGCTGGAGAAAAAATCTTTTAAAAACTCTCGGAAGCTGGAGATATTCTTCTTCTTTTTATAATGCGCCTTATGAAGTCCGGATCGCAATGAAATTATTGAAATACCGTCAGCCGGAGACTGAAGGGTTTTCTTTTCAGGAATAAAATTTCCTGATCAACAAGGTATTCGCTATGAAGATATCTTTTTAAAAACATAGAAACACACCGGCACTGAGACACAGGGAAAACATTTCCGGAAAATATTTTTTGAACATATAAGAATGTTCAGGAAGATTGAAAACACAAAAAAGATTTGAAATACATTGATAAAATAAAGTACATAATAAAAAAGAAAAAACCTGCCCGCAGGCTTTCATCTCGAGATGCATACGGAATATGGTATACGTTCTATGATGATCAGCCTGATAACACTGTATTGTTCCTCGAAGAAAAATTATTTTCAGAGATGATATCTAATACTGATATTAAGAACCGGAATATACTTGATTTCGGCTGCGGAACCGGGAGACACTGGAAGGAAATACTCGATCATAAGCCTTTGAAATTAACAGGTATCGATAATTCTCATGAGATGACAGGTAAATTAAAAATGAAGTTTAAAGATGCAGAAGTGTTTGTATCCGAAAAATTACCGCGGGAATTTTTTAATGATCCGGCTTTTGATATTATCATATCCACTCTTACGATTGGACATATAAAAAATATTGATCAGTATTTTCAGGATTGGAACAGAATACTCAAAGCAGGCGGTGAAATACTTATAACGGATTTCCATCCGGCTGCATTCTCTGCCGGAATGAAAAGAAGTTTTCCGCATAAAGACGAAGTGATCGAGGTTGAAAATTATTTGTACGAAATAGAATATCTGAAAAAAATATTTTCGGAACTGGGTTGGGTCGTCATCAGTATATTTGAAAAAAAAATAGATGATGAAGTAAGGCATTTGTTTGAAAAGCAGAATTTTATGAAAGCATACAATAAATTCTTCGGAACGCCATTGATAAGCGGAATACATTTGAAGAAAAGTTGATCTTAAAAAATTTATATATTGCAGGAAAAGATAACAACAAATATGATATCAGGATCAATAATGATATCATCTCCGAAATTTACCCATCCGGAAATCCCTGTCCCCCAAATAATGATCCTGCAATCGATCTCAATGGATTTATTTCTTTTCCAGGACTTATAAACTCTCACGATCATCTTGAATTCAATTTATATCCCCGTCTGGGTCACAAGATCTATAATGACTATGTGGAATGGGGAAATGACATTCACGTAAAGGATAAGGAAATAATTGAATCTATTGAGAGTATACCTGTCGAACTAAGAATGAGGTACGGGGTTATCAAAAATCTTCTCTGCGGTGTGACTGCCGTTGCGCATCACGGATCATATAATTCAGCATTAAATGATTCTCCAGTTACTGTAATAAAAAAGGGAACCTGCATTCATTCGGTAAAGCTTGGAGGAAAGTGGAAAATAAATTTAAATCTTCCGCTCAGCCGCGAGCCATATGTAATTCATATAGGAGAAGGCATTAATCAGGAATCTAAAGAAGAAATTGAAGAGCTCATACGCTGGAATTTATTCGGAAGAAAATTGACAGGTATACACGCAATAGCAATGACAGAACAGCAGAGTAAAAACTTTTCAGCGCTTATCTGGTGCCCTGATTCAAATTTATTTCTTTTCAATAGAACCGCTGATATTACTTCCTTAAAAAAATTCACTAAAATATTATTCGGGACTGATTCAACACTCACTTCCGGCTGGAATATCTTTAATAATCTCCGAACAGCAAGAAAGCTGAATATGTTAAGTGATGAAGAACTTTTTAATTCTGTTACAAAGGCACCTGCAGAATACTGGAAGCTTAATAAATCAGGTGTAATCTCGGAAGGATATAAAGCAGATATTGTAATTTCAGAAAAAAACTCCGGAAGCATTTATGATTCGTTCTATAATACAGATCCTGAAGGTATTCTTTTGATCCTGAAGAGCGGAAAGTTTATTCTTTATGATCAATCTATGGAAGATTCATTATCAGTTCATAAAATACAGAATAATTTTCAGCCGATAGCTTTAAACGGAAAATTAAAATTTATAAATTATAATATCACCGGGACCCTGAACAGTTTAGGAAAATATAATTTGTCTTTACCTGTTGGTATGGAAGCTATGTAATTTCAGGATAATATTTTTTTCTCAGCCAGAAAGCGACATTTACAAGTGCGATCAGAGCCGGAACTTCTACTAAAGGTCCTATCACACCGGCAAATGCCTGTCCGCTGTTGATCCCGAATACTCCTATTGCAACCGCGATCGCCAGCTCGAAATTATTCCCCGAAGCGGTAAATGCTATAGAAGCATTCTTTGAATAATCCGCCCCCATTTTTTTAGCAATAAAAAAACTCACAAGGAACATTATGGCAAAATATATTACCAGAGGAATTGCGATTCTAAGAACATCAAGTGGGATCTGCACAATAAGTTCACCTTTTAAGCTGAACATAATCACAATTGTAAACAACAATGCTATCAGTGTAACCCTTGAGATTACTGGAACATATTTATTCTCAAACCAGTCTTTACCTTTAAGACGTATCAAAGCAAATCTGCTTATGACTCCTGCGGCAAAAGGAATACCCAGATAGACCGCTACACTTTCCGCGATCTGACCGATTGTAATATTCACATCCAATCCTTTTAATCCAAAGAGAGGCGGCAGGATCGTAATGAATAGATAAGCATACACGCTATACAGCAAAACCTGAAAAATACTGTTGAGTGCGACAAGACCCGCTGCATATTCCCTGCTTCCTTCTGCAAGTTCATTCCAGACAATAACCATTGCAATACACCGGGCGAGTCCGATAAGAATAAGACCGACCATATATTCCGGATAGTCCCTTAAGAAAGTAATTGCAAGTATGAACATGAGTATGGGTCCGATCACCCAGTTAAGTAATAATGATATGCTGAGAATCTTTACATTACTGAAAACTTCTCCCATGTTTTCATATCTGACTTTTGCTAAAGGCGGATACATCATTAAAATTAATCCGACAGCGAGGGGAATATTAGTTGTTCCTCTGGAAAAAGAGTTGATAAATCCTGACGATGACGGCAGCAGGTATCCAATTGCTACTCCTGTTATCATCGCAAGAAATATCCAGAGAGTAAGATACCTGTCAAGAAATCCGAGTTTTCTTCTTTCATGCGCCGGTGCGCATCTATCTGAGGTCATTTATTTATTATCGTAATATTAGGATAAAATTGTTTTAAATATCTAACAGCATTTATCCGGTGCACTTTTAAAGCTGCTGAATAATTCATTTAAATAATTTTGGGCAAGTTTCCATTCCTTTTCATCTATGCAATAGCAAACTTTTTTGCCTTCTATCTCACCCTTAATGAGTCCGATAGCTTTCAGCTCTTTCAAATGCTGTGATACCGTGCTTTGCGAAAGGGGGAGTTTGTTCACTATATCCCCGCAAATGCATTCCTGATTCTTCACTAAAAATTTTAATATTGCTATCCTCGCAGGATGAGACAAAGCATTTGCATATTTTGCCAGCCTGTTGTCTTTTACCGAAAATTCTTCCGCTTTGGTTGCTCCCATGATTTTTTATCGTAATATTGCGATTTAATTTTAAAAATTAAATTAAAATATTTGGGACTCAGGAAGATATCAAACGGAGGAAAAAATGTCCCGGGATTGATAATAACCAACATTAGTAATTAAATCGAAGAGGCTCTTTATATAGGTCTGTTCGGTGGATTGAAGTACACTTTATAAATGTTGTTGTGAAGTGTTAATTGTGATTCTTATCGGATTTGTAGGTTACAAATTATTGTGTCCTCCAAACATATAAGTAACTTGTGATTTCAAAATATTAATTCTTTGTTATTTATAGTCAATATTTAACAATACAATTCTCTGACTTCTTTGTCTTTATCTTTTTCTGAAACAACATAATATCCAACCCTATCGTTAACTTCTCCAAAATCAAACTTACCTTGCTGATATTTATGTATCTTACTTCGATTAAGTATTTCAATTACTTTATTACAAACACTCTCAATTTAGCTATATTGACAATAATGGCTCTATCCGAATTTAAGTCGCTTGACAGCATCGCTACACCTTTTTCGGTAAATGCCATTGGGAGATGCCGTATTCCTCCCCAACTTGAGGTCACAATTTGTGAACTTTTGAAGTTTTTGCACTTAAATTAACTTTCCTAAGCTTTGGAAAGAGAAGGCATTTTAGTTCAAATCTCTTCCTTTGATGAATTACATGTCTGGTATCAAGACACGTTTTAAAAACGTGTCGGCATTTCTCAAATTTTCAGACACGTTTCGCAAATGTTTCTTACATGCACACATTATAAAAACGTGTGCTTGTTTTG
>DAIPYG010000083.1:0-13949 GCA_036782875.1 Bacteroidota bacterium | reverse complement strand
ATCACTCACAGAAACAATTATACTGCTGCAAATTCGGAAAACAATTTCCGGAACATTTAAAATTTATATCCGGTGAATTTAAAAATCAAACTTATCAACCTGCTTATCATCAATGAAGACTCGAATCTGATAAGAGTCACTTGACTGCACTTTGCCGTCAGAGTCAGTAGTATTTGTAGATTTTCTGTACCCGTTCATCATTACACTTTTTCCCCTGTAGGTTCCCTTCTTTTCAAAATTATCCCCTATCAACGGGAACGTGTCGCTGATAACTGTGGAATCATTTATGACGAGAACAAACTCGTCAGTGATTCCGGCTTTCTTAACAACATTCACTTTCCAGCCGCTGCCTCCATCCGATGGTTTATACATACTGGACTGTGTTGAAGAACATCCAACCGCTATTAACAATAAAAAGAAAAATGAATATCTGTAAATATATCTCTTCATTTTAAACCCTCCGAAATAAAAGTTAAATTATTTTTTTGATTAACCAAACTATAAAAAATAATTTATCATATCAATACTTAAGTGATTTGAATTTGGAGGATGAAATCTCATAATTCTCAGTAATCTAAACTTATAATTTATACATACATTTAATCTTTAAAACTCATTTAACACAATCTCATATACTTTTTATCAGTTCTTAATAACACATACAAACCCGGTAGAATTATTTCTTGCTGTAGTTTCATAAGACAGATCAATATTTTCATCTCAATCAGCATTCGTATAAATTATTAGCATAATAGAAATATTGGATACTTTCACAGACTATTACATAATAGTTTACATCAGAATTTACAGTCTCCGAATCATATTTAGCCACTAATTAATAAAAAATCTATTGAACTATTAGAGATAATTTTGCATTTAAACATACACTAATATGGATTTATATTATAATAACTTAACAGGAAAGGTAATCTTTTGAATAAACACAAAGTAATCCAGCTCATCTTTATTTTCATAATATCATTTAACATTAGCTCTTTTATATATTCACAGAAAGATTCAGTAAAAAAAGGTTCATTCATAACGCAAAATAATTCCCGCATAATCACTTATGATCTTCCCGAAAAGCTTGCACCGGAGCAGGATTTTACTGCAACAGTTACAATGAAGAACACAGGAAAAAGTAAATGGACAAAGTCAGATAATTATTATCTTGGTATTTATAATGAATCGGATACAATTACCGGAACAGATCTTTGGGGAGTAAATAGAATAGATCTCAGTAAGGAAGTTATACCATCAGGTAAAACAACTTTTTTATTTAAGGTCACCGCACCGAAGACACCGGGTGTTTATAAAATGAGATGGGCAATGGTAAAGGACAATACTTTTTTCGGAGAGTATACTGATAACACTGTGGATGTTAATATTGATACAGCAAGAAAAAATGCAGATGCTGACGGAAATAATTCTGAAGTTATAGGCTTGCGTGTAGCCGGAACAATGATTGCGGGTGAAAAATATAAAGTCTCAATTACATTAAAAAATACCGGTAACCGAACCTGGCATGCATCGGAATACAGTGATTTTAAAATCTCGCCTTTTACTGAAACTACCGACATAATATATCCCGATTGGAATTCGTCTTCATATTATTTATCAAGTTCAATAGAACCCGGACAAACCTCTGATGTTGAATTTTACATAGTAGCTCCTTCGAATCCCGGAACATACGGACTTCAGTGGATGATGAAATCAGCAAACGGATACTTTGGAAGAAAAACCGACAGAGTGAATGTGCAGGTAGTCAGAAACAGTACTAGTCTGGCTGACGAAAGAATTTTCAATTCCAAATTCGCAGATCAGTCTGTTCCAAACTCCATGACATTAAACCATATATATGAAATTTCCATAACCATGATCAATACAGGAAGCAAGACGTGGGTAACAGGGAAGGAAAAAATGGTAATGATAGATTCAAAACTTACTCAGGCAACTATTAATCAATGGAATGTTGGATATTTACCCCTGCCTCAGAATGTGGATCCGGGCAGTCAGGTTACATTTAAATTTACGGTGAAACCTATAGAAACAGGCTGGCAGTACTTTCAATGCAGTATGATGAATGAGGACGGTAAATTATTCGGAAGCCCGACAAAGTCAGTTGAAGTAATAGTAACAAAACGACAATAATTTATAATCAGTTAATGGGAAGTGTAAAACTGAATTCACTTCCCTTTCCATATTCGCTTTTCACATAAATATTTCCATGATGTGCTTCAATGAATTCTTTAGCTATTGCAAGACCCAGACCTACTCCTTTATACTGACTTTCAGATTTTGATCTGTTCACCTGTACAAACTTCTGAAATATCTTATCGAGATATTCCGGTTTGATACCTATTCCTTTGTCTTTTATGGAAAATTTCATGAAGCCATTTTCTCTTCTCACATTAAATTTGATTTCTCCGCCTTGTCCGGAATATCTAACGGCATTATTCAGGAGATTGATGATCACCCAGGCAATCTTATTAACATCCAGCTTTAATTTTGGCAATGAATTTTCCACATCAAGATCAAAGACAATTTTATTCTGCTCGAACTGCATGAGCATTGGAGTTACAGAGGCATCTATTAGTTCATCAATGGAAATTTCCTGATATTTATAGATCTCACCTCCTGACTCAATTTTTGAAAGATTAAGAAGTTCATTCACCATTTTCAGGAGACGTTTTACTTCATCCTTCATGGCTGATGTTAGTTTCTTCTGTTCAGCATTTAATTCCCCCACTCTCTGGTCCTGAATAAGTCTGAGGCTCATATTCATAGCTGCGAGAGGTGTCTTCAGTTCGTGTGAGACAGTTGCAACAAAACCGCTTTTAATTTCATCCAGCTCCTTGAACCCTGTTACATTTTTCAGAGTAATAATTGTTCCGATTATTGCTCCTTTAGAATCCAGAATGTATGTATAATCTTTAAGGAAAAATTCTTCTTTCTCTTTGAAAACGATCCTTAAATAATTGTCTTTATCATCTTTAACTTCTTCCGGCAAATTATCTTTTCCGGTGAGAATATTTTTAAGTAAATTGTTTGACTCAGAGATTTCATAAACATTTTTTCCAACAAGATCAGATCTTGAAATACCAAGTAATTCAGAACTTACTTTATTAACAATGATGACCTCATTCTTTTCATTAAGAACAATAATTGCATCCCTCATATTCTCCACAATAGCTTCAGCTCTTTTCTTTTCAACAATTAGCTTTTCTACATTTGATTTTTCATACTCACTGAGTTTTTCCGCCATCTTATTAAACGAGCGGGCAAGCGCTCCGACTTCATTATCTGACTTTACTTCGATTCTTTCAGAATATTTTTTTTCTGAGATCGCTTCAACTTTTTCAGTAAGCTCTAAGATCGGCTGAATTATAGTTGACGGGGCTTTCAGAATAGTAATGATAACGAACAGAAGAGACAATCCTGCAGCTATCAGCATATATATTTCAGTTTCCCTGGAAATGGATTTTGCATTCTCATTCTTCTTCAGCATTCCGTTTTCATTTAACCTCAGCAGATCATAACAGAGTGTTTTTACTTTTCTATACTCCGGAATTAATTCATTTATATACTTAACATCAGATAATAAAGAATCAGTAGATTCTATTTTGTTCACGTAATCGTTGTATTGCTTCTTCAGTACCGGTATTAATTCACCTTCCCCTTCTTCTGTTATATTGCCTTCACATATTAAAAGGTATTTTTCAAAATTTTTCTTTGCATTAGTATATTCTTTTAATGAGGCTTCTTTTTCCTGCTTCTTTTTTGACAGCAGTATCGCCTGCGAATTATCAATTATATCAAGATTATCTATCATCTTGTTTACAGATTCTATGGAAAGATAATTATCTTTTAAAATCTTTTCGGATGCAGTATTTAACCGTTCAATGAAATATATGCTGAATGAACTTAAGGCTGCAATTATTACAGCCATAAAAACATATCCCCAGAGTATAAGAGTTTTTAATCTCATTTTTTAAGTTATTATTTCGAGATCACAGTCCATATTTTTTAAACCATCAATGAGCTGATTGACTAAACTGCCTCTAAGTATTTTTTTTAGCGAGTGCTTTTTACCGGGTCTTCCCACGACAATTTTAGTTATATCTTTTTCCTTTGAATAATTTATAATGCCATCAACTATAGAATCTGCCTTCACTTTATCAGAGACAGCTCCAAGTTCCGTTGCCATTTTGAAATTGTTTATAAGATGTCTTTGTAGTGAAAGTTCAAGATTCTCAAACTGATTTCCCGGAGTTTCTACATACAATACATTCCAGTATGAATCGAGCCTGTCTGCTATCCTGTAACTCTGTCTTATGATCTTTTCATTCTGTTTATGATCATTTCCAATACAAACAAGCATTCTTTCAGTGTCATAAATTTCGGATTTAGGAATTTCATAATTGATTTTTTTTTCTACCTGATCGGCAACTTCTCGCAGCGCGAGTTCCCGCAGCTGAAGCAAATTCTCTTTCCTGAAAAAATTACTTAAAGCAGATTCGATCTTGTCCTTTTTATAAATCTTGCCGGACTTTAAGCGGCTGATGAGTTCATCTGCAGTTAGATCGATGTTTACAACTTCATCTGCCAGAGCTATTACCCTGTCAGGAACTGTTTCTCTGACTTCAACACCGGTGATCTCCTGAACAACTCTGTTAAGACTTTCAATATGCTGTATATTCAATGCACTTATTACATTGATACCGTTATATAAAAGCTCCTCTACATCCTGGTATCTTTTTTCATGCCTGCTTCCGGGGGCATTAGTATGCGCAAGTTCATCTACAATCACAACTTCAGGTCTCAATTTTATAACCTTATCAATATCAAACTCTTCCAGTTCTTTGCCTTTATAATAAATAATTTTTCTGTGAATAAGCGGAAGGTTTTCAAGAAGTTTTTGCGTTTCTTCCCTGCCGTGAGTTTCAATATAACCGACTAATATGTCTATATTGTTTTTCACCAGTTCGTGTGCTTCCATTAACATCCTGTAGGATTTTCCCACACCGGCGGAGAGTCCGATATATATCTTGAACTTTCCGTTCCTTGACTTTTTGATCAGATCAAGAAATTTTTCGGCATCCGGATTTATAGTGTCATATGCCATAATTCAAATGATAAGTGTGGCACATTAGAAGATATTTAATATTCAAATAGTCTTCAAATGTGCCACACTTTAAGCTTATTTAAAACTCTATCCCTGCTCCGAGCGTAACCTCTGTCCTCTCCTGACTCGGAGTTTGTGTCTGATCAAATATAAACAAATTATTTCCTGTCTTCAGAAATCTCGTATCCACCCTTACATATGAATTATCCGTCGGATCGAATTCCAGTGCAAATGCAATACCTGCAGACTTAAGACCTATCAGATCTCCATCGTTATTCGTATAAAGTCCTGAAAGTATTCCGTTATTATCTTCATAATATTCTCCTCTGGCAGAGATATAAAACTTTGATATAAAATTATATCTTACTGCCAGCAAACCGGAGAACAGACTTGCAGATGCAGCCGAATCTGATATGTCTGATTTCTGCTGCGTGGCAAAATCAATTCCGAGCAGGAAATCTAATTTTTTCACCGGCGCGAACTTTACAACAAAGTTATTGTATAATCTTGTTTTACCGGGACTTCCCTGCGGCTGTTCATTCCCGAAAATATTGTTATATATCAGTTCAAGATTTTTTACAGGCTTTACACCAAGCTGCATCCCGCCGGATTTGTTTAAATTATTGTCAGCAAGAACATTATATCCGTTGAGAAGATACAGGGAGCCGTAAACTTTATCAGAAAAATCATAAGAGACTTTTATACCGCTTTGATATATCGGCTCATAATAAGTTGCTAGTGCCTGAGTGTTGAGATAATTGTTTATAGGAATAATTCCTTCTGCACCTATATGAGTAAGGAAATATCCGCCGTCCACCCAGAGATTTTTTACAGGGCTGAAACCAACGTTTGCTTCCTGAACATACTGCATATACTGATTAGGCGACTGAGGCCAGTTGTAATTAGGAATATCACCAAATTGTAATGTGATCATTCCCCTTATATTTTTATTTGTATATTTTCCTGTTACCTGTGCAAGATTTAATCTGAACTGATCTTTTACTGGAGAAATTACGGAGAATTGCCTGAGTATGCTTCCATTATTATCGTTATCATATGCATAATATGTATCGGCATATCCGCTTATCTTGAATTCCGGGTCATTCTGTGCCTGTGTTTCATTTATAGAAATTAAAACTGCAATTATCAGGACCATAAGTCTGTAATAATTAACGGAGATGTTAAAAAGTAAGTTAATATTCATATACGTTTTTGATTTAAGATTACTTCAACTTAATTGAAGTATAAATTAAAAAAAACAAAGTTATTTGTAATATTTCAGTAGTGTCAAATGTAATTTAGAAACAAATATATCCGGTCCAACCAAAAAAAATTTAACAATAATTCTTTTATGCCATTCTAACCTATCCCCTGTCCCTATTCGCGCGCTGCAGAGTTGTTATGTTCTTGAAATAATTTTAAACAAATCTTCGACACTAAAATAATTTTTTGAGTTTCCCCCTCCGCTTGCGGAGGGGGAAACTCAAAAATAATTCAAATGTCAAAGAACAAACAAGTCGAACTTAACAGCCCTCCCCGCGCGCAGAGAAAGGTATGGAGTGGGGTTATTTAATAATCAAATATTTTTTAAAGATAATTAATATTGAATAATAATTTTACTACAATTATTTAAAATGTTTTCGACGGATGTGTATTACTTAAGAAATATTTTATTCAGTATATACATTATTATAATTCCCGCAGTCATAATAAGCAGAGGAAGAAGTATAATGAAATTTTCTATTATCTCATTAATCCGTCTGCTTTGTACTTTTAACTTATCCTTGATTTCTGACCGGATAGCTTTTTTCCAGAACCGGTTTCTAATCTCCCCGGATGATCTGCTGCTGTTGATCATTTCCAGTGTCAGTAATGTAATCATCTCAGTAAATATATTTACTTAATTCAGTTTATCCAGTGCTATGTTTAACATAAGAACATTTAATCTTTCGATTCCCAAAAAACCCAGATCTTTTTTTTCAATATTCTTCTTAACGAGATCTTTCACTTTCTCTTCGCTGATATTCCTTGCTTTCGAAACTCTTGTTATCTGTATATATGCAGCTTCAGGAGAAATATCCGGATCGATACCGCTTCCTGATGCTGTTACAAGCTCTGAAGGAATGTCTTTTCTGTTAATATCCGGATTGTGTACCAGGAACGAATCTATTCTTGCATTCACTTCTGACAGGTATTCATGATTTGTCGGACCTTTATTTGATCCGCCAGTTGATGCTGCATTATAATTCACGGCTGAAGGTCTGCCCCAAAAATATTTATCATCAGCAAAACTCTGCCCTATGTTTTCAAATCCGGCTGTTCGTTCATTTAAAATTAATGGTGAACCAATGGATTTATCCGGCGTTAACTGCCCTACTGCAAAAATAAACAAAGGATATATTATTCCGAATAACACTATAGTTAAAACCGTAAGTACCAATGATTGTTTTAAATTTTTTAACATGATATTTTTGATTAGACAATTTTTAGTAAAGTTAAAAGTCCATCAATGAACTTTATTCCTATAAAAGGTACGATGATACCTCCCAGCCCGTAGATCATCAGATTTCTTGCAAGTAATTTTTCAGCGCCGATAGGTCTGTACACAACTCCCCTGAGTGCAAGCGGGATGAGCATGGGAATAATTATTGCGTTAAAAATTACTGCCGATAGTATTGCTGACTGCGGACTTGTCAGGTTCATTATGTTCAACGCCTGCAACTGCGGAATGGATGCTATGAACAAGGCAGGCACAATGGCGAAATATTTTGCAACATCATTGGCAATTGAAAAGGTTGTTATAGCTCCGCGTGTTATCAACAGTTGTTTTCCAATTTCAACTATTTCAATGAGCTTTGTTGGATCATTATCCAGATCAACCATATTACCGGCTTCCTTTGCTGCCTGTGTTCCTGAATTCATTGACACACCCACATCCGCCTGAGCAAGCGCCGGTGCATCGTTCGTTCCGTCTCCCATCATTGCCACAAGCTTACCGATTGACTGCTCATTTATTATATACTGCATCTTGTCCTCCGGCTTTGCTTCGGCAATGAAATCGTCCACTCCTGCAACGTTTGCTATAAACTTAGCAGTAAGCGGATTATCTCCCGTTACCATTACAGTCTTAACTCCCATTTTCCTGAGTCTTTGAAATCTTTCCTGTATGCCTGTCTTAATAATATCTTCAAGCTGAATGACTCCGGCTGCTTTATTATTTATTGTAACAGCCAATGGTGTTCCCCCGTCTTCGGCGATCTTGTTAACAATTGACTGCATCTTATCCGGAACTTCGTTCTTATTGTCCTGAACCAGTTTTTTTATAACATCAAAAGCTCCCTTCCTGACTTCTGTTCCGTCTTTCAGATCTATTCCGCTCATTCTTGTCTGCGCAGTGAATTTAAAAAACTTATCATCATTGTTCGGAGACTGATTTACTTCGACTCCTTTTTTCTTTGCAAGCTCTATTATAGATTTCCCTTCGGGAGTTTCATCTGCAAGTGAACTCATAGCGCAGTATTTTATGAAAGTATTGTCATCCATTCCGTTCACGTTGAAGAAGTTTGTGGCTTTGCGGTTGCCGATGGTAATAGTACCGGTTTTGTCAAGCAGCAGTGTATCTATGTCACCTGCTGTCTCAACGGCTTTACCAGATTTGGAGATCACGTTCGCCCTCAATGCCCTGTCCATTCCTGCAATGCCAATTGCAGAAAGGAGACCTCCGATCGTCGTAGGAATTAAACAGACGAACAATGCAACAAGCGAAGCTATTGCTATGGGAGTATTTGCATATCTTCCGAAAGGTTCGAGAGCAACGGTAACTATTAAAAACATCAGAGTAAGTCCTGAAAGTAAAATTATAAGCGCTATTTCATTAGGTGATTTTTGTCTGGATGCTCCTTCCACAAGCAGTATCATTTTATCAAGAAAAGATTCTCCTTTTTCAATTGTAACGAGAACTTTGATCCTGTCTGATAATACCTTTGTTCCGCCTGTTACTCCTGACCTGTCTCCTCCTGATTCCCTGATTACCGGAGCAGATTCTCCCGTAATGGCGGATTCATCAATGGTAGCAATTCCTTCTATGATTTCTCCATCAGAAGGAATTATCTCGCCTTCGCTTATTATTATTATATCACCTTTTTTAAGGTCAGATGACATTATTTTTTTTATGTTGCCGCCGTTAATAAGTAAATTGGCAGGAGTATCCTGTCTTGTTTTTCTTAATGAGTCCGCCTGCGCCTTGCCTCTTGCTTCGGCGATCGCTTCTGCAAAATTAGCAAAGAGTACAGTTAAAAATAGGATCAGCGTTATCAGAAGATTATATGTGAAACTTCCCTGCTGCGCATCCGGCTTGAATGCAAGTATGGAGGTAAGTATGATCATTATCGCAGTACCTACCTCAACAGTAAACATAACAGGATTCCTTACCATGATACGGGGATCGAGTTTTATGAAAGAATCTTTTAATGCGACGAGTAAAAGTTCTTTCTGAAATAATTTATTTTCCGATCTGCTGTGCTTAGACATTTTAAATGTGATTAAATTTTATTCTTTATTTCTGGCCTTCAATATCTTCATAAGACAATATGACATTTCGGGATTTCTGAGTTTTAAAAAATGTGCTGCTTTAATTCCCAAATTCGAAATTACAATTCCCAAACCTAAGGCATACTAAAATATTCTGCTATCGGTCCCAGTGCCAGTCCCGGAAAAAATAATAATGCTCCGAGTATTACTACTACTGAGAAAAGTACAACACCGAAGATCCCAGAATCAATTTTCAATGAACCGGATGATTCCGGAGTGTATTTCTTTTGAGATAAAAATCCTGCAATAGCTATAGGACCAATTATGGGTATGAATCTTCCAAGCAGCATTGCTATGCCGGTTCCTATATTCCAGAAAGGTGTATTGTCACCAAGACCTTCGAATCCGGAACCGTTATTTGCAGCGGCAGATGAAAATTCATAGAACATTTCCGAGAATCCGTGATAGGAAGGATTGTTAAGCCAGTTAAGAGTTTCTCCCGGATTTACCGTAGTTACCCATGCATGCGCCGCCAGTGCTGTTCCGCTGAGTATCAGCAAAGGATGCATTAATGCAACTATGATCGCGATCTTGACTTCCTTAGCTTCAATTTTTTTACCTAACAATTCAGGAGTTCTTCCGACCATAAGTCCGGATAAAAATATCGCCAGTATTATGAACGTAAATTTATTTATGAATCCAACACCTACTCCACCAAAGAAAGCATTCAGCTGCATTCCGAGCATCTGCATCATTCCTGAAATCGGAGTACTGCTGTCGTGCATAGAGTTGACCGAACCGTTTGAAGTGCATGTCGTAGCAATTCCCCAGAGAGCAGAACTTGCCGGTCCGAAGCGAACTTCTTTTCCTTCCATGCTTCCGAGCGGCTGCCTTATATCCATCTTTGTAATTTCCGGATTCCCGTTCATCTCGAAGTATATTGAGGGGATTACGAGCCCTGAAAATCCGACTACCATAACAGCGAGAATAATGTATGCAAATTTTTTCCTGTTAAGATAATAACCTAATGCAAGTACCATCGCAATAGGTATTAATAAAATGGAAATGAGTTCTGTAATATTAGTTATGAAATTCGGATTTTCAAAAGGATGCGTAGAATTGGGTCCGAAGAATCCGCCTCCGTTTGTTCCGAGCTGCTTTATTGCAACCATAGCTGCGACAGGTCCTCTTGCAACATTAACAGTATCTCCCTGCAAAGTTATGACCTGTTCGGATCCTTTAAATGTCATCGGAGTACCATTGAATAATAAAATCAAAGCACCCACAATTGAAACCGGCAGTAAAATCCTTGTACAGGATCTTAGCATCAGGCTATAAAAATTTCCGAGATTAGTTCCTGACCTGTTTGCCAGTCCTTTAAAGAGCAATGCAACCACTGCTATTCCCGTACCTGCTGATACAAATTGCAGGAAGCACATCACCAAAAGCTGCGAAAGATATGATACACCCGTTTCACCTGAATAATGCTGAAGGTTTGTATTTGTCATGAAGCTGACTGCCGTATTGAAAGCCTGTGTAGGCTCCATTCCGGGAATGTTATCAGGATTCCAGAAAAGAATATTCTGTATTGAAAGTATAAGTATTGCCCACAGGAACCAGATAAAATTAATTGTAAGCATTGCTTTCATATTTTCTTTCCAATCCATCTCCTTATCTGGATCTATTCCTGCAGTCCGGAAAATAAATTTCTCCGGAGGGGATAAGAAATCAAGAAAAGTCTTTTCTCCTTTAAAGACCTTTGAGATATACTTTCCAAAAGGGAAAGCAATGATAACCGCAGCGGTAAAAATAAAAATTACACTTATTATTTCCGTATTCATGATCTAAAATTTTTCCGGTTTGATTAATGTGTAAATCAGATATATAAACAGCAATATGCAGATTATAAATAAGATGGTCATTTTAGTTTGCTAAATTTTATTAATGATATCAGTGAATTTAAAGAACAGTCCGAAGAATATTGCTCCTGTGATCAGCATTAATATTATAATCAGAATATCCATGTTCTTATTCTCCTTTGTTTGGATGGAAATTTCTTAAACTGTCATCGAATTTTACCGGAGCATTTATTCTTGATTCTCTTTCTTTGCTTTTTACAAAAGCAATTCCTGAAATGTACCTTACTGCCGGAATTGAAAGCAGAACTGATGTAAATGCTATTGTTAATGTTAATATAGATGTTAAGTTTTTCATATTGAGTTTATTGTTAGATTTTATAGAAGGTATTTGCAGAAAGCGTGCCTGAGGGAAAAGAGGGATTTTGTTCTTTAATCAGAGGATTTGTTTTTGAAATAGTTTCAAAATGAAATGGAGTGTTTCAAATTGGAATGAATAGTCCGAAGTATATTAATAATGTGTAATAAAATCTTTACATCTATTCCACCCCATACTCCTTCAGCTTCCTGTACAGCGTCACCGACCCGATCCCAAGTTTCTCAGCAGCAGCGGATTTGTTGTTTTTATTTTCGGAATAGACTTTCAGGATGTGCTGTTTTTCAATTTCCTTCAGAGAGCCGGAATGAAATTCGTGCGGGAGTTTATTTTCAAAGACTTCTTCGGGAAGATCTTCCGGTGTCAGTTCATTTCCCCTGCAAAGTATCATAGCCCTTTCGATAATATTCTTGAGCTCGCGTATATTCCCGGGGAAGGAATATTCTTTCAGCTTTGAAACAAAATCCGGAGCAGCGGAATCAATGCTCTTATTAAGCTTGGCATTATAATTTTTTATGAAATAGTCTGTGAGAAGCTCAAGGTCATCTTTCCTTTCACGGAGCGACGGCAGATAAATGCTGAAAGTATTCAGCCGGTAAAAGAGGTCGTTCTTAAAATTTCCCTTTTCGATCTCTGATCTGAGGTCTTTATTCGTTGCTGAGATTACTCTTATGTCTGCGTGAGTAGTGTTTGTATCACCAACTTTTGTAAAAGTTTTTGTCTCAAGGACTCTGAGAAGTTTCGACTGCGTCTCAATGCTCATATCACCGATCTCATCCAGAAAAATCGTTCCTTCATCAGCAGCTTCAAAAAATCCTTTCTTATCTTTAAGAGCTCCCGTGAATGCGCCTTTGACATATCCGAAGAGTTCGGATTCCTGAAGGTCCTTCGGGATAGCGCTGCAGTTGATCGCAATGAATGGCTTGTTCTTCCTGCTGCTTGTCTCGTGTATCGCCTGCGCGAATAATTCCTTGCCGGTGCCGGTCTCACCGAGTAGCAGCACAACAGTATTAGTATCTGCAACTTTCTTGGCAAGCTCTATTGCATCGGAAATATTCTTTGACTTTCCTGTAATGGATCCGAAGCTGAGATTTCTTTCAACCTTGCTCTGAAGCTGCTTTACTTTGAATTTCAAACCGGCTTTTTCTGATGCCTGCTTGACTTTAAGTATGATCTCATCCTCATCTTTGCCTTTTTCAATATAGTCGAAAGCTCCGTTCTTTATGGCTTCCACGCCGTCCTTGATATTTGCAAAAGCCGTCATTACAATGACTTCAGTATCAGGTGATCTTTCTTTGATAAGCTTTGTAAGTTCGGTTCCTTTAATATCCGGTAGAATTAAGTCAATGAGCGCTGTATGGTATGTTTTATGTTCCAGGGAAATTAAACCCTCTCCGGCAGTTTCAAATGAATGTACATCATAACCTTCGAGAGAAAAGATCCTGTCAAGGAGATTTCTCAAATTCGGTTCATCGTCTATGATCAGCAGTGTTTTTTTATCTTTCATAATTTAAGATTTAATCTTCAGGAGCTTTAATGTCTATGTGCAGCTTATGCAGTATTCTGTGAACAACGGGTGACATGAATATCGCCATGCTGGAAAGAAAAGTGATACCGCTGAAGAGCGCGTAGCATCCCGCAAATATCTTGGCTGCATTTGAATCAAGATCCGAAACCAGTCCCATTCCGCCGAGTATCATTGCTGCATTGAGAAAAGAATCTACCATATTAAGATTCGCAATGTAATGATAGCCTGACATTCCTATAGATATGGCAATGGCAAAAACTACAAAAGCAAAAGAACCTGATCTGTACATTCTCTGCCGGAATATTTTTCTGCTTGCAAGGGGTGATGAAAATTTTTCGAACATATCTGATAAATTTGGAAATTGGAATTTCGAATTTGGGATTTATTTAAATTTGAATTTTGAATTTATTCTTATTTAGAATTTAAATAAAACCATAATTTTATAATATCATACAATTAAAAGTAAAACCGGAAATAAAACACATCCGTCCAAAACGTTATTCAAAGACTTTACAATAAATTTAATCCGCTTTT
>DAIPYG010000082.1:5220-14057 GCA_036782875.1 Bacteroidota bacterium | reverse complement strand
TTAAATGTTGAATGTTGGCTATGAGTTTTTAATTATTGATTATCATGAGACAATTTAAGTTTATAATTAATTCCGTTAATTCTATTTACAAAAGTTCTAATTTATACAGAGTTGTAAAAAATAGAGCAAGTAAGAGAAAAATTTAAATTGCATTTCTTTGTAATAAAAATTGCAATATAAAAATTTTGTTGACTAATATATATTTATCATTTAAAATCATTTTATTATAGTTGAAAATAGCATTTGCAGCTTCGGAGTGTTTTCCTTATGTAAAGACAGGCGGACTCGGGGATATTATAGGTTCATTGCCTAAAGCAATAACGGAGGAAGGCTGTGAAGTGAAATTATTTCTGCCTTTATACGGCGGAATTAAAACAGAAGAACATAAGCTGAATTCACTGGAAGAATTTCAGAACATCCCGGTAAAAATAGGTGATAAAGAAATATTTTTTAATATATGGTACGGGAATCTTCCGGATTCAGAAGTTGAAGTTTATTTTATAGAATGTCCTGTTTATTTTCACCGTGAAATGCCATATACAAATGATCCGGATGAAGATGAAAGATTTATACTGTTTCAGATTGCTGTGCTCGAAACGATTCAGCGCTTAAAGTGGGCACCGGATATAATACACTGCAATGACTGGCAGACAAGCCTCATACCTGTTTATCTTAAAACCAATTATAAATGGGATAAACTTTTCGAAAATACTAAAGTATTACTTTCCATACATAACATCGGATATCAGGGAAGATTTTCAGGCAGCTCAGTCAAAAATGCAGGACTCTCTTATTCTGAGTATTATCCCGGCGGTCCGTATGAACTTGATAATACTTTCTGTTTCTTAAAAGCCGGAATACTTTTTTCGGAAATCATAACTACTGTAAGTCCGACTTATGCAAAGGAGATACAAACGAAGGAATTTGGTGCGGGGATGGAAGGCGTACTGAGTACCAGAAAAGATGATCTTTTCGGTGTGCTTAACGGAATTGATACAGATATATGGAATCCAAAAGTTGATAAATTTATTCCTTATAACTATTCAAAGAAAGGCACGAAGAATAAGATCAAATGTAAGAAAGAACTGCTTAAAGAAGCAGGTATGGATTATGATGAGGATATTCCTGTCATAGGTATAATTTCGAGATTCGCAGGTCAGAAAGGATTTGATCTTTTGTTCCCGGTGGTTAATGAACTGATGCAGCTGCCTTTACAGCTGATAGTTCTCGGAAGCGGAGAGGAAAGAACAGAAAATTTTTTTGAAATACTTGCTGACAGTTTTCCGGAAAAAGTAAATGCATACATTGGTTATAATAACAGACTTGCCCACTGGATCACTGCCGGTTGTGATATGTTTCTTATGCCTTCTCAGTATGAGCCCTGCGGACTGAATCAGATGTACAGTTTGAATTACGGCACTGTACCTGTCGTAAAGAAGACAGGAGGACTTGCCGATACAGTAAAGGATTATCATGAATTCGATAAGAAAGGAAACGGGTTTACTTTTAATGAGCATTCGCCTTATGCATTATATTCAACCATCGAAAGAGCTCTGACGATTTTCAAAGAAAAAAAAACCTGGAAGGAAATTATGCAAAGAGGAATGAAGGAAGACTTTTCATGGAAGCATTCCGGAAAAGAATATATCAGATTGTATAAGAAAGCTTTGGATTCGTAAGATTCATAAGATTTGTAAGATTTGTAAGATTTGTAAGATTTGAATAAGTTATATCTGAAAAATTTTAGATCAAGCTAAGATTAAATTGCCGGAAGAAATAAAAAAAATTGAAATTGATTCAGCTGAAATTGTAATCCGCCTCATTAGTCCCGCCGATTCCATACCTGAGATAACTATGCTTCTGCACAAATCATACAGGAAACTGGCAGATCTGGGATTCAGATATCTGGCAACCCATCAGAAAGATGATGAAACTCTGAGAAGGTTAAACAAAGGAATAAGTTATATTGCATTGTCGAATGAAAGAATAATTTCTACAATAACTTTATATATGAATGATGCTGATGGTAAAGATGACATCTGGTATAAGAAACAAGGAGTAGCTCACTTCGGACAGTTTGGCGTAAAGCCGGAATATCAGAATAAAGGACTCGGCAGCTTAATGATGGATATTATAGAATCGCATGCGAAAAAAGCTGGAGCAGTTGAGATCGCTCTGGATACAGCAGAAGGAGCTGCGCATCTGATTAAATATTATAAGAAGAGAGGATACAGATTTATTGAATATGTTAACTGGGATGTTACAAATTACAGAAGCGTGATATTGAGTAAGAAACTATAAAAAAGAAAAATATATGTTAAATATTTCTTTCATAAATATATTTACAAAGTAAATTTAAACACAGAGAAAAAACCTTAATGAAGAAATTAATTACAAATACGATCAGCAAATTATATAATATTGTAAAATCGAACGATTATTTAAGCAGTCTTTATTATTCAGCAGCAAACAACAGTTTCTTTACGAACTTCACTGAGCATGAAAAGATGCTGTCAGATAAGAACAGAATGGATACGTATTTTAAGGCAATAACAAAATATATAAAAGAAGGGGACATAGTAATTGATCTCGGAACAGGCACAGGAATACTGTCATTCTTTGCTTCACAAAAGTCACCGAAGAAAATTTATGCTATAGAGCATGGTAATATTATCGAGACAGCCAGGAAAGTTTGCGATCATAACGGAATCAAGAATATAGAATTTGTAAATGCCAACAGTAAGAATTTTTCCATAAGCGAAAAGGCAGATTTTATTATTCACGAACAGATTGGCGCGCTGCTATTCGATGAATATATGATTGACAATTTATCTGATCTAAAGGAAAGAGTTTTAAAGAAGGACGGGAAAATATTACCGGGAAAATTTGAGGTGTTTCTTGTTCCGGTCAAGCTGAAGGATCTGTCCAGAGTTCCTTATATATGGGAGCAGAACATACACGGAATCAGATATGACTGTTTTGATGAGCTTAGGAAATCTGATATAGAAGCGGCTTACGGACTTTTGAAAGTAAGACCAGAGACAGTGGATTATTTTCTGAGTGAGCCGGAGAAAATTTTGTATTATGATATGGATACTATGAAAGCGGAAAATCTGAAAAAGAATTATGACATAAATGTTAAGATAAACCGTTCAGGCAATGCCGATGGATTCTGTTTTTATTTTAATATTATTTTTGATGATGAAATAATCCTGAGTACAAATCCCCTTACAACTGTAACGCACTGGAACGTACCCATACTCAGAACTGAAAACATAATCTGTAAAACCGGAGACGAGATAAAATTTAATTTAAGCTGGGAGAATCCTTCCAAACAGGATACATACAGATGGAAGATCATTAAGTGATAGTGTTTTTGTAAAATCCGATTAATAATATTCAATTTTAAATTAAATGTTAATAATCAGAAACTGAAAGAAGTAAATTATAAATTTTAAAAAATGATATACCGGAGTTTTTTTAAAAGGGGATATAGAACAGAATTTTTTTAAAAGAAATAAAGTAAGGGCTTAAAACGAATTCTACAATCCGTCTGACATATTGATATCAGACGGATCGTAAAAAAATCTATTTAAGCAAAGATAATATTCCCAGAGCGCTTGTAATAGAGCTCTTTTTTTTCTTAAAACCTTTGGTCAAAGAACTTGGATCTAAATTTCCAAGAAGACCCGAAACGCCGCCTGCAACATCAGCAATAGAACCTGCTTTAGTAAGCTGATCCATTATACCGTCCTTCTGACTAGCCCAGCCCGGAAGAAAAGAAGAACCCTTCAAAGCACCTGCGAGTTCACCGGCAATGGCACCGTATTTAAGGTAATCAGTAACCGGAACACCTGACAACTGATTCAGCAGATCAGTTTTACCTGTGCTTCCAAGATCAAAAGCGCTTGGCTTAATTCCGTTAACAAGGCTTCCCATTACATCACCCATGTTCATCTGTGAACCTATTGCATCGGTAATGCTTTTAGTCGTATTATTACTCTTGGTTTTATCATTCTGAGCAAAAGCTCCTGAAGCAAAAACAATAAAGACCAGCAAAGATAAAAATTTTGATTTCATGTGATTTGGTTTAGTTTAAAATTTTTTTAAATGAGTGATGCAAATATATTTATTAACTGATAAACAAAATAGTATCAAAAACACGGCAGATCGGCATACAGGTTCACTAAAATATTTATTCCACGGATTTTCCTTTGATTTTTTTCCCGGATTCTTTAGAAATAGAAATTAATTTTAAAATACCAAAGTTTTTTCAGGTCACAATCAGAAATATTTTTCCTTAAATTTTTTTTTATTACTTTTTTTATTACATCCGTCCAAAACGTTTTATTTTGAAAATGAATCCAGTTATATCATCCGCTTTCTTTTCTATTTTAAATATGATGAAAAAAAAGCCTGGCAAAAGAAAAATCTCCCGCTTGTGAAAAATTGCCGGAAATTCTTTCGCAATGGCTGCAAAAATCACAACTCCTCACTCGCTTCGCTCGCTCGTCAGACAGGTGATTTTTGCTTTCGCCATTTCTCAGAATTTCTTAACGGCAATTTTTCACAGGCGGGGTTGTTTTTAAAAAAACAGAAATAAGTTTAATTTTGAATCAAATAAAATAATTAATTATCATTTAAAATTCGTTTTGGACGGATGTGATTTTTTATTAAAAAAAAATCCCCCAAAAACTTGCTATTTAAATTTATCATTCGTAATTTTGTAAGGCTTTAACTCACGGAATTCAATAACCAATCTACGAAAGGTGAAATTTTAAATCAAATAAAATGACAATAATTAAAAATCACATAATGGGCTTAGCCTTTATTTCACCGTCATTTAAAGATGTGGTCAAAAAAAATAATCCGTGCAGTTTTCGGAGGTTAATAGTATAAATCAACCTTCATAAGAGTTTTCAAAACCGCGGATAATAAAATATCCGCGGTTTTTTTTTATACAAAACAAAAAAATTTAAATTTTTATCATGAGTTATTTAAAAAAATTATTACAGATACTGGGAAAGTGGAAGGGATTTTATATTTTATCTGCTGTACTTCTTATTGTATCCACATTTATAAGAATGCTGGAACCTAAAGTTCTGCAGATCGCAGTGGATAAAGTAATCGTGTATTTTCAAAGTAACGGGAAAATAACATTTACGCCTGAGGATACAATTACAAAATTCTTTTATTCCATACTTCCTGATCTGAAGATGGATAATCTTCAGATGATACTCATCTCGCTTGGTTCGATATTCCTTGTGATCTCTCTGCTGAGGGGAATTTTTTCTTTTTCAGCAAATGCTATTACTGCATCATCAACAGAAAAAGCGACCAAACAACTGAGGGACAGATTATTCTCACACATTCAGGCACTGCCTCTTGCATATCACTCCAGGACACCAACAGGAGAGCTCATTCAGCGATGCACAGGCGATGTGGAAACAATCAGGAAATTTGCTTCAATGCAGGTTGTGGAAGTAGTAAGACTATCAGCAATATTTGCGGGGGCATTTATAATGATGACTTCAATAAATTTCACATACGCACTTGTATCAATTGTATTTGTACCGGTTATACTGATCGGCTCTGTATATTATTTCAGAAAAGAAAATGTGATATGGAATGAACACGAGAAAGAACAGGACAAGTTATCAATAATAGTGCAGGAAAACTTATCCGGCATAAGAGTCGTTAAGGCGTTTGCCAAGGAAAAATACGAGATAGAAAAATTCACGATACAGAATGAGGAAAAAAGGAGATGGGGACTGAAATTAGTCAAGCTTAACAGAATATACTGGCCATCGTCAGATTTCTTTGTACATACACAGATAGCGCTTTCAATTTTTTTCGGCGGCTATCTTACGCTGAAGAACCAGCTTTCTGTAGGAGAGTACACGGCATTTTATTCGTATTCTATGTTCGTCACCTGGCCGATGAGAAGGATCGGTCAAATAGTCAGTGAAATGGGAATGGCAACCATTGCATTGAAGAGAATATATTCAATTCTGGACATAGAACAGGAAGATTATACCGGAAATAATTATGAAGAGGAAATGCTTAAGGGTGATATTGAATTCAGAAATGTATCGTTTCAGTATGAAGAAAAAGATAAGAACAGGGTTTTAAGCAACATTAGTTTTAAAGTGAATGCCGGAGAAAAGATAGCATTGCTTGGTCCGACCGGAGCAGGTAAGACAACAATTATATCTTTGCTGATGAGATTTTTTGAATCTGATAAAGGCAGTATACTGATAGACGGAAAAAAAATAGATAGTTATTCGAAAGAATATTTAAGAAGCAGATTCGGAGTAGTTCTGCAGAAGCCGTTTTTATTTTCCACAACTATCAAGGATAATATTGCCTACTCAAATCCTGATACTCACATAGATGAGGTAATTGATGCTTCACGTGCGGCAATGATCCATGATATAATAGAAGAAGTCTTTCCGGATTCTTATGAAACAATTATAGGTGAAAAAGGAGTAACTTTATCAGGAGGGCAGAAACAAAGGGTAACCATAGCCAGAACACTTTTAAAAGATCCTGATGTTTTAATATTTGATGATTCGACTTCAGCTGTGGATTCCGAAACGGAATATGAAATTCAAAAAGCTCTGAGGAAGATCATTAAAGGAAAGACAACTTTTATAATTGCACACAGAATAACATCCATACAGGACTGTGACAGAATAATTGTGCTGGACAAAGGTATGATTATTCAGGAAGGAACTCATGATGAATTAATAAAAGAAGAGGGATTTTATAAAAAAATATATGATATACAGGTCTCTGTAGAAGATGAAATAAGGGCGGAGACGAATGAAGTTGAAAGTTGAAAGTTTGTAAAAAGTTTAGAATTAAATATTAGAAAAATTTAATATTCAGAAAAAAAATTATGAGTAAATTAAGAGACAGGCAATTTAAAACAGAAGGTTCAATATTCCCATTTCTGAAGAGATTGTTTTCATACAGCATGAAATACAGAAAATGGATGAGAGGTTTCATAGCATTTGTATTAATGGTTGCGGCGGTAGAAGCAGTGACGCCTGTAATCTGGCTGAATCTGCTTGACAACGCTGTGATGCCTTTAGTCGAACAATATAAACCTGTATATGCATCGGGAAATATTCCTGATGTTGACCTGATGCCGCTGCTGAAATATGCTTTGATGATACTTGGATTGGGGATAGTTCTTTCGCTTTCAGTATTCATGTTCATAAATTTTGCGGGGAAAATACAGGAGTATGTAATGTTTGATATCAGGCAGGATCTGTTTAAGAAGCTGCAGGAACTCTCGTTTTCATTTTATGATAAATCCGCTGTCGGCTGGCTGATGTCGAGAATAACTTCTGACACTATTAAGGTTACCGAACTGATATCGTGGGGATTCATTGAATGTATCTGGGGATTCGGGATGATAGTGTTCTGTCTGATCGCTATGTTCATTTATAATGTAAAGCTTGCGCTGATAGTAACAGTTACAATTCCTCTGCTTACCCTTGTATCATTTAAAATCAGGAAGCTGATATTAAAATATTCAAGGGAATCTAGAAGATTCAACAGTGAAATAACAGCAAGCTATAATGAGCATATAAGCGGGGTGGAAGTTAACAAGAGTATGGTTCAGGAAGACAGGGCAAGCAGTGAATTCGAATCTCTAAGCGAGAAGATGAGAGTATCATCATACAAGTCGGCATATTTCACGGCACTATACACGCCACTGGTAATATTCGGAGGTTCGATAGCAGCAGCAATGATTATTTACTTCGGCGGGGGAATGGCTATAACAATACCTCCCGAAATAACAGTAGGATTACTTGCCGCATTCTTCGGATATGCCACACTTATATATGAGCCGATACTGGATATATCAAAATTCTATTCGCAGGCGCAGAGCTGTATTTCAGCAGGAGAAAGAATATTTTCCCTGCTTGATACTCAGCCGATGATAAAGGACAGGAAAGATGCGGATGACTTTGAGGTAATTGAAGGCAATATTGATTTCGAAAATGTTTCCTTTCATTATGAAAAAAACAAGCCTGTACTCGACAGCATTAATCTCAGCATTAAAGCCGGACAGTCTGTAGCACTTGTCGGTGAGACCGGAGGAGGAAAGTCAACCATAATAAATCTTATCTGCAGATTTTATGAACCGACTTCAGGAATAATAAAAATAGACGGAATAGATTACATGGACAAAACAATACAAAGTCTGGGAAGCAGACTGGGAGTTGTACTGCAGACACCTCATCTTTTCTCAGGTAGTATAAGGGAAAACATCAGATACGGTAGGGAAGATGCTACAGAAGAGGAAATAGTAAATTCATTATTGCTGATAGGAGGAGATGAATTCCTTAACAGGCTTGATGAGGAAGCAGGAGAAGGCGGAGAAAAACTTTCACTTGGAGAAAAGCAGCTTATTTCATTTGCAAGAGCTGTTTTAGCAAATCCTAGAATATTCATAATGGATGAAGCAACTTCATCGGTTGATACTCTCACAGAAGCAAAGATACAAAGCGGCATTCATGAAATGATAAAAGGCAGAACTTCAATTATCATTGCGCACAGACTTTCAACAATAAAGAACTGTGACAGAATACTTGTCATAAAAAAGGGAAAGATAATTGAAGACGGAAGTCATCACGAACTGATGCTGAAGAAAGGTTATTATTTTAATTTATACACAAGGCAGCTTAGAGAGCAGAGGGAGAAGGAGCTGTTTGTTTCGGGTTCCTAGAGTTTGTAGAGTTTGTAGAGTTTGTAGAGTTTGTAGAGTTTGTAGAGATTTTATAGTTTGTATTTTTAATGGAAAGTAATAAAAAAATTTTTCA
>DAIPYG010000082.1:0-5120 GCA_036782875.1 Bacteroidota bacterium | reverse complement strand
TTGTAGAGATTTTATAGTTTGTATTTTTAATGGAAAGTAATAAAAAAATTTTTCAGTCCAAAGATAATGAAGCTAATAAAATTTAATGATCTGACGGATTATCAATTCCGGTTATATATGGATCTGATTACTAAAATCCGAAACAAGTATAGAGAAAATACATTCGTGCTGGACTATGACTGGAATGAATACAGAGATTATTTTTTCAGAGTATATTCTGATTTCAGGGAATTTAAGGAGAGCAGAATAAGGATCATCGAAGATGGCAGCAGAGTGTATTTAAATGAATACATTTTATTTAAAGAGGAGAATCCGGTTGCGTTCATTGCATATAAAAGAGTAAGCGGTAAAAGATATGAATTTATATTTGATACTGAGTTTACTCAACTAGATGATGATATATGTAAAATGATCTTCAAAGTTTTAAATTCTTTCTTTGAAAATACTGAAGCAAAACAAATCTTCTATCTTGCAAACAGGAAAAGTGATATTGAAGTCTTCAGTAATTACGGAATTGAAATAACTGAGAATATAGTTACTTCAAAATTATTAAAGAAAGATATGGATATTGAAAAGCTGAAATGCATTGTTAACTCAAATGAATATGCAAAGAATTTAGATCTGAAATTATTCAGGAAGATCCCTGAAGAGATCTTTGAAAGATATATTGATTATATGAATGACATACTGAAAGCAAAGGAGCATTACAATCCGGATCGGTATGACTTTGTAAAGTATAAGAAAGAAGATCTGTTGAGAAGTATAGAGATTGATGAAGAAGACGGAGATCCAATGTATATGTATATGCTTTTTGAAAATGAAAATATAGCCGGTTCCTGTAAAATTTATATTGAGAAGGAAGATGACAGTGTTTTCATTCAGCATTGCGGCGGTCTGACGGGAGTGGCAGAAAATTACAGGGGAAAAGGACTGGCAATGTATCTGAAAGCCGGTATGTATCTGAAAATATCGGAGGAATACCCCGGCTTCAGGCATGCAGTTACGGATACTTATCCATGGAATAAGTATATGTTCAGAATAAACGAAGAGTTAGGTTTCAGGATCTTTTACGAAGGAAGCATTTTTAAATTTACGAAAAGTAATACGGAAAAAAATTAAATATTGAAAATATATGATATCTGTACAGGCGCAGGATCTCACCGAACATCAGTGGAAAATATATACACAATTTGAAATTGATCTTTACAGAAGATATTATCCCGGAGACAAATATACAGAGCAGGACTGGGAAAATATGAGAAGGAAGATCTTTTCTGATCTTGAGCTGCTGAGTGAAGATTTTCTGAACCATCATGTTTTTTTTGAAAATGAAATTGCAGTCGGGTTTCTCGGTATAAGGCTGGTAGGAGACGGAGCGGAATTTGTTATTGACGCATTGTATGATACTCTGCCGGAGAATTTTATCAGATCTGTTTTTAAAATTGTAAAACGTTTTATGCGTGATAAAAATAAAACGGATATAAATTCTTATTCCAGAAGGGAAGCAATAATTGATGCTTTAAAAAAAGAAGGCGGGATCATTATTGACAGGAAAATATTTGCGAGAATTATGAGACAGGATATGAATGTTATAGAACTTAATAAGATCGTAAAGTCTGTCTCTGAGCGTATCAATTACAAATTAGTATTGTATGATACCATTCATGAGGAGATACTTGACAGGTATGTAGATATATACAATGAAGCAAGAGAAGATATGAATAAGTATAATCCTGATAAACCGGTAATTATAAAAAGAACAAGGGAAGATGTGCTGAAGAAGCTCAGATGGGATAAGGGTCCAAATGATAAAATGTTTATGTACATGCTTTTTGATAATGATAAGATCGCTGCATTCTGTTCACTGTTTATAAGAGAAGAAAACAAACACATGATAGATCAGGCAGGCGGATTAACAACAGTAGGAAGAAACTACAGAGGACAGAATCTTGCCAGATTTCTGAAAGCAAAAATATATTTAAAGATGCTTGAAGTATATCCTGATTTTGAATTTATCAGGACTGATACTTATCCCTGGAATAAGTATATGTACAGGATAAATGAAGAGATGGGGTTCAGGGCGTATGAGGTTTACAGCGAAATCAGATTTAGCTATGAAGATATAATTGAATGATGATGTGATTGATTGATGATATGATTGAATGATAATATGATTGAATGAATTTCTTTTATTAACTTTTAAATACAATACAAACTTAACAAACTTTAAAAACTTAAAAACTTAACATACTTAAAAGATTGTCAGATTTTAAAAAATTAGAGAAATACGGCTGGGAAGAATTTTTTGAAAAAGAATTTGAACAGTATTCAAAAAAAAATTACAAAGCCGGAAGAGTAGCGATTGAGAATAAAAGTAATTTTAATATCTATACTGAATCAGGAGAATTAACAGCCGAGATATCAGGCAGATTTCATTATAATGCCGGAGCTTCTTCTGACTATCCCGGTGTCGGAGACTGGGTGGTGATAAAAGTCATACCGGATGAGCGCAAAGCTATAATAGAATATGTGCTGAAGAGAAAGAATAAATTTTCCAGGAAAGCAGCAGGAGATACGACAGACGAGCAGATTATTGCCGCCAATGCAGATATTATTTTTATAGTGACTTCACTTAATCAGGAAATCAATTTAAGAAGAATAGAAAGATATCTGACTCTTGCAACTGATAATAATGCTGAACCTGTTCTTATACTGAGTAAATCAGATGTATGTGAAAATGAAGACAGTAAATTATCCGAAGTTAGATCAATTGCATCCGGAATAAATGTTCATACAATCAGCTCAAAGGAAAATACAGGAATTGATGAGCTTAGAAAATATTTTGAAGGCAATAGAACAGTAGCTGTTGTTGGTTCATCAGGAGTGGGAAAATCAACACTTATAAACTGCCTTGCCGGATCGGAGCAAATGGAGGTCAGTGAGATAAGTCTGTATAAAGATAAAGGAAGGCATACTACATCACACAGGGAGCTTATAGTTCTTAAAGATGGAGGACTTATAATTGATACACCCGGAATGCGCGAGATACAGCTTTGGGAAGGCAATGAAGGGATTAGTGATGCCTTTGCTGATGTGGAAGAATTATCTGTCAGATGCAGATTTACTGACTGCAAACATGATACAGAGCCGGGATGCGCGGTAAAGAAAGCTATAGAAGAAGGGGAACTGACAGTTGAAAGATTTAATAATTACGTAAAGCTTCAGAAAGAAGCCAGACATTTTGAAATTAAGAATGATAAAAAGGCGCAGATAGAAGAAAAAAAGAAATGGAAAAAGATCAGCAGCAATGCAAAGAAGAATAAATTGTAAAAAGGGAGACAATGATCTTATGAGTTTAACAGGAATACCAAATAACATATAAATAAGAAATTTCTGTCAGACTTTGAATATTCAATTTGAATTATGTCTTCAGAGTACTGATGTAATCTTAAATTAAAATCAGATACAAAAGTAATAAAGTTTACTTTGCTAAAATATCAATTTATATATAAGGAGGAATATTTATATGAGTACGATAAGTTTCAATTCAGTTACATTCTATTACAGTGATTCAACTGAAAAGATCTTTAATAATCTCACGCTTAACATTGATTCTAAATGGCGACTCGGGCTCATCGGCAGAAACGGAAGAGGAAAGAGCACACTTCTTAATCTGATTAACAGAAAAATATTTCCGGTCAAAGGTGAGATAGTTTCTAATCTGAATACATATTATTTCCCATATATCCCGGACTATATTGAGCAGACAGTATTCAATGTGATCAAAGAAAATATTGCGCCTTTCAGTTTGTGGGAACAGCAGATGAATGAATTAAGCAAAGCAGCGGATGAAAAAAATTTAAGTAAGTTCGGAGAGATACTCGAAAGGTATCAGACTGCCTCCGGATATGAGATAGATTCGATGATTGAAAAGGAATTTGCCGATATCGGAATGGACAGCAGTTTATTAAAAAGAGAATTCTGTACCCTTAGCGGAGGCGAGCAGACAAGGGCTTTGATAATAACATTGTTCCTGAAGAAAGATTCATATCCTTTGCTTGATGAACCGACAGATCATCTTGATATGAAAGGAAGATTGCTTCTGGCAGAATATCTTTCCCGTAAAAAGGGATTTATTCTTACAACTCATGACAGGAATTTTATGGATCTATGTGTTGATCACGTCCTGTCTGTAAATAAAAGCGATGTGAGGATCAATTCGGGTAATTATTCGCAGTGGAAATATAATATGGAGATTGAAGAAGAATTTGAGAATAGGAAGAATGAAAATATTAAGCGCGAAATCAGGTCACTTGAATTGTCTGCAAAAAAAAGAAGAAGCTGGGCTGATAAAAAAGAGAAGGAAAAGATAGGCGCTTATGATAAAGGATATACCGGACATAAGTCGGCGAAACAAATGAAAAGAGCATTGAACATAGAGCTGAGGATAAATAACAAGCTGGATGAAAAAAAATCTCTTTTAAAAAATACTGAGAATGAGAGAAAATTAAAAATTATTCAGGATAAAGTTACAAAAGATAAACTGATCTCAGTGGAGAAAGCGAGCCTGAGTTTTGAAGGTAAAAAGATATTTGAGAATTTTTCTCTTGATATATTACAAGGAGAAAGAGTAGCGCTGACCGGGGATAACGGATGCGGAAAGTCCAGTCTGATAAAAGCAATAAAGAAGGAGCTGTGTCTCGACGTTGGTTCGGTTTATATTCCCCCGGCAATAAATCTTTATTATTCCAATCAAATTCCATTGTGGAAAAGCGAAATGCTGAGAGACCATTTGAAAAAAGAGAATATGGACGAAACAAAATTCAGAAGCATACTTGGAGTCTTGGGAGCCTGGGGTGAAATATTTGAGAGACCTCTGGAAACATTCAGTAAAGGCGAGCTGAAGAAAGTTGAATTATGCAAATCATTCATGTATCCGGGAAGCCTGCTTGTATGGGACGAACCATTGAATTACCTCGATGTAATGAGCAGAGAACAGCTTGAAGAAGTCATTCTGGAATTTGAACCAACTATGCTTTTTACTGAACATGACAAAACGTTTGTGGAAAATATTGCGACGAGAGTTGTAACAATGAGCAATGTATATTGAATAGTGAATA
>DAIPYG010000081.1:0-14999 GCA_036782875.1 Bacteroidota bacterium | reverse complement strand
GCGGTTAAAAAAACGAGCATTTAAAACTTTTTGGTTCTGGCTATGCCAGTGTATGATTTAGGATGTCGGAATTGGAATTGGTTTAAGTATGAAACATTAAATCTTTTAGCTCCATAAAAAAATGTAAATTAAAAAACAAAAAAACAAAATTATGAAAACAATAAAATTACTATTTGCGTCGGTACTGCTTATGAATATTTTCGTAAGCGAAGTATCAAATTGCCCGTGGGTTTCCCAGAACGCACTTTTGAAAGGCGGGATGATGATAAGCCTGAAGTTTACTGATATCAATCATCGAGCTATCGGAGGCTGGTTCTTTAACAATTTTAACGATCAGATTCAGGCAAACGGCTATTATACCGGTGGGTTTGGGAATGAGAGGTAGTTTTGAGACAGTCTCTGAAGAGAGTGTCTCAAAACTTTTTTTTAACATACGAGGTACTAAGTAAAAAAGAATTAAAAGTTTGATGATAAAAAAATTTGCGTCTTTGTGTCATAGTGGTTTCAATAAAATCCAATGTTTTGAGACACTCTCCTTGCCAAGGAGGGGGTTTTGGGGTGGTCAATGGATTAAAAAGATACTCTTGCGTAACTTCTGTAAATAATGAATATAATGTTGTTGATTACTTCACAATCCGGTTAATTCATCTTCTTATGAATATGAGAGTTTATCTTATACGAGAGATTATAAAGCATACCGTCCATAAATACATTGCTGTCTAAATCCCTGATTGCCTCTTCAATGAGGTTAATGATTTTATAATTGTCTGAATTGAAATTTGTAACAAACTTTCCTATCCTGTCAGCTTTATCCTTATTTATTATCATTTCATCATTACCGTGAGACCTGCTTGTAATATCTCTGAACCAGACCGAAAGAAGTATAAGAAACTGTCTGACTCTTTCTTTGTCTTTCTTCCCTGTAATAAAATCAATGTTATTTCCTAACTTGAGGTGCTGATTGGTAAGCAATGCGCCCAGCAGTTCGAGTACTTTCTCTCTCAGCTCAAGAAAATTCTTTCCGAGTATCTCATTGCATTTTGTAATGCTTCCGTCCGAAAGCTGCGCAAAGAATTCCGCCTCGCTGTCCTTAATAACTTCACCTTTACTTTTAATATAATTTAAGATCTGATCCTTAGTCAGATTGTTGAATTTTATTTTCTGACATCTTCCGATGATTGTAGGCAGTAAAGAATTTATTCTCGAAGTGGATAAAATAAGTATGGAATCTTTCGGCGGTTCTTCAAGTATTTTCAAAAGTGAATTAGCGCTTTGGGGATTCATCTGATCACAGTTTGAAATTATGAATACTTTTTTCTTACCGGTTCTTCCCGTCATATAAATTTCCCTCTTTATCTGACGAATGCTTGATATTCTGATGTCATTGGCTTTTGGAATTGAGATCTTATGATATTTGTCAATGATCTTAGCATCCATCTCATCCAGATAAATTTCAAAGTCTTCTTTCTCGAGCTTTTCCAGCGGACCCGTATCTTCGTCTGTTTCATTCTTTCCCGATGGCAGCGCAGTAATGAATTTAAACAATGGCGATCTGAATGAATCTGTTTCTATGCAACTCTTACATTTATCACAGGCTTCATTTCCGTTTACAGGATCATCACAGTTAAGCAGCTTGGCAAACTCAACTGCAGCTGCATCTTTTCCCACACCTTCGGCTCCGTAGAAAATATAAGCGTGAGGGATCTTTCCGCTTTGAAATACATTCTTCAGAATTTCTTTAACTCTTTCCTGACCTATGATCTTTGACCACATTGGTAATTATTTAATGAGTAATGAGTAATGAGTAAAACAATAAGCTAACTGCTTAACTGCCTAACTGCTTCAGAATGTATTTCCTATTCCAAATTGAAAAGTATATTTATTAGGAAAATTACACCCTGTGCCGAATATCCAGTTAGATCCGCCTTCCGTTCCGGGCTGAGGATCATAGATCTTAAAACCCAGATCAAATCTTATCGCGCCGATTATTGTATAGTATCTGATACCTCCTCCTGCTGCAAGAGCCAGCTGATTTAACTTAAACTTGCTTATTTCCGTCCATACATTTCCAAAGTCTATGAATGTTGCAAATCCAAGATCTCTGATATAAGAATTGCCTGCCTGAAGGAAAGGTCTTATCCTGTGCTCTATGGAATTCTCAATTATAAAATTTCCGCCCACATTCTTATCGGGAACGATTCCCAGCTGTCTGGCGCCCCATCCTCTTATGCTTGAACTGCCCCCGCAGAGGTATTTTGTTTCAGTAGGAAGGAAAGACGAACTGATTTCAGATCCGTTTACAAAAAAAGCATTCTTCCCATATTCAATTATGATACCTGCCAGAACTTTTCCGGCAAGAACAGAAGGTACATTTATTTCATCATTAGTAAGATTTAAGTATGCTGAATTAAAATTTGTGAACTGAAAATAATTCAACGTCTGGGTATCAAAGATATTCTGAATCAGTTTCCCAAGCAGTCCGCTTTCTGCAAAATCAAACGACTGGAAATTACCTTTTGAAGGGAACTGAATGTTGTTCACAGTATTGTGGATCAGAGTTATTCCGATAAGCGACTGAAAAAAATTCTCGTCAAATTTTGTAATAAGAACCGAATCCTGAATCACATCTTCCTTAAGAATGATCCTCTGATTCTGAGTATCCCATCTGCCGTTTATCCTGTTGATAAATGTATAATCCGGAAGTTCGTAAGAAATGCCAAAATTATTTTTTATTTGTGTGACATTTGACTGTTCATCAAGTCTGTACTCAATTCCGAAATTCCAGTTTCCCGTGGTCTTTCTGTTATTAAACAGAAAAGGCTGATAAAGGAGGTTTTCAAAGACGAGTCTGTTATTTTCAAATGAATTGAAATAAAGTCTGGCTCTAGATGTCAGAACCCTTCCGCCTCCGAAAAAATAATTATCCGAAAATGCCAGACCTGTTCCGACATAAAAAGTATTTTGAATTGAATATCCGTAAATTTCCGGTGTAAGATCATACTTATTTCCAACCACGGCATTTATTACAAAATATATTTTCTTATTAAGGCTGTCAATTCTATCAACTACAATCCTTGGGTTATCCAGAATTGTGATCTTTGCCAGATTTAATTCACTGGTTACGACTTTTTCCTTATCATATAATTCGTTTTCCTTATATATCAGCTCTCTGGAAATATCTGTTTTCGGGAGATTGTATTTCTGACTTTTAATATTAATGGTTGTAGTGCCGAATACATATCTGAGCTTCGGATCAAACTCCAGAACTATGTTTACTTTATACAATAAAGATATCTGATTGGTCTCATATTTCAGGACTTCAGGGCTTTCCGCTTTTGCTGTCGCATAACCGTGATTATAAAGTATGTTTAAAATCCTTGTCACTTCAAGCTTAACGGTATCTTTGGAATAGTAGTCACCGGTGTTAATTATTCTTTCATCCGATTTATAAATCAGCTGCCTGACTCCACCATCTATGCTGTCGAGACCCTTGAATTCAATATCATAATAAGTATATCTTGAATTCTGCTTGATAATAAAATTCAGATTAACTTCTTCATCTTTTCTATTGAAAACAAGATTTGTATCTACTGTAGTATCAAAGAATCCGTTATCAAAGTAATATTTTTTTAATCTTTCAACATCTTTGAGATAAGTTTCCCGATCAAAGACATCTCCTTCTTTTGAAGCGATAATATTTTTCAGATTATTTTCCTCAAAAGTCCTTAACCCGCTGAATTTTATGTTAATATCGTCTATCTCAAATACTTTTATTTCTTCATTATTCTGGGAAAATGAAAGACTGCCTGTATACGAAAATAAGATAATAAGAAAAATGTATTTCAATATTTTTTTATTCAACTTTTATTCATTACCAATGAATATAAAAAAACCCAATAATCAGAAATTATTGGGTTAAAATGAAAAACCGGATATTTTAAAAATCCTTGCTTTCTTCATCATAAAAGAAGTCTTCATCCGTCGGATAATCCAGCCAAATTTCCTCAATGCTTTCAAATGGTTCTTCGGTGTCTTCCATATCGTTTAAGTTATTTATTACTTCTTTTGGTGCGCCTGTTCTGACAGCATAATCTATCAACTCGAACTTATTGGCCGGCCATGGTGCATCATCAAGATACGACGCCAGTTCTAAAGTCCAAACCATATTATATTACCTCCTGAATTTATATTTATTAAATAGTAATTAGTTATTCAAAACTTTTTGCAATATTAAAAACCATATTGTTAAAATCAATCTCTTAATCGTGGGTCTAATGCATCTCTTAAGCCTTCACCAATTAGATTATAAGTAACAACTGCAATGAATATCATCAGGCCGGGAAAAATAGCCAGCCACCATGCATTTGATGCTCCCCGTGCTTCATTTAGAAGAGAACCCCAGGTTACTGTCGATGAACTGACGCCGAATCCAAGAAAGCTCAGTGCAGCTTCGGTAAGAATTGCTCCTGCTATGGCAAAAGCACCTGAGACAAGCACCGGTGCAATAGCATTCGGTATAACATGCCTTAAAATGATCTGCTTGTTGGGAAGTCCGATGGAATTTGCAGCTGTGATATATTCCATGTTTCTTACTTTCAAAACCTCTCCTCTGATAAGCTTGGCATCGCCTGTCCATGATGTAAATCCAATAGCAGCCATAATATACCAAATACTTGATCCGTATATCGCAACAATGGTAATTATCAGAAAAAATGTAGGGAGTGTCATCATTATTTCCACAAACCTCATTATAATTAAATCCACTTTGCCTCCGTAAAATCCGGCCATAGATCCAAGAACTATCCCGATCAGAAGTGCAATACCTGCAGCGATAAATCCTACGGATAATGATACTCTTGATCCGTGTATAAGTCCTGCCAGAAGATCCCTGCCGATCCCGTCTGTTCCCAGATAATGATCTCCTTCAGGAGAGCTTAAACTGTTTTTCAGATCAATCTCTCTTGAGCCATAAGGTACCGGAGTCCAGACCACACTCTCTAATTTTTTCTGATCATCAAGTTCTTTCCAGTTTACATTTATCATTTCCGGGTCCCATTTGGAAATGCCTAATGTATTAAGGTAATCTTTGATTACAGGGAAATAAGTTTCACCTTTATAGACAGCATATAATGGCTTACTGCTTGCGAGAAAATCTGCTGTCAATGCTAAAAATACCAGAAATAAAACAATGTATAGGGAAATCATTGCCAGTTTATTCTTCCTGAACTGATGCTTGACCAGGGACCAGTAAGATACGCCGACTTCCTGCTGTGACTCAAGCTGCTCTTTTGTCAATCCGGTATTTTCCTGATCGGATTTCTTTTCTGTAAATTCTTTTTGATTCATATGATTTTATGCTGCTTTTTTAGTAAAGGCAATTCTCGGATCTACAAACGAATATAAAATATCAACAAGTAAAATTCCTATTACTGTAAGTGAAGATGAAAGTACAAGCTCAGCCATTATCAGTGGATAATCCCTGTCCAGTATTGCCTGGAATGCAAGCTGCCCTATTCCCGGTATAGAAAATATAGTTTCAATGATAACGCTTCCTCCGATCATAGCAGGTAATAATCCGCCCACAAGTGTTATGATCGGAATTAAAGAATTTCTTAATGCGTGTTTTAATACAACCTTTCTTTCCGATAAACCTTTTGCACGGGCTGTCCTGATATAATCCTGTCTTATCACTTCAAGCATTGAGCTCCTCATCTGTCTGGACAGAAATGCAAAGCTTGCAAGACTGGAAATGGTAACAGGCAGAAACAAGTGCATGAACAGGTCTTTAAACTTTCCAAAAAAGGTAAGTGAAGCAAAGTCCTCGGATTTGATCCCGGCTGTGGGAAATATTTTTAAATACTCCACATTACAAAGGAACACGATCGCAAGAGTCGCTACCCAGAAATTCGGAAGCGAGTAAAGAATAAACAGAATCACGGTTGTAGTCCTGTCCAAAAATGAATATTGTCTGGCAGCGCTGTATATACCGATAGGAATGGCTATTAAATATATCAGCATAAAGGAAAGAAGACTGATGGTAATGGTCACCGGCAGTCTCTCAAATATCTTGTCAAGCACAGGTCTGTTGTCTTTAAAAGAATTTCCAAAATCTCCGTGAAGCATGTTTCCCATCCAGATAAGATATTGCATTGGAAGCGGCTTATCCAGCCCGAATTTCTTTTTATAGAATTCCTTTGCCTGCTCTGTCATCTGATTCTTAGCATCTGTTTTCTGTGCTTCGCTGGTCTGACCGAGCTTCATTTCCGTGGGGTCACCCGGAGCTAGCCGGCACACGAGAAAAGTTATCATTGTAATGATTATTAAGGTAGGAATAAAGAGTAATATTCTTTTAATTACATACTCTGTCATTGTGGATTTATAAGATTTATAATATTTGTAAGATTCAAAAGATTCGTAAGATTCAAAAGATTCGTAAGATTCAAAAGATTCGTAAGATTCATAAGATTCAAAAGATTCGTAAGATTCATAAGAATCGTAAGATTCATAAGAATGATTTAGATCTTGATATAAAACTTCTAACCTGATGCAGAACATCCGCATCAGGTAGGATTATACAATTAGTTTCTGTATCTTTGATTAGCAGTAGGTGTCCACCATTCATTCAGCAACGGTGAATCCGGATATGCATACCATCTTGTATTTTTAAATCTGTCACTATAAAGATATCTGGACGGCTCAGACCACAGGAATGTTGTCGGCTGATCATCATATATCACTTTCTGCCATTTCTTCAGAAGCTCAACTCTTTGTGTTTCATCAAATACAGTTCTGTTTTCTTCAAGCATCCTGTCGCTTTCGGGGTTATTGTAACTGATAAAATTACTTCCTTCTCCCTCTGACTGAGAGGAATGCCAGATCTGATAAGGATCTTCAGGCGTTACACCAAGCTGCCAGGCGGAATAGCATGCATCGAACTGATGTTTTTTAGTTTTGTCGAGAAAAACTGACCATTCATATTCCTGAAGATCTGCCTGTATGCCAAGCTGTTTCAGCTGTTCCATTATGATCAGCATTACTTTCTTTCTTTTCGGATTGTTGTTGTTTATAAAAGTAAATTTAAAATCGGTTTTCTTACCATTTATAACTTTATCGAGAATTCCGTCTCCGTCTGTATCTTTCCAGCCCTGTTCAGTCAGTATCTGTTTTGCTTTTACCGGATCATACTTGATCTCAGGAAGATCTGTATTGTAATATTTGCTCTTTATAAATACAGGAGTGCTCACAGGAGTACCCATTCCGTAAATTATCTTATCAATAATTGACTGCCTGTCAATAGCATAGCTTAAAGCCCATCTTACCTGCTTATCCGCAAAGATCGGGTTTTTATTATTCCATGCAATGAATACATAGGTTGGTTCTGTAACAAGAGCTTTTTTGAGATTGAACTTTTCAGGTTCTTTTACATTCTCTACAAAATCAAGCGGTTGTATCACAAACATCTCATCAATTTCCTTATTCTTTGCAGCAACTACAGCAGCATTCTGATCCTGAATTGTTTTAAAAATCAGCTTTCCCGGAAAATTAGGAGTTTCTTTTTTATTCCAGTAATTATCATTTCTTTTCAGAGTGACCGACTGTCCTGTGATCCATTTATCAAGGATATATGGGCCGCTTCCTACGACGTATTTCGGATCTCTCGAGACCTCCTGTGAATTAAGAAAATCTGCGTACTTCTGCATATCCGGATATTTTTTTGGATCCATGCTCTTCTGTGCAGCATTGAGATCATCCCAGGTAAATTTATCATTCATTCCGTCTAAATCAAGTATGTGCTTTGGTGTGATTGCCGTGCCTCCTATTGTATAAACAGTTTTGAAGTAAGGCTTAGACATTGTGATTTTTATCTTATATTTATTCCCGTCAACGAGTTCGACGCTTTTCAGATCGACAAAATAATTTCTCAATGCCTGTGCATCGGTAAAAGGATTTTTTATGGTCTTAATTGTAAATATCACATCCTCTCCTGTAAGCGGATGACCGTCAGAGAATGTCACATTTTCTTTCAGGTCAAAAATATATGTCATATGATCATCGCTTACAACCGGGGCTGATTTTGCAATGATAGGTTTAATCTCGTAGGTTTCCCTGTCAACGTCAATGAGCGGTTCAAAAATATAAATGTAAATTCCCTGGGCTGCAGCATCATTTGTAACAGTAGGGTTTAGCTTTTCGGCATCAGACATTTCCTGTCTTATCAGCCAGTCGCCTGTCGCTGCATCTTTTGTATCCGGCGGGGTAAGTTGTGTTAACTGAAATGTAGAATTTTCCTTGCTTGCAGTTTCATCTTTTTTCCTTCCGCAGGATGAAAGTAATACTACACCTGAAAGAAGTACTGCCATTGAAAAAAATATTATCTTTTTCATCTTAGTGTTTTTTTAAATTAATGATCTTTTATTATTTATACTGCGACGAGGGTTATTTGTTATTGTTTTATTATTCAAAATCATGCTCAAAATATTCAGTTGTTCTTTCCAGACGTTCATTATTTGAGTTTGATACTGACATACCGGACTTTGAATTTATCTTATCAGTAAGACGTTTTTTAAATTCTTCCGCAGCGTTATAACCGTAATGCTTGCATAAATAGTTCAGCGCGATTACTTCGGCTATTACGGTAATATTTTTCCCCGGAAATATCGGTAGCTTGATCAGCTCTGCATCCACTCCGAGTATTGCTATAGTAGAATTATCAAGACCTGTTCTGTCATAGGCTTTATCCCTGTCCCAGTCCTCCAGTTCGACTATTACTTCCACTCTTTTCTGAAATCTGATAGACCGTATGCCAAAGATTGTCTTTACATCTATAATTCCTAGCCCGCGGATCTCCATTATGTGCTTTGAAATTGCTGTCCCGGAGCCCATCAGAACTCCTTCTCCTTTTTTAGTCACTACTACCACATCATCTGCAACCAGCCTGTGACCGCGCTCAATCAGATCAAGAGCTATTTCGCTTTTTCCAATTCCGGATTTGCCTGAAAAGAGAAGTCCTACACCGTAAACATCCACAAAAGAACCGTGAATGATCATCTGTGTAGAAAACTGATCATCTAAAAAATCAGAAATAAAATATGAAAAACGGGTTGTGGGATATGGAGTCTTAAAGACAGGAACATCTTTTTCCCCGGCAATTTTTATCAGCTCATCCGGGATTACATTATCATTGGTAACAATGACGCAGGGAACATCAAACGAAAAAAATCTTTCCAGTATATTTTTCTTTTCTTCACTGTTGAATTGTTCAAGATACCGGATCTCTGTATTTCCGAATACCTGTACTCTGGTGAATGTGAAAAGTTTTACATAACCGGCTAATGCAAGACCCGGTCTGTGAATATCCTTTTCGGAAATTATCTTATCCTTATTAATTTCAGCCTGAGTTACTTTTGTAAGCTTAAATCTTTCTTTGCACTCGGCATAAAAAAACTTAACGGAAATTGTAGTTTTCTTTAGTTCTTTTATATTTTCAAACTTCTTTGACAATAATCAGATCGTTTTTATTACCTCTTTTTTCAAATCATGCTTTTCAGCTTTTTGCTTGTCTTTAAATTTCAGAATCTGGGATTCTATTTTATCAACTGCTTTATCAATGGATTTTGTAAAATCATCTGAGCTTTCCTTGGATGTTAAAATTCTGTCCTTCAGCTTGAGGATGATCTCACAGTTCTTTATGCTGTTTACGGCTTTTTCAAATGAAAGAATCACATCTGCATGAAGGATCTCTTCATTATATTTATCAAGTGAATGTATCTCGGCTTTTACATATTCCAGTAAAGTTTCGTGAGCTTTGAAATGTCTCGCGGTAATATTGACTTTTATCATTTCGACATTAAATTAAATTTTTATAATTAGGTGGATTACTTTTTTGCGAATATGCTAAACTATATTATAAATTTCAACTGTAATTTACGATAACTGATTCTATAAATATACTTTAATTTTTATACCTGACAATGAAAAGGATAATTAATAAAAAATATTTACAGGATTAATGCGCAGATACAAAGTAATTATTATTTCGCCAATAAAAAACCCGTTAAACCGGATTCCTCAGACGGCATTATTAATTTCTCAGTCTTTATAAAGCTGTCTTGAAGTCGGCACCCACCATTCATTGAGCAAAGGTGAGTCTGGATAAGCATACCATCTGGCATTTTTGTATCTGTCACTGAAAAGATATCTTACCGGCTCACTCCATAAAAAAGTAATTGGCTGCTCATCATAAAGTATTCTCTGCCACTTGTTCAGTATTTCCTTTCTCTTTATGTCATCAAATTCTGTTCTGTTCTCTTCAAGAAGCCTGTCACTTTCCGGATTTATAAAGCTTATATAATTACTTCCTTCGCCTTCAGACTGTGTAGAATGCCAGATCTGAAACGGATCATCCGGAGTTACACTTAGCTGCCATCCCGCAAAGCAGGCGTCAAAATTATGTTTCTTTATCTTGTCAAGAAACACAGACCATTCATATTCCTGTATGCCTGCGTCAATGCCTATCTGCTTCAGCTGTTCGATCAGAATGAGTATTACTTTTTTTCTTTTTGGATTTGTGTTGTTTGTAAATGTAAATCTGAAATCGACTTTCTTTCCGTCTATGGTTTTGTCAAGAATGCCGTCACCGTCGGTATCCTTCCATCCGGCTTCAGAAAGCAGCTGCTTTGATTTTTCAATATCATATGGAATTTCTGGAATGTCTGAATTCAGATAACGGCTCTTTAAAAAAATATGCGACTGAATCGGAGTAGCCATACCGTAAACTATCTTGTCAATGATATCTTTTCTGTTGATCGCATAGCTCATTGCCCATCTGACTTTTTTATCCGAAAACAAAGGACTCTTGTTATTCCAGGCAATATAATTGTACGAAGGTTCTATCACCAAAGCCTTCTTTAAATTAAACTGCTCCGGATTTTTTACATTTTCTACAAAGTCTGTAGGCTGATATACCTGCATCTCATCTATTTCTTTATTCTTGGCAGCTACTACAGCGGCGTTCTGGTCTTTTATTGTTTTGAAAATGATTTTGTTCGGATAATTGGCAAGCTCTTTTTTATTCCAGTAGTTTGAATTTCTTTTCAGAGTCACGGACTGACCTGTTATCCATTTATCAAGCACGTAAGGTCCGCTGCCAACTACATATTTAGCATCTCTTGAAACTTCCTCTGTATTAATGAAGTCTGCATACTTCTGCATCTCAGAATATTTTTTCGCATCAAAGGTTTTCTGAGCATCTTCCAGTTCATCCCAGGTGAATTTATCATTATCATTATTTTTATCGAGAATATGCTTCGGGATTATTTCCATATCACCTATTGAATAAATTGCCCTGAAATAAGGCTTAGACATATTGAACCTTACCTTGAATTTATCCCCATCCACCAGCTCCACGCTTTTCACATCCATAAAATAATTCCGAAGTGCCTGTGCATCAGTGAAAGGATTTTTGATTACCTTTACAGTGAAAATTATATCTTCACCTGTAAGCGGTACACCGTCAGAAAAAGTTACATTTTCCTTCAGGTCAAATGTATAGGAAAGATGATCGTCGCTTACAACCGGCATTGACTTGGCTATCAAAGGAGTTAATTCATAAGTTACCCTGTCGATCTCAAGAAGATTCTCAAAGATGTAAATGAAAATTGAAGTTGCCGTAGCATCATTTGTAACTATCGGATTAATTTTTTCAGCATCGGACATTACCTGTCTTATGATCCAGTCTCCCTGATCTGCAGACTCTGTTTCAGCAGGCATAAGCTGAGTTATTGGAAAGGCAGTATTAGTATTGTTATTTGTCTTGTCGGAAGCATCTTTTTTTCTTCCGCAGGAAAAAAGAAATACTGACGCCAGAATGAGCAGAATTAATGATTTAATTTTATTCATAAGATATTATAAATGATTGATTAAATTCTCAGCATTGCTTTAACTGCAAGCAGGCAAGCATAATTTTTTTCTAATTTACAAAATAGTAAATATTCTAATTGATTTATTCAAGTTATTGTAATATTTTGAACTATGAATAATATTCCTGTAACAGATGAATCCGAATCCGATATTCCGGGTAAAGTATATTTTCTGATTTTAATTTTCAGCTTTATATGGCTTGTTATGATTTTCATGATTCCGCTTCTTATGTATTCGGGCGGATTGCCGGCAAAGATCTCATCATACGGTTACGAGTTTTTTTCAACGGTCTGTCATCAGCAGGATGAAAGATCATTTCATCTTTTCGAACATAAGCTTGGAGTTTGTTCAAGATGTGTTTCAGTTTATTCGGGATTTTTTTTGGGAGCAGCTTTTTATCCCTTGAAATACAGACTAAATAATATCACTACTCCTTCAGTATTTTTATTGATCTTCGCAGTAACATTAATGATAATTGATGTATTATCTGATGTATCCGGGATTGCTGCAAACACTTTTTATACAAGGTCTGTGACAGGGTTCATAGTAGGTTTTGTACTTCCTTATTATCTGATTCCCGGTTTTGTAAAATTTTTCACCGAGGTACATTCCTTTTTAAGAAATAAATTCAGCATTTAAAATCAAATGAATTCACCTAACAGGATCACTCCTATTATATACGGAACTGCCGTCATGACGCTGATCGCTGTCTTTCCGGTATTGAATCTGATAAATGTCTTCTGCTGCGCCGGGATCATACTCGGAGGATATGCGGGAGTTTATGTTTACTGGAAACAGCTTCAGAATACAGGTCTTACTCTGACAATAAAAGACGGAGGAATGATCGGGATATTATGCGGAATACTTTCTGCAATATTCGTTACAGGATTCGGACTACTGCTCAGTCTTTTTTCAGATTCAAACCCGATGATTGAAATAATGAAAACGTTTGATGACATCGGCTTTCAGATGCCTCCGGAAATGTCACAGTACCTTGATAAATTTTCTGAAGAATATAATGAACACGGATTCTCACCTACTATTACCATATTCTCATTTATAAGTAATATGATCCTGTATCCTTTATTCGGATCAATAGGAGCTATTCTCGGAGTTTCATTTTTAAATAAGAAAACTATGCCAAAGGTTTGAGTTTTATTAATATTAAAAAGATCTCAAAAAAGGAAGCCCGGAATATTAGATGGATCCTGCTTGGTTTCTTTGCATTCGGTCTGATTACAATTAAGTTCTATCCGCTTGATATTCTTAAACTTGCTTTTCCGGATGTATTCAGAAATGAAAGCTCATGCATCATGCTTAATGTATTCGGAATACCGTGTCCGTTCTGCGGAATGTCTCACGCTTTTTATGAATTTCTTGATCTGAATTTTTCAAAAAGCATTTATTACAATCCGTCTTCAGTAATTTTCTTTTCATTTCTAGGAATGATTAGTTTGAGTATTTTTATACTGAGCATTTTTAATTATAAACTTACATTAAACTTTAATAAAAAACTTTTATTATTTTTTATAATGCTTTTACTGACAATTTGGATATTGAATGTTAAGTTTGGTCACCTGCAATAAAATTTGTCTTAATGGAAATAATAAATATTTTTTCCGGCTTTAGTATATTTTTACAGTGAACGGATAAGTAATTATATAAGTAGGGTAAAGTTTAAAATGTAAGTAATTAAAAAAAATTTTTTTAATATCATAGTTCTTATTAAATCATTAGCATCTTAGTTATGTTTGAATATTCCGGCTCCATACACATTCACTCGAAATTTTCCGACGGCTCGGGAACAGTTGACGAGATCGCAAAATCCGCCGAAGATTCAGGTCTCGATTTTATGATACTCACGGACCATAATACTCTTAAAGCAAAAGACAGGGGATATGAGAAATGGTACGGAGATACTATGCTGATAGTAGGTTATGAAGTAAATGACATTAAGAACAGAAACCATTATCTTGTTTTCGGACTGGATAAAGTTGTCGGTACTTTTGAAAAACTCTCTGACGGCGATATGGGCAACAGGCTCTCTGCCGTTGAATATGTCAGCGAGATAAAAAAGAAGGGAGGCATCGGATTTCTTGCACATCCTCACGAAAGCAGGAGCCATCTTCCGGAGCATCCGCCTTATCCCTGGACTGCCTGGGATTCAGAGGATTTTACAGGTATAGAAATCTGGAATCATATGAGCGAATGGACAGAAGGTCTTAATGAATCAAACAAACTTCAGAGATTCATTCATCCTCTTAAATCCATTGTTGCTCCTCCTGAAATTACATTGAAAAAATGGGATGAGCTTAATGAGAAAAGAAAGGTCGTAGCCGTAGGAGGCATCGATGCTCACGCTCACAAGCACAATATAATGGGATTTGAATTTGAGATCTTTGCATATAAGATCTTATTTAAATCTATAAGAACCCATGTACTGGTTGACATGGAATTTGAAAAAGGCAGTCTGAAAAATTATGAAAGCGATAAAGATCAGGTAATAAATGCATTAGGCAAAGGCAGAAGCTTTATAGTAAATAATTATTACGGTGCCGGAAAAGGTTTCAGGTTTGTAGCTGAGTATGACGGATTGAATTATACTATGGGAGATGAAATTGTCTTTGATAAAAACAAAAATAAAAAAGTAATATTCAGAACCTTTCTTCCTTCGGAAGCAAAGATACGTCTGATTCATAACGGTAAATGTGCGGATGAGCTCATAGGGCTTGACTGCATCTGGGACAGTGATGAAACAGGCTCTTACAGAATTGAAGCCTGGAAAGACAATAAAGGATGGATTTTCTCCAATCATATCAGAGTAATATGATCAACCTAAAGCTGTCAGCCTGAATTCAAGAGATGAACAGCTGATATTCTTTTAATTAACCTTTCAAATGGAAACTGCATCAGAAAATAATCTGGATAAACTAATTGTAGTCGGTGATAAAATTCTTATTAAATCAAAATCGGCTTCAGAGAAAACAAACTCAGGATTGTATCTGCCGCCCGGTATTCAGGAAAGAGAACAGGTGCAGAGCGGATATGTCATGAAAACCGGTCCGGGATATCCTTTGCCT
>DAIPYG010000080.1:8687-15018 GCA_036782875.1 Bacteroidota bacterium | reverse complement strand
TACCTGCAAAAGGATATAAAACAAGAAAGAAGAAAAATATTTCAAATAAGTTTATTGTAAAGAAAAGGAAATAATAAATGTCGAGATCTCTCAAAAAAGGTCCTTATATAGATTTTAAGTTAGTGGAAAAAATTGACAAGCTTAACACCCAGAAGCAGAAAAAGGTCATCAAGACCTGGGCAAGAGCCTGTACAATATCTCCGGATTTTGTCGGACACACTTTTGCTGTACATAACGGGAATAAATTCATTCCTGTATATGTCTCAGAAAACATGGTCGGTCACAAGCTTGGGGAATTTTCACATACAAGAACATTCAGAGCGCACTCAGGTCAGAGAAAAGACGAGAAAGCAGGGGGTAAATAATAATGGAAGCAAGAGCATTAAAAAGATATATCGGAACATCACCGAGGAAAATGAGATTAGTAGTTGATCTGATCAGAAATAAAAGAGTGGATGAAGCAGTGAGCATACTTAAATTTACAAACAAAAATGCTGCAAAAGTAGTGGAGCAGACTTTAGTTTCAGCTTACAGCAACCTGGTTAATAAGCTTGATTCAGGAAGATTAAGTCAGAACGAAGTAGTCGTATCAGAAGCATTTGTAAATGAAGGACCGTCGATGAAAAGAGTTTTACCTGCGCCACAGGGAAGAGCTAACAGGATTCAGAAAAGATCCGCTCATTTAACAGTTGTAGTAAGTCAATTAGAAGAAAACCAAATAACTAAAAAATCATAAGGAGATTTATTGGGACAGAAAACACATCCGGTTGGATTCAGATTAGGCGTCATTAACACATGGGATTCAAACTGGTATGACGACAAGAGTTTTTCGCAGAAACTGATGGAAGATTCAGTAATAAGGTCGTATTTAAAGAAGAGACTGGAGAAAGCAGGAATAGCCAATATTACTATAGAGAGAACGTTAAAGAAAATAACGCTTACCATACACACATCAAGACCCGGATTTGTCATTGGAAAGAGCGGAAAAGAAATCACACAGCTGGAAAGTGAAATAAAGAAGATCACTAATAAGGAAGTAAAGATCAATGTGTTTGAAATAAAGAAACCCGAGCTTAACGCTGTACTGGTTGCAGAAAACATTGCAGGTCAGCTGGCTCACAGGGTATCTTTCAGAAGAGCAATGAAATCTGCGATTACTTCAACAATGAGAATGGGTGCAGAAGGAATAAAGATAATGTGTGCTGGAAGATTAGGCGGAGCGGAAATTGCAAGGACAGAGCAGTATAAAGAGGGAAGAATACCATTACAGACCATCAGAGCGGACATTGATTATGCATCCGTAACATCGCATACTATTTACGGAGCAATCGGAGTAAAGGTCTGGATCTGCAGGGGCGAGAAGTTATCCAGAAATTAATAATAAATTTTAAATTTTTATTGGAGATTAAACTATGTTAATGCCCAAAAGGGTTAAATTCAGAAAAGCCCAGAGAGGACATTTAAGAGGAAATGCGGGAAGAGGATTCAGTGTTTCTTTCGGTACCTTCGGATTAAAAGCAATGGAACCTGCCTGGATAACAAACAGACAGATAGAGGCGGCGAGAATTGCACTGACAAGACATATGAAAAGAGACGGAAGAGTTTTTATCAGGATATTCCCTGACAAGCCGGTATCAAAGAAACCAGCAGAAACGAGAATGGGTAAGGGAAAAGGCGCACCGGAATTCTGGGTAGCCGTCATAAAGCCGGGGAGAGTAATGTTTGAGGTTGATGGTGTAACAAAAACTGTAGCTGAAGAAGCATTGAGATTAGCTTCACATAAGCTTCCGATCAAAACAAAATTCGTAGCAAGAATAGATTAACAATAATACATAAAATGAAATCATACCAAGTAAGAGATATGTCTGTAACCGATCTGAAATTATCCTTAAAGGATAATTATGAAGCATTGGAAAATTACAGATTTCAGCATGCGATTGGACAACTGGAGAATTTCAAATCAATATCCAATACAAAAAGGGATATTGCCAGAATAAAGACAATTTTAAAGGAAAAAGAGCTTAAGATCAACGAAAATATTTCAAAGAAAAAATAAATTTTAACAGATGTCTAAAGAAACAATCATAGAGAAAGCAGAAGAGATCGCCGAAACAGTTCTGGAAAAAGCAGAAGAGGTCATCGAAAAAGTTGCTGAAAAAATAGAAGGTATAGTAAAAACAGAGGAAAAGAAAACTACTTCACACTCAGGAATGAGAAAGACAAGGGTTGGGAAAGTACTCAGCAACAAAATGGACAAGACAATAATAGTCAGCGAAGAGAAGAGAATAATGCATCCGATATACAAGAAATACTTTAAGAAAACGACCAAGTTTGCTGCTCACGACCCGAAGAACACCTGTGATATAGGAGATACTGTAAAGATCATGGAAACAAGACCATTGAGCAAGACCAAGCGATGGAGATTAGTTGAAATTGTAGAAAAAGTAAAATAATTAAAATTTATATTAAAGATTATCACATATGATACAGGAAGAAACAAACTTAGTAGTCGCAGATAATTCAGGAGCAAAATCAGTAAGATGCATAAGAGTGCTCGGCGGCTCGGACAGAAGATATGCAGGAGTGGGAGATGTAATTGTTGTGACAGTGAAGACAGCTATTCCGGGTGGAACAGTAAAAAAGGGAGAAGTTTCAAAGGCTGTAATAGTAAGGACAGTAAAGGAGACAAGACGAAAAGACGGTACGTATATTAAATTTGATGAGAATGCTGCGGTATTAATAAATGCTCAGAATGAACCGAAGGGTACAAGAATTTTCGGACCTGTGGCAAGAGAGCTCAGGGACAAACAGTTTATGAAGATCATTTCACTTGCACCGGAAGTAATTTAAGTAAAAAGTTTAACAGTTTTTAGCAGTAAAGAAATTTAAAAATACTATGGAAGTAAAAGAAAAGTTAAAAACCCGTATTAAGAAAAACGATTCAGTAAGGGTAATGTCGGGAAATTCGAAAGGTTCTGTCGGAAAGGTACTTTTTATTGACAGGGACAAAGGCAGAGTGATCGTAGAAGGAGTGAACATAATTCACAGGCATACGAAACCAAATCAGAAGAATCAGCAGGGCGGTATAGTAAAAAGGGAAGCACCGATCAACATTACAAACGTAATGCTGATGTGCCCGAAGACAAACCAGCCGACAAGGATCGGAATGAAATTAATTAAAGATGAAAAGACAGGAAAAGTCACCAGGATGAGATTGAGTAAAAAATCAGGTGAAATTCTTATCAGTTAAAATTAAAAATGGCAAAGACAAAATCAGACAGAAAAAAGGAAACCGAGCCTAAGAAAAAAGGCGAAGAATCAAAGGTTGAAAAATCAGGGGATACTTTTAAAGAAGAAAAGGTCCCGGTGAATTTATTAAAGCATTACAGGGAAAAAGTTGTACCTGAGCTGATGAAAAAATTCGGATTTAAGAACATAATGCAGACACCTAAATTACAGAAGATCAATATCAATGTTGGAGTTGGCGCTGCAACAGCCGATGCAAAACTGATCGAGACCACTGTAAAAGAGATTGAAGCGATCACCGGTCAGAAACCGGCGGTTGTAAAAGCGAAGAAATCAGTTTCGAATTTCAAGCTGAGAGAAGGTGTGAATATAGGTGTAAAGCTAACGTTGAGAAATGCCAGAATGTATGAATTCCTGGAAAGGTTCATAAATATTTCCATCCCGAGAATCAGGGATTTCAAGGGATTATCCGATAAGAGCTTTGACGGAAGAGGAAATTACAGCATAGGTGTAAAAGAGCAGATAATTTTTCCTGAGATCAATGTAGATAATGTTAACAGAATTTCGGGTATGGATCTTACTTTTGTCACAACCGCGAAGACCGATGAAGAGTCATTTGAATTACTTAAAGCATTCGGGTTACCTTTTATTACAAGAGAGTCAAAAAATTAAAAGTTATAAAATAATTATATGGCAAGAAAAGCATTAATAGCGAAGCAAAAAAGAAGAGAAAGAATTGTAAAACAATATGCGGAGCTTAGAAAAGAACTTAAAGCAAAAGGTGATTACGAAGCATTACAAAAGCTTCCGAGGGACAGCAGTGCATCGAGATTAAACAACAGGTGCAATGTGACAGGAAGGGTAAGAGGATATTACAGGAAATTCGGAATGTCCAGATTAGTGTTCAGAGAGTTAGCTTTACAGGGAAAAATCCCGGGGATTGTAAAATCCAGTTGGTAAATTAATTAAAGTTTCAGGAGATATATAAAATGTCAATGACAGATCCAATTTCGGATTATTTAACAAGATTAAGAAATGCTTTAAAAGCAGGCAAGAAGAGTGTGGATATACCTTCCAGCAAAGTAAAAGAAGCTTTAAGCGTAATTCTTAAGAAGACCTCTTTCATAGAAGATTTTAAAGTGGTCGAAACAGAGAAGAAGTTCAAGATGCTCAACGTGAAGCTGAAATATTCTGACGGCGACAGCGTGATCTTAGGATTAAAGAGGATCAGCAGACCGGGAATAAGACGATATGTGAAAAACGAGGACATACCAAGAGTGAGAAATGGATTTGGTATTGCTGTGGTATCAACTTCAAAAGGTCTGATGACAGACCGTGAAGCAAGAGATTCAAAAATTGGCGGAGAAGTGATCTGCCAGGTTTGGTAATAAATATTTTAAAGTACAATAACACAAAATGAGCAGAATAGGAAAAAAACCGGTAAATATTTCAGACAAGGTAAAAGTTACTCAAAAAGAGAATAACATTGAAGTAACGGGTCCGAAAGGAACTCTTAATTTAAATTTAGTTGACGGAGTAAAAATAGGCATAGAAGGGAATGAGATCCTTGTCACAAGGAATGATGATACAAAGAAGAACAGAGCGCTTCACGGATTATACAGATCACTTATAAATAATATGGTTGTGGGAGTAAGTGAAGGTTTCAATAAAAAGCTTGAACTTGTGGGAATAGGATACAGGGCAGAATTAAAAGGTAAGAATCTTGTAATGATGCTGGGATTTTCACATCCGACTGTTTTCAATCCGCCTGCTGAGATTAACATAGAAGTACCGAATCCAAATACGGTTGTGGTATCCGGTATCAGTAAGGATCTTGTGGGACTTGTAGCATCCAAGATAAGGTCATTCAGATTACCAGAGCCATACAAAGGAAAAGGAATTAAATATGAGAATGAAGTAGTAAGAAGAAAAGCCGGTAAGACTGCAGCAAAATAAAATTTTTAGCATATAAAATGAATCAAATAGAAAAAAGTAAAAAAAGACGCGAAAGAATAAGATTTCAGATCAGGAAAAAATTGAGGGGTACACCGGAAAAGCCGAGACTGGTAGTTTACAGAAGTGCACTTCATATTTATGCGCAGCTTATAGATGATGTAAATGCAAAGACACTGGTTACAGTATCGACAAAGTCAAAGGATGTAATAGAAAAGATCACGGGTGTAAAAGGAAAGATCGAAAAAAGCAAGATCGTCGGCAAATTAGCGGCGGAGAAGGCTAAATCAACAAATATTAATCAGGTAGTTTTTGACCGTAACGGATATTTGTATCACGGCAGAGTAAAAGCTCTTGCCGAAGGTGCTCGGGAAGGTGGTTTAAACTTCTGAATATATTCAGTATATTTACAAGTTTTTTTCTATAAAAGTAAAGAAAACCATTCATTCTCGGGTCGTCTAATGGCAGGACCGCGGCCTTTGGAGCCGTTAGTGGAGGTTCGAATCCTCCCCTGAGAACTAAAACAGAATTTGAAAGAAATTTAAATTAATGATAAAAAAAAATAAAGCTTTTAAAGCAGGCGAATTAGAACTGAAAGAAAAGATGGTTTCCATCGGAAGAGTTGCCAAGGTAGTAAAAGGCGGAAGAAGATTCAGCTTCTCGGCTGTGACAGTTGTCGGAGACGGTAACGGACATGTAGGAATCGGATTAGGCAAGGCAAACGAAGTTACGGATTCGATCAGAAAGAGTGTAGAGGATGCAAAGAAGAACGTAATTACTGTTCCGATCGTCAAAGGAACAATCCCTCATGAGATAATCGGGAAATTCGGGGCTGCAAGAGTTTTACTGAAACCCGCATCGCCTGGAACAGGAATAATAGCCGGAAGCAAGGTAAGAGCGGTACTGGAATCAGCAGGTATTCAGGATGTTTTAACAAAAATACTGGGTTCGGCAAATCCGCATAATGTAGTTAAAGCTACAATGAAAGCTCTGACAATGTTAAATGATGCCAAGGCAGTTGCAAATAAAAGAGGATTAACGCTTCAGGAATTATTTGCCAATTAATTCATAAGATTCATAAGATTCATAAGATTTATAAGATTTAATTGTAAAAAAGATTAATTTTAAAAAA
>DAIPYG010000080.1:0-8587 GCA_036782875.1 Bacteroidota bacterium | reverse complement strand
ATAAGATTCATAAGATTTATAAGATTTAATTGTAAAAAAGATTAATTTTAAAAAAAGAAGAAGATGTTAAAGATAACACAAACAAGAAGCATAATAGGCAGATTAAAAAAGCAGAAGCTAACAATTGAAGCTCTTGGACTAGGCAGACCTAATTATTTTACAATAAAAAAGGACACTCCTCAGATCAGGGGAATGATCAATGTTGTAAAGCATTTAATAAAAGTAGAAGAGAATTACAAGCAGTAATATAATAATAAGCAGTAAATGAATACTTATTCATTTTTACTTTATAAAACTGAATAAGTATTTATTTTTCCTGCAATATAAAAGTTTTTTTTAAGAAACATAAATTTTAAACATAGATTTTAGATGGATATTTTAAGTAATTTAAAATACGCTGAAGGTTCCAGAAAGAAGAAAAAGAGAGTTGGAAGAGGTCAGGGATCCGGACACGGCGGCACATCAACAAAAGGACACAAAGGTCAGCATTCAAGATCGGGAGCTAAATTCAGAGCCTGGTTTGAAGGCGGACAGATGCCTTTACAGAGGAGAGTACCAAAATTCGGGTTTAAGAATATCAACAGGGTTGAGTTTACGACCATAAATCTTGATGATATACAGGCTTTCATAGATTCAGGAAAGATTTCAGAAATGAAGATCGATAAGGAATATCTTATCAGCAATAAGCTTTTAAAGGGCAAGAACATGCCTTTTAAAGTATTGGGAAATGGTGAAATAAAGTCAAAGATTGAGATCACAGCCAATGCATTCAGTAAAACTGCCAAAGAGAAAATTGAAAAAGGTGGAGGAAAAGCAGTCTTAATATGAGTGGATTCGTAGAAAGTTTCAGAAATATATTTAAGATCGAAGAATTAAGAAACCGGTTGCTTTTTACACTGGCTTTGCTCGTTGTAGTCAGGATCGGGGCTCATATAACACTTCCCGGAATAGATGCTTCATTACTTGCAGAAGCGCAGAAGAATCAGGCAAATAATACTTTATTCGGACTTTATGACATGTTTGTGGGAGGAGCTTTCAAGAATGCTGCGATATTTGCGCTTGGAATTATGCCTTATATCAGCGCATCCATTATCATTCAGCTATTAGGAGCTGTGTTTCCTTATTTCCAGAAACTTCAGAAAGAGGGAGAAGAAGGAAGAAAGAAGATCAATCAGCTTACAAGATTAGGAACCATTCCTGTTGCAGCTTTACAGGCTTGGGGAGTCAGTGTTCAGTTAGCCAGCAGAAATGTCGGTGACCTCAGCGTTATCAGTCCGGAGATATCAGGATTTTTCTTTACAGTCTCAACTGTCATAATACTGACAGCCGGAACAGTCTTTATGATGTGGCTTGGAGAGCAGATCACAGAAAGAGGAATTGGAAACGGTATATCGCTTATAATTTTCATAGGAATCATAGACAGATTCCCCTATTCAGTATTTGATGAATATCAGATAGTATCTTCAGGTGCAAGAAATTTCCTGATAGAACTTATCTACATTGCAGGCTTCCTGTTCATTATTGCGGGTGTAATTGCAGTAACAGTTGCAACCCGAAAGATACCGGTACAATATGCAAAAAGAGTAGTTGGAAGAAAGGTATTCGGAGGAGTGACACAATATATTCCGATGAAAGTAAATTCAGCAGGTGTAATGCCTTTAATATTTGCACAGTCTATAATGTTCATTCCAAGTACTTTCTTATCATTTTTCCCGAACAGTGAGTTTATGCAGGGAATTTCAAAGTACTTCAGTTACGAAAGCTGGTTTTATTCAATTATATATTCACTGCTTATAATTTTCTTCACATATTTTTACACGGCTATTGCATTCAATCCGAAAGACGTATCGGATAATATGAAAAAGCAGGGTGGATTTATACCTGGAGTCAGACCGGGTAAACCGACATCGGATTATATAGATAATATTTTAACAAAGATCACACTTCCGGGAGCAATATTTTTAGCGATCATCGCAATACTGCCGACATTCCTGATGAAGATGGGAGTAACTACAGGACTTGCTTCATTCTTCGGAGGAACAAGTTTACTTATTATAGTTGGTGTGGCTCTTGATACATTACAGCAGATAGAATCTCATTTGTTAATGAGACATTATGACGGATTTATGAAGACAGGAAAGATAAAAGCAAGAAGGTAAATTCTGAATGTCACTGATAAAAACCGATAAGGAGATTGAATTAATAAAGGAAAGCTGCAGAATAGTTTCAGAAGTTTTTGAACATATTAAGGAACACATTAAAGAAGGAATTACAACAGGAGAGATAGACAGTATAATCGAAAGATATATTTTATCCAGAGATGCATATCCGGCATTCAAGGGATATAAGGTAAGCAAGAGAATTTTTCCTTCGAGCAGCTGCATATCGGTGAATGAAGAAGTAGTTCACGGGATACCCGGTAAAAGGGTATTAAAAAACGGTGACATTGTATCAGTGGATGTAGGTGTAAAGAAAAATGGATATTTCGGAGACGGTGCATATACATTTGCAGTAGGAGAAATCTCACCTAAGAAAGCAAAGCTGCTGAAAGTTACGCAGGAGTCTCTTTCAAAGGGAATAGCGATGGCGGTGGACGGAAATGAAGTGAACGACATATCAGTAGCGATACAGAATTTTGTAGAAGGATCAGGATACGGAATTGTAAGGGAATTAGTAGGACACGGCATAGGAAAGAATCTGCATGAGGATCCTGCGGTACCGAATTTTTACAGTTCAGGGAAGAGTCAGAGATTATTTTCAGGAATGGTACTGGCAATAGAGCCGATGGTAAATTACGGGACATATAAGGTTTATCAGAAAAATGACGGCTGGACTATTTCAACAAAAGATGAAGAGCCATCAGCGCATTTTGAGCATACTGTTTTGGTAAGTAAAGGAAAAGCGGAAATTCTGACTATCTGAGAAACAGATAATCATTTTCAGGAATTAACATTAAATGGCAAAACAAGAAGCAATAAAAGTTGACGGAGTGATATCAGAGATACTGCCAAATACTAATTTTAAAGTAAAGTTGGAAAATGGCCATGAGATATTAGCACATATTTCCGGAAAGATGAGAATGAATTATATAAGGATACTTCAGGGAGATAAAGTAACAGTGGAGCTGTCACCATACGATCTTACAAAGGGCAGAATAACATACAGGTATAAATAATATATTAAACATATAAAAGTAATATTATGAAAGTGCGCAGTTCAGTAAAAAAAATGTGTTCAAAGTGCAAAATAATCAAGCGTAAAGGCGTAGTCAGAGTTATTTGTACTAACCCTAAGCATAAACAGAGACAGGGATAAAATTAAATTAAATAATAATCTTTCAGGAGAAACAATTTGGCAAGAATAGCAGGAGTAGATTTACCAAAGAATAAAAGAGTCGTCATCGGCTTAACCTCTATTTTCGGGATCGGAAAATCGACAGCCCAGAAAATTCTGGCACAGGCGGGTATCAGCGAGGACAAGAAAGTAATGCAGCTGACCGATGATGAGGTCAATCTTATCAGAGCCGGTATCGGTAATGAATTCAAGGTAGAAGGCTCTTTAAAATCCGAGGTTGCGATGAACATTAAGAGATTAATGGATATCGGAACATTAAGAGGCAAGCGTCACAGAAGAGGATTGCCAGTAAGGGGTCAGAGGACCAAGACAAATGCCAGAACAAGAAAAGGTAAGAGAAAAACTGTTGCAGGTAAAAAGAAAGTAGCAGCTAAGAAATAGTACTTATAGTTAGTATAGTTCTTATGGTAAATATGGTTGAAGTTAAATAAATAAGAAAAATAATTTTCATAAAATAGTTTTAATAAAATTGGCTAAAAATTTTAAGAAAGCAAAAAAGAAAATCCAGGTAGATGCAAACGGAGTAGCACACGTTAAAGCAACATTTAACAATGTGATAGTTACGCTAACCGATCTGCACGGCAACACAATTGCCTGGGCATCTTCAGGAAAGATGGGATTTAAGGGTTCGAAGAAAAACACTCCTTTTGCTGCGCAGATAACCGCGGAATCGGCTGCTAAGGCTGCAATGGACGTAGGAATGAAAAAGATTGAAGTTTTGATCAAAGGAGTCGGATCCGGAAGGGATGCTGCAGTCAGGTCATTGAACACAGCGGGACTTGAGATCACGTCTATAAAGGATATTACGCCTTTGCCTCATAACGGATGCAGACCTCCTAAGAAAAGAAGACAGTAAAAATTAAAAATAAATATTTAATAAGGAAATAAAAAAAACTAAATGGCAAGATATACAGGACCAAGTTGTAAGTTATGTCGAAGAGAAAGAATGAAATTATTCCTTAAGGGAACAAAATGTTTCTCAGACAAATGTCCTATTGAAAGCAGGAATTATCCTCCCGGCCAGCACGGACTTTCAAGAAGATCAAGGATCTCAGATTACGCAATTCAGCTCAGAGAAAAGCAGAAAGTAAGAAAGACTTACGGAGTGCTGGAGAATCAGTTCAGAAGATATTTTGCTGAAGCATCCCGCAAGACCGGAGTGACCGGTGACAATCTTGTAAAGCTGCTGGAAAGAAGATTTGACAATACAATTTACAGATTAGGATTAGCTCCTTCGCGAAAGGCTGCAAGGCAGTTAATATTGCACAGACATTTCACTGTTAATGGAAATGTAGTAAATATTCCGTCTTATTTGTTAAAGTCAGGAGATTCAATACAGGTAAGGGACAAGAGCAAAAAGCTTGAAATGATTCACGATTCCATGAAAAGAATAAAGGATAATATGCTTGTTTCATGGCTTACTTTAGATAAAGCCAATATGAAAGGTGTATTCATGAAGGAACCGGACAGAGCTGAAGTTCCATTCATAGCAAACGAACAGCTGATAGTAGAATTATATTCAAAGTAGTTCTAATTTTAAAAAATAAAATATACAAGAATAATATGATGAAGATTAATAATTTTCAAATGCCGGAATCAATAATAAAAGAGGAATCTTCATACTCAGATACCTTCGGAAGATTTATAGTACAGCCTTTAGAGAGAGGCTACGGAGTAACTCTGGGAAATTCTTTAAGGAGAATACTAATTTCTTCGCTTCCGGGAAGCGCAATAATTGCGATCAGAATAAATGACGCACCTCATGAATTTACTACTATAAAAGGAGTCGTAGAAGATCTTTCTGAAATAATTCTTAATTTAAAAGAAGTCAGATTTAAGGACATTACCGGAAAATCATCTAAAATAGAATTCAATTTAAAAGGACCGCATAAATTTACAGCAAAGGATCTTCAGGATAACACTGCTGATTTTGAAATTTTAAATCCGGATAAATTCATAGCTACGCTTAACAAGGATGCAAATCTCAATATAGAATTAAGAATGGGAACAGGCGTTGGTTATGTGCCGTCTGAAGACAACAAACAGGCAAATTTACCTATGGAATTCATTTGCATGGATTCTATATTTTCACCTGTAAAGCTTGCAAACTACATTATCGAAAATACAAGAGTAGGAAAAAGAACAGATTACGAAAAGCTGATCATGGAAATCACTACAGACGGATCAATTAATCCTGAAGATGCGCTTGTATATTCTGCAAAGCTGCTTCAGGAACACATACAGCTGTTCTTAAATCTGAACCCGCAGCACATTGAAAAGAAAGAAGAGCCGGTGAAGACAGAGAAAGATGAAGAGCACGAAATGATAAGAAAGATACTTATAATGCCGGTTGACGAACTTGACCTGTCAGTAAGATCACAGAATTGTTTAAGATCAGCTAACATTAAAACAATAGCCGATCTTGTCGGAAAGAATGAAGGTGAGATGCTGCATTACAGAAATTTCGGAAGAAAGTCACTTGCGGAATTAGGAGAGTTGATCGAGAATTTCGGTTTGACATTCGGAATGGATGTGGACAAATATTTAAAAGAAGAGCCGGTCAGCTAATATTTTTTAATTAAAAGATCATTTAGAATTTTATGGTACACAGAAAAAAGGGCAGAAAGCTAAAGAGAACGGCCAGTCACAGAAGTGCGCTGCTTGCGAATTTATCAATAGCTTTAATATTGAATAAAAGAATAAGCACGACAGAAGCCAAGGCAAAGGAGCTTAGAAGATTCATTGAGCCGCTTGTTTCCAAGGCAAAGAAGGCATTAAAATTCAGGGATTCAGCTCCTGAAAAAAGCATTCACTTAAGAAGAGAAGCCCGTAAATTCTTAAATAATAAGGAAGCATTAATAATATTATTTGATGAGATAGGATTGAAAGTCGGAGACAGACCCGGCGGATTTACAAGAGTATTAAAGACAGGTAACAGATACGGTGACGGTGCGAAGACTGCGATCATAGAGTTTGTGGATTATAATTATGTAAAGGCAAAAGAAGAGTCTGAAAAGGCGAAAGAAGAAAAGAACAAGCCTGAAGATAAGACAGCTAAGACAGCTTCTGCCAAAAAGACCTCCTTAAAAGAGGAAAAAGTTAAGGATGAAAAGCCAAGGGTAAAGAAACCAAGAGCAAAGAAAACTGAAGATAGCAAAACTGAAGAGAAGCCCAAAGTAAAAAAGACACCTAAGAAGAAAAAAGAAGACAAATAAAAATCTTTTAAAGAATCCTTAACAAAGTTAAAATTTTTCCCAATAAAATTATTATAAACGTTAAGGATTTTTTCATTTATTAAAACGGGAGTATAATTTGAAAATTGTATCTGCGGAATTTATAAAAAGCATTTATGATCTGAGGGCTCTGCCGAATTCTGTTCTGACTGAATTCGTATTTGTCGGAAGATCGAACGTAGGAAAATCTTCTTTGATAAATGTGATATGCAACAAGAAAAAAATGGCAAAGATCGGATCGGTTCCCGGAAAGACAAGACAGCTTAATTATTTTCTGATAAATGAAAAATTTTATCTTGTGGACCTGCCCGGTTACGGCTATGCGAAAGTTCCGGAACAGATCAGAGCCGGATGGAGAAAACTCGTGGAAGATTATATAAGTGAAAGATCAAATGTTAAGCTTGTTTTTGTTCTGATAGACTCCAGACACGAACCTACATATCTTGATGAGCTTATGGTAAGCTGGCTCGAATATTATGAAATTCCATTTGCGATAATACTTACCAAGTCCGATAAAATATCCGCCAACAAAATGCAGAAGCAGATTTACAGAGCTTCCAAGATAGTAAACAATGAAGATCTCTGCATCGATTACATACCTTTCTCCATAATTACAGGTGAAGGTAAATATGAGATCCTCAAACTTGTCGAAGAATATTTAGATACTTAAAACTATTCAGGCAATTCATTCCTTCCCGTTAATTTATAATTTCTATTCGTCAATTTTTACATAAAAATGTTTAATGCCAAAGATAAAGATCTTAGTAGCAGATGAAATTGATATTTCAGGCATCAGATTCCTTTCGAAATCCAAATTTACAGTGACATGTAAATTCGGAATTTCAAACGAAAATATTTTACGGTCATATAAAGGATATGATGTGTTAGTAATAAGGAGTATCAGAAAAATCGACAGTAAATTTCTGGATGATTCTTTTTTCAAAACAATTGTTACCTGTTCAAAAGGAACGGATCATATAGACAAAAGCCATGCTGAGAAAAAAGGAATAGCAATATTGAATGCAGATGATTCAAACAATATATCTGCTGCAGAACACACTCTCGGACTGATATTGGCAATACATAAGAATATTCTGTTATCCGATTCACTTGTAAGAAACAAAAAATTTACATTTTATAATTATGAGAGAAGCGAGCTGCACGGAAAGAAAATCGGAATTATAGGATTTGGGAAAGTCGGTAGTCTTGTCGGTAAATTAAGCAACGCGTTCGGGATGACTGTATTTGCAAATGATACTGACAGAAAGGTCAAACTAAAAAATAAGGATATTGTATTTAAAAGCTGCGATTATATTCTGAAGAACTGTGATATTGTTAGCATACACATACCGCTTGAAAATAACTTTCATTTTATTTCAAAAGAAAAATTAAATTTACTTAATAAAGATTCGGTTTTAATAAATACTTCCAGAGGCGATGTAATAGATGAAAAACATCTTTTAAAAATGCTGAAAGAAAAGAAGATAAAATCCGCAGGAATAGATGTATTCAGTCACGAACCCGATATTGATAAAGGATTTACATCGCTGGATAATGTGATATTAACAAACCATATTGCCGGCAAGACCATACAGAGCAGGAGAAAAATTTCCGATAATGTTTTCAGACAGATCAAAAACTTATTCGGATAATTTACTCCTATATATATATCAATACTTACCTGATCATATCTTTGATGCATCATTCAAATCCTTCTCATTTATTCGGATATTTTAAGTATGGAAATATTCAATGCTGTACAAAACATTTCCGAATCGGTATTTTTCTTTTAAATTAACTCCTTAATAAAACGATTTTGGTTTGAAATAAAACCAACCCGCCTGTGAAAAATTGCCGTTAAGAATTATGAGCAATGGCGTTAGCAAAAATTTGCTTGTCTGACGAGCGAGCGGAGCGAGCGAGGAGTTGCAAATTTTTGCAGCCATTGCGAAAGAATTCAAGCAATTTTTCACCAGCGGGAGATTTTTCTTTGCCAAGCT
>DAIPYG010000079.1:0-15203 GCA_036782875.1 Bacteroidota bacterium | reverse complement strand
TCTTCACCGTATGCAGTCGTTGATTCTGCTGTCGGTCTTCTTGACTCTCTTACATTCAAATCAGCATTTCAGTTTACAAATGCCACGACAGGAACATATTACATACAATTGAAGCACAGGAATTCTCTGGAAACCTGGAGCAAAAACGGAGTAAATTATATACAGGACTCTACACTGAATTATGATTTCACATTTGCAGCGACTCAGGCGTACGGGAATAATGAAATATTAAAAGGAACAAAATACTGCCTGTACAGCGGGGATGTTACTCAGGACGGCTTTATAGATCTGACTGACGTTGTACTTGTCTATAACGCTTCTTCAGCATTTACTACAGGATATGTCAGCACTGATGTAAACGGAAATTCAATAGTTGATCTGACCGATATAATTATAGCTTCCAATAATGCGAATAATTTTATTGCTAAAAAAACACCCTGATGTTACATAATATTAAACTTTAAGCACACTCTGTTTCATTAAATTCAAAAGAGCCGGTTGATATCCACCGGCTTTTTTGTTTTGATACAATTGAACAGTTAATTAATCTCAGCCTTATTTTTGGATTTAAATTAAAACCAATAATAAATAATTTCAGCAAGATAATTGAAAAGAAAGAATTGTGAGGAATTCTTTTCAGGAAGAATGAAATTTAATTTACTCTTTAAGAACAATACTGTTTTCGGGCAATGTAAAGCTTTTTCGAAAGGAGTGTCTTTATAATAATCCCACCCAAAAAATAATCAATTTACTACTTATAATTTCATTTTAAATTTTCCTTCTGAAATAGAACCAAAAATCAATTAAGTGAAATTGAAATAAGAAATAAAAGTAGAATAGAGAATTTATCTTTAGTCAATTACATATTTTGTTTAATGTAAATTTTATGGAAAGGAGTATTACAATGTTTAACAATCTTAAAAAATTTAATCAAATATTTTTTTATACATGTATCTTCTTGTTTCTGATCAGCAGCTATGCATTTTCATCAAATGAATATTTCAGAAGTGTAGCTTCAGGAAACTGGAATTCAACAGGTACATGGCAAATGTCAACTAACAACGGCGGCACATGGATAGCCGCTACCGGCACTCCGCATGACACAAGCGGTGTGATTACTATTCAAAGTCCTAATACTGTCACAGTCACTGCAAATGTCAAAGCAAATCAGCTGACAGTGAACACCGGGGGGATTCTTTCAATAAATGCTGGGATCTTTCTTACAATTACAGACGCAAGCGGAGATGATCTTTATTTAGCTTCAGGCGGGACAATCTCAGGAGCAGGTACTTTTCAGACACAGGGAGCGGGTGTACTTCTGGATGTAAGAGGCACCTTTAATGCAGCTTTGAAAATTAATACCGGTATAACTTACTCATATAATGGAACATCTGCTCCGGCATACTATAACGGATCTATTACAGTAGATGTCAATGCGGTTTTTGCAGTTGTTAATTCCGGATATACCGTTCAGGCAAATGGTAACATTATAAACAACGGTATCATTACCAGCAGCGGCGGCGGAGCATTCGTAATAAGAAGTGCTTCAGTGATAAACAACGATACAATAAGAGGTACAAATGTTTATTTTGATTCGGTTACTTCTCTGTCTGGAACAGGCGCTTATACAAGTTCAAATATATATGTGAGATCTGCAGGCAATGTTTCTCTTGCAAATAATTTGACATTCTCACCTTTATCAGGTTTTCAGATCAACGGCGGCGGAATACTTAATCCGAATACAAGGACATTTACCTTTAACTCAGGTACTTTCTACATCTTAAGCAGCGGAACGGTTTTTAATTCAGGCATATTTCAGACTCTTGGAAATGTAAGCATGTTAGTAAAGAATGGCTCTAACTTTAATGCGCCTTGCGTTATAGGTTCAGGTACTGTTACTTCTTATGATGACGGCAGTCCGAACATTGCAAATTATAAAGGTTCTATGACATTGAATGCAGGAGGCATACTGACGACTCCGGGAGGAGGTTACTCAAACAGAGTCTATGGAAACCTGATTAATAACGGAGCTATAAACGGAAACAGATTTATAATGAGGGGAAGTTCATTGACTAATAACAATAATATAGCAACTACTTTTCTTGATTTTGATTCTACAACTTCTTTATCCGGCACAGGAACATACCAGAGTGTTTTCATGACTATTTCATCAACAGGTATAGTTTCCCTGGCTAACAATTTATCATTTTCACCTTCATCAAGTTTTCAGGTTAACGGCGGTGGAATATTTAATCCCAACACCAGAACTTTTACTCTTACTTCCGGGATATTCTATGCGTTATCAGGATCGACAATTTTAAATTCCGGAATTTTCCAGACTCAGGGAACTGTAAGCATGATCATAAGAAATGGCTCCGCTTTTAATGCTCCTTTTAAAGTGAATACCGGAACTACAACATCCTATGATGACGGGTCTCCTAACATAGCAAATTATTTTGGTACGATGACAGTGGATCCAGGTGCTGTATTTACAACTCCGGGCGGAGGATATACGAACAGAGCTTATGGAACTGTTTTTAATAACGGAACGATAACCGGAAATAATTTTACTATGCGGGGAGATGTTTTTACAAATATCGGAACTATCTCTTCCTCAAATTTCAGTTTTGATACAACTGTTACTTTATCCGGGACAGGTATTTGGGTTGCCCAAAATATATATATTACAGGAAGCGGAATTCTAAATCTTGCTAACAGTCTGACTTTTGGCGGCTCTGCTGTTGTATATTTCAGAGTACTTACTTCCGGAACATTAAATCCGAATACTTATGATGCTGTATTTAACGGAACGGTTTCAGCCGTAAACTTTGAATTATTTAACGGAGCTATTACGGCTAATTCCGGGAGGATAATGAGTAAAGGAAATACTTCATTTAATTTAAAAACAGGATGTAATTTTAGTTCACCATTTATTATTTCTACTGGCACTTCAATGGTTTTTAACGGTGAGTCACCTAATGAAGCAATATTCAACAGAACTCTTACAATAGATACCGGCGCTGTATTCACAACACCGGGCGGAGGATATACCTGTACTGTAAATGATTCTGTAATAAATAAAGGAACATTGTCAGGACCTAATTCTTTCAGATTAATGGGTTCATCTATGATAAATAACGGTGTTGTAAGCTTTTTTAATTTTTATTTTGCTTCAAACCAGTTCTCCCCAACTTCATTTCATACTTTACAGGGAACAGGCAGTTTTACAACTTCCAACTGTCAGAATATTGAAGGATCTAATGTTATACTATTATCCAACCACCAGTTCAGCTACCTGACTATTAATGCCGGAAGTACTTTTGATTTGAATTCTAAAACCCTGAAGTTGAACGGATCTGGAACTACTCTTTCAGTAAACGGTTCAGTTTTAACTTCAGGCAGCACTATTGAATATAACGGAACGGCATTACAGTATTTCCCGCAGGCAAATGTAAACTATGAGAATGTAAAATTTAATGATACTGCCGGAGTTGTTTTAGTTGATAATATATCGATTCCCGGATTGATCGAGGTCATAAAAGGGGACGTGAATCTGAACGGAAAAATTCTCACTTTGCTTGCAAATGCAACTCTGTCGGAAACACCTGGAAATACATTTACCGGTTTATCCGGATATTTGGTTACAACAAGAAATTTAAATGCTCCGAACAATCTCAATGTTGGAGGACTAGGAGCTTTGATTACAACCACTTCAAATTTAGGTTTGACTGAGATAAAAAGAGGACACAGTATACAGACACTTCCTACAGGAATTCATGCGATAAGAAGATATTATGCTATCAATCCATTTAATAATTCGGATATAAATGCAACTCTGGTGATGAAATATGATACAACAGAATTAAACGGACAGGAAGAATCGAAATTGAGTCTGTTTAAATCAACAAATGCAGGTGTAAATTATGCTTCCAATGGCGGTACGGTCAACACTCTGCTTCATCAGATATCTCAGAATAATTTAAGTTCACTGGCAAGATTTACCGGCGGAAGTACTTTGGGTATATCATTGATCATGGAAGCATTTTATAATATACCGACAAATAATCTTAATATGAGAGATACTGTGAGGGCATATCTGAGAAATACATCCCCGCCTTATTTCTTAATTGATTCTTCAAAAGCAATACTTGATTCACTGACATTCAGAGCGGCGTTTCAGTTTACTCATGCCGTAACCGGAACATATTATATTCAGCTCAAACATCGAAATTCACTGGAGACATGGAGTAAAAACGGAGTCAGTTATGTTCAGGATTCCATTCTGAATTATGACTTCACTTTTGCAGCGACACAGGCTTACGGGAATAATGAAGTTCTGAAGGGAACAAAGTATTGTCTGTACAGCGGCGACGTAACGCAGGATGGTGCCATAGACCTGACAGACGTTCTGCAGACTTATAATTCTTCATCAAGTTTTGCAACAGGTTATGTTGTAACAGATGTGAATGGAAATTCCATTGTAGATCTTACGGATATATTAATAACCTATAATAATTCCACTAATTTTATTTCAAGGAAAACGCCGCTGAATTAGTGAACTTAAAATTTGGAATTTGGAATATCGGATTTGGAATTTACATGATTTAGGATTTGATGATTTAGATTTATTTAAAAATAAAAATACACAGGGAATGATTTTAAATCATTTTCCTGTGTATTTTTTTTAGTAGTTAATAGTTAGTAGTTAACTAAAGTTAAGTAAATTCAAAATCCGATATTCCAAATTCCAAACTAAGTAAGTTCTGCGACTTTATTTTTCAGCCAGTTTTTTATCCCGAACTGGTTGAATTCCATATTCTCAGTATTTTCACTGATCTTTTTCAATTCAAACTTTTTATCCTCGGAGCCGATACTTGTTTTTATTTTGATCAGATCATTAGTGTTTCTGAGGAAGTCATAAAAGGAGCCTTTTGAATGTTCGGGGATTGATTTTTCTCTCTGCAGGTAATGTCTGAAAGCATCGATCATGGAAAACGCCTGTTCATAATATTCTTTTTCGAAATAGATCTGAAGCAGAAGAATCTTCACCTGTATTTTAATTATAAATTCCGGGAAATTCGCTTTGGAAAGAAGATCCAGAGCTTTATCAAGATCTCCCTTTTTGTAATGAATGATCCCGTTGCAGAAATTCAGAGTACTTTCCTTTTCTTCCGTAAGAAGATGTTTATATTTCTGAATATAATTTAATGCCCATTCGAATTCTTCCACGCGAACCGCGATCTTTACGTGATTCAGGAAATCAGGATAAAGAACTTTACCCAGAATAATAGTACCTCTGTCATAGTTTTCTTTCGAAAGGAGAAAATGTTCATACATAAAATCTGTTCTTCCGAGATTATTATAAACATAAGCGCAGAAATTCGCCATATGCAGGAACAGCATATACCTGTCACCGGTATTCAGCGCTTCAAAATATCTGTCCTTCAGCTCTTTCAGCCTGAAAAAATATTTTTCGTTCCTCTCGGTTCCGAGAAGAATAATATTATAATATATCAGTAATGTCGGATTGTCTTCGTGTTTGTTAATTTTAAGATAACTCATAATTTCTTCATACATCTTCATATCAAAATCCACGTTGCTCTGAATTTTATCATGCAGCATTATATTATAAAACCTTAACAGTCTTATAATGGCATACTTGAGAAAGTAGTCGAGTTCGATCTGAAAAAAATCCAGCCGGGTCCCGGGATCCTTGGGAATCTGAAAAGAATGAAGCTCTTCTGTAAGCTCGAGGCATTTTAAAATATAGTTCTCATCCTTTACCGGAGAATTATCGAGCTTCTTTTTGAATACCTTATATGAGATCTCAAAAATATTATCAAGACTTCTGTCGCGCAGCTGCTCGAGCAGGAATTTTTCCTTCACATCAGATTCATCCCTGTAATGAATAAACGCCAGATAATCCTTGCCGAGACTGTAAAGATCGGATACTATATTCTTTACTTTAAAATAATCATACTCTTCATCCGGAAAGATCTTCTTGAAAATAATCTCTTCCCTGATCAGATCATTTTCAAAACCGGGATAATATTTTTTTATGGAATCAAGAAGAACGATGATCTTCTTGTTTTTATTAAAGACAGGAGAAATGACATAATCCTTGAATTCCCTGAATTCAGCAGGATTCATAGATCTCAGAAGCTGAATCAGTTTTGTATTCTGCATAAGAAGCAGGTTTAGTTTCTCAAAAATGAAAGAATTAAAATATTAAAAATTTATTCAAATTTAAAGGTTTTAGTCTGTTTTTTCATGATACTTTTCTAAAATCAGAAAAACATTCTTTATCCTGTCATCCCCGCGCACTCTTCAGCTGACAATGAAAAACTTTCAAAAAACAATGAAGACGGTCAGAAAGGAAGCTATTCATATTTATTTTGGACAGTAATGTATTTTAATCCAATGCTGTCTAAAACGATTTTTAAATGAGAATTAATTATGTTATCTGATTCTAAATTAAACTTATTATTGTTTTTTTAAAAACAACCCCGCCTGTGAAGAATTTCCGGCAATTTTTCACCAGCGGGCGATTTTTCTTTGCCAAGCTTTCTTTTCATCGATGAAAAGAAAGCGGATGATAAAACCGGATTCATTTTCAAAATAAAACGTTTTGGACGGATGTTATTTTAATCACATCTCACAACCAATTTATTATTGAAATTATACATATAATAAATTAACTTAAAAAAGTTTTTTGAAAGGAATGGAAGTATGAAGACAGACTCACTGAAAATAATCCGGATAAAATTATTAAAATATATTTGAAAGAAATCAGCTGGCATTTTTTTGAAAATGTGAGTTAGTTGACGGAGTTGTGGAGAGGTGGAATAAATAAATACAGCCGTGTAATTCAAACTGATAATTCCTAAATATAATTTGAAGTTACACACTTGTCATCCTAAACGAACGGAGCGCTGCGGAGTGAAGTGAAGAATCCAGAAATAAGCCGGTACTGAAACAGTTGGATTCTTCGATTCGCTCAGAATGACAAGTATATGTGCTTTGCGTAACTTCTGTTGTAAGCAAACTAATATTAGAATATTCAGGATAACAATTTAGAAAATCAATATCAGTAGTTTATATTTTGAGATGACTCTTCGGTGCTGTCCAAAACAATTTCACTTTTTGTGATAAACATTTAATCTAACTATAAATCAAAATAAGTTGTGAGCAGTTCTAAACAACCCCAACCCTGCCCTCCTCTTTGAAAAAGGGAAGTGTTTGGGAGGGGTTTGGTGATCAAATAGGTAGATTTTCAAATAACATTAAATGAATATTAAATAAATTCACTAAACAAAAAACAACGTTTTGGACGGAGTTGATGACTTTTTCAAAAAAAGATTTTTCTGTGGGTATCCTAATAGTTTACATCTTTATATACACATTTCATTCAAATAAATTATAAAAATGAATTATCTAAAACTGATATTATTTATAGTGCCGGTATTTTTGGTAACTTTAATTGCAGGTTGTACAAGCAAGACCGTTAACTCCGGAGATCTTCAAGAGAAAATTACTAATCTTGACAAAGCGGGATGGGAAGCATGGAAGAATAAAAATGGAAAATGGTTTGAGGAAAATACAACAAAGAATTTCATCTCAATCAGCGCAGACGATGTCAGCAGCAGAGACCAGGTAATTAAATCCACAGTTACTGATTGCGATATAAAGAGTTACAATTTAAACAATATAGAATTTACTGAACTTACTGAAGAATCCGTACTTTTAACTTATACAGTAGACCAGGAAGGAACTTGCGGCGGAGTTAAACTCAATACTAAAATCAGAGCTGCCGCGAATTATATTAAACAAAATGATAAATGGCTCGAAGCATTCTATATGGAGTCGAAAATTGATTGAACAGTTAAATGATTCTAAACTCAGTTTGCAAACTTTTTATCCGCCGGCTGCAGAAGCTACAGGCTGGGAAGCAAAGTAAAACAAACTGATAATTCAATTTTGTTACACATTTGTCATCCTGAACGAACGGTGCACAGCGGAATCCAGAATTAAATTGAAAAAGAAGCAGTTGATTCTTCGCTTCGCTCAGAATGACAAAATTATGTGTTTTGAGTAATCTCTGATATCATTATATAAATAATATAATTTTCCAAAAAAATAATGATGTTAAAGATTGAATAAACATACAAACAAATAACTATATGAAAAAAATTATTTCATTTATGCACATATCTCTTGACGGTTTTGTTGCAGGACCCAACGGAGAAATGAACTGGATTAAAGTTAACGAAGAAATTTTTGATTATGTCGGTAAGCGGATAAGCGAAAGCGATACTGCTTTATACGGTCGGGTAACTTACGAGATGATGGAAAATTACTGGCCTGAAGCGGGAAGAAAACCGGAAGCGAGCAGACACGACATTGAACATTCGAAATGGTACGGCAATGTTCAGAAAGTTGTCTTATCAAAAACAATGAAAGACACAGGTCTGAACAATACAATAATAATCAGCGACAACCTTCCGGACAGATTAAATGAAATAAAAAAATCCTACAGCGGCGGGAGTGAAGAAATCCTGCTGTTTGGCAGTCCGACAGCAACACATTCACTTATTCAGCTGAACTTAATTGACGGCTACTGGCTGTTTGTCAATCCGGTTATTCTTGGAAAAGGCATTCCATTGTTTGCAGATATCAAAGATAAAATAAATCTTAAATTATTGAATACCAGGCAATTTAACTGCGGTGTAACTGAACTCAATTATATACTGGACAGACAATAATGATAAGCCGATAACACAGGTATCGGTATAAGTGGTGGCACAGTTCACATCAGCATTTCCTTAATGTAAACATATTATAATAACTATAACTATAAAAATTTAATTTGACTAAATTATTTTCTTTAACAGGGTTACTGTTTCTATTTGTTAATTGCGCGGCATCTGCTCAAACGGCAGATACCTTCCGCGAAGAATTACAGCAAATCGTTACGCCGAAAAACGCAGTTGTTGGTATTTCAATTTCCGGGAATAACGGAATCGACACACTGACCATTAACGGTGAAGGACATTACCCAATGCAAAGTGTATTTAAATTTCATATTGCATTAGCTGTGTTATCTCAGATTGACAAAGGAAAATTTTCTTTAGATCAGAAAATAGAAATTCTCAAAAAAGATCTATTGCCCGGACTTTACAGTCCTATCCGGGATAAGTATCCTGACGGAACAACTCTGACAATAGCAGAAATTATAGAGTATACGGTTTCTCAAAGTGATAATGTGGGCTGTGAAATTTTGTTGAGACTGATCGGCGGACCTCAGGCAGTGGAAGATTATTTTACGGAAAATAATTTCAGGGATATTTCAATAAAATTTAATGAAGAACAACAGCAGGGAGACCGGGAATTGCAATTTCAAAACTGGACTACACCTGCAGCTGCAAACAATGTTTTGTCTTCATTTTATTATAATAAGGAAAACCTGCTTTCCCAAAACAGCTATGACTTCATCTGGAAAGTAATGAAAGAAACAGAAACAGGCGCAAACAGAATAAAGGGACAGCTGCCCGAAGGGACAGTTGTCGCTCACAAAACAGGATCTTCTGGAACAAACAAAGACAATATTACTGAAGCAACCAACGATATTGGGATAGTTTTTTTACCCAACGGAAAATATTTTTTTATAAGTGTTTTTGTAACAGACTCAAAAGAGAATGCAGAGACAAATGAGAAAATAATAGCTGACATTGCAAAAGCAGCCTGGGATTATTTTACAGCAATGAAAAAATAAAACTGATACCTTCAAAAGTAATAAGACAGCGAAAACCATTTTCACATTGACAGGCAAATAAATTTATAAACTTAAAAATAGAATGAATACAACACCCGAACACGATAAACGAATGGCAAATATGACATTTGCATCCGTTTATCCGCATTATATAACAAAAGTTGAGAGTAAAGGCAGAACCAAAGAGGAATTACATCAGGTAATAAAGTGGCTGACCGGTTATAGTGATAAAGATCTTCAGAAACAAATTTCTGATAAAGCAACTTTTGAAACCTTCTTTAAGCGTGCAAAACTGAACCCAAATGCTCATATGATAAAAGGAGTGATCTGCGGATACCGCATTGAAGAAATTGAAAATCCATTAACACAGCAGGTAAGGTATTTAGACAAGCTGGTGGACGAATTAGCGAAAGGCAAAAAAATGGATAAGATCTTAAGAGCTTAGTACAATAATAATGGAACACGGAATATTTGAGATCAGGTAAGTAAATTAATAAACTCAAAAGTAAAAATTTTAAATGAACGTAAAAAAACAAATCAAAGATTATATTACCTCTCAGCCAGAACCAAAACGCAGCGACATGCAGGAGCTTCACCGAATCATACTTGAAATAATGCCGGAGCGTAAATTATGGTTCTTGGACGGCAGAAATGAAAAGGGGAAAACTGTTTCTAATCCAAACATAGGATACGGATCTTACACCATAAATTATGCTGATGGAAAAACCAAAGAGTTCTATCAGATTGGTTTGAGCGCAAACACAACCGGAATCTCTGTTTATATACTTGGCATTGAAGATAAGAATTACTTAGCCGGCACTTATGGAAAAAAAATAGGCAAAGCCAGCGTGAGCGGGTATTGCATTAAATTCAAAGCGCTGAAAGAAATAAACATTGATATACTGGAGGAGGCAATACGATACAGGGTTGAGGAATTGGATGATAAAGCCTGAGATGATGAATTGATTTAGAGTGAGATTCAGGTAATTGCATTGAAATGTTTTCAGACAAAATTGACATAACTTACATTGTAATATAAAATTATCAATAATATGAAGAGAAAAATCTTAATTGCTATTTTTGCATTTACAGCAATTACGGTCAACAGTCAGACTTTACAAAATACTTCCTATATAAATCTTTCAGGAGAAAAAGTATTACGTCTGGAAATGAATTTACCTGTTGATATTAATTCAGCCTGGCAGCTTTTCACCAGTGATCAGAAATTAGTAAAATGGATCGCGCCTCTGGCACATATAGAATTAAGATCAGGCGGATACATTATCACAAACTATGACAGTACTAAGAATCTATCAGACAGTACTTCTATTAAACTGCCAATTACAAGTTATATTGACGAAGAATTACTTGTCTTAAAAGTTATCCTCAATGATAATTTTGAAAAAAATGTACGTGACAATGATGACAATTTGAAGGAAATTATTCAGTTTAAAAAAACAGACGAATCGAACACACAAATAATTTCTTCAATGACAGGCTGGGGAATAGGAAGTGACTGGGATAAAACTTACAACTTTTTTGTAAAAGGCAATGAGTGGACATATCAGGAATTATTGAAGAATTACAAATGATTAATTCCGGACTTTATAATACTGAATAATGGTCTCTGCGGGGACAAGGGTAAGTCCCGAAGACTCTGACGTGCCAAATAAATGAAAAAAAATATTTGAGTAATCGCATATTTAATAGTTATCGTTAAGTATAAAAAATACAAAAATGACACTTTTTCAGAAAATAGCTCAAAGCGTTTTATTTTTACTCTTAACATTAAAGGGAATAACACTTAATGGACAAAATGATATATATTTTTCTTATAAATGTAGTGACACAACATTAAGACCTATTAACGCAGAAATTAAATTGATTTCCCCGGATTTGAAGATATTTAATTTGTTTACAGACACTGTGGGTAACTATAATTTTACAGAAAAGAAGTATTTTAAAACAAAAGGGAATTATACTCTTTCAATTTACTTCAAAGCTGAAAATTATGGTAAAGACTCATTAAAATACGATTTCGATTTAAAAGGGGATGAAATAATTACAAGAATTTTACTTTCATTTGATTATAGAGAGAAAAGTATAAAAAAAGGAGACATTTATATAAAAGGTGAAAAAATATTGAATGGTTATATTTCATTAAATAAGTATTATCAAGCCCCAAAAACAATTGAAATTCAACTTGATAATTCCCTTACCGGAAGTGAGTTTTACAAAGGACCATTTTTTAAAATTAAAAACAACTCAAACGATACTTTTTATGGTGAACATTTACCGGGGTATTTCTGGGGGACTCTATCTTATATTAAAAATGATTCAATCCTTTCAACTAGTTTTGGAATTCCGGATTATTCATTTGCTGATTCACCACCTTTGTATCCGCATTCCACAAAGTATGTTACAGTTGGTTCATTTGGATTAACTAATAAACTCTTCCCATTTGAATATAGTTTTGTAATTATGCTTTCGAAGAAATCTCAATCAATGGGAATAGGAATTTACGAAGAACGACAAGATTTTAACTGGTGGGCTGGAACGAAAGAGTATTATAGATTAGAATACAATTTTAAAATAGATTGATAAATCCCAAACTTGACAAAAATTTATACTAATGGCATCTAATAAAATCATTTTAACAGAAACTAAAATTGAAGATCTGAACTTGTTTTTTGAGTTTCAGACTGACAAAGAGGCAATTTATTTAGCAGCCTTCACATCAAAAGATCCGAATGACAAGACAGCTTACATTGAAAAGATGAGCAGGCATTTAGCTGACCCGACAATTAATAATAGGACTATAACGGTTAATAATGAAATAGCAGGGAGCATAGCAAAATTTATATTGGATGGTCACGCTGAAATTACTTACTGGATTGACAGGAAACTCTGGGGACAGGGAATTGGAACTTCAGCGCTTAAAGAATTTTTGAAACTAGAACAAACAAGACCGCTGTATGCACGGGTTGCTTTTGATAATTATGGCTCGCAAAAAGTTCTCGAAAGATGCGGCTTTGTGAAGACAGGAACAGATAAAGGATTTGCCAATGCCAGACAGGAGGAAATTGAAGAATTTATTTATAAGCTTTCAGAATGACATATAGTATAGTCTTTTATGAACCTGGATGAAGAAGTATCCATACGGCTTTTCAAAGAACCTGTGAAGCGACAGCTTTAAAATGACAGCAGCTAATATACGAATTTACTTTCACATCTATGAAATAATATTAATTCACTAATTTGTTAACTTAACTAATTACAATTATGAATAAAATAAAAGTAAAAGACGGAACAGAAATTTTTTACAAAGACTGGGGAACCGGGCAACCGCTTTTCTTTCATCACGGATGGCCTTTGTCAGCTGATGACTGGGATAATCAGATGATGTATTTTCTGGATAAGGGATTCAGAGTAATAGCTCATGACCGGAGAGGACATGGCAGATCCACTCAAACTGAAAATGGAAATGATATGGATACTTATGCAGCGGATGTCGCCGAACTTACAGAAGCACTCGATCTGAAAAATGCAGTTCATATAGGTCACTCTACAGGCGGCGGCGAAGCAATCCGTTACGTTGCAAAACACGGCAGGGACCGTGTATCTAAAGCTGTGCTGATAAGCGCAGTACCACCGGTAATGGTGCTTTCAAAAGCGAATCCCGATGGTGTACCACTTTCAGTATTCGATGAAATACGCGAGAATACGGCAACTAAGAGGGCACAGTTTTATCAGGATATTACACTTCCGTTTTACGGATATAACCGTGAAGGTGCAAAGATATCACAAGGCGTAAGAGACAACTGGTGGCGTCAGGGAATGATGGGTGGAATAAAAGCGCATTATGACTGCATCAAAGCTTTTTCAGAAACAGATTTTACAGAAGACCTTAAAAGCGTTGATGTGCCCGTACTGATAATGCATGGTGAAGATGATCAGATAGTCCCATACGCAAACAGCGCAGCAAAGTCGATAAAACTTCTGAAGAAGGGAAAACTTATTTCATATCCGGGATTTTCTCATGGTATGCCGACAACAGAAGCCGCTACAATAAATGCAGATTTACTTGATTTCATAAAATCATAACTGATAAAAAATTAAATAATATTCTTGACGTCTCAGAATAATTCAGACAATGAAGCCAGTCATGACAGCACAAGCAGTTATGCATTTGTGAACGGACTGAAAATGTATTACGAAATACACGGATCAGGAGTTCCTTTAGTTTTGATTCATGGAGGCGGTTCTACTTTACAAACCACTTTTGGACGTGTCATAAATGAATTTGCTAAAACCCGGAAAGTAATAGCTGTTGAAATGCAGGCGCACGGACACACGGCTGACATTGACAGACCATTAAGTTTTCAGCAGGATGCAGATGACATTGCCGGGTTGTTAAAGCAATTGAATATTGACAAGGCGGACATCTTTGGATTCAGCAACGGAGCAAGCACAACTCTTCAGTTTGCAATCCGGCACCCTGAAATGACAAATAAAATTATTGTTGCTTCAATATTTTACAAAAAAGCAGGAGCACCCGGCTGGTTCTGGGATATGATGTCTAAGCCGGACTTTGAAGAAATGCCGCAACCTTATAAGGATGCTTTTCTGGAGATCAATCCTGACACAGACGCTCTTTACAGAATGTATGAGAGGGATGTAGCAAGGATGCAGTCTTTCACTGACATCCCGGACGAAGAAATGAGATCTATCAAGGCACCGGCTTTTATAATCACCGGTGACAGGGATGTCGTAACACCTGAACATGCTTGTGAAATGTATAGTTTGATATCAAATTCACGGCTTGCGATCATTCCGGGCGGACACGGAGATTATATCGGAGAATTAATGACACCACAGGACAGCAAAATAATTGCAGCGACAGTTTCGATGATCAACAGTTTTCTTAGCGAGGCGGTCTGAAAATGTAAAATGGATAATAGCTGATGCTGCTATTTTTGAACCGACAGAAAAATATGACTTTTGGCACGACAGAGCAGCGTTTCATTTTCTGACAGATGAACAGGAGATTTCGAATTATTTAGATACAGCTCAAAAAACATTAACCCAAAAGGTATTTTAGTTATAAGAACATTCTCAGAAGAAGGTCCTAATAAATGCAGTGGCAGTCAAATCAAACAATATTCCGAAAACTCAATGACTGACCGGCTGAAAAAATTTTATGAAAAAATTAAATGTATAACAATCGATCATATAACTTCTTATCAACACCATTCAAAACTTTGTATTTTGCAGCAGAATCTCAGGCATGATATCCGAAATCTGCAGAATGAACAGAATGAATCAGATCAGAATTCTGCAGTAGAAAATACAATCTATATTTCGGGAAAAGCTATGATTGATAACGAAATCTATGACAGGTTCAGAAATACGCAGAGCAACCGAATCATTA
>DAIPYG010000078.1:14505-15255 GCA_036782875.1 Bacteroidota bacterium | reverse complement strand
TAACTCGTAACTCGTAACTTATAACTCGTAATTTATAATTTGTTAATTACTTTTCAAACTGAACAAACATATCCTCAAAATTAATTATCATAGTTTTAAAAGAATTAAAGAAATCCCCGCCGAGATTACCGCTTAAGTACTTATCACTTTCTTTATCTCTGATCTTTTCAGAAAGAAGAGATACATTTTTCAGAGTAGTACTTCCTTCGGATATCCTGAAATTCATTTCATTGATCTTGAATCCTTTAATCGTCTCCTCTCCGCCTGCGCCGCCGAACTTTATATCTGCTGGTTTATAATTGCCGTCAATCATAGATCTGTATTTATCATAATAAGTATGATATAGCATAGTCGATTTGGCACCGGTATCAAATGAGAATATAAGCGTATCTGATAAAATAAAATTTGTACTGACATAAGTTTCTAACACCGGAAGGAATCCGTCAAACGCTAAATTAGAATATACAGAATTGCCGGGTTTTGCAGGTATGAACATCTCGCCGTCGCTGAGATGAATTTCTTTCATTTCTTTTATCACAGGAAATCCTATGATCCCGTTTATTACATACATTCCTCCGGCAAATGAAAGCGCTTCATCAGGTAGTACAAGGAACAGTATGTTTTCGTAATTAAGATTTCCTATTTTTAAAGACTTTGCATAAGCAAGCTTTGAACTGACTTCAATGCTTGTTGCAGTTCCGACATCGAGCTTTCCTTCCAGAAAAATAAGCCCGATCTTCTTTGCAAAAG
>DAIPYG010000078.1:4715-14495 GCA_036782875.1 Bacteroidota bacterium | reverse complement strand
TAGCATAGCTTTCCGTTATAGTTGAAAAATTTGCTCCGGTATCAAATATAAACTCTTCTTCCATTCCGTTCACTTCTGCTTTAATATTGACCAGTCCCGCAATATCCTTTCTCGATTTTATTTTTGTATCACCTGATATTGCAACTGTCTGCGGAGCGAGTGTAAATCCCGACTTGAATATCTGTGCAGAGTTTTCGTAATCTTTAAGCTCGTTTTCCTCAATCATAGATCTGAATTGTGTTAAGAGAATCTCGACTGCCTCAAATGAATCACTGTAGTCAAATAAGTTAACGCTGTTTATAACCCTGCAGTTGTACAGATTTAATTTCATCGAATCGGTAAGGTCGACGGAATTCTGTTTCAGCAGCTTGTCTATACCTTCATTAGACGCGGCAGGTTCATTGAATGCATTATCTATCAATGAATTGTAATAAAGCATTTGCCTGTCATTTAAAAGATCTTTCATTTCATTCACCTGCTTCTTCAGTTTAAAGAACTGCTTTTCATTGTAAAGTGAATTAAGATAATTAACGTCTGCACTGTTTTGCTGCGAATATGTTTCAACCGGGATCAGACAGATTAAAATTATAAATGCTTTGAGAATTTTCATTAGTTTAAATTTAATTTAAATAAAAACTTCATTTAAAAAACAGATTAAGAATCACTGGAAGTTTTGTATTTCATCTTTCCTTCTAACCTTTCCCCATGCCCTCGCATATAAAATGATCAGGGCACGGAGAAGAAGGTAATGGACAGTATTCAATTAATTTCAGGATTATGGTCTTTCCACCGCAACAAAGTTTGCACTGTTGTTATATGCAAATATAATATCCGTTAAGTCTGAAATGTTATCATAATTAAGGTCCGTATTTATGTACCCCGTTGAGAATACACTTGCATCATTGTAAATCGTAATAATGTCCGTAAGATCAACATTGCCTTCCTGCGTTACATCACCGGTATAAACAGAGTATTTACTTCCCGCCAGAACCTGATTGCTACCGTATGCCTGCGCTGCTGAGATTGTCAGATCGTAATTCAGAACTGATCCGGAAAATACTTCACCTCCGGATTTACTCCAGGTCTCAATTGAATTTCTGTGCTTTACTACAATGTAGTAATTTACTCCGTTAAGAATATTTGAATAATATAAAGTGACAGTTCCGGAAGGATTCAGATATCCTTTTGCTGAATCTATTATTTCATAAGGAGCAAAGACATTTCTTACTAAAACTTTTACAGTATCCTGTACCGGTGATATCGCTTCCAGATTTAGTTTTAAATTCAGTGTCATGAAATTAAAATTTTTGTCAAAATATAATTTATTGTTACTTCCGTCAGCTCCTACCCATAATGCGCCTGCATCTCCTGTTATGTCATAATATTGAATCAGTGTAGGATAAAAGTTTTTAGCTGAGGATACCGGTGGATGTTCGCTGAACTGTACTGAAGCATTGAATATTGAAGAAGCTGATGCAGAAGCTGTCGTAAATCTCATCTGATCAGATGCATTGGTCGGAAGACCTGCCTGTAAACTGTCAGAGTAATATATCAGATTGACTCCGCCTGAACCATTGTTATAATGTTTTGCATCAAACCAGAATTCATCTCTTCCTGGCATTGAACCTATCACTGTCGAATCTGTAAAACTGGAACCTGAGTTTGTACTTATTTTACATTTCAGTTCTATATTTCCGGGAGATCCTGCACAATAAAAAAACCAGACTTTACTGCCGTAATACACGCTTTGAAACTGCGTCTTCTGCTCGGATGATTCTGCAAGATTTGAAAATGCAGGTGATCCGACGGTTGCGGCAGTTCCGGGTGTTGTTTCTCTGTACCTGACACTTCTTATGACTGACGTTGAAGTATCCGCAAGCGGTGGTCCGTAATAATTCAGAATTAATGTATCGCCTGTTCCGGACATATATATTCTCGGATTGGCTGCTGTTGATGATATTAATCCTCTGAAGCCCCAGGTAATCCCGCCGTTAAGAGATCCGTAACGCACAATATTATTATTTACCAGAGAGTCTGTCACAATGAACAAAGTGCCTGATGTTGCCGCAGCTACATCAAAGTCCCTGTATCCGCCGTTGAACACCTGATTAAGATTGAAATTAAGAACATTTAATTTGTAGATAGAAGATCCGGTAATGAAGAAACAATAAATTGAATCAAGAGAACTTCTTATCATTTTAGTTCGCGGAACCAGTATTGCAGGAGTAACCGATGCTATGTTAAGCCAGGTAACTCCGTTATCTGATGAAGACAATATTACAACTCCGGAGCCGGTCTGAATGTTTGTATCCGGAACAGATACATATATCACTGATGTAGATTTTCTTACAACACCCGAAGGTCTTCCAATTGGTTCAGTATTTGATACTAAAAAGTCATTACCCCAAGCAACATTGCCGGCATAAGATATCGGCGGGTTATTAATTTTCAGACTCAGATTTGTTTCCTGAGCTGATAAAGGAATGGAAATTGTCATTATCGAAATAATAACAAACAAAATAATAACGAATTTTTTCATAGAAGTAATTTTTTAGTTAGTGAAATATTTTTTATTTAAATATAGTATTTTAATTTTTTTATTGTCTCTGAATTAACTTCACTTATGAATTTTTAAAAATATCCAATACTTTTTCAATAATATATTTATCATCCGTACCTTCATCTACTTCTACCCAGTTTATTCTCTTATCCTTCCTGAACCATGTCAGCTGTCTCTTTGCATAACGTCTTGTATTCTGTTTAACTAGTCTGACCATTTCATCAAAGTCATATTCTCCTTCAATATGTTTAAAGATTTCTTTCAGTCCTACTGTATTAAGTGAATAATATTTTTTGTGATCAAATCCGCGATCTCTCAGATTCTTTGCTTCTTCCATCAATCCTTCTTCAAGCATCCTGTCAACTCTCTCATTTATTCTTCTGTATAAATGTTTCCTGTCGAACATCAGACCTATCTGAACCGCAGTGAAATCAACATCGATTTTTTCCTTCTGAAAATCAGAAATCCTCTTTCCTGTTACATAATAAACTTCAAGCGCCCTTATGACCCTTCTGAAATTCTGAGGAATCATCGTATCTGCTGACTTCTTATCAATTTTTACAAGTTCATCATACAGATATTCTTTTCCCAGTGTATTCATTTTTTCATAAAGTTCCTCTCTCACCTCACTCGCTTCTATCTCTTCTTCAAACAACCCGTCGATCACAGAACGTATATACAACCCGCTTCCGCCGGTTATAATGGGCTGTTTGTTCCTCTTAAAGATATCTCTGATGATCTCACGCGCTTTTGTTCCGAATTCACCTGCATTGAATTCCTCCGAAAGTTCAAGTTCATTTATAAAATAATGTCTGACCTTATTCAAATCTTCTTTATCCGGATGAGAAGTTGCTATAGGTATATATTTATAAACCTGTCTTGAGTCAGCAGAGATGATCTCGCCGTTTAATTTAAATGCAGCATCTACCGAGAGTTTCGTCTTTCCCGAAGCAGTCGGACCCACGATCGCTAATACTTTTTTCATTGGTTTGAAAATAAATCTATTCCTCAGGTAATTCAATGTATATTACAAAAACAACCGGCAGAATTTAACTACCGGCTGTCAATTTATAAAATGATTCTATTTTTTAAATTATGGAATATTAAATTCGCTTAACTTATTTTCTATACGGACATTTTTCCTATGAATGTCAGGCATATTATTCAATTTGATCGACAACTATCTAAATCCGCAATTCGTTAAATCAATTGTTTAAATCCCGTAGGGATTTAATATTGGTAGAAAATATTGACAACAATAAACAATCCCGTAGGATTGAACGTCAGATCTACCGACGTTTTATCTCCTTCCTACGGGACGATACTTTTATCATTTATTACTACCAATATTTTATCCCTACGGGATTCTCTCAAAATATTTTATACAAAAATAAATTTTTATAAAAGAACATCCTGACAGGACAATTGTCCTTATTTTATCAAAACCATACGCATCGTCTGTACAAAATCACCGGCTTCGAGTCTGTAAAAATAAACTCCGCTGTTTAAATTGCTTCCATCGAAGTCAACTTTATAATTTCCTGCAGGCATAATTTTATTTACTAAACTGCTGACTTCTTTTCCAAGCGCATCATAAACTTTCAAAGAAATAAATCCCAATTTCGGGATCCCAAATTCAAGATTCGTCATGGGATTGAAAGGATTCGGATAATTCTGATAGAGTCTGAATTCACCTGCAACATCTGAATTGATCTGATTTATAGAAACAACCGGTATATCGGTTGTATCAACTGCTATATCGTAAGCCAGTCCGCCGCTGCCTAATTGTCTTGCATGAACTGCCTTTCCGCTGGTAATTACATTCCTTCCATCCATAGATGTGCTGCACCAGAACATAGACCCGGTTGTATTTAACTTAAATATTGGAATGTTTCCAAGGTATGTTTTAAAAATGTAAAGATCTTCTGTTGTGTTATTGAATTCTCCCCACGAAGATGCTGAAAGTATGTTACCGCTTTTTGAAAATGAAACTGCCGAGACTTCATCACCGCAGCCTGTATATGTCCAGTGCGGCGCTCCTCCCGAACTTTTCTTGAACACCTTTATTTTTCCGTCAACTGTAGTGGAAGAAGTAAAGTTTAATGTTCCGGCTGCAATGTAATTTCCATCGTAAGTAATATCTACTGAAGTGTACCAGTTATAGAATTGTCCCGGCGGTTCCTGATTTGCAAACACAAAATTGTATGTAGTCCCGTTCCACTGATATACTCTAAGCAGACCAAAATAATTTATCACAGCTATTACGCTTCCGTCGCCGCTTATTCCCTGCACTGTCTGCGTCCCTCCGTCTATCAAGCCCTGATAAACAAGCTGCCCCGTATATGTTCTGAATACAAAATATTCATAATAAGTATTTACAATAAACAATGAATCATTTCCTGAGAGCTTTATTCCATAAATATTACTGCCACCCTGAGTCCCGGAGATTATCCTTCTACTCCAGGAAGGTACACCTGAAGAAGTATTGAATCCGAATATCGTGCTTGAATCCCCTCTTGATACTGTGCAGACCAGATACTTTCCGTCACCTGTCACGTCAAGTCCGGAGGCAGTTCCTGTGTCTATTAGTCTTGTCAGATCATAATTCAGAACCGGAATGTTTGAAGAGTTATTGAACAGATACATATTCTGATATGAACCGGCTCCGATCATTCCTCCTGTATCCGATATAGTTATGTAATTCAGATATCCGTTCGGGCTGGTTGAAAAATCCCACAGAGGATCAGCAGTTGCATTGCCATAGAGAGAAATTCTGTGATTGTTAAGATTCCAGCTGACAAGATTGTATTTGCCGTTACCGCTCGACTTACAAAAATCACCTATTGCAGCTGCATCAGTGAAGGTCCATTTTACACTGGTATTATTAAAAGCGTTCAGCGGATAAACAGAATTATTTTCATTATCAACTTTCTTTCCGCCCGGATTCGGCAATGGATTCAGGACTGTCTGTTTTTTCTGAATTCCGTTTTCATTAATGACCGTTTCACTTTTTCCTATAAAACTGTTCTGACCATAAACTACGGCAGAACACAGTAAAATTAAAAATGTAATTTTCATAATGATGTTTTTACAGTTAGTAGTTAGTAGTTAACAGTTAATAAAATTTATGAAAATTAATATACAATAGATAATTAGATTTAATTGATTATGCAAAAGAAATAAACTGAAATAAAATTAATTTATTCCATTATTTACCACTACTGTCCAAAACGAAAAATATGTATCAAATATTGTTGAGAATATTTCCAAATTCGAAATATATATTATCATATCAAAATTAATCCCACCCCAAACCCTTCCCCGCGCAAAGGTATCTCAAAACATTCACTTTTGTTTCTCGCATAGCCGCAAAGATCGCAAAGAGGATTAAAATTATGACATATTTTCTTTGCGATCTTTGCGTCTTTGCGAGAATATTACAATTTTGAGACACCCTCCCACGCGCGGGAGAGGTAGGGGGTGAGGTTGTGATGATGTTCGTTATGATTTCAAAGATAATTGAATTTTACAATAGCTTTTTCATCATTCATTCAAAACGTTTTGGACGGATGTGATTATTTACACAGAATAAAAATCAGAATATTGATAAATCATTTCATTCTGAGTATTTTGGTGCAAATCAATTTTTACAAATATTAAATGAACATGAAACTATTATTAGTGATCTTCACAGCATTAACTTTAACAGCCTGCAGTAAAAACGATAAGGAATCCGGCGCAGTGAAGGAACAGGCTTCCGATAAAAAGACTGTTTCAAAGACAACCGAAGAGAAAAAAGTAATTCAGCCTGAAAGCCTTTTAGGCAGCTGGGTCAACAAAGAAAGTGAAATGGGATTTACATTAGCCGACGGAGGAAAAGCTTCTTCAATTAATATGGCAACGCTGGATTATAATTCCTGGCAGCTGATTGAGAACAAAATCATTCTGAATTCCACGAGCAAAGGTGTTTCAAATCCTGTAACTACCGATGAGATCTACATTGTCAGAAATATTACTCCTTCGGCAATGATCTTATCTCCTTCAAATAATCCGGAAACAAAATGGACTTATAATAAGAAATAGTTTCAGTAAACCTGAAGTATTTCCGGGAGTAATTAAGAATTGATACGTAATCAGATTATTTTTTCCTGCAATAATATTTTATAAAATGAAGATTATACTATTTATATTATTTCTCTTTGCTGTGTCATTCCATGGCTGCGGTAAAGTGATCAAAAACATTTCTACCAAGGACTCTTCTGCAAATGTAAAGAAATACACTGCACCCGTTAAAATGGAAAACCTCTGGGGCAAATGGGTAAACGACGGAGATCAAATGGGGTTTGAGATTAAAATGGGAGGGAAAGCCGCATCAATAAACATGCCTGCGCTTGACTACAACTACTGGAAGCTTGACGGGCATAAATTAATACTTAATTCAACTGCTAAAAATGTTTCCAATCCCGTAGCCACAGATCAGATATTTATTATAAGAGAATTAACTCCTTCAAAACTAATCGTTTCCCCTGTAGAAAATCAGGGAACATGGTGGACCTACACAAAACAGAATTAATTTTTTCTCTTAAATTTTAATCTCACTTAAATGTTTTATAAAAATAAAATTTTATGAAATGAAATTATTTTTGTAATATTTAAGTTCAGAGTTTTTTTTAAATTGAATCTCACATCAGTTAAGAGTAATTTACATTAACCAAATAATAAAAATCATTATATAACATCATGAGAATTCGGAATACAATCTTTGCAATAATACTTATAGTTTTCCTTGTTTCAATATATCAGAACATTATGGCTTTCAAGGACGGAATAGTCGGACTTACGAAGAAAGATGCAAATCCTATAGGATGTGTCTGCCATAATTTCAAACCAAATGATACTGTATCGGTAAAGATCACAGGACCTGCTTCGGTCCGCGCTAATGATACGGCAATCTATGTATTAAATATAGCAAACGGTCCGGCAGTAGCGGGCGGATGTGATATAGCAACAAGCCTGGGGAATGTTTACACTTCCGCACTCGATACTATATTAAGGAGAGCCGAAGCTTTTACAGGTTCAGGTTTCGAGCTGACACATAAAGAGCCGAAAATGTTCACAGGCGATACATTGAAATTCTATTTCAAGTATGTCGCGCCGGCAACACCAAATGTAGTTGATACTATATTTGCAAACGGTAATTCAGTTAATCACGATACAACCTCGGATAACGACAAATGGAATTACGCTGAAAACTTTCTTATCACTGTACTTCCTCCGGTTGGAATTTCAGAGAATATTTCCGATGTAAATTCATTTAAACTGAAGCAGAACTATCCAAACCCGTTCAATCCCGAAACAAAGATCAGTTTCAATATCAGCAAATCATCGAACATTTCTCTTCAGGTTTTTGATGTTACCGGAAAGGCAATTGCAGATCTGATTGATAATAAATTTTACACTACAGGAAATTATTCAGTTTCATTCAATGCCGGTCAGTATAATCTTACCAGCGGAGTATATTTTTATAAGCTCAGCGCAAATTCGGTGTCGGAGCTGAAGAAGATGATTCTGGTAAAGTAAGATTTAGTACTATAAAGTTTTTTTGGAGAGACTTCTGATTTTATCAGAAGTCTCTTTTTGGTTAGAGTATTAAGTTTAATTTTCGATTAATATAATATTTCAATTTTAAAATCTTACGAATCTTATGAATTTTATGAATCTTACGAAACAATTTTCCCCATCAGCCATCTCTTATGTCTCAGCCTAAGAACTTTATCAAGTTCTAAATCCGCTTTTAATTCCTTTAACCTGAACTTATCCGGAGTTTCCTTCAAAGTTAAAAGTCTCTTCAGATAATTAAAAAACTTCATATAAGCTTCCTTAGTAGTATTTTCAATTAATGCATTATTTCCAATAAAATGTTTTGATGAATCAATATAATAATAAAGCAGTTCAGATTTATTCAATTCGAAATAAGCCTTTGCTGAAAGTATCCTTACGTGCAGCTTATCTCTGATATCAATGAATTCTACTTTATTCAGAAACTCAAGTGACTCCGAATAATTTTTTTTAGCATAGCAAATGTAACCCATAGCAAGCGCGTTCATTGTTTTCTGATGTTCTCTTTTCAGCTTAGAAGTATATTCTGATACAAACCTTTCAGCCCATTTTATTTCACCTAATGAAAGAGCATTTCTGATTATCTGATGATACAAAGCTTTATTAATCCTGCCGTTCTGATAAGCGCCAATTTCTTTCTCCAGCCGGAATTTATTTATCTCAAATAATATTTTCAGATATTTCTTTTCACCTAATCTCATTTTATGAGCGCAGTAATTTGCAAGAGAAATAACAGTATTGCTCTGCTCTTCTGCATCAAAAAGTTTATAATTTGCATCAAAGTATTTCTTCATTTCAAAGAAGTAACTTTCCTCATTCTCATCTATAGTGCACATTATTTTATTGTAATAAAAATTTATAACGGCAGCATACTTGTTCTTATTTTTCTTTACAGCTTCAACGAGCTTTTTGAAATCAAGGCTTTTTACAAATTCGATCGCAGAGTTTAACTCTTCTCCTGTATTATACATTATGTTAAGTATCTTCAGGTCAGACACCTGAATTGAAAGCTCTGCAAGAAAGCTCAGCAAAAGATATTCCGTACTTTTAACTGTTCCTTCATAACTCTTATCCTGCCTTCCCTGCACTGAATTCCAGTAACCCGCCTTATTGTTTTCCAGCACCCACTTTGTATTAAAATAATCTATCCCGTATTTCAAGCTACTCACATATTTCTCTGCACTCTCTGTTTCCTTGAAGATATGTTTATCAAGATTTCTTTTTGATAGTTCATCAAACATAAGTACAAATCTAATGCGTCTGTTATTTTTCAAAGCTGTCTGCAGAATAAATTCCATAGCAAGCTTTTCGAGTTGTGATACTAGATTCCACATAACCTGTTTATTGAAGTTCTTCCCCGGATAGATCTTCTTATAAATACTATCAGGCTTCAGACTGTCATTCCTGTTTTCAAAATCGGGATGATGTTTTTTAAGTTCATTCAGAAAAGGAATATAGTTTCTCCCGTTATTAAAAAAGGGTGATGCAGCAAACTTTTCGAATTGCCTGAATTCATCTTTGGTGAATGATCTTAATGTCTGTATGAGTCTGGAGTCGTGCACTTTTTGCAGTTAATAGTTAATAGTTAATAGTTAATAGTT
>DAIPYG010000078.1:0-4615 GCA_036782875.1 Bacteroidota bacterium | reverse complement strand
AGTTAATAGTTAATAGTTAATAGTTAATAGTTGAAAATCTTTCATTATAAATTTTAAATCAATTCATTTAATCAATTAAACCAAGGCTTTGATAAATCCTGGTTAGTTTGGCAGTAAACTTTCTTTGCTATGACAGGCTTCAGCAGAGTATCTTTGTATGAGTGCACAAAGAGGTGCACAAAAATTTAATTCAATTATGACTGGCGGTAAGAAAAAGAGCAGCTTAAAAACATCCAAAGGATACAGGCTAAAAGATTCAACTCACATTCTGATAGAAAAAATACAGATATTAATAAACGGCAGTAAGGATGCAGTGATCAGCAGAGCAGTCAGATTATATTACAATCAGATCAATATAAAAAGGAAGAACTCTGTTTCGGTAAATAAAAAAGCAAATAAATAATTCTATTTTTCTTAAATCATAAACCAAACTAAATCATGAAAACAATTATCCTTATCTTTACAGTATTAGCGTCACAGACTTTCGCACAGATGACGCTTACAAGCGCAAACAATCCTGTTACGGGTGACATAGACAGAAATGTTTCCTGTGATACAAACAATATATCTCAAGGCAATTCCGGTGCGAATCAAACCTGGAGCTTTTTAAGCCTTATCAGAGAAGACAGCACAAATATAAACTTTGTATCTGCTTCATCAACTCCTTTTTCTGCTCAGTTCCCTGCTTCAAACATTGCTTCTACTAATGACAACTCAAATTACAATTTTATGACAACTTCATCTTCAAATATGTTTGTAAACGGATATGGCGGACCGGATCTTTTAGTTTCATATACAGATCCTCAGCTGTATCTTCAGTATCCTTTCACATACAACAGCAGCTTTTCAGATAATTTTGCTGCTAACTATATCATAAGCGGAAGCGATGTAAAAAGAACAGGCACAACTACAGTCAGCGGAGATGCATGGGGAACGATTAATTTGCCGGCAGGTTCATTTTCAAACTCACTCAGAGTAAAGTATATCATTTCAACTAGAGATTCTTCAAATCCCGGGATTCCAGTAATTACAGTTACAAATGTGACTTCCTATGTCTGGTTTGCTCCGGGAAGAAAATTTCCGGTATTCGAAATTATATACAGTACCATTTCAATAAATGGCACTCAATTCGGAAACAGCAAAACAGTAAACTATAATACAGGCTCTACAATTGGCATTACCAATATTTCATCGGAGATGCCTGACGGATACACACTATCGCAAAATTATCCGAACCCGTTCAATCCTTCTACTAATCTGGAATTTGGTATTTCGAAATCGGGATTTGTTTCTCTTAAGATATTTAACACGCTGGGAAAAGAAGTGGCAACTTTGGTAAATGAAAATTTAAGTGCAGGCACTTATAAATACAGTTTTGATGCATCAGGTCTAACCAGCGGTATATATTTTTATACACTTACAGCAGGAGAATTTACTGAGACAAAGAGAATGCTTCTTGTGAAATAGAGTTCGGAGAGTTTGTTGAGTTCGGAGAGTTTGTTGAGTTTGTTGAGTTAGCTGAGTTCATTTCTCTATGTAATTAATTCGTGCTGACTATAATAGAAAGTTAACCTTTTTGTAAGATTAATCCGACAGCGGAAAACTTTACAAAGATTAAAAATTTTATAACCATTATATCCCATACTTTTTCACAACAAACTCAAACCATCCTTTTTCAAAATCTACCGGGCTTATTCCCAGAACCTGCTGTATATTGCCATTCGTGAGTATCATATTTATGAAATGCGCTTTGTCCCAATTAATAATAATGTATTCTGCTAAAAGATATCCTACATCATATATCATAGTATTGTTAAATGAATTAAGCTGATCAAGAGACGGAGGATCATGACTGACGAGACAATTAACATTATGCGGGCTTACAAACTGACCTGATTCATATACTGCAACGCTTTCCCACAGCCAGCGCGGATTGTTTGCAATGTTTGGTCTGATATGATAGGATACGCAATGTGCAAATTCATGTATAAGAATACTCAGCATGGAATTAATTTCAGGTCTGTTAAGATTCGGTGATATAATATGAATTTCACTCTCGGAAATTGCCAGTCCTTTTGCCCAGGGAGGCAGATCAGGCACGACATGCGCAACAGCCGCAGTCAGGTCTTTATAGTTAGTGTATATGAAAATTTTCACAACCGGAAGTGTATCGGATCCCAGATCATTTACAATTCTCAGATAATGTTTTTCGAGCGAATCTCCGGCAGCCCGTATAATACTGCTGTCGTAAGTTGTAAAATAGAAAGAAAAATGAACAGTATTATGTGGATGATCCAGCGGCTCATTATCTGTTACAGCGAAATAAGGAACTTCAGAACAGGAAGTAAACATTAACAGGAAAAATGCGATCAGATTTTTCATTTAAAGTTTAAGTATTATTTTTCATACTAAATTACTTTATTTCACAAGTACGCCTGAACACAAAATAAGTTAAGTATAAATACTGCAATCATTTATGCTCAGGAACCACCGCCTGAATCCCTAAGAACTCTACAAACTCAAAGAACGCTATGAACTCAAAGAACGCTATGAACTCAAGAACCCAAAGAACATATCTAACTTTAATATTAATAACTAATTAAGTAATTTATCAAAATTTTAAGAACGAAAATTACTTAATGCTCAGAATTTTAATATTCGCCATAATATTTTTCGCAGCAATTGGTTACTTCATTTATTCTGTAAAGAATTTTATATCATATCTAAAGCTTGCCAAGCCGGAAAACCGTTTAAATGAAATTTCAAAAAGACTAAAGAACACTTTTGAGATCGCATTTCTGCAGACAAAATTATTGAGAAGCAGGCTAGCTGGAATATTGCATTTATGCATATACTGGGGATTTGTAGTACTGTTGTTTGTAGTTGTTGAATCAATAATAGAAGGTTTTATTCCCGGATTTTCATTCGGATTTCTCGGACCTGTTTACAGCATATTAACTTTTTTACAGGACTTCTTCGGAGCGCTTGTTCTGGCAGCTGTTACTTTCTCCTTAATAAGGAGATATGTCGGAACTCCGAAAAGACTTCAGGTTGATAAATCTTCAAGGATGGATGCAACATTCATACTTGTAATGATCGGGCTAGTGATGGTGACTATGTTCGGCATGAGTGTTGAAAAAATTCTTATCGGAGAGTCTCAGGGATACAGACCTGTATCAACATTTATTGCAGGATTCTTTAGCGGCGGCTCGCATACAATGTATGAAATATTTTTCTGGGCTCATATATTGGTCGTACTTTCTTTCTTAAACTATCTTCCCTATTCAAAACATTTTCATGTACTTTCTTCAGTTGCAAATACTTTCTTATCAAATTATGAGATACCTTATCCGGGAATAGTTCTGAAACCGATAAACTTCGAAGATGAATCTATAACTCAATACGGAGTAAAAGACATCAAAGATCTTACCTGGAAAAATATTCTCGACGGATATACCTGTACTGAATGCGGAAGATGCACTTCAGTTTGTCCGGCGAATATCACGGGCAAACTATTGAATCCGAAACTGATCGTTACAAAGATCAGAAAGCGTACAATGGAAGCCGGACCTTTAATGGTTAAGGCAAAAGAAAGTAAAGATACACTGGCTGCAGAAAATATTGAAACCAATCCAATACTTGAAAAGAATCTTGTTCACGATTATATAAAACCGGAAGAGCTCTGGGCTTGTACTACCTGCATGGCTTGTGTTCAGGAATGTCCTGTGATGATAGATCATATCACGCCGATAGTTGACATGAGAAGAGATCTAGTAATGATGGAATCAGAATTTCCGCCTGAGCTGAATACTGTTTTCAGGAATCTTGAGAACAATGAATCACCATGGGCTTTCGGGGCAGAGCAAAGGAATGACTGGATAGATGAATTGAGTGAAGAGCTTGCAAAAGAAGGTTCAGTCAATAATTTACAGAAAGTTTCTAATATCGGTTCTGCAGAGGAACTTGATATAGTGTTCTGGTCAGGCTGCGCGGGAGCATTTGATAAGAGATACAGAAATGTCACAAAATCATTTGCACAGTTATTAAATAAAGCCGGAGTAAAATACGGTGTTCTGGGAAGTGAAGAAAAATGTACAGGCGATCCTGCAAGGCGTCTCGGAAATGAATTCCTTGCGCAGACGTTCATACAGCAGAATGTTGAGACATTAAAGAAATATAAGGTTAAGAAAGTTGTAACCGCCTGCCCTCACTGCATGCACACTTTAAAGAATGAATACAACAAATTCGGCGTAGAGCTCGAAGTTACACATCATACAGAATACATAGATAATTTAATCAAAGAAAAAAAGTTAACTCCCAAAAAAGAAATAAAGAATAAAGTAACATATCATGATTCCTGTTATCTTGGAAGATACAATCATATTTACGAATCACCGAGAGAAACACTTGAAAGCACGGGAGCTGATCTCATCGAGATGCCGCGTTCAAAAGACAGAGGTTTCTGCTGCGGAGCAGGAGGCGGCAGGATGTTTCTTGAAGAGCATGAAGGAAAAAGAGTTAATGTGGAAAGAACAGAGGAAGCCCTTGCCACCGGCGCGAAGACTATTGCTTCTGCATGTCCGTTCTGTATGACAATGCTGACTGACGGAATTAA
>DAIPYG010000077.1:0-15518 GCA_036782875.1 Bacteroidota bacterium | reverse complement strand
CTTAGTTCATTCATTTCCTCCGCGCTCCTTGATTTTCCTGTAGAGCTCTTTCTCATAATGTCATTAATTCTGTCATGAAGATTATATAATTCAATATAATTCAAAAGCTTTTCAAGTATATCCTTCTGAATCTTGTAAAAATCATTTATGAGCATTCTGCTTTCCTGATGTCCTAAAGTTAGTCTTTTCAGAATTCTGTCGAGAAAATTTATCTCATAGCTTAAAAGGAACATATCTTTTTCTTCCGCTATCTTTGCGGCTCTGCCAAGTACTTTAAGCGCCTGATCATATAGTAATTTGCCGGTTAAAATTTCCACCTGTGAAAGAAGATTCCTGACAAATATAATTTCTTTGTTGTCTTTATGATAATTTATAAGAGAAGACATTATCATATTGTAAAGATAATTCTTGTGATAGGATAGATTCTTCAGGAATTTACCGGAATAACTCCCCTTCTTTATTTTCTCTTCATTATAAACTTCTTCTCTGACCGCCTGATTCGATATCTCATCAAACATTTTCAGATAATTGCTTCCTTCTTCGCCGATAAATGCTGTAGCAAATTTCTTAAAATAGGTCTTTTCCTGTTTTGTAAGAGATTTTACAAGCTGAAATATTTCGTCTGAAGCTTTCACGGAGACTAAGGATAAAATTCACGGGAATGCTGTAAAATACAAAAATTCTTTTAAAATTAAACTTTTTATTTATGATCTTTAATATATTTTTTCTAAGAATAAAGGAAATATGATTTTGTATGTTATATCGGTCTGTATATTTTTGTAAAGAAAATTTAATCATCATCCCTGATCAAACAATTTTCGTTACCCGTTCTTTATTACTCTCCTCTTTAGCTGTCAGGGATGATAGCGGGTGAAAGCAAAGCTCCTTTTTAAAAGGAGCTGAGCTTAACCCTGAATTAAAACTTTACATTAACCTAAAATCATAATTCTTAAGGAGAAGTAATGAGAAAAAATCACTATCTGCTAATCCCGGCTTTCATTTTTATTTCCATTCTGGTTTCTCAAAATTGTATAGCGCAGATGTACTGGAATCAGGCTGCTGTATTCGCGGGCAACTCATCGAGTTATGTTTCGGTTCCTAATTCCGCGTCACTGGATATTACCGGAAGCTTTACACTGGAAGCGTGGATAAACCCGGCAAATGTAACCGGTGCAAAGGGAATCATATCAAAGGGAGGAGCACTTGGTACAGCTCTTAAATACTGTCTAAGAATTTCAAACGGGAGATTACTGGTTTCAACTAACGGAGCACAGAGACTTATAACAAAATCTTCGACACAGATAAGCATAAATGAATGGACGCACGTAGCTGCTACATATAATTCAACTACAAATCTATTTGTCTTATATATCAACGGCTTAACCGATACATCGGCAGTAGTAGCAGCAGCTGCGCCAGCTGCAAATTCAGATTCGCTTTTCATTGGGATTTCAGGATCTTCATCTCCCTTTAGCGGAAAAATAGATGAAGTCAGAGTATGGAACATAAGCTTAAATACAATTCAGATTTTTGCCTTTATGAAATCCTCTATAGGTGGCGGAGGAGATTTTGTACTCGGAAATTTAGTTTTGTCAATGCAGTTTCAGAACAACACCGGTTCGGGCGTACTCTTCTCGGCAATGGATCACTCTGATAAATTAAACAGCGGCGTGGTAAGAAATGTAACTGCATTTGATCTCAAAGACAGACCTTCAAAAAATCATCTGGCATATGACTGTATAAATTTTTCATCCGGCGGAGGATACTTAATGGGACTGGATAATCCAAGTGTAAGTCCGACTTCCAAGCTTACCATAGAATGCTGGATTTTTCCAAAATCAGATAATTACGGTATTTTGTATAAAGGTTCTTATTCATCCATTAATCCTGACTATGCGATGAGAGTATCCTCAGGAAAGCTGAACGCTTACATTAATAATACTTTAATTACTTCATCTGACTCCGTAAAAAAGGAAAGGTGGTCTCACGTAGCTTTTACTTATTTCGGAGCTACAGGTAGGTATGAATTTTATATAAACGGAAAGCGCGGAACTTCAGGAAATATAACACCGCAAAATATAGTTGACGGTCCGGATTCACTTGTAATAGGAGCATTTCCTTTGTTTACAGCATTTACAGGATCAATTGATGAATTCAGGATCACCTGTGATCTGAAAAGCATAAGCGATATTAATAATCAGATGTTCACTACCATTAACGAGTCTAATGATAATGATGCATCTCTTAATGCAGTCTATAATCTCGATGCATCATCACTTTGCAATACAGACGGCGGACCGCGTTTAATCCCTAGAGGAAATACAAGCTATAATTTTAATATTGCACAATTCGCAGGCACTATTCAGTCACCTCTGAATAATTTTTCTTCCGGACAGTTTCAGAGCGGATATTATCTTAGTATGCCTAACAAAAGAATTCCCGCAAATGGGACTTCGGGTACAACAAAAGATACAATAGAAATATTATCATCTGAAATAATTTCTGATCTGAATATTTATGTTGCTTTGAATCATCAGAAAAACAGAAATTTAAGATTGTCACTCACCAGTCCCGTCGGTGGTTCAGTTGAATTCTTTTCCAATAATGATCTGACTGACAGCGCGAATAATATTGTGACTGTCTTTGATTCAGATGCTGACAGTTCGCTCATCAATAGAAGATATGTGAGCTTTGGTCCAAGAATAAAGCCGCAGTTCGATATAGACGCTATATTTTCTGGAGTGAATTCAAAAGGTAAATGGATACTTACTGTGACTGATGACGCAGCGCCGGATACAGGTTTTATTACTGCCTGGGGTCTGCAGATAAATAATAATAACTCGATTCCGTTTAATCTTGATTGCACTTCACTTGTAGAGGGATTTTATAATCAGACTTCAAATTCACTGATCACCGATACAATTAGATATTTTCTGAGATCAGGTTTATTCCCTTATCCGGTTATAGATTCCTCCAAGGCAAAACTTAATTCATCAGGAACTGCAGTAGTTCCTTTCACAAAAGCTCAGCAGGAGACTGATTATTTTCTTGTATTGAAACACAGGAACTCCATAGAAACCTGGAGCTCATCAGTCATTAAATTCAAACAGTTTTCCAAACAGGCGCAGTATAACTTCTCCGACCTGTCTTCGAAAGCTTTTGGCAATAACATGAAACAGGTTGATTCCTCACCTGTTAAGTTTGCTGTATACGGAGGCGATATAGATCAGAACGGATTCATAGACCTGAATGACATTACAATTGCATTCAACGGCGCGTCGGCATTTCTTGCGGGTTATAATATCACTGACGTTAACGGTGATGATCTTACTGATCTTTCTGACGTTCTGCTGGTTTTCAATAACTCCAGCGCATTTGTAACCGCTATTGTTCCTTAGAAATAATTCTAAAAATTTATAATCATAAAGGAATTTATAATGAAAACAATTATCATTTTACTAATAATAATATCCGCTGTCATCACAAGCGAATGCCGGTCACAGATCTACTGGAGCGCTGCCGGTACATTTGCGGGAAGCAACACAAGCTACGTTTCAGTACCTAACTCATCAACAATCAATTTATCAGGAAGCTTTTCAATTGAAGCCTGGATAAATCCCTCAACTTTTGCGGGCGCATCCAAAGGAATTATCTCAAAAGGAGGAGCACTGGGTACTTCATTAATTTATGCAATAAGACTAAACTCTACAGGAAGAATTTCTGTAATGACAAACGGTTCACCAAGGTTGACAAGCAGAGTCACAAGCCCTGTCACATTAAATAACTGGACACATATTTCCGCAACTTATAATTCATCTTCAGGATTATTCAGCATATATATAAATGGTTTGCAGGACACGTCTGCTTCAGTTGCAGGAGCAGCTCCGAATTCAAATGCAGATTCTTTATTCATTGGCATAAGCGGGTCATCAACTCCTTACACAGGAAAGATTGATGAAGTAAGATTATGGAACCGAGCTCTGAGCGCTTCTGAAGTAAGTCAATTTATGAGAACTTCTCTCGGTACTTCCAGCGGTATATATTCCGGACTTATTATGTCGATCGCATTTCAGGGAGAAAATACTTCAGCCGACAGATTGAAGGATATGTCCGGAAATAATAATAATGCTGTCAGCAGAAACATACTGCTCTCTTCACCGCTTGGCAATATGGCAGGCAGCACTTTTTTCAAACCGCTGGAAACAATTTCACAAAATGAATGTCTTGAGCTTGACGGTATTGAAGACTATCTCGCCGGAAAAGATACAACTGCTTTAAATTCTGATTCAGCTGTCACTCTTGAATGCTGGGTCTATCCCAGAACAAACAGCAGCTGCAGACTGATCACAAAAGGCAATAACTATGCATTGATTTATTCAGGTAATAATTTAAATGCAATGATCAACAACACTGTGTTCACTTCCGATAAAACAATTCCATTGAATCAATGGACATACCTTGCTTTTACTTACAGATCAAACGGGGTCTATAACTTTTATGTCAATGGAGTGAATGTAAAATCGAGTTCAGTTGTGCCTGCTAATATTAATATTACCACAGACTCTCTTTACGTCGGAGGAGGACAGGGAAGCATAGGTGATCTCAACGGTTATCTGGACGAAGCGAGGATAACAAATAAAGCAAAGACTCAGGAAGAGATATTCAGATTAATGTATGCATCGCTTGATAAACTAAATGATCCTAATTTAATTCAATCAAACATTAATTATAGCTTTGACGGGAATACTCTGGATAACGTTGGTGACGGCGGACCGAGACTCTACTTCCGGAATAATGCAAGATTTACTCACCCCGCGCAAATAACTGCACAGCCGGTGTCTCCTTTGAATCAGGATAATAATTTTTTATTTTCCAGAGCATTTTATATCAGGTCAACTAATATAAGAATTCCTGTATCAGGTACCGCCGGAACTGTCTCTGACAGTATGAACATTAATTTCAACGGCGCTGTCACTGATGTAAATCTGTTTATTTCGATTAACCATACTAAGTCATCCGACCTTGATATTATTTTAATTGCACCTAACGGAGATTCAGTTACGGTATTTGCCAATATGTCAGCAAACTCTCTCGATAACAATATAATTACTACTTTCGATGATAATGCGGACAGTACAATAATCAATGGCAGATATGCTTCCTTTTATGCAAAAATAAAACCTGAGAACTCAATGAATTCTAAATTTGCAGGAGATAATGCAAAAGGTTTCTGGAAGCTAAAAATTAGAGATGAAGTATCATCAAACTCCGGATTCTTCTACGGCTGGGGAATTCAGATAAATGATTTTGAACAAAGACCAAAGAATTTAAATCTTTCAGCGCTGATACAGGGCTTTTATGATTCAACATCTAATACTATGACACCCGATACAATATCAGCCAGAATTATAGGTACAAGTATAGATGTCACTGATAAAGCAGTCATAGGTACAGACGGGAAATGTTACTTCAGTTATTTTCCTAACGGGTCGCTCACAAATGAAAAACCTTTCCTGCTTCAGATTACGCACAGAAATTCTATAGAAACATGGCTCGATCAATCTTTATTTTTCACTTTTTCAGAGGCGAATATTGACTTCATGAATTTAAACGATGAGGTTCTCGGTGAGAATGTAATTAAGGCAGATAATTTTCCTGTAAGGTTTGCAATATTCGGAGGGGATGTAAATCAGGATGATGCAGTCGATCTGACTGATGTAATTACTGTATTCAACAGTGCATCTAATTTTGTTACAGGATACAATCTATCAGATGTGACCGGAAATAATTTAGTTGATCTGACAGATATTGTTCTCGTATTTAATAATTCGAATAATTTTGTTCATAGTGAAGTTCCATAGAAGTTAAACAGTTAGTAGTTAGTAGTTAGATGCTTATGAATAACCGGCATACTTTGTCATTCCGGTGTGCTACCGACTGGAATCCAATCAACAATACTTTAATGTTTCTTAACATCTTAGTTATTGGATCCCCGGTAAAAACATACTGACAGAACGAGTTTTTCAGAAGTTTCTATTCAGTAATCTATTATTTTACTAACATTGTTTTGGATTTTCTTAGCAGTGCATTTGCTTTTCCGGTCAGCCATAAATTATTGGTAAAGTTGATTTCTGACATTTCAAAAATAAGATCACTAAGTTTATGATATTTTTTTTGTTCACGTATCCTCAGTAATTTATCAAGATAATTCAGAAATAAACTGTGCGAATTGAGATCCTCTTTTTTCAGGGTTCTGTTCTTTGAAAGATACATTCTGTAAGATGAAATTGCGCTTAGTATATTTTCATACTGGTCTGTTTCATAAAATATTCTCAGTGTGAGATTTTTTGCCTGCAGGTTATAGAAGTTATCTTCGTATTTTACCTGCGAGGCAAATGACAAAGACTGCCCGTAATCCCCTTTCTCAAAGTAATACAATGCAAGAGATAGATTATATGTTATTTCCCTGTATTTCGGAATTAAGAGGGACTGGTATTTATTTATGAATCCGAATATCCAATCAAACTCTTTTACCTTAAGCGCTGACTTTACAAGATTTATGAAGAACATGTTTTTAATTGTATTTTCCATAAGCAGATTTCTCTCAATTATCTCTCTTCTCAGCAGAAACAATTCTGAATTTGTTTTTACATCTTTGGTTGAATATCTGTTTTTAATATAGTTGATCATATCTATATATTTATTATAGATCTCTTCCTTTTTAAGAAGATTTCCATACTTTCCCAGAAGCCTCTTCAGCTCAGTATAATACTTTGCCTTTCCCGTAAGCTCAAGTTTATAGGAATTATAATAGATCCTGATCTGCGGCAGACGCATCATTTCAACGGGGATCTGACTGATTATGTTATCTGTGAATTTTTCATCAAGGAAAAGAGATCTGTCCAGCCCGAGTATTCTGCACTGATATAAAATATAATTCTGAAGTTCCAGCAGTTTAATTGTAAAAAAAGTAAGAAAACTTTTTTCTGAAATTGTGATATCTTCTTTTGCAAATTTATTTATGATGCTGTTATAAATGTCCTTCTGAAGATAAAGTATGTAGTGATTATAAAAATATCCGTAATCTTTCTGACCTGTGCGGTCCAGCATTTTCATGCTTTCATCAAAATTCTTTTCGAATATAGTCAGGATCTTCCTGTGATTTATCTCAGCCAGAAGATGCTTCTTTAATGTAAGTGTATCACTGGAATAATTTAAAAATGAGAGAAAGTCCTCTGCTAAGGTCATAAGCAATGAGTTAAGATTTCTGATAATCTCATCACTGTATTTCTTTCCGGGAAATAATTTCCTGAAAACTTTTTCTTTTGTCAGATTAAGATCTGAATATTCAGGATGGTATTTTCTGTAAACTTCAAACAAATCCGCCAGTACTTTTCTTTTATTGAAAAGTGGTGAGGCAAGATATTCACTGAATCTCTTAAGCTCGTCTTTAGAAAGAGTTTTTAATATGTCAAATACTTTGATTTTCACAAACCTCTATTTTTTCAACTTTTAACTTCCAACTTTCATATAACAATTCATTTCGCAAAATCCCTCTGTTTAAGTCCGAAATTAAACATTTTAATCTATTAAAGAAATATTCTTTGAATGAATTCATGTAACAAATCCGGAATTGTTTGATTGAACGGCGCATATGATTGTATCTATTTTTGTATAAGAAATTATTCTTTAACAATTTTAAAACAAAGAGGATAAAAAAATGAAAAACTTAAACCAGATCTTAAAAGTATTAGTAATTACTCTCATAGTTTCACTTAATACTCAAAATTCTTTCGGTCAGTATCAGGAACGGTCATATGACATTAAGTGCGGGGCTGTATCAGGTCTTGATATGGGAAGATCAATTATCAACAGGTTAGACAATGGCTATGCAATTGCCGGATATTCTTACAACCCGATGTGCGGTATTGGTCCTTTCGACTGGCTGTTCATTAGAATAAAACCGGACGGTAATTACGAGTCGGTCAGACTTATAGGAACGGCAGCTGATGATAAATGCTATTCGCTTATCCAGTCTCTTAATGATTCGGGCTATGTCCTTGCAGGCAATATGTTTGACGCTTCAAAATCACGCGCCACTTTCGTTAAATTAAATAAATCATCATCTCTTGTTTATTCCAAAAGACTTCATGACACGCTTAACAGCCAGTATATGCAGGTTGTAAATGATCCATCCAATGTTATGGGATTTACCGGGTGGAGTGAAAAGAGTGTCGGTACAAAGCTGAGACATAAATTACTTGCGACACAATATAACTCTGCCGGAGTGATGAACTGGGGTTACAGATATAATTCCTATGTTTCAGGTACCACTGAAAGCAAATCAACTGAGGAAGTTTATTCTATATGTTTTCAGAACGCAGGTTCAAATTACGGACTGGCTGCACGAACTGATTATTTTTCCGGGTCAGCAAATATCTGGGATATAATGATTGTAAAACTTTCCTATTCAGGCGCAGTCATCTGGAAGAAAGTTTACACTTTTAATCCGCCTTCTTCTTCATTTTATCCTTCAACTGAACCAAGAAAAATAATCCCGATGACAGACGGTGGTTTTGTTGTGGTCGGATTTACTAATGCTTATGTACAGAATGAAAAAGATATTATTGTATTCAGGGTCAATGCCTCGGGTGGACTAATGTGGTCAAGGACGTACGGTAACACTGGGTTTCTGGAAGAAGGAAATTCAATCGTGCTTGACGGAAGCAATCTTGTAATCACGGGCTCTGTAAGAAGAAGCAATACTTCCAATAATGCATTGCTCATGAAGATCCCTGTAACAGGCGGCGCACCTCTCTGGACAAAGATATGGGATACTGCTACTCCTGAAACTGATGCGGGATTTGATCTTGTCCGGTCAGACGTAAGTGTCACCGGCGGATATGCTGTTACAGGTGAAACTTTAAGAGGTGCAAATTCACTTGACCCGTTCCTCTGGAGAACCAATGTAAACGGTGTGATTCCTGTAATGAGCTGTGAAGATTCCACTGTAATGCAGGTCTATACAAATTCACACAGGATAGATTCATTTCTGCTAGTAAGAGCAAAAGTAACTGATAAGGAATGGACACCGTCCATTATTACTCCGCAATGTAATAATAAAATAATATGTCAGGGCACAGGCAGCAGCCCTACAGGAGCTGAAGAAGATAATCTGAACATAATTAATGAATATTCACTTGAACAGAATTATCCGAATCCTTTTAATCCTGTAACAACTATCAGATATGATATTCCTGAAGCGTCATTAGTCACAATTAAAGTTTATGATAATTCCGGAAAAGAAATGATGTCTCTTGTAAATGAAATTAAAAATTACGGCAGATATGAAGTTAAGTTCAATGCTGACAACTTATCCACCGGTGTGTTCTATTACAAACTTTCAGCAGGCAATTTTACACAGGTCAGGAAAATGATTTTGATAAAATAAAGATTCAGTTGAAAAGTGGCGGGGCAAGCGCTCCGCCTTTTTCAATGTGTATATTGTTTCATAATAAATTTTTAAATTCAGAAACAACTGAACATCAATGCTGTAACATTCTGATCAGGAATTTACTTTTAAATTCAGATAATAACTTTAATTACTTCAGAAAATATTATGAAAATAAAATTACCTGTTTATGCCATTTTTATATTTATCTCATTCTTTTTCTTAAGAGAGTCAAATGCTTTTATGTTCTGGAATCAGGCCTGCAGCTTCTCCGGAGCGCAGAACAGCTATATTGCTTTCAAAGATTCAAGCTCCATTGACATAACTTCAAGCTTCACTTTAGAATGCTGGATCTGCCCGCTGAATGCATCTTCTCCTTCGGCTCAGATCATTATGGAAAAGAGAGCCGGCACTTCTGCCAACGGTTATACGCTTTATCTGAATAATGGATTTGTCGCCATAAGAACCAACAGCAGTACAAGAATTATAGGAAGCACATTAATCCCTGATAACTCCTGGACTCATATAGCCGGTACTTATGATGCCTCTTCAAATGTTTTTTCTGTATTTATAAACGGTGTTCCTGATACAAGCGCTGTGGTAACTTCGGCAGCGCCTGTTACAAATTCGGATTCATTAAGAATAGGCAAAGGCAACATCAACAGTCCGTTTGCCGGTATTATGGATGAGATCAGAATATGGTCCAGAGCTCTGAGTCTTTCTGAAGTCAGCAGATACAGAAGAACTTCTCTCGGAGTGAATTCAGGAATATATTCCATGCTGGCTTTTTCTCTGACTTTTCAGCAAAAGGAATCTATGGGCAGCGATTTTACTCTGGCTGACATGACATTGAATAACGGAAGCGGAAAGAATAACGGAATATCTGCTTATGACCAGAGTGACAGACCTTCTGTTACTTTTTCTCCAAATGAATGCATCGAGTTAAACGGAACTTCTGATTTTGTTATGGGATCAGATAACCCGGATATAAGCCCCGTGAATGCGGTAACACTGGAAGCCTGGATATATCCGAGAAATGTATCCGGTATCAAAGTAATAATTCAGAAAGGTCAGTCAGGAGTTAACTATAATTTAAGACTGGTGGGAAATTCACTGAATGCATATATCAATGATAATTTCAATTTCATCTCTAATCAGTCAATACTTCCGAATGTATGGACTCATACTGCATTTACATACAATGCTGCTACCGGTAAATATGCATTTTATGTAAACGGAATTAAATCAGGTGAAGGAGCAAATTTTATGGGTCCGATCATTAACAGTTCGGAGAATTTATTCATCGGAAGCAACGGAACATCACTTAATTTTTTTAACGGATACCTTGATGAAATAAGAATTTCAAATTACGTAAAAAGCGAAATTGATATTCAGAGATTTCTTTATCAGACAGTTGATCAGGTAAATGAACCGAATCCGGCCGGAGTCAATGTTGTTTATAATCTTGACGGCTATGCATATGACAATTCTGACAACGGTCCGTTTTTAAATTTTGTCAACGGTGCAAAATTCAGTGATCCCGGGACAACCGATAATCAACCGGTTTCTCCTCTTAACCGGTCTGATGTAAATAATTTTTCTGACGGATTTTATATACGAACAACAAACAAACCTGTGCCGCTTGCAGGAGGACTGACTTTAGATTCATTGAAGATCAATCTTGATACAACCGTAAGCGACATAAATATTTTTGTTTCAATAAATCATACAAGAGAAGAAGACTTGAACATCACTCTCGAATCCCCTTCCGGAGATGTATGTATTCTTAGTTCGTTTAACACACTCGTTGCTAATTCAGATAACCTTATAACAGTGTTTGACGATCAGGCTGACAGTATGATCAATTCAAACAGCAGATACGTTTCTTATTCCCCTTCTATAAAAGGATATCAGAATCAGAATCTAAAATTTGCAGGTAAAGATACTAAAGGTTACTGGAAGATCAGGGTATATGACGGAAGTACAGCGGAGAATGGACAACTGTATGCCTGGGGAATTCAGTTTAATAAAGCTTCCGTAAAAATTCCGGGAATGGCTCTAAGAGTTTTCAATCAGGGCTTTTACAGGGAGTCTGATACCTGTGTAGCAGATACAATCAAAATTCATCTGCGTGAGAATGTCGCTCCTTTCAATGACGTTGGAATAAAAGATGAGACACCTGATGAGGATAATTTCTTACATATAAATTTTGCTGCAGCGGATTTCGTTCAGAGTTATTATATAGAAGCAGAACACAGAAATTCTCTTGAGACCTGGAGCTCGCAGACCGTTGCATTTGATTTCCTCAGCGGCAATTTAAATTATGATTTTACTTTAAGCAAAGAGGCTGCATTCGGATCAAATCAGATCAATGTTGATTCCACACCCCTTAGGTATGCAATATACAGCGGTGATATAAATCTGGATGACAATATAAATCTTAATGATGTGCTTCTTGCATATAATGATGCATCAGTGTTTTCTTTCGGGTATGTTGTATCTGATGTGACAGGAGATAATTTAGTTGACCTTACTGATCTTATAATTACAAATAATAATTCGAATAATTTTGTTTATAGTGTAGTTCCGTAGCAGTTAGCAGTTAAGCAGTAAGCAGTTAGTAGTTAGTAGTCATTGCTCATTACTCATTGCTCATTGCTCATTACTCATTACTCATTACTCATTGCTCATTGCTTACAGCAATGAATTATTACATCCTGAAATTTTTATTTACTGTATCTGAAATTTTATCTGATTAAGTTTGTATAGATTTTTATAAAATATCATACCATAAAACAAATGAATTTATTACCAAAGCTCATACTCTCAATATTCCTTGCTCTGATTACCTCTGTAAATTTATTTTCCCAGCCGAAACAGGATTTCATATTGAAGGAAGTATTCGTTCCTTTCCTTGACAGTCTGGTTTTGCCTCCATCAAATTGTGATGAGGCTATTTCCTTAATGGTATTTGATTCATCTAATATGGAATATGAATATTCTCAGTTGCTTAATGATCAGGATAGTCGAATTACCAAGCTGTTCACAGATCTGACAATTAATTTAAATTTAAACAAGATGGACAAATCCAGAACAGGGCAGCCTCCCGGAGGAAATGGTCCTACGGTGGGAAATGGTCCCCCCGCAGGGAATGGTCCTCCCGGTGGAATGGGACCTCCTTCGGGAAATATGGGTGATATTCAGGATCAGTTCATTAAAATGAAAGATGACCTGGAAGATGCTAATACTGCAGTAGATAAAATCACTGTTGAAAAAGAAAATTTCAAAGATGAACTGACTCAAATGCAGGCAGAAGTAAATAATAAACTTCACAAAACTCTGGAAACTGAAGATGTAAGACGGGAACAGATCATTAATGAATTATTGAGTGCGGGCTCAGCCAAGTATAAAAAATCCACCCTTATATTCCGCACTAACATGCTTGTAATAGATCAAATTGTCAAAAAATACGGATATGGAGCTAAAGTGAAAATACTACCGCTTAAATCTGAGATACTTAAATTGCAGATGACCGAAATAACAATTCTTAAATTCCTTCTTAATGTCACTAAAGAATTCGCAAACATAGGTACTAAGTTTTATATAAGAGAATAAAAATTATTTTAAAATAAATACCCAGCCCTGATAGGCATATTGACGATATCATCCCATAAACAGGATGATGTCGTTTATTTCATATAGCTCATTTCTGTATAACATGTCTGTCCAATCAAATCTGATAATTATGAGTATATACACTTATTTTATATTATTAATATTTTCCTGATTTTTGTATAGTAATTGATTTAAAATATTTGTTAAGTTGTAACACACATAATATCTGCAGTTATGATTATTCCCTGATAAGTTTTTTTACGGTTTATTTTTTAATCAATTCTTAGTTTGAATTTTTTAATCAGACCAATATTACAATGAGATTTTTCAAATCCCCAACAGAGGAAGCAATCAGAATTCACAATGATTCCGTTGTAATGGATATTCATTGTCACCCGTCACTGAAAATAAATCTCTTTGATTACAAAATTTACGACAAAGACCATTTTATAATTCCGGGAATTCCCTCTAAGCCGTCGCCTTCAGAAGAAATATTTCAAATGCAGTATGACCTCAATGAAATGTATTACGGAAAGATAGATGTCATATGGTCTTCCGTATATATTGTCGAGCGTGGTCTGGTGGATAATTCTTCTCTTAAAATAGGCTACTGGGGAGTAAACCTTCTCGGTCTTGACAATATTATAAACTCAATAGAAAGGGATACCCCTTATGGTCCTTATGTGCAGGCGCTGGAGACTTTACAGAAAATTGAATCACAGATTGAGATCGCAAAAGTGAAAGGATATAATGTAACTCATGCAAAAAATTTTGAGCAGCTTGAGCTTGCTTTGAATAATGGCGAAACTGTTTTCTTACACACACTGGAAGGCGCTCATATGCTGGGAAGGAGCTTGCCTGATACTAACGAATATCTTAATCATGTGAAAACTCTATTCGATAAAGGTGTCTGCTCTATTACTCTCGGGCATTTTATGATAAATAATATCTGCTATCCTGTACGGGGCATATCTCCGAAAACAACAAGAGACACAGGCTTTCATTATAAATATAGTACTTTTGAGAATGAACATTTGTTCTTTAACGGTAAGGCAGTCGTTGATCTGATGCTTGATCTGGGAATGATTGTTGATATGAATCATGTAACTCCTAACGGAAGAAAAGATGTGTTCGAAATAAATAATTCAAGAGGTGGCAATAAGCGTCCTCTGGTTTTCTCACATAACGGTCTTAGAAAAAATTGTAATGAACCGCTATGCGTAAGCGATGATGAAGTTCTGGAAATTCAGAAATGCAACGGAGTAATCGGTGTTATCTTTATGAATTACTGGCTGACAGGTAAGGAAAAGCTTCCGGATGACGGAATTGAAAATATTGTTGGGACTATTAATGACATTGCTGAATTATGCGGAGGAAGCTATGATAATATTGCAGTCGGGACAGATATGGATGGCTTTACTCAGCCTGTTGATGATCTTTATACCCCCTCTCAGATGATACGCCTCACACAGGCAATGATTGATGAAAATATTTCGGAGGAAAATATTAAGAAAGTTCTCGGTGGAAATGCGATGAGGGTTTTGAAGGAAGGGTGGAAGTAATAATTACAAATTACAAATTACAAATTATAAATTACTATTAGTAATATTGAATAACAGTTATTTTTAAGGGTCATGAATTAACAATAACGAATTTACATTAATGATTAACTAACTGAAGTTAAGCAAAAGTATTTTTTTATTATTTGACCACCCCTTAACCCCCTCCTTGACAATGAGGGGGCAGGAAGAGGTCTCAAAATGAGTGCTTAGTTTCCAAAACTATAGGAATTCAAAATCAAATATTTAAGATTATTATATTTGCTTAACTTCAGTTATCTAACAAATAAAACTTACCATGAATAAAGAATTAATTAATTACCTGGAAAAACCTCAGAAGAAAGTTCCTGTAAAATTAAAGAAAAGCACTGGTGCCGGGAAGGGAAAAATTCCTTCTAAATCTGTTACTTCCAAAAAAGGAATCACGAAATTAATGCCTGAAGCATTTGTTCATGAACCTCTTCCGCTTACTCCTGAACAGGCTGCTTTATTGAAAAAGGAACTGGAAAAGAATCCGGAGAAGATGCTTAAGTGGGCGAAAGGTGCTTTTGATTCAAAAATAGAACTGATTGATCTGGCAAACTATCTCAATCAGGCAGAAGTATTTCTGCAGAATCAGAAAGAAGGAGCTAACCTGCTGAAAAAGGAATCCGCATTATTGAAATCCTCAATGCCTTTGCCTACAGGATTCGATTTTCCGGGATATGATAAAAATTACTGTCCGGTAGATCTTGGTAAATATAAATATGAAACACTGAGAGATGCGCTTGGATGGCTGGTGTTTTCGGGACCGCACTATTTATTTCCTTCTGATCCATATCCGTTCAGATGGCATGATGCTCCCAACTGTTCTGATTTTATTTATAAAGCAAATGATTTTGAACTCGGAAAGG
>DAIPYG010000076.1:0-15589 GCA_036782875.1 Bacteroidota bacterium | reverse complement strand
CCCCAGCGGATTAAATTTATTGTAAAGTCTTTGAATAACGTTTTGGACGGATGTGGCTTTTGGTAAAATGAAACCTACATTTATATATATTTTTGTTTGGATTTTGGTTTAAGAGTATTTATTTTGTAATAACCAAAATTAAAATCATGAAAAAAGTTTTTATTATTTCTTTATTATTTATTTCCCAGAGCCTGTCATTTTGCCAATGGATAGAATCTTCCAGACCTGCTCCGGCTTTCCCGCTCTTTTCATTTTCATTTCCTTCTGCAAATACAGGTTTTGCTGTCGGATATGGAAATACCATGATCAAATCTACTAACGGCGGTGTCAACTGGTTCAATATTTCTTTTTTCAGTACAACAGCTAATGACCTTAATTCTGTTTTTTTTTTAAATGAAAAAACAGGGGGGGTAGGCTCAACCAGTGATACAGTTTTCTATACGACTAATTCAGGATCCAGCTGGGCTCCTCAGATCTGGTTTTCCTCAAATGTATATAAAATATTTTTCACGAATTCCACTACCGGGTGGATCCTTACTACCCCTAAATTATACAGAACTACAAACGCAGGATCGAACTGGGAACTGATAAATTCACAAATGGGAAATGATATGTATTTCTATAATTCAAATATCGGTTGGAAGACTTTGTATTCAGGCGGAAGCTCCACTTTATATAAAACTATTAATGGCGGAAGCAGCTGGACTCCTATGCATTCTACTTCTGACTTCCGTGTGATCTATTCATTCGCTTTTGTAAATGAAAATACAGGCTGGGCTGCCGGATATAGAGAACATATTTTGAAGACTACAGACGGAGGTATCAACTGGTTTCAGCAGCGAGACATGAATAATTCAACGGGATTTTTTTCATTGGATTTTATAAATGAGAACACCGGCTGGGCTATCGGAGATCAGGGTCAGTCTGTCTATACAGTAAACGGCGGCAATACGTGGAATCAGATCCCACTTAATGCAGGAAGAGGACAGGTAAAATTCTTCAATTCAGCAACAGGATGGGTCGTCGGTAATAAAGTTTTCAAAACTACAACAGGAGGGTTTACATTCAGAAATCTTCAATGTACCTCTCTGATAGAAGGATTTTATGATCAGACTGGAAACACGATGGTCAGTGATACCTCAGAAATTTGCATCAGAAACGGATCAGCTCCCTATCAGATAATAGACTCAGCATATACTGTTTTAAATTCTAACGGAACCGGTTCATATAATTTTATGAATGCTGTCAACGGAGTAAATTACTTCATAGTATTAAAACACAGAAATTCCCTTGAAACCTGGAGTTCATCACCGATGAGTTTTAATTCTAACAGTTTATCTTATGATTTCAGTACTTCATCTTCACAGGCTTATGGAAATAACCTTAAACAAAAAGGAACCCGCTGGACAGTTTATTCCGGAGATGTAAACAAAGATCAGTCAGTTGACCTTAATGATATTGTACTGACATATAATGACGCTGCTGTTTTTCTGTCAGGCTACAGGTTAACAGATATTAACGGGGATAATTTTGTCGATCTTTCTGATATTGTTTTTGCCAGTAATAATGCATCGAAGTTTGTAACTGTAATTAGACCATAATTACAGAGAAATAAATAATGTATGCTTGTTGAATTTGTACTTTGACTTATATTTAATTTTAAATATTTTTAGTAAATTAAATAAAAGTGTATGAAAATTTTATTTCTGATAATTTCAGTTTTTATATCTCAATATTCATTCTGCCAGGGCTGGAATGCACAGAACAGCGGAACTATCAATACGCTTACAGAAATATATTTCACATCGGCAAATAAAGGATGGATGTGCGGCAGTAATGGACTTATAAAAGTTTCTACTAACGGAGGAATTAACTGGATTTCACAAACAAGTAACACTTCAGAAACTCTCTGGGCGCTATACTTTATAAATGAAGCAACAGGATGGGTAACGGGTAATAACGGATTAATAAAATTTACTTCTGACAGCGGAACTAACTGGAACAGTCAGAACAGCGGAACTTTTGTCTCACTATGGTATCCGCATTTTATTAATCCAATACAGGATGGATTGCCGGAAGCAATGGTGTAATATTAAAAACAACTAACAGCGGAGTAAACTGGAATTCCCAGTCAAGCGGATCCTCAAATGTTTTGTATTCCATATTTTTCGCCGATCAGAATAACGGCTGGGCTGCAGGTGAATCCGGAATAATTTTACATACTTCCAACGGAGGAACAAACTGGTCTCCTCAGTTAAGCGGAACTCCTCTACTTCTTCACTGTATTAATTTTGTAAATTCAAATACAGGATGGATCACGGGCTTCTCCGGAAAAATTCTTGCAACCACAAATGGCGGAGCTGAATGGAACAATCAGATAAGCGGTGTAAATGTGTTTATTCGATCCTGTGACTTTATTAGTTCTTCTACAGGATGGGTTGCTGGCGATAATGGTACTATACTTTCAACCACTAACAGCGGAACTGACTGGAATCTTCAGACAAGCCAAACTACTTCAAATTTTTATTCAACCTGCTTTGTAAATTCATCACTCGGTTGGGCGGTAGGTGAAAACGGAACAATTCGTTCAACTGTTACAGGCGGTAGAACTTTTAAAAACCTTCAGCTGAGAATTTTGATTGAAGGATTTTATGATGAATTTTTTGATACAATGATCAGCGACTCAGCAATTGTTTATCTAAGACGTGAAACCTTTCCTTATACGTTAATTGATTCTGCAGCCGGAGTTGTAAATTCTGACGGAACAGGATCATTTAATTTTCTGAATCCCGCTGACGGAGTAAATTATTATCTGATTGTAAAACATAGAAACTCTCTTGAAACCTGGAGCTCTTCAGCTCAAACTTTTATTTCAGACAGCCTGACTTTTGATTTCAGTAATTCTTCATCTCAGGCTTTTGGAAATAATTTAAAGCTAAAAGGATCCCGATGGGCAGTCTATTCGGGAGATACTGATAATAACGGTTTTATTGACCTGAATGATCTGCTCTTTGTTTATAATTATGCATCAGAATTTCAATCCGGATATCTTTTATCTGACATTAATGGAGATTATGACACGGATCTCTCTGATGTATTGATCGTTTATAATAACGCTCTGAATTTCATTCACTTGATCAGCCCTTGATCTTTTAATATTTTAGTAACCGGCTCTGAATTAATTTTACTTCATTGATCTTCTGCAAGTGTCTGATATAAAATCTTCCTCCTGTTACACTATGCTTATATTCAGAAATTCGGTTTGCATATAATTATTCCTGCAGGGTTAATTATTCATTAATTTTCAGAATTAAATTTGAATATAAAAATGAAAGTTCTTTGATTAACTTTGTATAAATCTAAATTGTCGTTTTATGAAAAATGTGATCACGAAAGAACTTCTTGATAATGCTTTTTCCTATGAATCATATAAAGCTCTTGTTCAGAAACTAATTGCAGAGAACAGAACTACGGGAATAAATCAGTCGGAAGCAAATATTTATTTTACAAAATTAAATGCAGAGCGTACAAAGAGAATTGAAAAGACCGCTGTAATTGATGAGAAATTCAGATCGGAGGTTGAAAAAATTGACCATCCTGTTGTATTCCTGGTGATTGCGGAAGCCTGGTGCGGTGACGTTGCTCAGAATCTGCCTGTGATAAGTCTGATAGCTGAGCTCAATCCTAAAATTGAACTAAAAATTATTTTAAGGGATGAAAATGAAAAAGTTATGAATGCATTCCTGACAAACGGAGCAAGATCGATTCCGGTTTGTGTTCTGCTCGATGGTGAATCCTTTGAAGTGCTTGGTAAATGGGGTCCGAGACCTGAAACTGCAATGTCTCTGATGAGGGAATATAAAAAAATTCCCGGCATCTCTCATGAAGAAGCTACTAAGAACATACAGCTTTGGTATGCGAATGATCATTGTCAGAACATTCAGAAAGAATTTCTCGAAATGATAAGCAGAATTAATAAACCCCGTGAAATTCTTATTTAAGAATTATCATTTTCCGGGTCTCTGAAAAATTATCTGATTGAAGTTTATAATAATAAATACCGGAGCTGAATGAAGCAGCATCAAAACTTACTTCATATGTTCCGGCAATATGCATTTTGTTTATTAATGTTATGACTTCTTTTCCAAGAGCATCAAAAATTTTTAATGAGACGAAATGATTTTCGCTCAGTGAATAACGTATAACTGTTTTGGGATTGAACGGGTTTGGATAATTTTGTGAAAGGGTGAATTTATCTGGATTTTCCGCTTCCGGAAAACTTACAGAAGTAATCACTCCGCCGGAATTAGTGTGTATGATTGATCCGTCAAAGCCAACGCTTGTACCGAAATTTTCATTAAGAAAAAAGACTGCCTGCAGGTCTTTGTTTGTCCCTGAAGGTAAGCTGTCCCAGGTTGTTCCGCCATTTGTAGTCTTTAATACTTTTCCCCCGCTTCCGGTAATGAATCCCGTCAAGGAATTTACAAAATAAATATCTCTCAGCAGAAGCCCGCTTATATTTGACTGAAAAACGATCCAGTTATCTCCGCCGTCATTTGTCTTTAATATCGTACCGTTATTTCCGACCGCAAATCCGTTTAGAGTATTAGTGAAGTAAACTCCTCTGAGAAGAAATGTTGTTTGCGGATTCTGAGCTGTCCAGTTAACTCCTCCATTGGTAGTCCGGATGATGGCAGCAGTATCAGTCTGTGTTCCTCCTACTGCAGTACCTGTAACAGCATCAGTAAAATGAACGGAGAATAAAGTCTGCGTAGCTATCCCTGTATTTAAAAGACTCCAGTTTAGTCCGCCATTTTCAGTCTTCATAGCAACACCGTTGAATCCGACGATATAGCCGGTGTTACCTGTACCTGTTGGCGGGAATGAAACGCTTCTTAAAGCATTGGTTGTTGGATTAGAAACAGAATCCCAGCTTAATCCGGAATCAGTCGTTCTGAGAATTACTGAAGAAGAAAAATTTCCTCCGACAGCAATCCCGGTAGAGGAATTTATAAAAGCTATTCCCCTTAATAAAATATCCGTATTCGGATTTATCTGACTCCAGTTTGCTCCGGCATTTGTTGTCCTTAAAATGACAGCAGTGTTTGTAGCAGTTCCTCCTGTTACAATACCCGTATTATTATCAAAAAAATATGTATCAAACAAAGCATCTGTAGTTCCGCTTGTCTGAAGTATCCAGCCTGACTGGGAATATATTCTGCTGATGTTTAAGAACAGCAAAATTAAAAATGATAATGTTTTCATTTTTATTTTATTTATTGGATTTTAAAAAAACTAAGCTGTATAAACTGAATAACTGAAGTAAAGATATTTTGCAGAAAGTTAGGTTGGGACTAATTCTGTTATTAACTGAAATTAAATCTGCATGAAAATAAAATTATGATCATTTAAAAGCAATTCACTGAAAAATAATATTAAAATGAAAGCCAATGCTCTCCAGATACATAATTTTTTTAAAATAAAACATTGATTTAATTTAAAAATGAAAGAGTGTGGATGTGTTAGGATTCATTAAAATTAAAAACAAACAACAAACTATATTGTATTTATTTTACCTGAATAAAATACGTTTTTGACGGATGTGATTGAAAGCACGGTATTTTTAATTACCAGATCACAACTATTTTCTCCGCATCATTAACCATCGGATCTCCGGGCTTTCCGTTGAATACATTCATAAATTCCTTCATGTTCGGCATTACGCCGTTAACTCTGAATTCTCCCGGAGAGTGCGGATCGGTATTTACCTGCAGTCTGATAGCATCAGGTCTCCGGTTTTCCCTCCAGAGCTGCGAGTATGCAAGAAAGAATCTTTGCTCAGGTGTAAATCCTTCGATCAGCATATTGTCCTTACCGGATAAAGTTTTCTTAAATGCATAATACGAGATGAGCATTCCTCCGAGATCAGCAATATTTTCTCCAAGTGTGAGCTCTCCGTTTACGTGCAGAGAATCAATGGCAACATAGCTGCTGTATTGTTTTGCAAGCTTATCAGTCCGTGTTTTATAATTATCCGCATCCTGCTGTGTCCACCAGTCTCTCATATTTCCGTCTCCGTCATATTTCCTTCCCTGATCATCAAATCCGTGAGTCATCTCATGTCCTATCACAGCGCCGATTCCTCCGTAATTTACGGCATCATCAGCGTTCGGATCAAAAAACGGAGGCTGCATTATTCCTGCAGGAAAAGTTATGCTGTTCTTGGATCCATTGTATGATGCATTCACAGTCTGAGGCGTCATTCCCCATTCTTTCATATTCACAGGTCTTGCGATCTTATCTAGGTTAAGCTTCTGATTATATGCAGCAGCTCTTTTCATGTTTTCATAAAAAGAAATCCTGTCGATCTGAAGCCCGGAATAATCTTTCCATTCATCGGTATAGCCTAATTTAACATCGAACTTACCAAGCTTTTTAAGCGCTTCTTCCTTTGTACCCGGACTCATCCATTCATTATTCTTTATTCTTTCGGCAAACGCTTCTTTAATATTCTTAACCATTGCTTCGGCTTTTGCTTTTGTTTCCGGAGTAAAATTCTTTTCAACAAAATATTTTCCTAACGGCTCTCCCATTGCTCCGCTGACAAAATCAATGCTAAGCTTCCATCTGTCTCTTTGCTCTTCAACACCTCTGAGTGTCTTATTTGAAAAATTAAAAGATTCGGTAACAAAATCAGAACTCAGCTTATCAGCAGCCCATCTCATCAGATTCCATCTTAAATAATCTTTCCAGTCCTCAATGCTTACATCCGACATCATCCTGTTCAGCTCTTTAAAAAACTCCGGCTGACCAACTATCACACCATTCACAAATTTACTCTTGTCATTTATCCCAAGTTCATTGAATAAGATCTCCCATGAAAAATCCGGCGTGAGTGAAATTAGCTCGTCATATCTCATCAGATGATAAGTTGCTTCTGCATCTCTCATTTCAACACGGCTCATTGAGGCGTTTGCAAGCCTGGTCTCAATATCCATAATTTTCTGAGCTTTGTTCATTGAAGACATTTCATCATATCCGGTAAGTTTAAACAGATTGCTGATGTACTGCCTATATTTATTTCTGATATTTTTTGATCTGTCATCATCTTTCAGATAATATTCTCTGTCAGGTAATCCGAGCCCGCCCTGAAAGATCTGAAGAATAACATTCTGACTGTTCTTATCATCCTGTCCGGCGAAGAATGAAAACAATCCTCCGTTGCGGAAGGTCTTCATATATGAAAATACTTTCTGAAAATCTTGAATGCTTTGTATGGCATCTATCTTTGCAAGATCTTCTTTCATCGGCTCCATTCCGAGTTTTTCAATTGTCCCGGTATCCATTGCAGTAAAATAAAGATCTCCGAGTTTCTGCAATTCGCTGTTTTTAGAAGCAGAGCTTACAGTAATTGCCTGTTCGAGTATTTGATGAAGTTTTTCATTGTTCATTTCTCTTAGCTCGTTCCAGCTGCTCCAGCCGCTGTTTTCAGGCGGGATAGGATTGTTCTTCATCCAGCTGCCGTTGGAATATTCATAGAAGTCTGTATTGGGATCAATTGAAGTATCGAGATTTGCGGGATCTATAGGTTTATTGATTTTATTCAGGTCGGATTGATTCTGAGCAAAGCCTTTCGGATTCAATACTAAAATTAAAATGAACCCAAACAACACTGTATGTTTTAAAATATTTTTCAAATTTAAATTTATTTATTCTTGCGTAATAAGCTTTGAATTAAATTATCAAATTTACTTTTCTAATTCTATGCTTAAAATTAAAATAGGCGCCGGACTCGGATAATCAAGATACTCAAGATACTCCAAGCATAAATTTCTAACTTACAAACACAAACCGAATTGTTTAAATTAAACAAAGGAACCCTCCAAAAGTTAACCCCAAAAGCTTATGAATAAGAATATCAAAATATTACTTTCAATATTATTTTTATTTTACAGCAATTTATACTCACAACCTCAGACTGAGTGGGTGCAGAGATATAACAGTCCTGGAAATTATAATGACTATGTTACCGATATGGCGATTGATAAATCCGGAAATGTATACTTAACAGGTTATGTACAAGTTAACGACTCTGATCAGAATTATGTAACAATAAAGTACAACTCACAGGGAGTCGAACAATGGGTGAGATATTATGACGGACCAGATCATAGGGAAGATAAACCTGTAGCAATTGCTGTGGACGATTCCGGAAATGTAATAGTTGCTGGATCAAGTTATTCGCAATTTAGTTCTGACGATTTCCTTACATTAAAATATAACTCTTTTGGAGATATTGTTTGGACTAGAAGAAATATTGATGGTTTGTCTATGGCTGATATGACTTTAGATAATTTTGGAAATGTTTATGTTACAGGAATAAAATTTGGACTTAATTCTGAAGATATATTGACCATTAAATATAATATAAATGGAGATGAAGGTTGGGAAAGAGAATTTAATGGACCAACTGATCAATTTGATCAAAGCTTTAGTATTCTTGTAAATCGAAATAATTTTATATACATAAGTGGAGGTAGCTTAGGTTTAGGAGGTATAGTATTAAGATATGATGTAAATGGAAATTCATTATCTTTAATAAGTGGAAATAATTTTGTTGGAAATAAAATTTTACTAGATACTAATTTGAATATTTTTTTAGGATTTGATTCGTAAGGAGGAATTTCAACGAGATATGATATTGCCACGGCAAAACTTGATTCTATTGGAATGTTAAATTGGATAAGAAGCTATAACAATGTCAGTATGAACAATAATGACTATTTCAGGGATATTTGTTTAGACAGATTAGGAAATGTTTGCGTTACCGGAATTAGTGCAGATATCGGTCACAATGGTTGGGATATTGCAACAATAATGTATGATACATATGGTGATACCGTCTGGATAAATAGATATAATCCTTCTTTTAACAGTAATGATGAATCAAGCGGAATAGCATCAGATAAGTTTGGAAATATTTATGTTACAGGATCAAGCGATGAGAGTTTGTTTGCGAAAATGATTACAATTCAGTACTCTTCGAATGGAAATCAAAACTGGATAACCTATTATAACAACAATAATCCTTTTACATGGCATTCAGGAGCAAAAGTTAAAACCGATACTTTAGGAAATTTAATTGTAGCAGGCAGAAGTCAAAATAATTCAGGAAACGTAGATATTGTTACAATTAAATATTCATCTTTAACAAATTATCAGAATCCTTCTACTATGTTTTATAAAAATAATTTTGAACTTTACCAGAATTATCCTAACCCCTTTAATTCCTTAACTCTGATAAAATATTTTATACCAATAAAAAGCAATGTCTCTGTAAAAGTTTATAATGTATTAGGAATAGAAGTCACAACTCTTGTAAATGAATTGAAAGATGCGGGAACTTACAAAATTCAGATTGATGGTACAAATCTTCCCAGTGGAATTTATATTTATACCTTGGCAACAGATGGGATCATCAGAGACAGAAAAAAGTTTATACTTCTGAAATGATAGTTCTTTTATAAAAATAAATTTCTCATTATGAAAAATTATATTTACAAAGTCACATTATTCATGTTTTTTTTTACATTAGTTATTTCTTTTTCCTTTTCTCAAACAGAAGATTTTATACAGGATTGCGGCATGACAAGTAATTCAGCTAACGACACTAATTTGATAAATATACCGGCTAAGACACCAGTAATATTGGATATGATGAGATATTCAGTCCTTACAGTAATCCTTCTTCAAGTTCCTGCGATTCCGGAAATATAGGTTTGACTATTGCACTTATGGAACAAAATACTACGACCGGCGCAATCGTTGTAAAAATATATTACAATAATGATGCTCAGGCACTTATTGATCTTCCTCCTTCAAAGCCAAAGAACCTGAGAGTTGTCAAAGATTTTTTCGGTGCTGATACAGGAGTTTTCGGAGGAGGAGATCCGGGTACATTTCATCCGAAAATAACCTGGGATAAAAATATTGAACCTGACTTTTATACAACTTCTTATCTTTCCAATCCTTCAGAAATACAACCAATGTATGAACTCTTCAGAGGTTATTCAACGAATTGTGATGCTCAGCCTGAATATACTCTTATTGCATCTCTGCCGCACACTGATACAATATATGTTGACAGCAGCACAGTTTTATATGATCCTGATCATACTACCGTAACACATTGCACTTCTGACTATCTTACATATTCATATAAAATTTTGGCAAAAGATACCAGAGGAAGCAGATCTCTTAAATCTGAAAGAGGGCTTGTTTCAGGGTACAGCATGAATTGTTCTTTGGAAGATGACAATCCGTCATCAAATAATGGAATTCTAAATTCAGATATACTTCCAACAGAATATTCATTGAAACAAAATTATCCAAACCCTTTTAACCCGACAACAAACATACAATACGATCTGCCTTTGGATAATTTTGTCTCAATAAAGATCTTTGACATTACGGGAAGAGAAATCACCACGCTTGTAAATGAATTTAAAACTGCCGGAAGATATTCGGTTGGATTTAACGGCGCGAATCTTTCAAGCGGGATTTATTACTACAAACTTGAGGCGGAAAATTTTTCTCAGGTGAGAAAGGTGCTGCTGATAAAATAAATACAGATCGATAAAATTAAAAAAGGACTGGATGAAAAATTCATTCAGTCCTTTTTTGTCCTTTTTTAATTTCTGACAGTAATTTTCTCTTGACATTTAATTCTGTTTTTTTCTTTTTACGTATAATTAAAAAATAACAGACTACGGAAGAATAATATGAAAAATTATATAACCTCCCCAAAAAATTAATTCCATACACATAAAATAATATTATATGTTCTTTAATTCATCTTTTAATATTTGAATTTTTAGATTCAAAAAAGGGATCATGTTGAAAATTCCAACAGATTTCTCCTGTTGATCTTCATGTTACTAATGTCAAATTTGCTAATGAAAAAACAAGGGGATAATTACATATAGTGGCTCAATAATGAAGACTTCTAATTCTGAAGCATGTTATTTGTTCAATTTAATATAACAGATAAATGTTAACTTAGCCAAATAAAAAATAACTCATTCGCATAAATAATAATTTTATGAAAAAGTTAATCACAATACTTTTTTTACATTGCTTATTTAGCATCGCAGAAGCGCAATGGATACTGCAAAATTCATTTACAAATGATAATCTTTATGACGTAGAGTTTTATAATCGCTACACAGGCTGGGCTGTTGGTGATGGAGGAACAATTTTAAAAACTACAAACGGCGGAACTAACTGGAATAATATTCCAAATCCGGCAGTTGGAAAACCATTGTCAAGCATACACATAGTTGATTCAAATATTTGTTATGTTGTAGGCTGGTTCGAAACAATAGTCAAATCTACTAATGGTGGAAATGACTGGGTGATTATAAGGAATGGTCCTTGGGGATCCGGTTCAAGCTATGATGCAGTTTTTTTTACAGATGAGAGTACAGGCTGGATTGCAGGAACCGGGCAAAAAGTACTGCGAACTACTAACGGAGGCGATACAATAATAACTGCTCCATTATTCGCCGGTAATCTTCATGATATGTACTTTAAAGATGCACTTACAGGAATAGTAACAGGCTCAGGAACAGACATGTTTAAAACTACTAATGGGGGAATTAACTGGTATAATATCACAATGCCTATAGGATTTAGAATTCCTGATTTTTATAAATTAACATTTGTCAAAAACCAATTTGGATGGGTAGCTGGAAGTGATAATAGAATTTTTAGTACAACGGATTTTGGTGATACATGGGACAGTTTAAGTAGAATCTCAGTAAATCCTTTAACGGCATCTATGAGGTTTGCAAAATTTATAGATGAAAATACAGGGTTTGTTGGAGGAGAACGAGCGTATCTTTATAAATCAACCAATGGCGGAAAAGATTGGTTAAGAGAAAATTCAGGAGATTTCTCACAACGTATTATGTTATCAATGTTCTTTTATAATGATTCATTGGGATGGATAGTTGGAGGTGATGGTAAGATTATTCATACTACAAACGGAGGTCAAACTATGGTTAATGTTTCAAATATAAACAACATGATTTCTTCTGGATTTACTTTGTATCAAAATTACCCAAACCCGTTCAATCCTTCTACTTCAATAAAAATTGTGTTGCAAAAAGAAAGTTTTATTCAAATAAAAATATTTGATATTCAGGGAAAAGAAATTTTATCACTTGTGAATGAAATTTTATATTCAGGAAATTATATCCTAAATTTTGATGGTTCGGAGATGAATTCAGGAATATATTTTTATTCTTTATTTGCTGATGGAGTTCATATAAATACTAAACATATGATTTATTTAAAATAATTGAGAAGATATATATGATAAGAGCTCCGTAAAATATTTGAGAACAAAAATAGGATTTTAATAGGGCGGAAGCTATTACCTGTGCGAAAAGTAAAAGTTTATTCCAAATTTTATTGGAATACTCCGCCCTGTTTATTATAAACTTTTTATAAAATAGAAATCAAAGGAGAATAAAGAAATGAAAAATTCATTATTAATAATTATATTAATTATATTTTTAACAATATCCTCTATAATTTATTCACAATCTCAATATGGGTTTGACTGTGGATTTTCGGATTCTTCCGGAGCTCTAAGCAGCTCGTTTTTTGGAAGTTCTTTTATAGGACTCAATAAACCAATAAGAACAGATTTGAGTGGAGATACTCTTTCTCCATCTAGTGCAGTCTTTCCTATTGTGGTTGTATTTGTTCAATTTAAAGATGATGCAGACGATTGGCAATGGCCATCAAATTCTGCTCCAATTTATTTGGATAGCTTAATATCACCAACAAAAAGTTATAGTTCAGATTGGTGGGACGCATACGATGAGCAAACAGAACCTATAAGTGATTACTGGTTAGAATTAAGCAGAGGAAAATTTCATGTAGTAGGCAAGGCATTTTCTATAGTTTTAGATAAGTTTGATTATCAATATGCATCCGATCATGAAATAAACATGGAAGTTTGGAGGAAAATTAATGATTCTATTCCTGATTGGAGAGTATTCGACAAATGGCGTGACACCATAATAAACAACGAAGTTAAATTTTATTATGAACCAGACGGATATGTGGACATGATTTATAAAGTTCACAAAAGATATGGCGGACCCTTATGGAATAAAAGAGGTTATGCACATTTAACTGGCAGCCAATTTGATTACACAAATGTTTTAGTTGACACAGCACACCAGGTGAAGGTTGGTTATGGTTACCGTGGGAAAGGCTCTGGATTAACTTTATCCTGGACAGCAAGAAAACATCTTATTCTTAGTGTTCTACCTCACGAACATGGTCATTATTTATATGCTAATGGTCATATTACTTATGGTAAAGTATCTTATGGTCCAGGAGCAGACGGATACTTCAGTCCATATGAAATGCTTCTGCTAAAATATCAAAGTGCAGATACAGTAAATTTTAATTCACAAACTCAATATGGTCTTAAGGATTATTCCGCCAGAGACAATTCAAATGGAGAAATACTGATGGTTCCAACAGAGGGAAATGAATACTTTTTGATAGTCAACAGAGGCCACATTTCAAAATAGGATAAAGCAATGTTAGGTGATTCTTCACAAATTATTGGACAATCTCAATATGATGGAAACTATGGAAAAGGAATATATATCTATCATGTCAATGATCTTGGAATTACATATCCCAATGGAATAAATATTCAACCTCAGGATGAAGAATGCTCGGATGGGCTATGGTACTGGAGCAATAAAGGAAATGCCCAAAGATATGCATGGGATGCGGGTTACTGTTATAATGCCAGTACATGGGCTTATTATTTAAGAGATAGCGTTTCATATAGTAATGATGAAGGATGGAGCTACAGTCCCGCAGATGGCAGAAGTCATTACTTTCCCATATGGGCAGGAGTAGGTGAAATTAATTCTGATGCCTGTCAAATGGGTACAGACAGATTGTTTACAAACTCAACAGAAATTTATCCGAATGAAGAAGTTCTTGGAGACAGATATGATGCTTGGAATGTAGGATATAATGAAATCTTTAGCCCTTATTCAAGCCCTTCTACTAAAAACTGGGACAACGGAAACTCAGGAATTTTTATCTATCATTATTCTTATTCCGGCAGTGGTCCATCGGGTATGGCGTATTTTAAAATCTATAAAACCGGAGTTGGTGAACCGATTTCGTTAGATTCTGCACTTCACCTCACTCCCCCTTCACGTCCAATGGGATTGAAAGTTTTGCCATGTGATTCATTACCTGAATCAGGCGGTTATAAGAAAATAAAAATAAGATGGTTACAAAATCAGGAGCCTGATATGAAAAGAGTTGTCTCGGGAGATACCGTAAAAAGATATAAGATTTACCGAAGCACATCTGCAGATTTAAGTTCTCCACCGCCTGATGCTCTGGCTTACTCAGAAAATCAGTACGAATATGTATCCACGAGAGATTTTCCGGTCTCAGCTTCACCGGAATTCACTGATACCATAAACTCAATATGCACTGTGCCACCGGTTTATGGCGATCCGTGGTATGCTTATGCAGTCAGATACAGAGTTCAAGCTGTGGATAAATACAATGATGTGTCTGTACTTTCAGACTTTGCAAATACACAAGCCTGGAATACATCAAGTGCAGGAGGAGAGGAAGAGGATAATTTAATATCTGTTCAAAATAGCAGCAGCATACCGGAGGAATTTTCATTGAAACAGAATTATCCAAACCCTTTTAACCCGACAACAAACATACAATACGATCTGCCTTTGGATAATTTTGTCTCAATAAAGATCTTTGACATTACGGGAAGAGAAATCACCACGCTTGTAAATGAATTTAAAACTGCCGGAAGATATTCAGCCGGATTTAACGGCGCGGATCTTTCAAGCGGGATTTATTATTACAAAATAGAAGCCGGGAATTTTTCGCAGGTAAGAAAAATGCTTCTGCTAAAATAAAGAAAAACATTAACGAATGGGTTTGAGAAAACATATTCATCCACCGGACAGTATTCAATAAGTCCGGTGGATAAGTTTGAATACAAAAAAAGCGTTTTCTAAACTGCAGAAATAAACAATGTAATACTTGAGCATTAAACATTATTTCGGCGAGTGCAGCGCAACTTTATTCCCCTCAGTATCCGCAAATATCGCAATGTATCCGATCTCATCTGTGACCTTCATTTTCGGCTGAAGTACTTTTCCGCCGGCTTTATCAATTCTGTTCATAACGTCAGTAAGATCATCTCCGGCGGCAAGATATATCAGAGCTCCGTCCATTGAAGGCTTGTATCCCTCAGCTTTTACAATTGCGCCGCTTACTCCTTCACCCGGAAAGAATCCCATCTGATGAGGACCCATCATTTGTTCATACATATCCACACTAAAAATTGTACTGTAAAACTTTTTTGCCCTGTCGAAATCCGAAACAGGTATCTCGAACCAGTTAATTGCGTTTGCCATTTTTGAATCTCCTTTATATAATTTTAATTTTTGAATGACTCAAAATTATAGTATCTGTTTTTAATCCGCTTCTTTGAAATTGCTAA
>DAIPYG010000075.1:10920-16032 GCA_036782875.1 Bacteroidota bacterium | reverse complement strand
TTGTAGAGCGAATAAAAAAAGTTGTAGAGCGAATAAAAAAAGTTGTAGAGCGAATAAAAAAAGTTGTAGAGCGAATTAATAAAGTTGTAGAGCGAATAAAAAAAGTTGTAGAGCGAATAAAAAAAGTTGTTGAAGAGATTTTCAACCTAAAAAACCGGATATAGGTTTGATTTCAGTCTAAAAACTTGATTTATCGAAAAAGAGTATTTTAATCAGGAAAAATGAAGAGGTGGTATAAGGTTTTGTATGATTTTAAAAATAACTCAGGTTAATTATTGTTTTTTCAAAACATTACTATATTTTAAACCACTAAGTCCACAGGGCAGAAAGAAAATTGATTATTCTCACTGGAAACAGCCGAAAACCGGAGGAAAAGAAACCGGCAAATAAAAGGGAAAATAAAAAAGGTAAGAGAAATATTATTCTTCTTACCTTATGAAAAAATTTTGTAAAATTATTTTATTGCAATTCCGAGGTCAATTCTTTGAGTAGAACCAACATTACCGAGTGAATTAAAAGCATAATCAATAGAGTAATTATCAAGAAATTTCACTCCAATTCCGGTAGAAAATCCTGCTATACCAAGAGAACTGCCGGTTTCAAGGCTTTGTCTTTCACCGTTATTATATCCCAGTCTGAACTGCACGTAATCACTCAATGTAAATTCTCCACCGACTGACAGATTTTTAAAATTATCAAAAAAACTATCAGATTCCTGTGTAAGATCAGCAAATTCAAGATAAACTCTCAATGGCAAATGTTCAAGTTTTTTGCTCAGACCGATGCTCAGATCTAGAGGCAGGTCTTCTTTTGCAGAGCCGTATTCGCTCAACTGTACTCCGGCATTAAGCAGACTTAAAGCAAAATCCCAGTTTGTTTCATTAATTGAATACAGCATTCCGAAATCCGCAGCAATAGCGCTTGATGAAAATTCATCAATCTTGGAATAAATCAGTTTCAGATTTACACCATAATGAAAATTATTCTTATATACATTTGAATATCCTAATGACAAAGCAATTTCATTAGCGCTGAATGTTCCGACATTTACTGACTGTTCATTGAACTTTTCAAAGCTTCCGTAATTTATATATCTGATCCCGGCGCCGAAATAACCTGCGTCCTTGTATCTTTGTGTATAAGAAAGATTTCCGGAATTTATATCCAGAAGATATTTAAAAAAACCGATTGAAGCCTGACTGGTAGTAAGAGTAGATAAAGCGGCAGGATTATAGAAGATAGAATTTACATCATTCGTACCTGTAATATAGCTTCCTCCGAGAGCGCTTGCTCTGGCACCTACGTCTAATTTTAAAAAATTATAAATGGTATTACTTTGAGAGAATGTTTGGTCTGTAGATAAAATTATAAAAAGAACTATCGATAGAACAGCGGATTTTGTATTTTTCATTTTCTATGTTTTAGTTATTAAGAATCAATAACTATTTTTCATAATGCCCTGGTTTAAATGTTGAACAATAATAAAAGAATAGTATGTGATTTTCAAGAACATTATTCCCGTTTATTTAATTCGCTTTTTAAATTATTAATATCCGGAACTCGGATAACGCTGATATTACTGATGCCTTCATTTATCAAGTATAAGATGATAGTTTGAATTATACCTTTCACATATTGTCCAACTAATATTCAGCCATACTAAATGAAATCATAACGATAAAGATTTCAAGGATGTAAAGAAAATTTTTAAAGCAGGAAATAATCCGTTATTTATCAGATCAATCCCCGTTATCCGTGATTCTTTATTCCCGTTTAAAGTGATACTAATTTAAGCAGTAATTTTAAACGTGATAATTCTTTTATTGAATAGTATATTACGGGAACAAAATTATCATTCACCCATAATTTACTCTTTAGAATGATTATCCTTTTAAAAACTCCCCAAAGTTATTTATCAAAATCAAAATTATTCTTAAATGAAGATGGCAGATTTGCATATAAATGCAGAAATAGAAAACGAATATAAAAGAATACTTACCGAAGATGCATTAAATTTTATTGCCTTACTTGAAAGAACTTTCAGAGACAGGAGAAAACAATTATTATTAAAAAGATCTGAGGTTCAGAGTGAAATAGAAAAAGGTAAATTCCCGGATTTTCTGAAAGACACAAAGCATATAAGAGATTCAGATTGGAAAGTTGCTGAAATTCCGGCTGACCTTACAGACAGAAGAGTAGAAATAACAGGACCTGTTGACAGGAAGATGATAATAAACGCATTGAATTCCGGCGCTAATGTTTTCATGGCTGATTTCGAAGATTCAAATTCACCTACATTTAAGAATAATATAGAAGGTCAGATAAATCTTCAGGATGCGATAGACGGCACAATTTCTTTTAAAAATCCGGAAGGAAAAGAATATAAGCTTAATGAACAAACCGCAGCACTGATGGTTCGTCCCAGAGGCTGGCATCTTAATGAGAAGAATGTAATGCTTGACGGAGAACCTGTAAGCGGTTCATTGTTTGATTTCGGGTTATTCTTCTTTCATAATGCTAAGAAGCTTATTCAAAAAAAAAGCGGTCCGTATTTTTACCTGCCGAAACTTGAAAACCATCAGGAAGCGCGTTTATGGAATGATGTATTTAATCTTGCTCAGGATGAATTGAAAATTCCACGCGGTACAATCAGAGCTACTGTTTTAATTGAAACCATATTAGCATCATTTGAAATGGATGAGATACTTTATGAATTGCGTGATCATTCTGCCGGTCTTAACTGCGGAAGATGGGATTATATTTTCAGTTTTATTAAAAAGTTCAGCAGCTTCAACGAATTCGTTTTACCCGACAGAAGCTTAGTCACAATGACAACACATTTCCTGCGTTCTTATTCACAGTTAGTCATTAAGACCTGTCACAGAAGAGGCATTCATGCAATGGGCGGAATGGCAGCGCAGATCCCGATTAAAAATGATCCTTCCGCAAATGATGAAGCATTAGCAAAAGTCAGAGCAGATAAAGAAAGGGAAGCGAGTGACGGACATGACGGAACCTGGGTAGCTCATCCCGGTCTTATTCAGATAGCTAAAGATGTTTTTGACAGACTTATGCCGGAGTCAAATCAGATCAAAAATAAAAGAGATGATGTGAATGTTACTGCAAAAGATCTGCTTGAAGTTCCAAAAGGCGAGATCACTGAAACAGGTCTCAGACATAATATAAATGTTGCAGTGCAGTATCTTGAAGCCTGGCTTAACGGTAACGGATGCGTTCCGATATATAATCTGATGGAAGATGCAGCAACAGCTGAAATTTCCCGCGCTCAACTTTGGCAGTGGGTAAATCACGGGAACGGAAAATTAAATGACGGTAGAAAAGTTACGCTGGAGCTTTATCATAAATTTGCAGAGGAAGAACTTGAAAAAATCAGAAAGATGGTTGGTGAAGAAAAGTTTAATAAAGGAAAATACAATACAGCGCTTGAGCTGATGAACAAACTCACGGAGGATAAAATGTTCGATGAGTTTCTTACGCTCGTTGCTTACGATAAGATCTGATGCTGTCTTACATTATTATTTAAAAACCTAAAAACAAAAATACTTATGAGCACAAAAAATGATCAGATCAAAGCAATAAAGGAATCCTGGAAAAAGGATCAAAGGTGGGAAGGGATAAAGAGACCTTATCCTGCAGAAGAAGTTTATAAACTCAGAGGTTCAGTACAGATCGAGCATACACTGGCGAAAATTGGTGCAGAGAGATTATGGGATCTTGTGAACAAAGAGAAATTTGTAAGATCACTCGGCGCATTGACGGGGAATCAGGCAGTTCAGCAGGTTCAGGCAGGGTTAAAGTCAATTTATCTTAGCGGATGGCAGGTAGCTGCAGATGCAAATAATGCGCGGCAGACATACCCGGATCAGAGTCTGTATCCGGCAGACAGCGTTCCGGCAGTTGTAAAAAGGATCAATAATGCTTTTATAAGAGCTGATCAGATATCACATTTGGAAGGAAAGGATGATGTGTACTGGTTCGCCCCAATAGTAGCAGATGCGGAAGCCGGATTCGGAGGACCGCTTAATGTATTCGAACTTATGAAAGCGATGATAGAAGCAGGAGCAGCTGGAGTTCATTTTGAAGACCAGCTAAGTTCTGCAAAGAAGTGCGGACATCTCGGAGGAAAAGTATTGGTTTCTACCAGGGAATTTATCAATACACTCGTATCAGCAAGACTCGCTGCTGATGTAATGGGAGTTCCGACAGTTCTGATAGCTCGTACCGATGCTAACAGCGCTCACTTAATGACAAGTGATATAGATGAAAGAGATCATCATTTCATTCACGGAGAAAGAACTGAAGAAGGTTTTTACAGAATAAAAGGGGGACTTGAATGTGCAATTGCAAGGGGACTTGCTTATGCACCTTATGCAGATCTTATATGGTGTGAAACAGCGCATCCTGACATTGAAGAAGCCAGAGAATTTGCAAAAGGAATACATGAAAAATTTCCGGGAAAGATGCTGGCATATAACTGTTCACCTTCATTTAACTGGAAAAGAAATTTAAATGATGCTCAGATAGCAACATTTCAGGAAGACCTTGCAGAACTCGGGTATAAATATCAGTTCATTACTTTAGCCGGATTCCATGCTCTCAATGCAGCAATGTTTGAGCTTGCTCATCATTACAGGGATCTTGGAATGACCGCGTTTACCAGATTACAGGAGGTTGAATTCTCACTTGAAAAAGATTTCGGATTCAAAGCTGTAAAGCATCAGTCATTTGTAGGTACAGGTTATTTTGATGAGGTGCAGATGGCTATAACTTCGGGACATACTGCTACGGTAGCTCTTGCAGGGTCGACGGAAGAAGAACAGTTTGGGAAATAATTACAAATTACAAATTACAAATTACGAGTTTCAAATTACGAGTTTCAAATTACGAGTTTCAAATTACGAGTTACGAACTCTATGAACTCTAACTCTTTGAACTCTTTGAACTCTACGAACTCTACGAACTCTACGAACTCTACGAACTCTATGAACTCTACGAACTCTACGAACTCTATGAACTCTATGAACTCTATGAACTCTATGAACTCTATGAACTCTATGAACTCTACGAACTCTACGAACTCTACGAACTCTA
>DAIPYG010000075.1:0-10820 GCA_036782875.1 Bacteroidota bacterium | reverse complement strand
ACTCTACGAACTCTATGAACTCTATGAACTCTATGAACTCTATGAACTCTATGAATTTTTTGAACTTCTTTATAACATTGCAGATATAATTCAGTATAATTAAATTAAGTTTAAATTTTATAAGGAGCTGAAAAATGAAATCAATAATAAAGAGTCTTTTAATACTCTTCATACTCATCGTTACTAAAACAACATTTGCAGAAGATGTAAGTTTTTCTAACGGTACTTATCAGGAAATTCTTGATATGGCAAAGCAGCAGAATAAAATTGTCATGATAGATTTTGTAACTGACTGGTGCAAATGGTGTGTGGAGACAGACAGGAAAGTCTATACAAATGGTGATGTATCTGCATTTGCAAATGAGCATCAGATCAACTGGAAGATTGATGCAGAAAAAGGCGAAGGACCGGATCTGGCAAAGAAATACGGAGTTAAAGGATTTCCGACAATTGTTTTTGCAAGCAGTGACGGAACGGAAATAGACAGAATATATGGTTATCTTCCTGCAGAGCAGTTCATCGTAAAAATGAAAGACTACAATAACGGAGTCAATACTTTGGGAGCAATAAAGAAAATGCTTGAGGCTGATCCTAATGACCCTGTCGCAAATTATCTTATGGCGGATAAAATGACATCCAACGGTCTGGAAGGTGATGTGAAGATATATCTTGAAAAGACAATTTCAATGGATCCCGCCAATGACAAGGGTTATACAGATGATGCAAAATTCATGCTGGCTTATGTAAAAGAAGATCCTGTGACTATTCAGTCTCTTATAAATGAATATCCAAACAGTGAAAAAGTAAAAGACGCATATCTGAATCTTGCAGGATATTATACAGAAAAAGAGGATCTTGCTAAGACTGAGCAAATTTACAGTGAAGCATTCGCAAAATTCGGAAAGAATGATTTTGATGTAATGCAGAGTTATGGCGGATATCTGCTTGGAGTTGGTTATCAGACAATGAAGAATGAGAAATCTACCGTTGAACAAAGGAATGAAGCCATAAAAACACTGGAAAAATGTCTTTTGTATGTAAACGGAACAGTAAATGAAGCAAGCGCTTATTTCATTATGTCAGATCTGTATCTGCAGAATAAGAATATAGACAAGGCTAATGAGTGTATTGACATGGCTATTAAGATCTACGATAAGAAAGCATATCAGGATCAGAAGTTAAAAATTAACAAACAGGAAGCGACGAAATAGTAATTAAGCCTAATTAGTTTATATTATTTATACTGTTTAAATAGTATTTAATTTTAAATATTCAGTAAAAAACTTTCCGGAAGTTTCTTTGAAGCTTCCGGATTTTATTTTTTAGAAGAATAATATGAGGGAGTAAACTACAATAAATTTACTATCATTATTGATAAGAAAATATGTATCAGAAAAGCATCAGCTTTTTTTATCAAATATTCTTTTCACATACTTCCCCAGCATGTCAAACTCAATGTTTACCGGATCATTTACCTTCATATTCTTAAAATTTGTAACTTCGAAAGTATGAGGTATTATTGCAACTTTTATCAGAACGCTCTTCCGGCTTTCATTTATGATCTGAGCAATGGTAAGACTGACCCCATTAACGGAAATTGAGCCTACATATATGACATTCTGCCTGAATTCCCCGGAAAATTCTATAAAATATTCCCGGCTGTCTTTTAAAGTATTGATCTTCTTTATTTCACCGGTTGTATCTACATGACCCTGAACAATGTGTCCGTCAAGTCTGCTGTTTAAAGTCATGGCTTTTTCAAGATTTACTAAGTCCTTTAACTTTAATACACTTAAATTAGTCTTGCTCAAAGATTCATTAACGGTAGTAAATTCAAATTTACCCTGACTTTTTCTTTCAACAGTCATACAGGCGCCGTTTATTGAAATGCTTTCACCTGCTTTTATATCTTTCAGAAACGTCTTGTCAGAGGGTTCAACCTGAAATTTAAGACTGTCTCCTTTTATTATTCTGCCGGTAACTTTACCGGTATCCTGTACTATTCCCGTAAACATTTTTTATAGTTGATTAATAGATCTTTATCAAATTGTTTAACATAGTTAAACTCCAGATTTTTTGCTTCGCTTAGCTTTTGTATTTCCAGATCATTGAATGAGGAAATTCCATTGCCGATGATCTTTGGCGCTATGAATAAATATATATCATCAAACATTCCCGTTTTAGCAAACTGCGAATACAGATTCGCCCCGCCTTCTACCAGAACACTTGAAATATTCATATGGTATAATTTTTTTAACATATCTTTAATCACAAGCTTCTGATCTTTCTCTTTTACTCTTATTATATTCTTTGAATAAATCCCCGTCACGGATTTTTTTGAAATTCCAGTCAGTACAAAGGTCTTATCTTTATCTGTATCGGTAAATAATTTCAGATTCTCAGGTAGTGTTGAATCATTGTCTATAACAATCCTGTAAGGTGTCCTGCCTCTGACATCCCTTACTGAAAGGGAAGGATTATCATACTTCGCAGTATTCTTGCCGATGAGAACGACATCATATTCGCTTCTTAATTTATGTACAAATTTCCTTGACGCTTCACCTGTGATCCATTTGGATTTGTAATCATTCAGAGCGATCTTACCGTCAATGCTCTGTGCTATCTTAAGACTCACATATGGAATTTTTTGAGTTACAAATTTAATGAAAAATTTATTCAGCTCTCTGCATTCCTTTTCAAGAATACCTGTTTGTACTTTTATGCCAGCTTCCCTGAGTTTTTTAATGCCTTTGCCGTTGACTTTTTCATAAGGATCTTTCATACCGATAAATACATTAGCAACTTTTTCCATCACAAGCAGATCTGAACAGGGACCAGTATTTCCTGTATGGGAACAGGGTTCCAGGTTGACGTATACGTCAGCGCCTTTCAATTCAAAGCCTTTCTTTTTGGCATCATTGACCGCATTGACTTCCGCGTGCGCTTCTCCGAATCTCTTATGATATCCTTTACCGATAATAATTCCGTCTTTAATAATGACACAGCCAACAAGAGGATTTGGAGATACTGATCCTCTGCCTTTGCCTGCAAGATTAATGCATTCTGCCATTATCATATCTTCTGATGAATCATTCATATAGATGTTTCCTTTTTTAACTTACTGATCACACTGTCAGGATTGTTTCTGTAATAAACATAATCTGAATTATCAAACCTGACAATTTTGAATTTTTCATAAGCTCTTTGATAAAAGTCAGAATCATGAGAATATATGTTACGGAAACCATTCATATCAAAGAATACATTTCTTTTCCCGAAAAATGTCCCTCCGATAATGCAGTCATTCAGGTGAACAAGCTTTGAATTATCCTTAGCATCCGGAACGAACATATCTTCTTCATTGCCGATTAAAGTTGCGGGAGAATACAGAAGATCAGCATAAATATGTGATTCAAGAAAATGAACTCTCGCTTTTATGTACTCAGGTCCGTATTCATCATCAGAGTCAAGAAATGAAATGTATTTTCCTGAAGAATTCATAATACCTGTATTCAGGGAAAGAGGATGCTTCCGGTTTGAATGCCTTATGTATTTAAAAGCCGGATTTTCTTTAAGCAGAGGGAACAGCTCATTTTCAATATCATCGGTACTTCCGTCATCTACAATTATCAGTTCAAAGTTTTTATAAGTCTGCTTTAAAACAGATTCTAAAGCACGTCTGAATGTTTGTCTGCTGTTAAAAAGAGTTAATATTACAGATACATCATAATTGTTAATTTCAGTTTCCATCCCATATAACCTGTTTAGCGCTTTTAGGAATTCTCAGTCTGTAAGTAAGTTTTTCCTTATTAAATTCTTCATTTGAATAGGTCAGCCATATATTCTGTTTTTCTTTAGGGCGGGTTATTGAAATATTCTTTGGAAAATGTATTCCGTCCCTTTCATAAAAATTTTCATAAGTGATCTCGATCTTAGTATCACCGTTAGCTTCGTAAGTTCCCAGCTTGGTCACATAATAATTCTCGGAATTTATCCAGAACTTCTTCAGCTCTGAATCTTTTTTCATAGTAATGAGATAGTTATTTCCCGTCATTGAAATTTTAACATCCTCATAATTATCATTATTGAAAACGTATTTCCCCGAGAATGCATTTACGATATCATCGAAATCAACCTTTATTTTCATAATAATGCCGAGATAATGTGAATTGGAAGGACCTTTGATCACAGTATTATCCATCGGCTTATAATAAATAAAATTATTTCTGGTAATAAGAAGATCAGCTACATCAATTCCGAACGGTCCTTCTAATTTTGTAAATACACTGTCCGGCTTATTTATGCTGACGGTAATGGAACCGGAGTTGCTAAGCTCCGGAGAGTCTATGGAAATTTCACCGTCAGCATCGAGGGATTTCAGCTTCAGGGAATTTTCATTCACTCTTTTCCTGAGTTCATCAAATGTAATGTCAGAATCTTTTACAGTTTCTGATGCAGTGCAGGAATAAAATATCAGACAGAAAATAAATATAAGTATTTTAATTATTCTCATTTTAATGAATAGCTTTTACATTCTGAAATAAATTTATCCAGTATATTCTTTGAGACTGGCGCATTCAGATCGCTGAATCTTTCCGGATGCCACTGTACACCGATAAAAAATGGCTTACCGGTCTTATCTGCATATTCAATCGCTTCAACAATTCCGTCATCTGATTTAGCGCTCATCATAAGACCTTCTCCGAGTCTGTCTGCGGACTGATGATGAGCGCTGTTTACTTCGGCATAATCTTCCTGAACAATTTCATACATCAGTGTATCCTTTATTATCCTGATACCGTGTGTCCGGTCTTCAGTTTTCGAGATCTTTCTGTGATTAACTTTCCTGATGTCTTCAATATCAAAGATCATGCTTCCTCTGAAATACACATTTATAAGCTGACAGCCGCGGCAAATTCCAAGGACCGGCATTTTATTTTCTATAGCTTTTTCAAGCAGATTTAATTCGAATCCGTCTCTTTCGGGAAGGTAAGTTCCTTTGGTCTCCGCAGTATCCCAGTCACAATATATCTCCGGATAAATATCCACTCCGCCGGAAAGTATCAGACCGCTGCATTCATCCAGTTTATCAATATCCGTGTCATGCTTTTCATAGTCAAGGACTGTGTATTCAATGTTATTATTATCAAGCCAGCCTGTATATCTTTCAAGTCTTTTTTCAACTCTGCTTAAACCAATTATCATTTTAGAAGTGTATCTAATTTGTTGTATAAAATAATGCTGTTGATGTCCGGTTCAGCTTTCATTTTCAAAAAATATACCGGATAGTTTCGGATGAAATCCTTAAAAAGTTTAATTTTAACAAAGTCTTTTTCTGTTGTTATAAAAAGAATATCATCAGAATATCTGTTCTTAAGAAAATCTATTTCAGCATCTGTATAAACATGATGATCGGAAAATTTCATTGTCTCTCTGATCCTAATGCCTTTGCTTTTTACCATTTTAATGAATGAATCATCATCGGCGATTCCTGAAAATAATATTGCACCCGTATCTTCTTTCTCCAAAATACTGTTTTTATAATCCATAAAATATTCTGATTTATATCTCATCGTTAAAATATCTTTGCAGTAATTCTTGAGAACCGGCAGTAATCTCACATCTTCGGACTTATTATTCTGAATAATCAGATCTGCTCTTTTAAGATTATTCATGCTCTCGCGGAGAATGCCTGACGGCAAAGTGAATGAATGCAGAAAGCGATTATTAGTATAACTCCTGTGATCAAAAAGAACTATATCCAGATCACGTTTTATCCTTCTGTTCTGAAAACCGTCATCAAGTATTATTATGTCAGGATCAAATTCCTTTAGGAGAAATTCAGCGGCTCTTACTCTGTCACTGTCTGCCGCAATGAAAAAATTTCCGCTGTGGTTTTTCATTAATTCTCCGGCAATCAGCAGAAGTTCATCTCCGGTTTCATCTGCATTCTCATTTATCATAATTCCGTCACTTACCAAAACAGGGTCCTGTGATTCTCTTTTGTATCCTCTTGAAATAATTCCGGTTTTTATTCCTTTGCTTAAATAATAATCTGCAAGAAGAATTACCAGCGGGGTCTTTCCCGTTCCCCCGGTTGTAATATTTCCAACAGAAATAACAGGTTTTGAAATTCTGTGAGACCTGAATATTCCCGTATCATAAAGTTTATTCCGTACATACATCATCGCGGAATAAATCAGAGAGAATGGAATGAGTATGATCCGTAATAATATCATAGTATCTGATTTCAGTTACATTTCTTTTGAAATGATTTCTTTGAGCGCGGAAAGTTCTTTTTCACCAAGATATTTTTCATAATGATATTCATTTCCGAAATAGACATCACATCCGGAAAACGGAAGCGGTATTTCAAACTTATCCCAGCTTTTTGTCAGAACTTTTTTTCTGTGATAAACTATTTTCACAGGTATGACAGGAATCCCGCATTTGTTTGAAACTATCAAAGCTCCGTTCTTTATTTCACCTGCAGGACCTCTCGGTCCGTCCGGAGTTATAACAGCAGAATAGTTTTTGTTCACTATCTCAATGAGTTCCTTTAATGCATCTTTTCCGCCTTTAGAGCTTGAGCCTCTCACAACATTATATCTCCATTTTACAAGAAGCCGGTTGAGAATATCACCGTCCTCGCTAGCAGATACTAGTGCAGCAGACCTTCTGTCTCTGAAAAGCCACCAGCCAATTATCATCTGCGAATGAAAGAAAATGAACACGAAGTTTTTATCCTTATCAGGCAGTTCGTGAATTTTTATTTTTAATGTACGGATAAGTAAATTTATTAATACCGGAAGCAGAGTATGACCAAGCGCTTTGAGTATTTTTTTCAATTCTTATCTGAATTTATAAACTTAACAATTATTCCCGCTGCATTTGCAGAAGCATCCTTGTCTGAGAGAATGCTTCTTAGCAATGAAAAATCCTTTTTCATTCCGGCAGTATAAATTTTATCCGTAAGAATCTTTTTCCCTTCTTCATAAATATTCTCAGGCGTCATTTCATTCTGCAGAAATTCTTTGACGGCTCTTTTACCGAGAAGGATATTTACCATGGCTATATGGTCAACTTTTACGAGACGCTTTCCAATTGAGTAATTCAGCTCTCCGGTTTTATAGACGACACAGAAAGGAGTTCCGATCAATGCGCATTCCATTGTTGAAGTGCCTGATTTCGTTATCACAAGATCAGAGTTCAGAATTGTTTTGTAATTCAGATCTGAATCTTCCTTATCATGAACAATATTATATTTTTTATTCTTTATGAACTTTTTATAATAAGAAATATCAAAATTAGTTGAACAGATGAAATTTACGGTACAGTCAAAATCTTTATCAAACAGATCAGCTGTCTTCACCAGGACAGGCAGCATTCTGTCTATCTCATCTTTTCTGCTTCCTGGAAGTATGCTGATATTAATTTTATCCGAAACTGACTTTTTGGTACCGGAAAGAAAGCTGTCAATCCGTTTAACAAGCGGGTGTCCTGCATATTCTGCCTTAATGTCTTCCTTATCATAGAAATCAACTTCGAAAGGAAATACTACAATCATCAGATCAACATATTTTTTGATGATATTGATTCTGCTTTTATGCCAGGCCCAGAGCTGCGGAGAAATGTAATAGATGATCTTTCCCTTATAAAACTTTCTTATTCCTGTAATGAGCTTTAAATTGAAACCGGGATAATCGACCAGTATAACAGCCAGAGGATCAGTTTTTTTTACCTGTAAAATACAATTATCAAGAATTGATTTGATCTTTTTTATATTTCTTATCACTGAAGAAAATCCTATGAAATTGACCTGGCTTATATCATAAAGAAGATCCACTTTTTCCAGAAGCATCCGGGGTCCTCCTATTCCGGAAAAACTTATATCCCGTTTCAGGGTTTTTATCTCTTTAATGAGAGATGCTGCATGCATATCTCCTGAAGATTCACCTGCGACTATAAATATATTATCCGTATTTTTTTTCAATTCAGCTCATTATCTCTTTAGCAGCTTCTTCTCCGGTGACAACCGCGCCTTCCATAAATCCCTGCCATTCGGCTACGTGCTCACCGGCAAAATATATGTCTTTCATTTTTTCCTTAAGCACTGGCATTACACTGAACCACTGTCCTTTTCCGTACAGCGCATAAGCGCCTTTCGAATACTCATCAGTACCCCAGTAATAATTGACATTGGTTTCCATTAAATTTGTCACATCTCCAAATGCAACATTCAGAGATTCCGCAACGGCTTTTTGTCTTGCCTCTATATTAAGTCTGGAAATTATATCTGCTTTATCTCCGACAGAATAAGATATGAGAACGCCTTTAGGATTATTCTGATTCTTGGTAGCGTGATAAAAGTAATGAGAAAAAGTATCAGTAATAATGCTGAAAGATTCATCTTTCCAGAATCGTTCACTGAAAAGAGTTGCTGATTTATTTATGCGGCAGTACTGAAGTTCATTGATGGCATTTCTTTTATCTGCCGGAAGGAGAGGTTCCCATTTAATTTTGCTTATTGAAAAAGTTGGCAGAGTGCAGATAAGCTTATCACATTCGAAAACACTGCCGTCAGTGCAGCGGATCTTTATGCCTGAACCATAGCTTACAGATTCAGCTTTGTGTCCCAGTTTAATATTATCCATTCCGACTTTATCGGCTAAACCTTTTATAATCTGCTGATTACCTCCTTTGGCTTTGTAATCCATTTCATTTGTATCGCTCGATTCTGCATACTCTGCAAGAGCCGCATAAGCAGATACGAATCTTATTGATTCTCCGAAATCTGTGCTGTCTGCATATTCTCTGATGTCGAGATCCTTCTGAGGAATGTCATTATTCATCAGGAATCTCCACCAGTCCATTTTATCGAGTGCTATTTTGTCAGCTTCAGTCATAGTTGCGTAATCCTTGATTATCTTATCGAATTTCGTATTCCAGTCTGCAGAGTAATCCCATTCGCCCGGATTGAAAAATTTATTGTCATATATAAGCCGGTCTTTGAACTGGTTATTCTTCAGCTCTATATTAAGTTCTTTGCAGAGCGCAAGAAGTCTTTCATGTGACTGTCCGATCCATTCCGCACCGAGCTCGATCACAAGATCATCCTTCTCATCTTTTCCGTCTATATCATAAGAAAACACTCTGCCGCCTGTTCTGTTTCTTGCTTCAAGAATTAAGACATCATAACCGTTTTCCACCAGCATCTTTCCTGCGGCAAGTCCCGCAAATCCAGCTCCGAGAATTATTACTTTAGGTTTGGCAAATATATTTAATGCAAAACTGTTGTTAGCTACGATTGCACCTGCGGCAATCAGTGAAGTTTGTTTCAGAAATTCACGTCTTGTTGACATATATATTTGATTTTAATTTAGTCCTCAAAATAAGTATTTGATGTAAATATAAAAATACAATCTATATAAATTTCTTTTCTATTTGATCATCATAACTTTTGTAAAATTGTAAAAACATAATATTAAAATAGAAAACCACGAAGACACAAATGCACATAGATTTTTATTCAGGGCAATATTATTAGTGTCTTTGAGAACTTGTGGTTTTATAATCCTATCGGGCTGTTATTTATTACATTCAAATTGAACTTTAAGAATTGTAAATTACGTTACACTTTTAAACAATATAGATCAAATTGCCGGAAATATTATCAGTCTCCAAAATTGTACTTCCATATAAATGTCCTCAGTCTGAATTAAAAAACTTCGCAAGGGAAACTTTCACAGGAAAATTCAATGACATTGACAGATTGCTGGAATCGTTTGAAAATGCAAAGATCGATTTCAGGAATATCTGCGTTCCCGTTGATTATTTCCGTTCACAAAAAACATTTAAACAGAAAAATGATCTTTTCATTGAATTGTCACTTAAGTATTCAGTTCAGGCGATTGAGCAGTCATTAGAAAGTTCCGGAATTGATAAAAATGAAATTACAGATATAATATTCATTTCTTCCACAGGTATCTCAACGCCCGGCATTGATGCTCTGATAATTAACGAAATGAAATTGAATCCTAATGTTAACCGGTATCCATTATGGGGTCTGGGATGCGCTGGCGGAGTTTCTGGAATTGCAAAAGCAAACACTATAGCAAAAGCTGATCCGCAGGCTCTTGTGGCTGTTGTATCCGCGGAACTATGCTCGCTGACTTTCATAAGAGATGATGTTTCAAAGAGTAATTTCATAGCAACAGGATTATTCTCTGACGGCATAGCAGCGGTTCTGGTAAAAGGTGATGAGAATGAGAATGCAAACAAAAATAACTTTAGTTTAAAAATTATTGATTCCCGGAGCAAATTGTATTATGATACTCTTGATGTCATGGGATGGGAGATACTCGATGAAGGTTTTAAAGTCGTATTTTCGAAAGACATTCCGAACATAGTAAATCAAAATGTGAAAGGTGATATTTATTCCTTTTTAAACAAACAGAACTTAACGATCAGTGATATTAAAAATTTTGTAACTCATCCTGGCGGTATTAAAGTTATTAATGCTTACATTGATGCTTTGAATATTGATCCGGTGTTAATGAATAATACCAGAGAAGTCCTTAAAGAATTCGGCAATATGTCGAGCGCAACTGTTTTGTATGTACTTGACAGATTTATTGAGATAGGATTTGAAAAAGGTTATACTCTTATGATGTCACTGGGTCCGGGATTTTCCAGCGAGATGGTACTTCTTGAAGCAATTATTAAATACTAATTAATAGTTACGAGTTACAAATTACAAATTACAAATTACAAATTACAAATTACAAATTAATAGTTACGAGTTACGAGTTATGAATTAC
>DAIPYG010000074.1:0-16547 GCA_036782875.1 Bacteroidota bacterium | reverse complement strand
GACAAGTGATTTTTGCTTACGCCATTGTTCAGAATTTCTTAACGGCAATTTTTCATATGCGGGTTTGTTTTTAAATGAGAAAATTAAGTTTTATTCTGAACCAAATTATGCATATAATAAGCTATTCATATTTATTTTGGACAGTACTTTAAATAAATATTAATTATAAATTTTTTTATAATTGATAATTACAATTTACAAATTATAGGTTTCAACGCGGGTCTGATTGCCAATTCTCATATAATATTATTAATGAGTTGAATAAACTCAAAATGATTGTTAATTTGCTTCACTTTGTCAAAACAGCCGAAATGACGGAACTGGTAGACGTACTGGACTCAAAATCCAGCGAGGCTTAAACCTCGTAAGGGTTCGACTCCCTTTTTCGGCACAATTACAATGGATAATGAGCAATGCTTAATATTCAATACTCAATACTTATTAATAAAAACAAGGAGAAATAATATATGTGCGGAATAGTGGGATATATAGGAAAAAGAAATTCTTTGCAGATTATTTATGACGGTCTGATAAGGCTTGAATACAGAGGATATGATTCTGCAGGTATAGCAGTCATTGATAAGGAAAATAATATAAATGTTGTTAAGAAAGCAGGAAAGGTCAAAGAACTTGAAAGTAATTTTGATAAGGATCTGCTGGAAGGTAACACCGGAATAGGTCATACGCGTTGGGCTACACACGGTGATCCAAATGATACAAATGCTCATCCTCATTTCGATATGACCAAGAATATTTCAATAGTACATAACGGAATAATTGAGAATTATCTGACATTAAAGACAAAACTTCAGCAGGAAGGATTTACCTTTTCTACTGAAACAGATACAGAAGTACTGGCAAATTTAATTCAGTATTATTTTATAGCAAAACAAAGTTTTGAAATTGCAGTTAGGCTTGCTCTTTCAGAAGTCGAAGGAACTTACGGAATAGCTGTTCTCTGCAAAGATGAACCTGATAAGATAATTATAGCAAGAATGGGAAGTCCGCTTATGTTTGGCATCGGTCAGGATGAAATTATTGCATCATCAGATGCTGCTGCCATTATAAGTCATACAAAGAATGTTATTTATCTTGAAGACGGTGAAATGGCAATTTTAAGAAAAGACGGATTTCAGATCAAGACGATAAATGATGAAGATATTCACAGAGAAGTTATGAAAATTGAATTTGACCTCGAAGAAATTGAAAAAGGGGATTTTGAACACTTTATGCTCAAGGAAATATGTGAACAGCCAGATACAATTCAAAATACTTACAGAGGCAGAATAAATTTTGATACCGGAGTTGTTAAGCTCGGAGGACTTGAGAATGTAAAGGAAAAGCTTTTTAATGCAAAAAGAATAATCTTTGTTGCCTGCGGTACTGCCTGGCATGCAGGAATTGTTGGTAAATACCTAATCGAACAATATTGCGGGATACCGGCTGAAGTTGAATATGCATCTGAATTCAGATACAGAAACCCGGTAATCAATAAAGATGATGTGATTTTTGTAATCAGCCAAAGCGGTGAAACACTGGATACACTCGAAGCATTGAGGCTTTCCAAGAAGTCAGGAGCTACTACTTTGGGAATAGTGAACCGTGTTGGAAGTGTTATCGCAAGGGAAGTAGATGCTGGGGTTTATATTCACGCAGGTCCTGAGATCGGAGTTGCATCTACGAAAGCTTTTACGTGTCAAATAATGTCTTTGATTTTAATAACGATGATGATCGGAAAAAATAACGGTACCATTTCTGATAAGAATCTGAAAGAAATTGCAGCTGAGTTAAAAGGGCTGCCTGAGAAAATGAGACAGATAATTGACAAAAAAAATGATTATAAATTCATTGCTGAAGAATTTAAAAATGCAAAAAACTTCCTTTATCTCGGAAGAGGACTTAATTTTCCGGTTGCTCTCGAAGGCGCACTTAAGCTGAAAGAGATTTCATATATTCATGCCGAAGGTTATCCTGCTGCAGAAATGAAGCACGGACCCATTGCGCTTATTGATGAGAATATGCCGGTGGTTTTTATTGCTCCAAAGGATTCGACTTATCAGAAAATTATTTCCAACATAGTTGAAGTAAAAACAAGAAAAGGTAAGATAATAACGCTGGCTTCCGAAGATGATAAAGATATAAATGAATATTCGGATTATATATTAAGGGTACCAGATGTTCATCCATTATTTTCACCTATTATAAATAGTATTCCTCTTCAGTTTTTGTCTTATTATATAGCAGCCGCAAGGAATTCCAATGTTGATCAGCCGAGGAATCTTGCAAAGGTTGTTACAGTGGAATAAATTATTGTAATTACATAGATCCTAACTATAGTGGAAAAATTTTTTGGGATAGAATTAATATAGTATAATAAATAAAAGATATTATATTAGTGGAGTTTTATAAATTATTTAAATAAGTTTTTGAACTCTGTCTAATCAGATCTTGAAAATCATTTTCACGAAGTAGATATTTTATAAACTTACATAAGGAATCCAAAATCAATCTGGATTCCTTTTGGTTTCTAAAACAGAATTCCGAAAACTTAACATATCAGTTTGCTTTAGGCTGAAAATCAGGATCACCGCACTGCCACATTATAAAAGAATAAATATCTGAAAGATTTTTAAAATAATCAGACATGGTTTCACCTCCGAAGTGTCCGGTACTGTAATCAACTTTCAGTAATACCGGATTGTCAGACGAGCTTATGTTCTGCATTTTTGCGGCAAACTTTCCCGGTATCCAGGATATTACACGCGGATCATTAAAGCCGGTTGTAATAAGGGTAGCCGGATATTTTACACCTGGTGTCAGGTGTAAATAAGAATCCATTTCTTTCAAAGCCCTGTATTCTTCTTCTATTTCTACTGTACCGAATTCTGGAATATTTACAGGTCCGTTAGGACTTAATTCAGCTCTGACAGTATTTAGGCAACCTACCTGAGGTATTGCGACTTTAAACAGATCAGGTCTTTCGGTAATTGCTCTCCCTATAAGAATGCCACCGGCGCTTGTGCCTGTTCCAGCCAGTTTTTCTTTTGAAGTATATCCGTTATCAATAAGATATTCACCGCAGGCAATAAAATCTTTCCAGGTATTAGGCTTTGTTGTTTTCCAGCCTGCCTTATACCAGTCTTCTCCTCTTTCACCTCCGCCTCTTACATGTGCAACAGCATAAATCACTCCGCGGCTGAGCATAGGCAGCATAAAAGTATTAAAATACGGATTTGAGGAATAGCCGTAAGCACCGTAACCGTCAAGATAACATATATTGCTTCCGTCCTTCTTGATTTTTGTTTTATCATATATAATAGAAAGCGGCACCATTGCACCGTCATGAGATGGAACTTCAATTTCTTCAGATACTATATTCTCTATTCCGCTGAATTCAAATTCCACATTGAATGGTCCTTTTTGAAATTCGTCGTTTTCGAGATTTAATGAATAAAGATTAGACGGGGTAGTCCAGTAACTGTTCCATACATAGCACTGATTAGAAAAAGGACTGACCGGATCCACACTGATAGAGCCTTTAAGAGGCAGATTTACCGGTGTGAGGACTCTGTTTTCAAAGTTCATTTTACTGATTGTTGTTTCAATTCCATTGTATATCTGAGTGATAATTAAAAAATCTTTTGTATTTCCGATGGATTCAATTTTCTTGTCACCACCTTTCATTATAAGGTTTGCATTTGCAAGATCCGGTTTATTTAAACTCGTCGAAATTACCTTAAAATTAGAAGCATCTTTGGAGGAAAGCAGATATACTTTATCACCGTGAGCAATAAAATATGTAATCTCATCATTTTTTTTACATAATGGTTTCCAGTTAATTTTTCCCGATAATAGTTCTGATTTTGGTGCATAATATAATTCCTGATTATTATCAACAGATCCTTTACCTGCGAATATATAATCACTGAATTCATACCAGGCAATATAAGGATATTCTTCAGGCTTGATATCTAATCCAGGATCATGTTCACGGCTGAGGATCAGTTTATCTTTTGATAAATCTTCACCTATTTTATGGATCATCACTTTTGAGTTAAGATTAGATTCCAATTTGTGAACGTCGTCACTCTGAAGTTTCAGATACATAAAAGTATCATCAGAACCTTCAAGCCAGCCGGATGCATAAGCAGCATCTATCTTGTCCGGATAGAAAGTTTTGTTTTCCATATTCATTATCCTTAAAAATGGTCTTTCTTTTCCATTCTCAGTAATTGCAAGAATTAATTTTTTTGTATTATCGCTGATTATCCAGGAGCCCATAGTATATTTTTTCCCCGACTCATAAGTTTCAGGATCAAACAGTAAAGTTTCTTCACCTGTACTAATTTTTCTTGAATAAAGTTTGCTTATTTCTTCTCCGGGAAGTCGCTTTTCATAAAAGTAAATGCCATTTCTTTCGGCAATAGAACTGTATTTAACTTTTTTTACTTTATCGAGTTCAGACATTTCCCCGGCGAGAGTTTCCCTGTTGGGTATCTTGGAAATTACGTCATCTGTATAATTTGCCTGTGACCTGAACCAGTTTTTGACCTCATCGCTTTTCAGGTCTTCAATCCACTGGTAAGGGTCGCTTATAGTTTCACCGTAATAAGTATTGCTGCTGTCAACGGTCTTTGATACCGGATAAGACCATTGTGCCTGCACATTACTTTGTATGGAAAATATTAAAATCAGACCTAAAACAGAAAAAAAGTTTTTCATTGTTGTAATTTAATTTTTGAATTAACTACCTCATATAAATATTGATGGTTCTTAATAACTGCTAATGTGCTATTACGGATAAAAGTATAAACATGTTCAGCTAAATAAATTTATTCGCAGGAAAAAGTTGAATCTGATGAAATTATTCTGGTAATGACAAGTACAGTATCGAATTCTTTATTGTTTTTTCTTTGATCTACAGAAGTAAATCCTTCAGCTGTCAAATACAACTTTCTTTTTGATCTTGAAATTGAGAAGGTTTTGTAAGCAGAATCAAGAGTCTTGTTGGCTCCAAGTGATGATAAAAGATAGTTCCTTCCTGAGCCACACACCGTAAATTTTCCGGTATTATCTGAGAAATTATACATTCCCTGGTAGTATATCTGTTTTAAAGTATTGTTGACAATATTAGGATCCTGAGATGATTGATTTACTGTTTCTTCTGCATCTTTTATTCTGCACCCCGAAACTAAGAAAAGTGAAAGTAAGACGATGATTATTTTTTTCATTAATTAGATTTTTTTGCTGTGTATTTCCAGTTTCTTGATTTACCATCTTTCATCCATTCAATAGCAGTATCAAGTCTTTTTTTGCGTGTAGTTTCCGTCTTAGCTTCAGTTATCCATTCAACATACTCTCTTCTGTGAGCAGGACTGAAACTGTTAAAAGTAACGTATGCTTTTTTGTTTTTCTTTAATTCAGAAAGCAAATATTCAGGTACCTTTATTTCACCTTTATGAGCAGATTTTGGCTTTATAACTTTTACTCCCTCTTCGTTAAGTTTCATTGCTTCTTTGATGCTAGCACGGAGTATTTTATCAGGAGGCAGATCTTTCAGACTGCATATCTTGCCAAGATTACCCATTGCTGTCTTGCCGTATTTTGCAAATAGTTTCTGTGAATTTACCATCAGCTTAGCTTTCCAGAAGCCAAAAGCACAATGCTGCTTGAAAGCGGCCATGCTGCACATCATTTTACCCCTGTAATCAAAATGTGGAAAGCTCCATTTCATTTTTTCTTGAGCTTCAGGACACGTATCGTGTACAAGTTGCCGCAGATGTTCAAGGATAGGTTTTGAAAATTCAGCAGACTTTTTTATATATGAATTTATTTCCTTGCTTTTCAATTAGTTTTCAACTCCTGATTTAAATTAAAATAGTGAAATTGATTTTAAGATAAAATCTATCATTAGTTAATAATTGAAAGGAGTTTCTTGTTTGAATTTTGAATCATCCTTTTAAATTTATTAATAGCATATAATTTTATCGGGATATTTTGCATTTTACATTTCTTTTAAAATAATTTTATAAAATAAATTAAATATAGAATGAACTCAAATATTTTCTGGGTATTGGTAACAAAGATCAAAGAAGGCGAATTAGAGAATCTTAGAATTCTGATGAGTGAACTAACTGAATCAACGAAGTCTAATGAACCGGAAGCAATTAATTATGAATGGTTCATAAGTGCAGATGAAAAATTCTGTCACTTATTTGAAAATTACAGTGATTCATCAGCTACTATTGTTCATTTGAAATCTTTTTTTAAAAATTTCGGTAAAAGATTCATGTCGGTACTTGAAATTAAAAACTTTACGGTTTACGGAAATCCGTCAGATGAACTCAAACAAATGCTTGACCCTCTTGGAGTAGTTTATATGTTACCCTTCGGCGGATTTTCGAGGTAGATTAGAAATATCCAATCTAATTTTTTACTTTATCTATCAGCTATTTTAGATTTTATACTTCAACTTAGTTATCACGAAATTCTAAAAAAAAAACCCGGATATCATACTGAAATCCGGGTTTTTTATAAAATATTTCTTAAATAGTTTTACTATTCACCTTCTTTTTTAGGTTCTTTTTTGAATGATTCTGTAGGTTCAGTAGTTCTTTTGAATTCCCTGCTTGAATTATCACTTCCGCTGTTGGTATTATATTCATAAGTCTTAGGCGGTGTATAAGAACCGGAATTATAACTTCTGTAAGAATTTACTCTTTTATTAGAAGTTCTCTTGCTTTTTTTGCCCTTTTTCTTTGAGCTGTATTTTTTTCCGGATGATTTCTTTTTTCCCGAAGATTTTTTCTTTCCTGAAGTTTTTTTCTTACCTGTAGATTTCTTTTTTCCCGAAGATTTTTTCTTTCCTGAAGATTTTCTTGAAGATTTCTTTTTGGTAGTTCCTTTTTTATTTTTTTTTCTCTTTGCGGATAGTTCTGTGTTGCTGCTGGTTTTCGCACTCAATGACGATAAATCGCTAATCGCTCCGCTAAAAGTAAAAACAAATAAAAAAGACATTACTAACAATGATCTTTTTGACATGCTTTTTGCTCCTTATTATATTTTTGAATGAGTAAACTTAGGGCTTTTAATTGTAAATTACAATTCTTTTTTATAACTTTTTTTCAAAAAATACTATTCATATTTTACACTAAATATTATGATTAAAGATAATAAAAATAAAACAGTTGTAGTAGCTATGAGCGGGGGAGTAGACTCTTCCGTTGCAGCAGCTTTATTAAAGGATGAAGGATATAATCTGATCGGAATTACTATGAAAACCTGGGGGTATGATGATGTGCCGGAAAAGGATTCAGGTTGCTGTTCACTTGAAACGATTTACAGCGCCAGAAATGTAGCTCAGAATCTTGGGTTTAATCATTATACACTGGATTTTACGGAAAAATTTAATGATGTAGTTATCAGCAATTTTATTTCGGAGTATTTGAAAGGAAATACCCCTAATCCTTGTGTATTATGCAATAAATCAATTAAATGGGGAGCATTACTTGAAAAAGCTGAATCACTCGGAGCTGATTATATTGCTACAGGTCATTATGCAAAGGTTAATCAGGATGTAAATTCAAAAAGGTTTTTTGTGTCAGTTGCCAAAGACAGAAAAAAAGACCAGTCATATGCATTATGGAGGGTTTCGCAGTATGCTCTGGGAAAAACTTTGTTTCCTCTTGGAAAATATGACAAAACTGAAATCAGAAAACTTGCCAGAGAAATGGGACTGAAGCCTGCTGATACTCCTGATTCACAGGAGATATGCTTTGTACCGAATGATGATTACCGGGACCTTTTAGAATTGAGAAATCCGGGTTTGAATGAAAAATTGTCGGGTGGTGACCTGGTATTTCATGAAAAAAAAATTGGTGAGCATAAAGGTTATCCTTATTATACAATAGGTCAGAGAAAAGGTCTAAATGTCGCAATAGGTAAAAGACTTTACGTTTCAAAGATAGATGCTGATAATAATGTTGTCTTTGTGGATGAAGAGCAGTTTCTTTATCATAGTGAATTTTATACTAAAGAAATAAATCTGATGTTAACAGATAAAATAGATAAGCCGATGAAGGCGAATGTGAAAATCAGATATAATGATGCCGGACACGACGCTGTAATCGAACAAACAGATGAAGATCAGATTAAAGTAGTATTCGACTCTCCGCAAAAATCCATTACTCCGGGACAGTCAGCAGTATTTTATGATGGGGATGATGTGATAGGTGGTGGGATCATTACAGTTAAAAGTTGAAAGTTGAATTTAGAGAATTAAAATACAGCTTTCTGAAATCTAACATTACATTAAATCATATGATTAAATCCCGTAAGAAATTAAAGACGATCATATTACCGGAATCTTTTGACCCGAGAGTTATTGAAGCAGTTAAGATAATTCTAAAAAAAGAAATAGCAAAAATTATTTTGATCTCAGATTCCTCAGTAAAAAATATTGAAACATTTATAAAACCGGATAAGAACCTTACAATTATTGACATTGGTTTTGCTTCTGATTTTGTGAAAGAATATTATGGTATAAAAATAAAGAAGAAACCTGAATACAGCTTAAAGCAGTCTGAGATTGATTTGAAAGACCCGCTGACATTTTCCTGTATGCTTCTCAGAAATAAATTTTCAGACGGAATTATTGCCGGAAGTGTTTATTCTACTTCGGATGTTCTGCGAAATGCTATTTCGCTTATAGGGCTTCAGAAGAATAACAAAACAGTATCCTCATTCTTTCTTTTTGATCTTCCCGGCAGACATAAATTAAAAAACAGAGTGTTTGCTTATGCTGATTGCGGAGTTATTCCTGATCCGGATGCCGTACAGCTTTCGGAAATTGCTTTGCAGACAGCAAAAAACTTTCGTAAATTAACAGGTCTGAAGCCAAGAGTTGCATTTTTGTCTTTTTCAACGAAAGGAAGCGCTAAGGATGCATCACTGGAGAAAATTATTGAAGCATATAATTTAACAAAAAAACGAAATCCCGGGCTGATATGTGACGGTGAACTGCAATTCGATGCAGCATTTGTTCCTGAAATTGCATTAAGAAAAAACCCTTCAGGAAGAATAAAAGGCGATGCAAATGTTTTTATATTTCCTGATCTGAATTCAGGCAACATTGCATATAAAATTACAGAGCGAATTGGAGGGGCATCGGCAACAGGACCCATTCTTCAGGGACTTGCGAAACCTATAATGGATCTTTCGCGCGGATGCAGTTCAGATGATATTGTAAATATGACAAGAGTAATAATTAATATATAACAATAATAAAAAAAGTATAATATGAAAAAAACTTTTCACGAACTTTGCGCAGAATCAAAAAAAAATATTACTGAATGTACCATTGAAGATGTTATGAAAATGATGAAAGAAAAAGAGGATTTTATTCTGGTTGATACAAGGGAAGATAATGAATACAACAATTCTCATATTAAAGGAGCCATTCACATTGGAAGGGGAATTCTTGAAAGAGATATTCATCTGCATATACCTACGCACGATACAAAGATAGTACTTTATTGCGGTGGCGGATACAGATCAGCGCTTGCTGCGGAATCCCTTCAGAAAATGGGATATGAAAATGTGATTTCAATGGATGGCGGATGGAAAGGCTGGAATCGGGCCGAAGGGGAAGTTGAATAAAATTTGGAATTTGAGATTTCGAATTTATATTATTTAGAAATGTTAATAATAATTCTCTAAATAATTAGCAATTTAAGTGTTAACAGGATAATCGAATTTATAAAAACAAAAATTATATTGTTAACTGAAAAAAAAATCAGATAATCCAAATCTGAATCCCAGATTAATCAGATTCTCTTATCTGTCCTGTTAAGAAATCCTCTAATCAGCGGATCATCAGTTTCTATTAGCTCTTTAGGTGTCCCGTGAAAATATATTTTTCCCTCATGCATCATTGCTACCTGATCTGCTACATCATACACACTGAATATATCATGAGTAACTACAATGGAAGTAACTTTAAGTTTGAGAGCAAGATCCTTTATAAGTTCGTCTATCTGATCACTCATTACAGGGTCCAATCCGGTTGTAGGTTCGTCATAAAGAATATACTCCGGATTCGTAGCCAATGACCGCGCAAGTGAAACTCTTTTCTTCATTCCTCCTGAAAGATCAGAAGGTCTCATTTTCTGAATGTTGGGAAGACCTACCATTTCAAGCTTTTCAGCAACAATATCGGCAATTTCGCTTTTTTTCATATCTGTATTCTCTTTCAATGCAAGACCGATATTCTCTTCTACATTCATTGAATCGAATAAAGCCGCGCCCTGAAATAAAAAGCCGAATTGCTTTCTTATTTCATAAACATTCTTCTCATTCATTGTGGATATATTCTGACCTTCAATAAGTATTTCTCCCTCGTCAGGAGTAAGTAATCCTATTATATGCTTAAGCAATACTGATTTACCACAGCCGCTTCTTCCTATTATAACAAGCGTTATGCCTTTGTCAATATTCAGATTTACTCCGCTTAATACCTCTTTATCTCCGAATCTTTTCTTGAGATTCTTTATTTCTATCATTGTAGTGTTAATTTGAATGCAAAATTAACTTTATTATGAAAGAAAAGAAATGAACAATTAACAGTTTTGATTCAACTGTATCAGATGAAAAGATGAATTTAATAAATTATAAACTTCATAACTATCCTGAGATAAAATAATATCTTAATGAGTCAGTTAAATATTAAAAAAACAAAGTTAAGATGATTCACATCAATACCTTCTTTGCTCTTTGAAGGTATCCTCTTCTGTCCGCCATTCCGTTCAATCCACCGTTAATTTTTTTTGTAATTCTAATAATATCATCCTGATCTGCAAGAGGGTTGAGTTTTCTGGTCATCCAGAACCATGCTGCAGCACCGGCACTGTGCTCAGGCTCAAGGGCTATTCGTTTTGGATTTACTAATAAATCAGGATCTCCGACATAATTTGAATAATCAGTATGATTAAGTCTTCCTGTAAGCTGAATCAAGCCATGACCTTTGAACTTCACACCGTCACCCGGATGTGTATTACCAAGATCTGCTCTTCCTTCATAAGCTCTGCCGCTTGCTATCTCTTCCTTATATCTGAGGCTTCCGCTTTCGTGACCGACCTGTGCCAGAAAATGACATATTCTTAAAGGAGTATTTATCTCATACTTCGTCATGATCTTATTTACAGGATTCAAAAATGTATCTATGTCAGCAGATTTAGCACCTGTCATAATATAAGAAAGCTGATCTCGCGTAATGCCTTTACCGTCTGGAATGATCTGTTCTCCGGGAAATTTAAATCCCAGTGCTATTGCTTTATTAAATGTATTCATTCCTGCTATGCCGTCGGCTTTGAGATTCTGCTGCTTCTGAAATTCAATCGTTGCTCTGAAGGTTTTATTTCCGAAATCTCCGTCAGCTTTTCCTAAATCAAATCCCTGTCCGGTCAGAAATTCCTGCCATTTTTTTACAAGCTCACCTTTTGATCCAATTTTGATAAGTGTAACTCCGTTGTATTTTAATGGAGTTGATCCGGTAGAATATATCCCGGCTTCAGCATTCGTAAAAGGCGACTGTCTTTCAAAGTCAGGATCTTCAGGTCCGACAGAGAATACTTTCGGTGTCTGATTAGAAGGCATTGCCGAAATGATTTTATTATGAAAGCTTTGGTAATTATTCTTAAAATTACCGCCTTTCCAAATTAGTAAAAGCCGGTCGGTAAAATCACTGTTATGGAATGCATCTGGACTTGCTCCTGATTCCTGATTGTCCTGACATCCGGATAATAACCTGACCGAAGCTTTGACTGACCACTGTCCGTCTGCAAAAGCCGGTCCGCCTTTCTTAGATACTATTTCTTTCTGTATCTTTTCATAGAATTTTTTTCTTTTCATATTCGAGTTAACTGCTACATTCGCCGGCATGCTTTTTATAAGGTTTCTCTTCTGAATATAATCCGGTGATGATTTCCGTACAGCTGCTTTTATTACTGTTCCGCTGTGACAAGAATCTGACAATACATATATTCTGACACCCGACTCAAACCTTGAGAGGTAATAATATATTTCATCATCAATCAATTCACCATTATATAAACACCAGGTTTCATCAAGCTCATCATCTTCATCATTATTCTCATCCATTACCTGACCTCCGTGCCCGGAGTAGTAGAAGAGAAAATAATCACCGGTCTTCAGCTCCCTGGAAAATTCCTGAAGACAATTTATTACTTTTTCTCTTGTCGCATTTTTGGTAAGGAGAATTTCTTTTCTGTCATACCCAAGAGAAACTGCAATGGAATTTATATCCTTTGCATCTTTTTCACAGCAGGCAAGCGCTCCGTCCCATTCTCCGTCATAAGATGCGGGATCAACTTTGTTAAGTCCGATACTTAAAGAATATTTTTTACTCATAATGATTTAGCTAAATTAAAATTATTAAAAATTATTTGGATGGAATAAATGGTCTCTGAAGATCAAAATCTTTATCCTTAGGTCCAATAAAATAAAGATTTGGTGTCTGATCCGGAGGCATCAGCTCGCATATTTTTTTATGAAAGAGCTTGTAATTTCCTTTGAATGAACCGTTCTTCCATATCTTTTTCAGTATGGCAGTAAACAGACTGTTGAAAAGTCCTGCTTCAGAATACTGATTGTCCTGACAGCCTGAGATCAGTTTTACGGAAGAACGAATGTTAAATGCAAAATCCTTGTTGCCGGGATTTGATATTTTCAAAAGATCATTGTTCTGTATCTTATCATACAATGCACGCTTTCGGTAATAAGCTTTACCTATTACTTCGTCGGGCATCATTTTGTAAATTTTGTCTTTCGATTTTAATCCAGGAGCTGACGCATTCATCATTGCTACCTTGGTCATTGTTCCGCTGTGACAACTGTCAGAAAGCACAAATATTCTGACTCCTTCTTTGAAGTTAGAAAATTCATAGTATAATTCATCATCAATCAACTGTCCGTCATAAAGGCACCAGGTCTCATCGCTTGCATCTGCTTCATCCCCGTTGATATCCGGCACCTGACCTCCATGACCGGAATAGTAAATGGTAAACAGATCTCCTTTCTTCAGTTCTTTTGCTGCCGATTTTAATCCTTTAAGAACATTCTGCCGTGTTGCCTTCATAGTCTTGAGAAGGTTAATTTTATTGTAGCTCAGGGCTTTCAGAATGGAGCATATATCATCAGCATCTTTTTCACAGCAGGGAAGCGATCCATCCCAAAAACCGTCATAAGACAATTTATTTACTTTATTCAGACCGATGACCAGAGAAATTAGCTTTGCCATATCTTTAATTTAGAATTTTAAAAAATTTAATTTGATTTTATTTTACCCGCGAGTTTTTGAATTCTTTCTTTTATGTAAACAGAAGAGTGTTTTATGTTAAATGGAATCAGATCTTCTCCCATTTTCTTAGTTTTGGATTTACTGTTTATGATTGATGAAAAAGTAGATTCGAGACATCTCTTATCGTCATCAAATCCTCCGTGTGTCTGCGAATTACTTTTTTGAGAATCATCCGGAGATTTAATCCAGTATATATTTGACCTTGTGAATAATTCTTTTATGATCTTAGCGTTATTCCTGTTATTTTCAAAGTTTTCTCTCATGCCGGAGTTATTGATCTTCTTTAATTCATCTTCATTCCAGTAAGAAGGATCAATAAATTTTTCCATTCCGAAAACAGGTGTACCGTAAGGAAGTGTGACAGGTATTCTAGGAATGATTTCAAATGCATTTGAAACAAGATAAAGTAAAGATTTATTATAAATGCCCGCGCAGTTATCGTCAAGCTCAGCCTTGTCAGTAAGCGTATATAAGTTGAAATCTTTTATTGTTTTATTTTCTATAGCCGGTTTATAGTATTCAAGAAACATATCAACAGTGCAGGCAGGAGCCCACAAAGTACAGGATTCTATTCCGGTGCCTTGTACTTTTTCATCTACGGTAGTCAGATATTTAATGACAGGTGCTAAAAAAATACTTCCGGCACTGTGTCCGATAAGATGTATTTCATAAATATCATCACCGCTTATTTTTTCTTGAAGCAGTTTCAGGAATTTCAAAGCGCCGCCGTCTTTGTTTTCAGTTGCACCTATTGCATTTTCCTTCATCTCATCCCATAGCAATTTACCAGGAAATCTTGATATATATTCAAGAAAGTCATCCATTCTGTCAAGCATAAAGTCCTTGATTCCACCGAGAAAATCTTCGGTCTTCCTTTTACTTAATGAATCAGTAAGAATGTTTTTTATAGAACTCCAGAAGTCAGAATGCCACATAAAAAATACAGGATAAATTTCATTATTTAGCATTGTCTCCCTGTAATCAGAAAGTCTCTGAAGGACAGATTCTTCCGGGACGAGACCTCCGTGAGCATATAACAGTATCTTTCTCTTCTTCCATTTTTTTTTATTCTTCTTCTCAAATTCATTTATGACCGTGTCAATTGAATCCAGAATTTTAACGAGTTCTTTCTCACTGTTTCCGTAAGTTCCGTCTTCTTTCAGCTTGCCGTTGTTTCCAATACTGACTATATGCGGTCTGTATTCATAAAAAGTTGATTCACTGTTAGCATGACCGCTTATGGAAAATGCAGATGATTTGGCATTTCCTGTAAGTATATTCACCGGCACACCAAGTCTTGCAACCCATACATCAGTCCCGTTTAGAAGCCAGTCATCGTAGGATATTTTCGCAAATCCTTTGTCACCCCAATCCTCGCCCCAGGAATTCTGTACCCAGAATCCATCCTGATCATAGGCTACAATTGAAAAAGCATGACCTCCGAGTATATGATAATTATCAGCATCAAACTCTACTACGTATTCAAACTCAGTATCACTTAAATTGCTTTTTCTTTTAACCGGCTTTTTCCAGTTCTCATGTACATTAGCTGAAGCATACAAAATTCCTACTTCCGCCATCGCATTGTGCATTGCTACAAGATCCTTGTGATTGACCCGGAAGTACGCACCGAGCGGCCTTGTCTGAGAATCCTTAATGAAAGCTTCAAACTTCGGTCTGTCAGATCTGTTTTTTCTTGTTTCCATCCATACATCATAAGAGCAGACTCCGTGCTTATGCCATGCTTTAATAGCTCCCCGGATACTAGAGCCGGAATACTTTTCTCCCGGCCATTCATCATACCGCTTTGCAAATTCGTAAAGCATTTCAGGACTTACACAATTATTGTCCGGAGAATCAGATCTTGAGCTAAGCAGAAAATTTGCAATGTTGGCAAGCGCATATCCTGTACAGGTGCCTTCTTTTCCCTGATCAAGAATTTTAACAGCAGGATATTTTCTTTTGAATTCACTAAGTCTTATTGCTTTCGGAACTTCCTTTAGAGTCGGTATATACATAAGATCCCTGAAATCTACCGTATCAGGGCGGGCATCTAAAGTATAAATGAATTCTTTATTTTTTCTGGTTGAAATATTTTTTGCCCGTTCTTTGAATGTTTTCTTTTTTTTAGAAGACCTTTTTTTAACTTCAGCCATGATATTAATTAAAAATAAATACTAAAAATATTTTATAAAATTAAATCTGATCAGATGTCAAATTCATTGCACTCATTTATTACAAATTGTCCGTGCTGATTGAATTTCAATTTTACATTGCACCTCGGATAGCTCATCCAGTCAATATACTCGAGCTCGACTTCCTGTGAATTCTTCAGTCTTAGAATACAGTAACCGTTATTTCCCATATCAGGCCTGAGATTCGGCCATTTCCAGAATCTTGATTTTGTCTCAAGAAATCTTACCGGAGGCGGATAGATGTTTCCTTTTTTCACTTCATCATATCCGGCTTTTTTGTAAGGATAGCCACCGTGTCCTATACAGCTTCCAATGAAAGGCAGTATAGTATTTCTGTCATACAATGCGCAGTAATGAGAATCTCCCCAGAACCAGAGATCGACGAGCTGTTCCCTTATTGCAATTTCTCTGAGGTCTTTATCAAGCAGTACCGAAGGTTCATAGCTGTCATATATATAAGGATAATTAGAACTAAGGAGAATGTTACACATGTTTTCCATTCTTCCTTCTGTAAGTCTGTCCTTTAGCCATTTCTTTAATCTATCGTTTTCATATCTGCTGATGCCGAAGTAATCCGTATCTATTCCGATCAGTTGAAATTTTCCGAATCTCAGACAAAAATAACTTCCGACCTGCCTTTGATTTTTGTGTTTGCTTAATCTTTCGGATATATATTTGAAATAAGATTCCGATCCTGACATCATATCGTGATTTGAATTCAATGTGTAAAAAGAAGTCGACTCTAGAACAGGATCGATCCATTTTTTAAAATTATTTTTATATTCGTCAGTCTTACCGGCATAGTAAATATCACCGAGATGAACGGCATAAGGAAATTTCCTATCTTTCAGCTGTCTGGCTATGTAAGCAGTATGATAATAATCCGTACCAAAGTCACTCAGCAATGCGATCTCAACGCTTTCCTTTCCGAGTTCAAAATCATTTGCTTTATAAATAAAATCAGAACAGTTGGGAGC
>DAIPYG010000073.1:14896-17216 GCA_036782875.1 Bacteroidota bacterium | reverse complement strand
TATGAAGTACAGAAAAAATTTGAAGAATACTTTAAAGGTAAAGAATATGAAAGAGGCAAAGGGTGGAAACAGTATAAAAGATGGGAAGAATTTATGATACCAAGGACATATCCTACCGGTGACAGATTCAATCCTGCCATAGCTTATACAGAGTTTCAGAAGTATATGGAAAATTATCTTAACACTGACAACCCGCTTTTCGGGGACTGGGAAGCAATGGGTCCTACTTCATGGACTAACGGAGCTTCAGGTTATAATCCCGGCAATGGCAGAATTAACTGTGTGATGGTAGATCCGAATAATTCCAATATTATTTATGTCGGTGCGCCAGCAGGCGGTATATGGAAATCCGTCAACGGTGGAAATAACTGGACAGTACTCAGCGACAATTTTACTGTTCTAGGCGTGTCTTCAATTGCAATTCATCCGGGTAATTCAAATGTAATTTATATTGCAACAGGTGACGGTGACGGCGGACAGACCTACAGCATTGGAGTTCTTAAATCCATAGATGCAGGATTGACCTGGACAACAACCGGCTTGAGCTTTTTCGTGAATAATTTTGTAAGGATGAATAAAATTTTAATCCATCCTACAGATCCCAATATATTGATCGCTGCAGCAAATAACGGATTTTATAAATCTACAAATGCAGGTGTCAACTGGACACAGACAATAGCAGGAACAAATATCCGGGACATAGAATTTAAGCCAAACGATCCAAATACAATTTATGCATCAGGAAACAGTTTCAGAAAATCAACTGACGGTGGAAATAATTTTACGGTGATCACTTCCGGGATACCGGCTTCTGGAATTACAAGGATTGCAATAGGTGTAAGTCCGGCAAATAATTCCTATGTTTATTTTCTTGCAAGCGCGGGAAACGGCGGATACCAGGGCTATTACCGTTCAACAAACAGCGGAGATGATTTTACTGTTATGTCAGGTACTCCTAATATTCTCGGATATGAACTTAACGGCAGTGACGCCGGAGGTCAGGGTTCCTATGATCTTGTTACGGCAGTTTCACCGTCAGATATAAATACAGTTTACACAGGAGGAATAAATATCTGGAAATCCACTAACGGCGGAGTAAATTTTACACCGCAGACATACTGGTATTATCCGCAGGGATTTGCTTACGTTCATGCTGACATCCACGCTCTGGAATTTTTCGGTACAAGACTTTTTACCGGAAGTGACGGCGGAGTTTTTTTATCAACAGATAACGGAACAAACTGGGTCGACAAATCACCGGGACTGGATATAATGCAGTTCTACAGAATAGGAGGTACTCCTTCAAATGCAAACTTCATTATAGGCGGAACGCAGGATAACGGCTCAGATATTTTAAAAAACGGGAATCTGACTCATATTTTCGGAGCTGACGGCGGAGAAGCTTTGATTGATTATACAGACACAAACATTGTGTATTGTGAATATCAGGGCGGCGGAATTCTGAAGTCTACAAACGGCGGAGTCGATCTAAATGATGCAACCACCGGGATCACAGAGAACGGAGCATTCGTTACGCCTTTCATAATGCATCCAACAGATCACAATACACTTTATGCAGGTTTTCAAAATGTATGGAGAACAACTGACGGAGCTGACAGCTGGACCAGAACTTCTGCAACGCTGGGTAGCGGAACAATTACTTCACTTGCAATTTCCCAGTCAGATCCTAATTATATTTATGTTTCCAAGTCGGGAAGTGTTTTTGTTTCAGTAAACAGCGGAGCAGACTGGACCAATATGAGCTCCGGACTGCCGGGATTATCAGTTTCCTATATTGCTGTTCATTCTACTGATCCAAACACTGCGTGGGCATCGATTTCAGGATATAGTTCAGGTCAGAAAGTTTTTAAGACGACGAATGCAGGTATGAACTGGATTAATATTTCAGGCACGCTTCCAAACATTCCTGCTAACTGTGTTACATTTGAAAACGGTCCGAAAGAAGGTGTGTATGTAGGAATGGATGTCGGTGTTTATTATACAAATAACCAGCTAAGCGGATGGGTTCCTTATTTTGACGGAATGCCTAATGTGATAGTAAGAGAAATTGAAATTCATTATCCGTCCGGTAAAGTAAGGGCAGCTACACTGGGAAGAGGAATATGGCAGGCGACACTGGCTTCACAGTTGGTTGGAATAAATAATGCAGAAACGGGCATTCCGAATAATTTTCATTTAAAACAAAATTATCCCAATCCGTTTAATCCGGTTACAAAAATAAATTACGATCTGCCGAAGTCAGGATATGTTTCTTTGAAAATTTATGACGGGCTGGGAAAAGAAGTTGCAAAATTATACG
>DAIPYG010000073.1:0-14886 GCA_036782875.1 Bacteroidota bacterium | reverse complement strand
AAGGGGATCAAAGCGCAGGAAGCTATTCTTATGATTTCAACGGATACAATCTCAGCAGCGGAACTTATTTTTACAGAATGGAAGCCAGCGTAAATAATCTAATACAGTATTCAATGACCAGGAAGATGATTCTTCTGAAATAATTTGGTGGATTATGTTAATTGGTTAATTGCAGTATTAACACATTGGCTTTGATTCAGTTGATGATTCATTTCTGAATGCTGATCCATATTTGTCCTTCCTTCTGTTACAAATATACAGGGAGTGAGCGACAAATAATGTCCTGCTGAAAAATATTTTTATAAATTATTTTTCAGCAGTTTACATTATTCATAATTAATCAAAGCGTTCATCAGTTCTTCTTTTAAACTTTCCTTTAGTTTTTTCGGAGCAAGAGCCCTGCAGCTTTTACCCCATGATAAAACCCAGAACTTCACTTCGACAAGGCTGTTCAGTTTCATCGTCAGGATTATGCTTCCGTCCGGATATTCTTTCAGCTTCTGAGATCTGTGCCAGATCTTTTCTTTCACATATCTTGCGGCGTCTTTATCAAAATGCAACTTAACACTGAAAATCTTATCCGACTCGAATATTCCGAAACTGTTTTCGAAATGTTTATTTACATTAAAGTTTTTTTTCCTTTCAAACTTATTGACTGTCGGCTCCGTCTTTTTAAAACGGCTTATGGAGAAAGTCCTTATATCTTTATCCTTATGGCAATACGCTACAAGATACCATTCACCTTTTTCGTTGATGATCTGATAAGGATCCAGCAGTCTCCGGGAAAGCTTACCGCTGTAACCTGTCAGATATTCTGAATTCACTGATGTGTAATTTTTAGCAGATGTTTTCAGATCTTCAAATATTTTCTGATCAATATTCCTCGAGCTTTTTATTCTGAAACTTATAACGTCATCAATATCGCTTAAGTGAATTCCGATCCGGTCGCTGTACAGATAGTACAGCTTGTTGTATAATCCGGTTATATCTTTTTTAAAAGGACCGGAGGTCTGATCAAGTGCTTTCTGCATAAGAGCAAGTGTATAAAGATCTTTTTCATTCAGGCTAAGGAGATTCAGTCTGAATTTTTTTTCGGAATAGTAATACCCTTTGATTTTCCTGTCAAAGACGATCGGGGCATTGAAAGTTATTTTCATAAAATCAATAGTTCTCTGAATGGACTTGGTGCTGACCTGATACTGATCGGCAAGCAGTTTAGCTGAGGGAAATCTTCCTGATGCAAGTTCTCTGTCTATGTATGCTATCCTTGACAGCTGGACGAAATTAAGCTGTTTGTTGTCTGATTTATTTTTCATGTGTCAAAATAGAAAGTTAATATTTAAAAGTTAATGAAATAATGTTTTATCATTGACAGAATGATACTGAGATCTAACTTTTAATCGAACAGCTTGCATTCCAAATACTTAACCCACGGAGCAAATCTTCCAAGATCACCGTTATCCTTGTTCCGTCAAAAAATGTCATGTAAATAGTTAAGTAAAAGCAATCCGATTTAATGATTGTAAAAGAATGTCATAATAATTAAATTTATCAAAACTTAAAAATCCAAGGTTGAAAATACTCTTAGTATTGTCATTTGTAATATTCACTTCCGTTAATTTACTCTCAAAAGATCTTCCGATCAGGTTTTATGTAGGCAATCACAAGGTTTCCTGCACAGGTGTAACTTCACAAATGTGTTTACTTATGAAAAATTCTCCTGACGGCGTATGGCAGTATTATCATAATGAAATAGAAGGTTTTAAGTATGAAGAGGGATATGATTACGAGATACTCGTAAATAAAAAAGTAATTGACAATCCGCCGGCTGACGGACCGTCATTTGTATATAAGCTCGTAAACATTGTAAAGAAAATACCTACGATGGTCATTTCACAAAGCTACAGGCAAAAGCTGAATATGAAGGAATATTACTTAACCCGGATAAGAGTAAATGATAAAACTGAAAAATTCGCCGACAACGAGAAAGTAAACATTAAATTCATCCTGAACGATAATACCGTGACGGGAATGGACGGCTGTAATTCATTTTCCGGTCGTGTAATTATAAATAAAGACAGTATATCATTTTTAAATTTCGCTTCGTCAAGAATGTTCTGTCAGGAAGTAAAAGTTGATAAGATATTCTATCAGCTGATCGGTATGGTCAGCAGGTACAAGATTTCAGGAAATTTCCTGAAATTATATAACGGGAAAAAACTATTACTTGAATATTCACAGAACTGAGTTTATATAATTCAAAATTCTATATTTGAAAATTTTTTTAAAACTTATATGAAAACAGAATTAGGAAGAATAGTAATTTTAGTAAATGATTATGACGAGGCATTTAAGTTTTATGAAGAGAACCTGGGCTGTAAAAAATTCTTTGATCTTAAAGACAAGAGAGATCTGAGATATCTGCATATAGGCTTTAATTCAGAAAGCACTGCAGGTATCTGGTTTTTACTGGCAGAGACCGATGAAGAAAAGAAGAGAGTCGGAAATCAGACGGCAGGTCAGCCGGTATTTGTACTTTATACTGATTCATTTCAGGAGATATTTGAAAAATTTTTAGAAAATAATGTAAAAATACTGAGAGATCCGGAAGTTACAAAGGAGTATATGTCACTTAATTTTCTTGATCTGTATGGAAATGAAATAGTACTGGTGCAGATGGCAAATACTTGAGACAACAGACATGAGAAGGGGGGAAGAGATCATATATAAATTTATTTGTAATGAGAGTATTATATTTAAACCTTTACGGTTTTTGTTTTATAATTTTGAAAATAAAAATAAGAAATGATAATTGGAGTAGCCGGACCTTACTCAGCAGATACAGCAGAAAAGCGTAAGTCTAATCTGGATGCGATGAACAATGCCGCGGCGAGACTTCTTGAATCAGGACACATACCTCTTATTGGAATGAATGCTGCTCTTCCCGTGACCGAGAGAGCTAATCTGAAAGATAAATATAAAGCAACGATGGAAATCTCACTTGCAGTTATTGACAGATGTGAGGGAATCCTGATGATCGGTGAAAGTCCGGGAGCGAATAAAGAAAGAGATCTAATACTTTCTAAAAATCTGCCGGTGTATTATAAAATAGAAGACGTGCCTAAAGCCGAATAAATATTGACTGAAAAAAATTTTAATATGCAGCGCTTTACTCATGCGATATATCTTAATGCTTCCGTAGAAAAAGTGTATGAGTTAGCTGTGACTCCTTCCGGTATTACAAAATGGTTCATTGGCAAGGCAAAATATTTTTATAAAGATAACAACATCCGTCTGGGAAATGAATATGCTGAAAAGGGTGATTCATTTCTGTGGACGTGGCTGAATAAGGATCTTGAATTAAAAGGCATAGTTATGGAGTCCTTAAGGGATAAGATCTTTCAGTTTACATTCAGTCCGCTGTATATTGTCACGATTGATTTTAATTCCGAAGGAAACAAAACAAAGCTGACACTCACTCAGGAATATCAGGAACCGGCTGTGAGAAATGATTTTAACTACATTAACTGCTGCACCTGCTGGGTATTTTTTCTGACGAATATGAAATCTGTAATCGAAAACGGTATAGATCTGAGAGAGAAGGATTTGAATGATGAAATGCTGGTCAATCTTTGAATTTGGAATTTGGGATTTCGGATTTGGAAAATATTTTACTGAACACATAGATTATATAAAGCAAATCTGTAATTTATATCCAGAATATAAAATTCCAAATCTAAAGCAATTCCAAATTCTAAATCTTCTTCATTGTAATTAAAAGCCTGTCTGAGTAATTTGCATAAAAAATAAAGTTAATCTATAATAGTTATTTAATGAGTGATAAATCCCCCCTTACAGGTTCATATAAAAATATATTAGTATCCGAAATTGAAAATCCTAAAGCTTTAAAGACAGGTTTGATACAACTCAACCGTCCTGAAGTTTTAAATGCATTAAATATAGAGCTGATGTCAGAAGTAATAGAAGCTCTTGAAGCATTTGACAAAGATGCTGAAACCGGCTGTATGGTGCTTACCGGCAGTGCGAAAGCATTTGCAGCCGGCGCAGATATTAAGGAAATGGCAGAAGCTTCAGCCATTGAAATGCTTTTGCGTGACCAGTTTGCTAAATGGGACAGGATACGAAAAATCAAGAAACCGATAATAGCTGCTGTAAGCGGATTTGCGCTTGGCGGCGGATGTGAACTTGCAATGACCTGCGACATGATAGTAGCTGCCGAGAGCTCCAGGTTCGGTCAGCCGGAAATAAATCTTGCGGTAATTCCCGGAGCAGGTGGAACGCAGCGTCTCACAAAGGCGATCGGCAAAGCGCGTGCAATGGAAATGATACTTACCGGAAAAATGTTCACGGCAAAAGATATGTTCGTAGCCGGACTTGTGACAAAGGTAGTTGATAATGATGTTTACCTTGATGAAGCAATCGAGCTTGCAAGGGAAATTTCATCCAAGCCGACAATTGCTGTTCAGCTTGCCAAGGAAGCAATATTAAAGTCATTTGATTCTACAATTGAATCAGGGCTGGAATTTGAGAGAAAGAATTTTTATCTGCTCTTTGCTACTGAGGATAAGTTTGAAGGTATGAAAGCTTTTGTTGAGAAGCGAAAAGCGGAATGGAAAGGGAAGTAATTAATTACAAAATACAAATTACAGATTACAAATTACAAATTACGAGTTACGGATTACGAGTTATGGGTTACGAATTACGGGAAATAAGTCATAGAAAATCGATTAATGGTTAACAGTTATCGATTAACGAATAACGAATAAAGTTTTAACAAAAAATAAGATTAAATATTGAGAAAGATCTTTTACGGGATAATATTTTTATTGATAATAGGTTCAAATTATTCCTATTCACAAAAAGGTTCTGAAGATTTCATTAATAAGAATTACTATGACGACCTTAATGCCGAGCAGATAATTGAGAAATACAAACCGGCGCTGATCTCAATATGGATGAATGAAAAGAACTACTATTCTTATTCGACATATTCATACATTGACACAACTTTACTGAACGGAAGCGGATTCATTTTAAATGAAGACGGGCTGATAGGAACAAATTATCACGTAGTGGAGCGCATTGACAGTCTGCTTGTAAAGACAAGCGACGGTATATTTTATAATGCTGATCTTATTTATACGGATGAGATAAATGATTTTGCCATAATAAAATTAATAGATTCGGCCGGAAGAAAATTTCCTTTTGTAGAACTGGGAAACACAGAAGACATAAAGGCAGGTCAGGAAGTATTTGCCATCGGTAGTCCGCTTGGTTTTGAATACACGATATCTTCGGGAATCATTGCAGCAATCAGGGAGAAAGAAAAAGTCAGTTTTCAGGATCCGCTGACTTATGAGACAAGAGATAAAGTGTTTGAAAAAGTTCTTCAGATTACGGCAGCAATTTCACCGGGAAACAGCGGCGGCGCGCTGTTCAATAAGAGAGGAGAAGTAATTGGGATCACAACCTATACTTTTGTAGGTTACGGAAATCTTAATTTTGCAGTTGCCATAGACGGATTTAAAAAACTAAGAGATCTTGTCGAATCGGAAGATTTTGTAAATGTTGAAGAAGTGAAGCTGAAGAAGGAGGAAAACCTTTTTACCAGTAATTACAAAATGGCATCTGAACTGAAGTCGCAGCTGAATTACGACTGGTATTATACAAAGCAGAAGGATACTATGAAAACAGTGGATTCATTTCTTGTAAAACAGGATTCAATCAATCAGAAGAATCTGCTGAGAGCCGAAAAATATTATGAAAAGTGCATGGAGCTGAAGCCCGATACTTTTATTGTATATCAGGATCTGCTTGATCTTTATGTGTTTACGGATAATGCGCAGAAGGCGGAAGAATTATATAAAAAAATACGACTTAGATTTGATTCTGACAGTCTTCTTAATTTACTCTCGTCCAATCTTGCATCAGCGTATTCAACCTCAAAGGATTATCAGAGCGCTATAAAGTTCTATGAAAAAATGCTTATGCAGGACACAACGCAGTATTATATTTACTATCAGATAGCAAATCTTTATAACAAGATGGAAGATGACAAAAGAGCTGTCAGCGAATATAAAAAACTTCTGAAGCGTGATTCCAATTATTCGGATGCATATGTTCAGCTCGGAAAAATTTATTATGACAAGTATAAAAACACAGGACGTGCAAAAAAGTATTTTCAGACTGCTTATGAAAGAGAATTAAATTTATCAGGCTATACGCCGTATAACTCCGACATTCATTATTACCTTGGTATGATTGCCGTAAAAGAAGGAAGAAAGATGGATGCAATCCTTGCTTATATAGATCTTAAAAATACTTATGACGGAGCAGGAGATATCAACGCGAGGAAAGTGGAGCTGTATAAAGCGATTCAGGCTATGGATGAATGAGTAATTAGCAATGAACAATAAGCAATAAGTAATTTATAATACAAACTTAAAGAACTAATAGAACTTAACAAACTATACGAACTAAAATGATAAAAACATTTGATGTAATAATAATCGGTGCAGGTGGAGCGGGACTGCGCGCAGCTGTTGAGATACCTAAGGAATATTCATGTGCAGTGATCTCGAAAGTTTATCCTCCCAGATCACATACCGGCACTGCGCAGGGTGGTGTATGTGCAGCTCTGGCAAACATGGAAGAAGACAGCTGGGAAAATCATGCATTTGATACTGTGAAGGGAAGTGATTATCTCGGAGATCAGGATTCAATAGAAGTAATGTGCCGGGATGCGATAAGAGCTATCATTGAACTTGAACATATGGGAATGCCTTTTTCAAGAAACAAGGAAGGACTGATCGCGCAAAGATATTTCGGCGGACATACAAAACCGGTTGATAAAAATGATCCGTATGGAAAAAGAGTTTCAGTAAAGCGGTCGTGTTTTTCTGCTGACAGAACCGGGCACGTAATGCTGCAGACTCTTTTTGAAAATTCAATTAAGAATCAGGTTACATTTTTTTCCGAATATTTTGTAACGGAATTACTGATGGAAAATGGAGTATGCAAGGGAGTAGTAGCCATGGATATTGCAACAAGCGAGATACACATTTTTCAGGGAAAGGCGGTAATGTTTGCAACGGGCGGATACGGCAGAGTATTCAGGATTACATCTAATTCACACGCAGGCACCGGAGACGGAATGGCTTTGGTATATAAGGCAGGTCTGCCTCTTGAAGACATGGAATTTTTTCAGTTTCATCCGACAGGTTTATGGAAACTCGGAATACTTGTCAGCGAAGCGGCAAGAGGAGAAGGCGGAATATTAAAAAACAAGGATGGTGAAAGATTCATGGCAAGATACGCTCCTTCAGTAATGGACCTTGCTCCGAGAGATATGGTTTCGAGAGCTATAATAAATGAAATCAGAGAAGGCAGAGGTATCAGGGGAAGCGACGGAACTGATTATGTTTATCTAGACGTATCCCATCTGGGGAAAAAAGTCATTGACGAAAAGCTGCCTGAGATTACTGGTTTTGCAAGAACCTATCTCGGAGTAGAGCCGACAAAGGAGCCGATTCCGATTCAGCCCACAGCTCATTATGCAATGGGAGGAATACCGACAAATGTTAACTGTGAAGTCTTAATGAATGAAAAGGGAGATATAGTTAAGGGACTTTATGCAGCCGGAGAGTGTGCGTGTGTTTCGGTTCACGGAGCAAACAGACTCGGTACAAACTCGCTGCTTGATCTTGTTGTGTTCGGAAGACGCGGTGGCAAAGCTATAGGTGAGTTTTTGAAGACTGCATCTTTCACAGAAGTTCATGAGAATGACGACGAAAAAAGCAGGGAATTTGTCTCAAAGCTTTTAGAAAGCAATGGTACTGAAAAGATAGTCAATATCAGAACCGAACTTCAGAACACAATGATGGAAGACTGCGGAGTATTCAGGACAAAAGAGAATCTTGAAAAGATGATAGCAAAACTATCTGAACTGAAAGAGAGATTTAAGAATGTTGCGATTCAGGATAAGAGTAAAGTTTTCAATACAGATCTTGTCGAAGCGCTTGAGCTTGACAATTTACTGAAGACAGCAGAAGCAACAGTTTACGGTGCATATGCCAGAAAGGAAAGCAGAGGCGCACATACGAGAGAGGATTTCCCGAAGAGAGATGATCAGGATTGGATGAAGCATACTTTTGCCTTTGAAAAAGAAGGTGCTGAGCCGGAATTAAAATATAAACCGGTTGTGATCACAAAGCATCAGCCGATGGAAAGAAAATACTGATAAATTTACAATGCGCAATGTTCAATGTACAATGTGCAATATTTTTACATGAAAACTAAAATAATATTTATTTTCATTCTGTCATTAGTTATTAATTTTTCTGCTGAGGCGCAGTTTGAAAATATAAATGTAAAGTTCGGTGATCATACTTTTAAAACAACATATGATACCGGAAAATATGAGACAACGCTCAGAATATTGAAAAACGATAAAACAGTTTTTAAGAATGTTTATGAAGAAAGAATAGCTGACATAAAAGAATATGATCTTAATAATGACGGTAACAGGGAGATACTTATCGAGATGTACAGCGGCGGAGCGCATTGCTGTACAAGCTTATATCTTGGAAGGTTTATAAAAGATAAATTTATATTTACAGATACGGTCTTCTGGGGAAATTCATATTACAGTGTTGAAGATCTTGATAAGGACGGGAAGCTTGAGATCAGCGGATCCAGTGATATGTTTGCTTATGCCTTTACGAATTATGCAGAGACAAAATTTCCGTTGATGATCTATAGATATAATGGAAGTAAATTTGTCAACGTAACTTCCGATTATAAGCAAATGATTAATAATCAGCTTGAAGAGTTCAGGCATGAGCTTAGGGAAAGTTATGATACAGGATTTAAATGTATGGAGATTGATGAAGATACTTTTAATACTGAAGCGGGATCGGTAAAGATACTGCTTGCTGTAATAGTTGCAGATTATTATCTCCTGGGGGAAGTGAATAAAGGATATGAATTAGTGGATTCTGTTTATAAATGTCCTGACAAGGAAAAATACAAGGAAATTTTACAAACCGATTTTAAACTGAAATAATAAAAATACTATGGATGTTAAATTAAAAATTCTCAGATACAATCCTGAGAACGACAGTGAGCCGTATTTCCAGGACTTTACTGTAAAAAATGTAAACGATGACTGGCGACTGCTGGATGTGCTGCATGAAATAAAATGGAATCAGGACGGTACTCTTACATTCAGAAGATCCTGCGCTCACGGTATCTGCGGGAGTGATGCTATGAAAGTCAACGGAAAGAACCGGCTTGCCTGCGCTTTGTTACTCAAAGATATCAACACTAAAAAAACAATAACCATAGAGCCTCTGCCCTCTCTGCCTATCATAAAGGATCTTGTAGTGGATATGACAACATTCTTCGAAAAATATGAAGTTATAAAACCATACCTTATAAATAACACACCGCCTCCTCCAAACCGTGAAAGGCTTCAGTCTAACGAAGACGCGGAAAAGTTATTCGAGTCTGCAAAATGTATTCTGTGCGCTTGCTGTACTACGAGCTGTCCTTCCACCTGGACTAATGAAAATTACATAGGTCCGGCAGCAATGCTGAAAGCATACAGATATGTTTATGATACACGTGATGAAGGTGCAGATGAAAGGCTTGATATACTTGATACTCCGGATGGAATATGGAGATGTCATACGATTTTTAACTGCATAGAAGCCTGTCCCAAAGAGATAAACATTACGTGGCATTTGTCGCAGCTGAAAAAGAGAATTTCAGGACGCGAGATGTAAGTAACCTGATAAAATTTCAGGAGATTCAGCGGAACTGCTTTCTATCTGCTTGATTTATTGTTTTCCGAATTGCGTGTTTTTATTACAGAAAATATTATACTGACTGTAATTATCATTCCGATAGCAATCAGGGAAATGAATGTAGGAATTTTATAAATATCGACGATCATCATTTTTGTGCCTACGAACATAAGTATTACCGCAAGAGCAAGAGGCAGATAAACAAACCTGTGAACAATGTTAGACAGCGCAAAATACAAAGACCTTAATCCGAGAATTGCAAATACGTTAGAAGTATAAACTATGAACTGATCCTGTGTGATAGCTAGTATGGCAGGAATGCTGTCAACAGCAAATATAAGATCGGTGGTTTCGACAAGTATCAATACAAGAAATAAAGGAGTAGCAAATCTTTTACCGTTCTCTTTGATAAAAAATTTATCATCGTGAAGTTCATTCGTAACGGGATATATTTTCTTAAAGAATCTTATCACCGGATTTTTTTCAGGGTCCATCTTCTTATCTTTCTGCGTGATCATTTTATATCCTGTATAAATAAGGAAGGCTCCGAAAATATATATCGTCCAGTGAAACTGCTGTATCAGAGCAACACCTGCGAAAATAAAAATTATTCTCATCAAAAGAGCACCGAGTATTCCCCAGAATAGAACCCTGTGCTGATACTTTGATGGTATCTTGAAATAAGAGAATATAATTACGAACACAAAAATATTATCTACCGATAAGGATTTTTCAATAAGATATCCAGTAAGGAATTCCACGGCTTTCTGTTCTCCAAACTGATAATAAATAATCCCGTTAAAAGTAAGAGCAAGAGTGATCCAGACCAGGGACCATATAAGCGCTTCTTTTACGCTTACTTCATGGGCTTTCCTGTGAAATACACCGAGATCAAGAGCGAGCATTATTAAGACAAAAACATTGAAACCGATCCAGAACATTATTTCTACCGACATATTTGAATTGAGTTTTTAAGAAGATTGGAATTTAGTTCATAAGGGAATATACGATAATGTTTGTTCCCATTTTAAAAGATTCTTCCTTTTTTTCCGGGGGGTCCTGATGTTCCTTGGTATCCGCCCAACCGTCTGAGATGTTTGTTTCATAAGTATAATAAACACACATTCTTCCTTTACTATAAATACCGAATCCCTGCGGGGGTTTCTGATCATGTTCGTGTATTTTCGGAAGACCGTTTGGAAAGCTGTACTGGGAATTATAGATCTTATGATTGAAAGGAAGTTCTTTCAGCTCTTCATCAGGAAATATTTTTTTTATCTCACGTTTAAAAGCAACATCCATTCCGTAATCATCATCCGCATAAAGAAAACCTCCGGACTCACAGTATTTTCTGAGTCTTGCAACTTCAGCCGGTGAAAACTCTATATTGCCGTGACCTGTGATCAGAATGAAAGGGTAATTAAAAATATCATCGGAAGCAACATCTACGGAGTAAAATTTAGGTTCATCAACATCAATGGTAGTATTTTTTTTCAGGTATTCCATCATATTAACTTCCGCCGAAGGATCATTATACCAGTCCCCGCCTCCGGAATATTTTAACCTTGCTATTTTGAACGGAGAAGAATTTTTATTTATGCCGTCTGATTGTGAATATACAGAGGAAGTAAATAACAAAATAACTATTGCTGAATAGAATAATCTCATTAAATAAATTTTAATCAAAATAACTACCAGATAATACACTAAAAACACTAAAATCCTGATGTCTGAAAATTCTTAGTACATGATAAATGGGAAAGCGGGTAACGCTGATTGAGCAGAAAAATAACGGATTTCTTTTTATTGATTCAAAAACAATTTCAATAACCGTGTTAAAACAAACTTATAGTATCCAGTCAAGATCATAGTCATCATTGCATCATTCACATCATAGCTTAAAGCAGAATCATAGTCATAATTGCATCATCAAATCCCGGTTAAAAAGTAAAATCATATCCGATTTTAAAATACTTTGCAATATACTGCAGATTCTCGCCGTTCATATTAATTACTGCATAAGCGCTGCTGCCGGCGAAGAATTCATACTGAAGAATTGAATTCCACAATGCCTGATCTGAAATATTGTCTCTTTGAAAATATGATCTGAGAAAAAGTTTCGGCATGACCTTCCAGTTCAGACCCGTGTTGATGATCGTCCTTTTTGCATTATTATCATTATAAAAATTAATGCTGGCATTCAGAGAAAGTCTGTCGAAGAGAAAAATATTCCCGCTGATTGAGGGATTTTCAAAGAACGTTCCGAAATACGGACCGAAATAATATCCTAAACCCAGAAAGTTAGGACCGAAATAAAAGTTTGCATTATATGACTGAGCAGTATTTGTGTAGGTTATAACTTCATTATTTTCATTGAATCCGTTAGGTCTGTTATATTCAAAATACTGATTGACCCTAAGCCATTCGGCAACTTTAAAATTTGTACCGATGGAAAGATTTTTCTGAAAATTAAATCCGGTAGGAAAAACTTCATCAGTCTGCAGGGTGCTTAACTTGTAATAGCCGCCGTTAATATTCAGATCACTGAAATATTTTCTGTCAAATGCGAAATTGTATCCGCCGGAAATATTGATACCATCATAATTATTAGGAAGACCCGTATTGAAATCAAAATAAGTCGAAGCAAAGAATCCGGGATTGACCCTGTTATAGCTGATATCAGCAAAAGGTCCGCCTGCATCATTATACTGATAATATCCGTGAAGATAATAAGCTGTTCCCTGGGACGGCTGTCCGGGCAGATTTGTAGCGCTGTTAGCGAACTGTGCACGGAATCTAAGCGGATTATTCGGAAATCTGTAAGTTCCGTCTAGGCTTAATACATCTTCATTATAACCGGTTGCGAAATTCTTTGAGTGAATGAAAAGAGAACCGATATTAATGTCCCTGAAATTCATATTCGGACGGAATACGAAAAAATTTCTTCTTTCACCGTACTGGTTAAGATCATCCACAAATACCGCTCCGGCTTTTAATACATCGCTTCTGAAGGAATAATTGAATCCGTATTTTATGTCTTCAATCGCCCGTGTATAAAATAAATTTATAGGCGTTCTGAAAAGATCGAGATCTTTGCTGAAGAAAGTTCTTTTTTCCTGAAGATAGATCGGCTGTGCATAGAGATTAAATCTGAACGGATCTGCTTCAAGTGTAGATTCATCAGGATTGAATGTTGCTTTAAGCTTGTGCTTGTCCATGCTAATATTTACATCACCTCCGAAAAGCAGTGTGTCACCCTGTACGGTATTAAAGCTCTGACCGACTGCGAAAGGAATCACATTAAAATTCAGATTTAATTTTTCTTCGAATGGTGTTGCAAGGTCGAGCTTGTAAGTATTTTTAACAGAAAGTAGTTCACTGTTCGGTATCAGTGAATAGTAATAATAATTTCCATCCGGAGTATAGGAAAACATCTGCACATCCACACCGATCTGCTTTTTATTTTTGTTCTGCATTTTGTCAACGGGAATTTTCACTTCCGTCTGGATATGTCCGGGTTTTCCGTCCGTAGGTTCTGCAAGAATTTTAGATTTCACTTCCCATACCCAGTCCCATTCTGAAGACTGGTTTTTCTGATTGTATATAAGAGCGTCCCTCTGATTATTCAAAAAACTGAAGGAAAAAAAATATCCGTTCTGACCTTTATTCTCAAGATCAAGAATAATGAAAAATTCATTCTCATCTTCGGTGCTTCTGTCGCGGGTGAGAGATTTTGAAATGATCTTTCCTTTAGGAAAATAATCAAAACCGAAATAGATGGCATCCTTTGTCTGTTTTATATAGACAGTTGTACTGTCACAGGTCTTATCTTCTGATTTTGGGATGAACTTATAAAAATTTGTAAAAACTTTAGCCCCGCTCCATTCGGAGTTGTTCAGGCTTCCGTCAACAGAAGGACTTTCTATCTTTAAGCTCTGCGCCTGTGAATAAACAAGTTCCGCAAGGACAAATGAAAAAATTAATACCAAAAAGGTAAAGTAATTTTTCATAATAATTAGTTAATTTGAATTAAAAAAAATTTTATTAAAACTGAAAGAACTAACAGGGTTGTCTGCCGGGAAATTTACAAGCTCTCTCTGAAGACGGGATTAAATAAAAAAGGTTTCAGTTCCTTTTAAGTGTATATCTAAAAACGCAGAACAAATGCGGTAATTAAGAATAAAAACTTAAAAAATAAAATAAAGAAGACAAAGAAAATAATTGAAGTTATAATTATTATCCGGTTTGTCTTCTTATTTTTTTAAAAACTATTTATTCGGCTGAGGTGTGACTCTTAAATATGGTTTTATTTTTTTAAATCCCTTTGGAAATTTTTTAGCTGCATCCTCGTCATTTATTGAATTAACGATGATACAGTCATCTCCGTCATTCCAGTTAACCGGTGTAGCAACACTGTAATTTGCTGTGAGCTGCAGAGAATCAATTGCACGGAGAATTTCATTAAAATTTCTTCCTGTAGATGCAGGGTAAGTCAGTGTAAGTTTAACTTTTTTATCCGGACTAATTACGAAAACAGATCTGACTGTCAGCTTGTCGTCGGCATTTGGATGAATCATATCATAAAGTGAAGCAACAAATTTATCATCATCTGCTATCATTGGAAAATTAACTGTTGTATTCTGAGTTTCGTTAATGTCTTTAATCCAGTCACCGTGTGAAACAAGCGGATCAACGCTCAGTCCGATTACCTTTACATTTCTCTTATCAAACTCATCTTTCAGTTTTGCAACCATACCAAGCTCGGTCGTACAAACAGGAGTAAAATCAGCAGGATGAGAAAAGAGCACGCCCCATTTATCACCAAGCCATTCGTGAAACATAATTTCACCTTCAGTAGTCTTTGCACTGAAATTCGGAGCAGTGTCTCCAAGTCTTAAAGCTGCCATAATATTATATTTTTATATTATTAAAATTACTCATTTAAAATAATACTTTTAATAAATATTTTCAGTATATATTTTAAAAGCTGACGACGGATAATTATCACATCCGTCCAAAACGTTATTCAAAGACTTTACAATAAATTTAATCCGCTTTT
>DAIPYG010000072.1:1149-17473 GCA_036782875.1 Bacteroidota bacterium | reverse complement strand
AGTTAATAGTTAATAGTTAATAGCATAAGTTTTTACTGCAGGAATATTACACCCGGAAGGAGTGACAATTATAGAAGTATATTAATGGAATATTTAACCCCGAAGGGGTGACATAATTAGACTGAGATTGAGACAGAAAAAACCGTGCACATAATTTGACGTATAATTCTAATTATTAATTAAAAAAAATGCAACTAATGAGAAGACAAAAAAACCAGCACGTCCTGCCTCACGGAAATATGTGGGCAGTAAAAGGAGACAGTAACTTAAAAAATACTGTTCTTCTGAGATCAAAGAAAGAAGCAATAAAAATTGCAGGAAGGATCTCAAAAAATCAGAAATCAGAATTAATTATTCACACGAAAGACGGAAGAATTACAGGGAAAGATAGTCATGGCAGAGATCCTTTTCCTCCAAAAGGATAGAACAGGATTTTAAGATCACTTCAATAAATTAAAATACAAATTTATGAGAACTGCAAAAAACCAGCACATAATCCCTGTTGATGACGGGTGGTGCATAAGAGAATTCAGAGTCGGCAAGAGTAAGATCATCAGAGACAAAGATGAAGCAATTAGAAAAGCTGCCTACAGGGCGGAAATATATAATTCGAAAATGTTTTTACATTTCAAGAACGGCAAAGTGGAAGAAGTTGATTTAAGCTGGGCGCTCAGGAGATCAGGAATAGAGTACCTTGTCAACAGATCTAAAGGTAAAGACACATTGCGAAGGAAAAATAATCTGATCAGAATCAGATGTTTGAGACCGGCGGGGAAAGCACCTTAGGATGATAGTATTTGGGATTTGGAATTTCGAATTTGGAATTTAATGCCCACTTTTTTTAAAACACTGAATTTACGAAATGTCAATCTCTTCGTCCCCGCTGAGTCTCCCGCTTTATGAATCATGAATGAAGAGCACATGGGATGCGGGTACTCAGTGGGGACGGGAAAAGCCGTTGAATTTCTCCAACGGCTTCTATCCGGAAATAATAATTTGCCTGAATATGTGATCGGTATGCTAATAAACTCTGTAAAGCTTACTACAAAAATTGCAAATGCAAAATCCCGTAATAAAAAACTGGATTATTCAGAATTGAAGGAAGCCGAATCTGTTGACTCTTTTTTTATCCGGAAAAAGATCCTTGAGAAAATGAAAGAGCTTCTTTAATTAATTATGATAAATATTTTAACAATGTTGATTATGTTTATAGATATAGCTTTGATTTTTCAAAGAACATCTGCTTCGTGTTTTTAATAATTTCCGAATCCATTTTGTAAAATATACTTCTTACGGAAATGTAATTCGGTCAAAATCATACAACCAATTCCAGGCAACAATTATTTAAAATGTTTTGGACGCATGTGATTTGAAATATTTCCCTGCTTTTCTATTTACCTTATTTTATTAAGGTAATTTTGTATATTGCCTCATGCCCAGACCTATACTAAATATCAATCCCGAAAAAGAGGTTTTAAAGAAGATCAGAGTTGCAGAACATGCTTATTCAATAACTCCATTCGGAAGCGTAAGAGAAGCAGCATCAAAAGAACTTGAAAAATTATATAAGGAGCTGGAAGAGATCAGAAATCCGAAGTAATGTCTGCTTTCTTTATAAACTCTTCAAGATCATATATAAGAGAATTCAGGTTTTTATTGCCGTAAGAATTATCCTGTAATTCTCTGAGGAATAATTTTAGTCTCTCTATAATCCGTTCATCACTTGGATTTTTTCTCAATACTTCTTTTATTTCAGAAAAGTCATTTAAAACATTCTCCCGGACTTCGTCACTGTTTATATCAAGCCCTTTGAATTTTTCCTCAAGCTTATTTATTAACCCGGTAACTTCCCGTATATCCAATTTTTTCATAATAATTTATTATAATGATACTATATGAATTGTTGTTTGAAATAATTTATTAATATAAAATCTTCATTCATAAATAAAACCTGCCTGAAAGAAATAAAACTATGTTTGTCATTCCGTGTGCTTTTACTGGAATCCAATCCTCATGCAGGAATACCTGTTCTTCAGTCAGAATTACTTCTTAATATATTTTTCAACATCAGTACCTTCCTTCATTAATGATTCGGTGTTTTCCTTTAACAGATCATAAGCAGCTTTGTGGATATGTTCTGTACTAATTTCTTTCCACTTCTCAGTATCTTTTTCAAATTCATTTTTAAATAATATCCCGGACAGATCTCTTATCACACAATAGTTTGCAACCGAATGTCCGTTATCACTTTCATAATTAGAATTGTTTATAAAAAACTCTATGGTTTTGTATAAAGTTTTTTGCGCCATACTCAGCTCTGTAAGCTTTGCTCTGTACTCTAAATCCGCACTCATTAATTTGGGAAATATTTTATAATCCGCAAAATGCCTGCTTTCGTGTGCAAGATAGCTTATCTTAAAGTTTTCACTTTCCGTGTCGTATGCTTTCCTTACACAGTAAAGCGCATTTTTTGTTGCCCATCCTCCCGGATAATATCTGTCAAGCGTTGCATATTCTTCCCAGCCAAGCGTTATAAAATCTTCCATGAAAACCACATCAGCTTTTGTTTCTTCATTATGCATAGAAAAAGTATAGGTCGTATCATTTTCAGTTGTCCACACCAGCAGGTCGAAATATTTCCCGGTCTTTCCATAACCCGTTGTGTGCAATCCAAAAGATCCGATATATTTTTTTAAATAAACATCCAAACTGTCTTCAATATCTATAAGCTCACCCGGCGGCAAATAATTATCCGATAAAAATTTTGAAACATTCTGAAATATCAATGTATCATAATTTTTTGAATTATCCAGTAATGCCGTTCTCCAGTAGTCACGGTATATTTTCAGCAGGTCTGAAATTTGTGATTTCCGGCTTTCCAAATAATCACTTCCATCAGTTTCATTTTTAAATCTGCTTTCGAATTTAGCTTTGAATTCTGAATCTTTCTCAGAGAGATTTTTAATGTCTGTTAATTCCAAAGCAGATAAAGCGGTTTTTACATCTCCGTCTAAACAGGAGGAATAGATCTTTTTATAGTCAATTGTCATGCTGTCAATTTGAGTATTTTGAGAATATAAATTTCCGGACAATGTAATTATAACTGCAATAACCGGAAAAAGTAAATTCAATATTTTCATTTTACAGTGGCTTTTAAAATTAGATTATATCTTAGCCATACACAAAATTAAAGATACTGCAGAAAAAATCAAAGGACAGGATTGGTGGTTAGGAATGAAAGTATGAACACGGATGCGAGTGTGTTTAAAACTAAAAATTTACCACAGGGACTCAGAAGTCACAGAGGTTCAAATAGAAAATATTGAGGTAAATAAATTTATTTTAATTAATTGAAATCTAATGGAAATTTAAAATTTTTTAGCTGCTGATTTTTTTTAAAAAATAGTTTTTGCATATCTCTGTGTTCTCTGTGTCTGCTGGATAAGTCATTTATATAAGGTTAATATTCAATATCTAAAAGAGAAAGACTTATTTTTTTCAAAGCATTTGGGAACAAACTCAAATGACTTGAAATAAATTTTACGCAAAATTAGTTTATAAAAGATTTATGAACTGCCATTGACAATTCAGACATAAATTTTGTAGAAACGATTAAAAAATTATTTTAAACAGACATTAGTGAATTAACTTTGTAATAATCTTTGAAGCAATTTTTTGGACCGGCAGGTCTGACTCCATATTTAAAACATCAAATCCCTCATATGTGAACTGAAAAATATTCATGTATATTTTTTAATAGTTAATAATTCCACATAGAAGAATTTTAAACAGACTTTCCCGCAAAATTTTCATTTGGAATCACATCAGTGAAACAGATAAATTTTCATATTATTGTTTTTTTGTCAGTATTTTTTTATACAGCTGATTTTACATACGGACAGGCATTTGATAAAGAACCTGATAAAAGGCTTTTGACTATTTCGAAAGCTTTGAAAGACAGCACAAGAGTAAATCCGGAAAAATATCTTCCCATACTTACTGAGAAATTAACTTCCGGTATTTCAGATCAATTCAGAAAGGTAAAAATCATTCATGACTGGATCACAACTGAAATAAAATATGATACTGAAACTTATCTCAGATATTCAGATTTAGTTTCAGAAACGTATGAAGTATTAAGACAGAAGAAAGGCATTTGTGTCGGCTACTGTAACCTGTTCAACAAGATGTGCGGTTATGCGAATATCGAAAGTGTTTCAATTTCCGGTGTTGCCAAGCCGGCATATATTACTGAAAAATTCCTTCCGGAAAAATTTAAAAAATTAAATCATATGTGGAACGGAGTAAAGATTTACGGTAACTGGTACCTCATTGATATAACCTGGGATGCAGGATATTCATCGAAAGGAGAATTTATTTTTAATTATTCTACAGCTTACTTATTTGAAGATCCGCAGATATTTATTACTCACCACTTCCCTGAGGAGGAAAAATGGCAGTTATTAAAAAATCCCGTAAGCTGGACGGAATTCAGATATCTTGAATTTGAGGAACAGGAGGATAAACTATATCTGACTAAAAAAACAATCAGGGGAGGAATTAGTTTTTCGCGGTTGATCAATTCAAATATTCCTGATATCACTGAGACAACAGGGTTTAATCTCAGTTTTTCAACTAACAAAGGAATTACAAATGATCTTGCAATTGAAGCAGAGCTTACATTTGATCACCTGAATATTATTCAGGATCTGAGATCTTACCAGTCTTCATCATATTTTACTGTTAATAAAAATACTTATACAGACCCTGTCACAGGAGTCTCGCTTGCCGTTGGCAGTTTCTATCTTGAAAAAATCGGTGTGGGATTGAATTTGAAATATCATTTTCAAAATGAGACTTCTGTTCTTCCTTTTTTAAAAACCGGATTATCAGTTTCTACACCGTTCAATTTTTCTTCGGTTGGAAAAGGAATGGTAACTAAAGAGTACGGGGGAAATGAAAGAATATACAGAGTAAGAAACTTTGGTTTTTTTGATCAGATACTTTATGGAGTTTTGATTTCTACAGGAGCAGACCTTGTAAAAAAGGAAACTTCGAAAAATAATTATCACCCTGTATTAGGAATTGAACTGAGGTGGTCATTTATGTTAAACTCAATAAAATTATTTGAAAATTACAATGAGGGAGGGGGTATGATCAAAACATATTCAATCAATCTGATGCTTTATCTTTAGTTCTTCCATTCTGTTCTTAAGTTCCTCCCATGCTCGCCTGATATATAGCTTCTGATCTTCGTATTTAAAATATCAATCTTTGAAATAGTCAGATCCAGTTCCACGATAGAATTTTTTCCTTTGATCAGACTGTTGACCGGGTGAGCCACTATATTCCTTAATTTATTTATAAGCTTAATTGATGAATCAAAATCTTTTGCGGACATCCCGATCTTCCTGTGAAGATTCTTCTGTCTGATGATCCACGCCATATCGCCTATATAAGCGAACTCTATGAATTTATGGTCCAGCCCTTTCTTAATTTCCCTTCTGTACCGGATATTAGGCTTCACAGATTTGTTATTCTCTTCGAAGATTCTGACCAGTTCATTGTCATCGATTCCGGATCTGCTGATCAGCCTGCCTAATTCAAATTCCAGCTGTGAGATCAGATTGTATAAATAAATATATACATGCTTGCTGTTCAGATTCCCTGCGGTTAACATCCCTACTACTTCTTTTTCATTAGTAAGGAAAAAAAAATTCCGGTCTCTCTCAGCAATAGCAAATTCCTTTATTACATCTTTAATACCTGATAGCTGATCTATACAATCCTTTGGTTTTATTTCTAATATATTAATTTCATTTACTTCGAAATTTCCCCATTCGTTTGTTTTGAAATATTTTTTAAATGTACCATCGGCTTCCCTGACGGGCAAAATATCAAATCTGTTTTTTTGCATTTTTTCAAAAGCCGTATCATTTGTTTCATTGTGTTTTGCACAGGTCCAGTCTGATTTGCTAATGCAGATAGAGAATATCGTAACATCAGCAGTGCCTGGATGTTTATATTTAAAACCTGAATTTTTCATGGAAGATTGAATTACAATAAATATTTTCTTACTGGATATCTTCTTTTAAATATATTTTGTTGATACATATTTAATTTACGATTTGTGGTATTACTATTTCCTCTCAGAACAAGACAAATATTTGAGAGAACCCTAATAACTCTGTCTTCCAAAGCCGTGTGGTTTAATAATATCAGTCATTTTTTTACCGGTACATAGTAAAGTACAATTGCGCCTGAGCCAAAGATCTTTGTATTTATGAGTTTAAGATTTATCCGGTCTTTTATGTTTTTAAATAACGTTAAACCGTTTCCCAAAATTATTGGCTGCACACAAAGCTGATATTCATCTATTAAGCCAAGCTGTGTTAAAGCTACAATTAATCCCGGGCTGCCGGCAAATATGTTTTTACCATCCTGTTGCTTTAGTGCAGTTATTTCATCTTTTATGATTTCATTTTTCAATTCAGAATTTTTCCATTCAACTTTTTTCAGCGTTCGGGAATAAACAATCTTTGGAATGTTATCTATTAATACTGCAAATTCATCTTCGGGCTTATTTCCGGTGGGATTTTTTACTATTTCCGGCCAGTAACTTTCCATAAGCTGATATGTGATCCTTCCATATAACAGAGCTCCTGCGTTATTCAACAGCTCATTGTAGTGCCGATGTAATTCATCATCTGCAATTCCTGCCGTATGATCGCAGAATCCGTCAAGTGTCATATTTATTGCTGCAATAAGTTTTCTCATTTTAATTCTCCTTCGGTTCCTGCATTACCTGTCCTGACATTTCCGGCTCTTTTGTAACTTGCAATTATCACTCCTTTAGAAGTAACAATACTATCTGTTAATGTAAATGCTGCCGGAACAATCCCCTTGTCAAAAAATTTTTTTCCTCTACCTAAAGTCAGCGGGTAAATTTTTAGTTTAAGCTCGTCTGCAAGGTTATTCTTAAGTAACAGCTGAACGAGCTTACTGCTGCCCCAGACCTGAATGTCAGATCCTTTTGATTCTTTGACCTTTCTTATATCCGCCACGTTTTTTATCAGTACTGAATTTTTCCACCCTGTAATTAACGGGTCCGATTTTTTCATGCTTTTGGAAAATACGTATTTCGTGCCTTCATTAATGCCGGGCCAAAAGTCTCCATGCTTAGGCCAGTAGCCTGCCCAGATCTCAAATGTTTTCCTTCCTAAAAGATAATCTGCAGTTTGGTTCAGCTCTTCCCGCACAACCTTACCGCTGGCTTCGTCGCCATAAGGTGCCACCCATCCTCCAAATTTGAAGCCTTCTGATGCATCCTCCTTAGATCCGCCGGGAGCCTGCATTACTCCGTCTAATGTGATCATAGATAAGACAGTTATTTTTCTCATAAAATTTTATCTCCTTATTAATATTTATTTTTTAAATGCCAGTCAAAATTAAATTTGTCAAGATACAAATCTAGATAATAAAGATCGTTTTATTGCTGTGCAGTTGCGACAATATTAATGGCTGAATACGACAGGCATTTTTAGTACTGTATTGTCAGGCGGAGTAGTCGCATAGCAGAATTGCAAAGTAAATGTAACTTAAAAATTTCTTCAGAAACTAAATAGGAAAATGATAAGCAATATTAGGTACAGGTTGCTCAAAGTGCAAAACCATATACAATAATGTTTTAGAAGCCTTGAAAGTATTAGACATTCAAGCAGATGTTATAAAAATTGAAGACATCGAAGAAATGATGAAATACAATGTCCTGACAACTCCTGTTCTTATGATAGATGATGTTGTCAAAGTAAAGGGCAGAGTTGCAGATATCAATGAAATAAATGCATTCTTAGTGTAATTTATATATTACAAATAGGAATTTAAAAAATAATTTTGAATAATATACGGAGTTTTATGCAATGCCTGTAATTTTACAGGTTAATTAATAATTAATGAAGAGAAAGGAATTATAAATGAAAACAGGTAAATTTTATCTCACTGCTGCTTTAGTTTTTCTTTTTACAGGAAATATCTATTCTCAAAACGGCTGGGGTCCGGGTAGTAATTACAACAGATTATATGATAGAAAAACCATTGAATCAATAAATGGAAGTGTAATTAGCATAGATCAGATTTCAAAGGATAAAAATATGTCCGCTGGTATTCATTTACTTCTGAATTCAGATGACGGAATTATTTCTGTACATCCGGGACCAGCTTGGTAAATTGATAATCAGGATGTTTATATGAATAAAGGTGATAATATTTCGGTAACCGGATCAAAGGTAACTTATAAAAGTGATGAGATAATTATTGCTAAAGAAGTTACAAAAGGTGATCAGATTCTCAAACTCAGAGATGAAAATGGCTGCCCGCTTTTGTCTGGCTGGCGTAATAATTAGCGAATTCAATAATATCTCTGAAAATAGTAAATGAGCAGTATGATGTTTCCATAATCAGAGATATTTTAAAAAATATAAAAGTTAAGGGCATACTTTATATGAAAATATTTAGGTGGATGAATCACAATATACATTTAATTGAAAAATAAAATGTCAGACAAAAGGTCTGCTGGGTTCATTTTTGCTTGGAGCATTATTTGCACTGGCATTCTGTCCATACAGCGGAGCATTATTCTTTGCAATGCTTATTCCTATGACACTTACTACCGGCGCGGGATTAGCTTTGCCTGTGGTGTTTTCAATCGGCACAGGACTTCCTGTTATACTTTTCTCATTCGTCATTACATATAGTGTGAGAGACTCGGAGTGTATTTCAAAGCAATTACTAAATTGAAAAAAGTGATGCGGATACTAACAGGCATTACATTTATTGTTACAGGACTTCATTATTTAAACATTTTTTTGAAGGTAATATAAAAATATAATATTCATTTCAAATTTTATGCTTTGAACTCTAATAATAATCTGATCAGATAATCAGGTTTTTAATGAATATAAAACCTGAACCTTTCCTTGAAAATTTAGATTGATTCAACACAAGATGTAATTGGATTCGCTGATTCTTTCAATTTTAAATTATAAAATCTAAAATCATATATGTCAGATGATTTTGCTTTTAATATTTTGTATTTTAATATCAAATTTTTTAATTGAAGTTACAATGAATCCTAAACGCAAAATTTTATTTCTGCTGTTGTTCAGCATTGTTTTTGTCTGTGGCTGGGGAGCTAACGGGCATAAGTTAATCAACAGAAGATCAACATTCTCACTTCCTCCTTCAATGAGTTTCCTTAACTGGGCTGACTCTCTTGCTGCTCATTCATCAGATGCTGATTACAGAAGATCAGCTGATCCGAATGAAGCCCCGAGACATTTTATTGATATCGATGAATATCCGGAATTTATTGCGACCGGGAGAATACCACAGGATCTGGATTCACTTATCGCGCTTCACGGAAGCAGTTTTGTATATGATACAGGAATTCTGCCTTTTTCCATTATGGCAACTGTTGATTCTGTAAAAAAATATTTTCAGCAGCACAATTTTCAAAAAGCAATGCTTCATACTGCTGACCTCGGGCACTATGTCGGAGACGGACATCAGCCGCTTCACATTACAAGAAATTATGACGGGCAGTTTACAAATCAGAGCGGAGTTCATTCAAGATATGAAACTCAGATGATAAACCGCGACTCTGCCAACATCATATATACTTTCGATAATGCTTCTTATGTTCCGAATATAAACCAGTTCGTATTTAATTTTCTTTATCATAATTATGCGTATGTTGATTCTGTACTGAAGTGTGACAGCATAGCCCGTGCAATCGCCGGAAGTTACAATACAACTTATTATCAGATCTACTGGCAGCTTGCGGGAAATTTTACAAAGATGTTGTTTAATAATGCATCTCACTTCATTACCGATCTTGTATATACTGCGTGGATAAATTCCGGCAGTCCTTTATCTGTGACATCTTTAGAAACTTCGCTTCCGGAAAAATATTTCCTCGGACAGAATTATCCAAACCCATTCAATCCAACTACTAACCTGGAATTTGGAATTTCGAATCCGGGATTTGTCACTTTTAAGATCTATAATATATCCGGTAAAGAAGTTGAGACATTAGTGAATGAGGAGCTTCAGCCGGGATCATATAAAGTTCAATGGAATGCTGCATACTATCCTTCGGGAACATATTTCTATAAGCTTTCTACTGATTTTTTTTCCGATACGAAGCGGATGATCTTAATAAAATAAAAACATTGGTCCTGTCCGATAATTCTTTTAAAAATATTGTAAGTGATACACATTTTTAAAAATCCCGTAAGGATTAATTCGTCTCTTTAAATCCAATTACTTCGAATGATAAAATCATCTGTACTTCAAATCCAGATCACGTGTCCGGGATGTAACAGCTTTCACAATGTCAGAAGTTTTTCTGATTTTGATACCTGTCAAAACTGCGGACATAATCTTGACACAGGTACAATTCTAATTGAAAAAATGTTAGGATTTATGGACAGGGTTAATTATGTTAACGCATTTGTTTCTGGAAGAATAGAACAAATAGGAGGTTCAAATGCTTACAGGCTTGAGTTCTCTTCAGTGCCTGTATACTGTGAGGAATGCAAAAACACATTCGATGAAAAAATACTTACAGAAGTAATCGATAATAATAAACCTCTGAAATGCTCTTCGTGCAGCCATGTAATGCCTGTCAAACCGGCCGGATCCTTCATAAAAAATTTTCATCCTAAAGCAATCGGAGTTATAAATGATTCTTCAGGATCAGATGCCGGAAAAAGAGAGAAAGAAAAGAGTTCAATGATCGTATTCGGCTGCATGACATGCGGCGGAGCATTAGAGCTTACTGATAAAACCAAACGCCTGATCAAATGCACTTTTTGCGGAAATGAAAATTATCTGCCTGATGAGATCTGGACGAGGCTTCATCCTAATACAGATGTAATACCATTATTTCTGCTGACGGATATTGATGAAGATGATATTGAAAAATCAATAGATTATTTTCTGAATGTTACTTCAGTTAAGATCTACGGCAAACATTTTGAAAATTTCATTCGTGAATATTTTGAAAAACCGTTCGTAAGTGATTCACTTTTATCCTGGATGAAATATTTTTTAGGAACTAAGACGCCTGACCAGCTGGGATTTAATATGGACATCTCAAAACTCCGGAAATATTTTTATGATAATTTTTTACTTGGAATTGAAACTCATCCGGCTGAACTTAAACAGACTGTAGCTGAATACTCTGCTGACATACCCCCCGAGATTCAAAGAAAACTTGCAGATGACAGGAATGAATCTGTTCGTCTCGCACTTACAAAAAATAAGAACCTTGAAAAAGATGTTATACGAAAGCTTCAGAATGACACCAGCCAAACTGTTTCAGCCGAAGCAAAGAAAATAAAGACAGGGTTTTTAAAAAATTTGTTTGGATAATTATCTGCTTATAATGTCCCGCCGTTATTGGTAACTGCCAGCATCATTTACCAGCAACGGCGGAAAGTTTGATGAATCTGATGAACTTTTTGACTTGATGAGCTTGATGATTCTAAAAATTTATTAAGTTCTCAATAAACTCCACGAACTCTACGAACTCTATGAACTTTATGAACTTTATGAACTCAGCAAATTCATTTAATCAAAATAAATTTCTTTACAATATTAACTTTATCAGATGAAAGTTTATAATAGTAAATTCCGGAAGATAGTTTTTCTGCATTATAGTTGATTCTGTAAGAACCCTGTGATTTCTGTTCATTCATCAGCTCTCCCATTTTCTGTCCTGCGTTATTATAAATTTCCAGTAAATAGTTTCCTGAATTTTTTATGTCAAATTCAATGACAGTGCTGTTGTTAAATGGATTCGGATAATTCTGACGCAATGAAAAATTATCCGGTACAGCAGATGAGATCTGTGTAATTCCTACCGGTCCTAATGATCCGTTATAGTTCAGATTCTGAGCATAGATTCCTCCCTGTTTACCGGTTCCTGAATTTCTGGTGTCTTCCCAGGTAATGATTGTCATTCCTGCCGGAGTAAATGTTCCGGCGATATAACCTTTACCGCTTGGGACATTGCTCAATACCGGTTCACTGTTCCAGGTATACCCTCCGGATCTTCCGACCCTGAATCCTTTAAGCACAGAGCCGATGCCGCTGAAGTTTCCGTCAGCATAAGCAACTACAACGTTCGTGTCTTTTGCAAAACAACTGATACCGTAGATAGAAGCTGTATCAAGTACTGAAAATCCTTTGCCATTATCACCCCAGAGCCTTGCGCCTGTTGAAGAATATTTTTGTCCGAATATTGCCTGATGAGATTGTGTTGATGCATCTGCTTCTGTCCAGAAAAGGAATGTTTCGTCTGTACCCGGCATATAAGCGAGATAAGGCTCGACATGAATGTACTGGTTGCTGACTGCGCTGACAGATCCGTTTGCAGGAAATAAATTATTACCGAAAGAATCAAATCTCTGCGCACTGGAATAAATGACATTGGATTCTGTTGTAAAAAATGAATACAAAGCTCCGCTGTTTCCGTCCGGATAGATACGGGGGACGCTGTAAATCGGGACATGATTTCCTGTGTTTGTGTAAACTACTTTGTGACCGGCTCCCCAAAGAAGATTTCCGTAACCGTCGCATTTGTTTGTGAAAATAGTAACGTTGTCAGGGATAAAGCTTCCTACAGTATCTTTAGGTCCGTATACCCAGCTTAGTATATAGCTGCCATAATTCGATGCTACAACGTCAGGATACTGGTATCTTTTTCCTCCGGGATCCTGTATGTTAATAGGTGAAGCAAACTGAGGAACACCCGATGTATCAAGCTTCTGCATAGTAATCCAGGAATTTCTCTGAGCTGAATTTATATACCACCAGACAACGATAACGCTTCCATCCGTCAGTACTGCTGCCTTAGGCCAAACCTGATACGCAGATGTACTTGAAGATATTGTAACACCGTTTGGTCCCCATAAGAACTGACCCGCAGAGGAAATCTTGTACGCGAAGGGATTGAGTATAGTATCTCCGGGAGAATTTCTTCTGTCCGAAAAAACAATAATTGCATTATCGTTTGCATCAGTCTCCATATCGTAATCACCTAGGAATGAATTCTGCGGCTTGTCACTGACAAGCAGTCCGTCCGGTGCAAACTGCTTCTGTCCATTGGCGTTCAGACGCTGAAGATAAACTTTATACTGACCGTTTCCTCTGTTGTCAAACCAGCAGATGAAACATCCGCCGTCGCTTGTTGGTGATATTTTTGGAATGGTCTGACTGTTATCCACATCACATACATTCAGATTAACGTTCGGATCAGAAGTCCATTGAGAGTAAACAAGATTTGTATACATTATGATCATAATGAATACTTTTAAGAAAAAAAAACTGGGCGATTTTGTTTTCATAATTTTTTTCCGTTAAAGTAAAAATTATTTTTGTTTAATAAAAGGAATTTTTGATTTATAGAATCCTGTATATTGCGGGTTATGAATTTAAAAACAAGATTGACAATATTTAAATCAAAACAGAACAAACATTTATGCGGTAGTTTGTATCAATAAATTTTGTAAGCCACAAAGGCACAATTAAACTTAGAAAATATTTTTGAAAATAAAATACTTTGTGACTTTGTGAATTGACGGTTCAGACATAAATTTGCTTTTAAAACAGAGTTGATACTATTTTAGAATTAACTATTTTCTGTAAATGTGAATAGACTGACACTATCTTATTTCTATAGAAATTTTTAATTTAATCACCATATAACTTTTAATTGCAGTCCTTTTATTAAAGTGTATTAGAAATATGAACTTTTAAATAGCAGTAAAAAATTAACAGTTTGCAGGATGACCGGAATCACAAGAAAGATCTGTTCTCATTTACTAATAATTTAATGATTTCTCTAAACCGCAACCACAGGAAGCTTATATCTTTCCTGCTTTTATTATTAATTTTTTTCCCTTCCTGCAATGACCGGAATAAATCAGAAATTTCCAAATCAGATTCCACTGAAACTCCAAAAGCCCCTGCGGGAAAGCAGGAGATTATTCCTCCTTCGGAAGATCCTTCATTTGTAATGTCAAAAGATACCATCTCGAAGTTTGGTCCTAACAGCATTACACGCAATGTGATTCAGGTTAAGAACGGAAATTTTTGGATAGCAACCTGGGAGGGAATCATTCGTTACGATGGAAAGCAGTTTACCAATGTTACTTTGAAAGAAGGACTGAAGCATTTTCATATATTTTCTTTACTGGAAGATAAAGCGGGTATTCTCTGGTTCGGCACCATTGGCGGAGGAGTGTACCGGTATGATGGCAAGTCCTTTACACTGTTCACTACTTCAGACAATCTTGCGGGTAACACTATATTATGCATACTGGAAGATAAAGCCGGAGACATCTGGTTCGGCACCGATAAAGGAGTAAGCCGCTATAACGGAAAAACCTTTAAAAATTATTCAACGAAGGATGGTCTCAGCAGTAATTTTGTAAGTACCATTGCACAGGATAAAAACGGGAAACTTTGGTTCGGGACAAACAGCGGTGTAAATAATTTTGATCCTTCGGATTCTATACGAAAGGATAATATATCATTTACTAATTTTACAAATGAAAAAGACTTATCCTTTCAGAATGTCCGTGCTATAATAGAAGATAAATCAGAGATAATTTGGATTGGAAGTCAGGAAGGGCTTACCAGCTATGATCCTTCGGTTTCTAAAAAGACAGATGAAAAATCTTTTACCAATTTTCCTGCAAACCTAACAAATTACATTTACGAAGATAAAGCAGGCAACCTCTGGCTGAGTGAAGGTATTGCTAATGGATCAGAAATGACACTGACAAAATATGACGGAAAGTCCTTTACAAATATTACAAGCGACAAACAGGTTTTTGGAATTATGCAGGATAAGTCTGGTAGTATCTGGTTTGGCACAGCGAACGGAATTAGCCGTTATGATGGGAATTCCTTTTCGAAATTTTCTGATCATTAAAAACTTTTCATTTCAATTACAGGATTGATATAATAACTATAGAATTTTAATCAGTGGGAAAAAATCTAATATCCGCAAAAGATCCGGGAAAAAACAAATCATATTGAATCCATAATATTTATAATATGGTATAACTTGATCATCAATTAAAATCTTATTCAAAAGGAAAGTTGACACCGCTTATCTGTTCACAAAGCTTGAGAAACCTATCCTGTACTTTTGGATCATCAGCAGCTTGTAAATAATATTCTTCTTTCTTATGGAAAAAATAATTTCCGCTAACTTTAGCTTTGTCATCATTGCTTACTGCAAGCCAGACCTGTGTCTCGACACCTTTCAGAAGATCATCCGGTGCACCGGTACCTCCCATCTTTGTAGGTACCCATCCGGGATTGACGGTATTGACATAAACATCAGGCCACTTGTGCGCAGCAGCCATTGACAGTAATAATACCTGCAGCTTAGAATCGGAGTAATTAAATTGTCCGGTGTCTTTTGACATATTTTTAAAATAAGGATTTCCATTTAAATGCATTCCTGAACCAAGATAAATAAGACGTTCCGGTTTTTGAATCAAGCATGTCAGTATATAAGGAGCCAGACTGTTCACGGCAAATGTCAGTGAGTCAGATTCTCTGTATACTCCGGCATTATGTATTATCGCATTGAAGCGGCCCATTTCGTTTACTTCAGCAGCAAGTTTTTTAGTCTCAGCTAAATTGGACAGGTCTGCTATAAGCACCTTTTCAGCCGCAGGGACATTACTCAACGCGTGCATTGCCCGTTCTGCATTTCGCGCATGCAATACGACACTGTGACCTTCATCAGTGAGCAACTTTGAAGCCATTTGCCCCAGCCCATCGGCTGATCCGGTGATAAATATTCTTGACATAGGAATTTACTTTTATATGTTTTAATTTTTTGAAGTTCGGATCAATTGATTTTTTATTTAAAACGAAACTTTATTTTAAAAGAATTTTGAGTAAGTTCGTCTGATCAAGTTTAATGTTTTCTATCCAATAATTGTATTTACTTTTTCTCACCAATAATGTAACTGTAATAATTTTATTGATAAATCATTTATGTCCGTTTAGTTTGAAAAGAAATGTAAACACTATGCAGATTAAATCCAGTTTCGTATTACATATTATTTCGGGTTTTCATATTTTCATTTTAACGTTTACTAAAAAGTATTATACATTTACGTTTTATCAAAAAATAAAATATGCGAAAAATAAAACTTCAGGTGCAAATGTCTGTAGATGGATTTATTGCAGAACCTAACTGTGAAATGAACTGGATGGTCTGGAACTGGGATGAAGA
>DAIPYG010000072.1:0-1139 GCA_036782875.1 Bacteroidota bacterium | reverse complement strand
AAATTATATAAAGGAGATAACTGAACCGGTAGACTGCATAGTTCTCGGAAGAAAACTTGCACAGGGCTTTATTCCTTACTGGACTTCTAATCCTGAGCTCGAAGGAGCTGAAAAAATAAATAGTTCAACGAAAGTAGTTTTTACAAAAACGCTGGAAAAATCTGAATGGAAGAATACAGTTCTGGCAAAAGGCGAACTTGCTGATGAGATCGGTGAACTTAAGAAAAAGGAAGGCAAAGATATTATCGCATACGGCGGAGCGGATTTTGTTTCTTCTCTGATAAGGCAGGATCTGATCGACGAATATCATCTTCTGATTAATCCCAGTGCTATAGGCAGCGGAATGCCAATCTTCAGTGAACTTGAAAACATAAGGAAACTTAAATTAGTCAGATCCAAAGCTTTTGACTGCGGAATTATTATACTTAATTATGAGCCGGTAAGAATTGAGACAATTAGTCCTGTAAAATAATATTTTTATTTCACGAGTAAAATAAATATGACATCCATTGTAAAAGCTAAAGCAGAAGATTACAGCTTGCTTGCCGGTATGGGGAAAATAACATTTCGTGAATCACACGGCAGCAGTGCATCTGCTGAAGATATCAATGCCTATGTAAATGAAAAATATAATGAGGAAGTTTTCCAGAGTGAACTCAGTGATCCAGATAATATTTATTATATTATTTATCACGGAAAGCAGCCCGCCGGATTCTCAAAAATTAAATTCAATTCCCCTCATTCAAATATCAAATCAAATAATGTAACCAAGCTGGAAAGGATCTATCTGCTTAAAGAGTTTTACGGAATGAAATCAGGATATGAACTTTTCAAATTCAACATTGAATTATCCGTAAAGAACAATCAGTCCGGAATGTGGCTCTTTGTATGGAAAGAGAATCACAGAGCAGTCAGTTTTTATAAAAAGGCAGGGTTCAAAGTAATAGGAAGTCATGATTTCAAAATTTCCGAGACACATTCAAATCCTAATCATCAGATGCTTCTGATGTATTAACAATTTGCAAAGAGCAATGTGTAAATGTGCAATGCGTAAAATTTACTGGCAGAAGTTACACAGCAGTAGTGTCCAAAACATTTTGATGAGCAGATTTATTCTGCTAAATTAAATCTGAATCGAA
>DAIPYG010000071.1:9799-17700 GCA_036782875.1 Bacteroidota bacterium | reverse complement strand
GATTGTGGAAAAATTAAATATAACAAACTTTTGCAAGGCTTTTCATTTTTAACATAAGGACTCACTCGCTTCGCTCGCACCTCAGACAGGTGATTTTTGATTTCGCCATTTCTCAGAATTTATTAACGGCAATTTTTCACATGCGGGTTTGTTTTTAAAAAACAGAAATAAGTTTAATTTTGAATCAAATAACATAGTTAATTATCATTTAAAAATCATTTTAGGCAGCAAAGGAATATAATCATTAAGATGATTTTCACTGAATTGACTCTTCCTTAGCGGAATATTATTTTTTTACATAAGTAAGAGAACCTGAATTCAGCATGCTTTGATCCAAATTTAATATCCCTGAATAACCTTTAAGTTCAACGATATCCGAAACCTTTATATCATTTTACTAAAGATCTTGTACTATTAGTTCTCCATTGATTTTTATGACAAAAATCATATTTCATCTTTTAATAATTAAGTGTAAATTTGTTTAATCAATTAAATCTGCCGAAAATGAAAAAATCACACCCGGATCCATTCATTTCAGATCTTATAATAGTATTTACAGTATTAGTAGCCGGATTTATTTTTTGTGCTGAATCGTATGCACAGATAAATGAAAAAAGTCTTGAAACCAAATTGTATGAAGCTATAGATTCGTTTTATGTAAATGACAGTCTGCCCGGAATAACTGTGGAGATTCAGACTCCGGGATTTATTTACGTTAAAGCAGTCGGAAAGGCTGATTTAAAAACCGGTGTCGAAAGAAAATATGAGGATAAGATAAGGATAGGAAGTATCACCAAAACTTTTGTAGCAACAGTGATACTGCAGTTAGTTGATTCAGGAAAGATCGGACTTGATGATAAGCTGGAAAAATACTATCCGGATTATCCAAACAGTTCAAATATAACTGTTCGACAGATGCTTGACATGACCAGCGGAATACCTGATTATATTGAAGCTCCTGCCGTGCTGAAGAGTTTTGTATATGACAGGCTTGATAAATACACACCAATGCAGTTATATGAAATTACAAAATCTATGAAGCCTGATTTTCCGCCGGGAACAGGATGGAAATATTCCAACGGTAATTATAATATTCTCGGGATGATGATAGAAAAGGTCACGGGAAATAAGATTGAAGATGAGATCACCGGAAGAATTATTAATTCTCTCGGACTGAAAAATACTGTCTATCCTGTTACTCCGTATTTAGAAGGACAGTACAGTCACGGATACATGTCAGATACACTGACAGGGGAGTTAATTGACGTAACTGTTATAGATCCTTCAATTCCCTGGGCTGCAGGTTGCATGATATCCGACCTTCCGGATCTGAAAATATATGCCAGAGCACTTGCCAAAGGAAGTATGATAAGTCCGGAATCTCAGAAAGAAAGATTAAAGTTTATTAATTCAGGTGTTTCAAAATTTGTAGGTTACGGACTGGGAATATTTTCACTGGAAGGATTTGTCGGTCACAATGGCGGAATAACCGGATACAATACAACTATGTGTTATGATCCGGAACTCGATGCCTTAATACTGGTGTCAGTAAATGAATACGGAGCTGACGGAGGAAAGTCAGATGCGGTCTTTGTAAAGCTTGCACAAATAATGTTTCCTGAAAAAAATCTGTTTAAAAAATAACCGGAGGTCAAAATGGACGAAGAACTCAAAAAAGAAATTGATAAACTAACAGATAAGATCCTTGAAATAAGAAAGAAAAATACAAATGAAATTCCGGAGAAATTCGACAGCGAGAAAGCTCAGAAATTCAAGCTGATAATTTCAGATCATATTATTCCATTTGTAAAAGATGCTTCGAACATAATTGGACGTTCCGGATGTTCACTGAATTATTATTCTAATGAACTTGCCGTTATTCGGGATCCTATGAAGAGAATATTCATACAAATTTTATTTTATCCCTACGGTCACAGTAAGATTACTCTCGGTGTGAATGCTCCTTTTCTTCAGTTTGCATACAGTCCTGCGAAAGAGAATATAAAAATCACAACCAAGCTGTCTATTAAGTCAGATGAAGCGCGTTATAAGATAGATGAGATTGAAATAGACGAGTTTGCCCAGGAGAACATAGATAAATATCTGCTGAAGTTTTTAAAAAACACTGTGAAATATAATGTATAGATTATTCTTACTTATATGAAAAAATTTATATTAATATGAAATAATTTATTCCCTGTATAATACTTTCTGAAATTCTCCGCAAAAATCCGAATAAGCCTAAAGCATGTTGCATCAGTACCGGCTATATAAATGTATAAAATCTTATTTTTATATTACATATGAATTTTAAATACAAATCATTAGTTTTCAGTAAAGATTTTTAAACCAAACTTAATCCCGCGGACATGAAATCTATACTATTAATCCTGGCATTCTTTTTACTGCTTTCAGAAAATATTCTTGCCAATGATCTGTTTATAAAAGCAGGCAGCCGATCTCAGAATGCAAATGAAATAAACCTGATAAGTTCGGACAATTCAGGAACGGTGATAGATGTTAAAATAAACGGCTTCTATAACAGGAAAACAGATGTCTCAGGCATGGCGTACGATAATATTTATCTGAAAGATTTTGTATCCCTCTCTGATGCAGGAAAGGCTGCATTACCGACGATCACTAAAATGATAGCGATCCCTAATTATAAAGACGTGAAAATAATATTTAATAATACTGATTCCGAGATCTATAACTCTTTTAATGTGATCCCATACCAGACTCCCGCTTTAAGAAATACAAATGGTATTTCCGGTGATTTTCAAAAAGACAGATCTTTCTATTCAGCTGATAAATATTATCCGGAAAACATTGTCAGTATTAAAGAGATCGCTGTACTGAGAGATTACAGAATTGCAGTTGTCACTATAAATCCGGTGCAGTATAATCCTGCGCTGAGACAGATAAAAGTTTTTACTGATATTAATTTTACATTGAAATATGAAGGTTATTCTGATGTAAATAATATTTCATATCCTTCACAGGGTATTACTAAAAGCTTCAGTAATATTTATAAGCAGGTGATTTTTAATTATAAAGAAGATAATTCATTTACTGTCGCTCCGAAAATGATAGTGATAGTTCCTGACAGTCTCGAAAGCAGTATCATGCCTTATGTCAGCTGGAAGATGAAAAAAGGAATTAAAACAGAAATCAAAAGACGCTCGGCTATCAGCGGTTCATCTAATCCGACTGCACTTGAGATAAAAGGATATTTAACTTCTTTATACAACAGCCCGGACAGACCTGAATACGTTCTGCTCATCGGAGATGCAAGGGGAAATAATACTATCACATGGTTCAATGCGACAGGCGGGAAGTCTGATCATCCATATATGTGCCTTGACGGAACAGACATTCTGCCCGATATAGTTCTTGGAAGGATCTCAGTTCAGTCACAGTCTGAGCTAGATACAGCAGTAGCTAAATTAATTCAATATGAAAAGCAGCCGAATGTTTCAGAGACTGACTGGTACAAAAGAGCATTCGTTCTTCACAGCAATGACGGAATAGATCCTGTGAATATGGAAGTTGCAAGAAGTGTATTTCTGAATGAAGGAGGATTTACAAATGTGGATGTTGCAAGTCCGTCGACTTCACAGAGCCAGATCACAAGTTATATTAACGGAGGCGTCAGCTGGATTTGGTTCATAGGACACGGCAGTGAAACATCATGGGCAAATCCTGTCTGGAGCATGTCGAACATGGTGAATCTGAATTACGGCTACAGGCAGCCCTCTATAATTTCGATTGCATGTTCGAATACTGATCTTGATTATTCGCAGACAGCGGATTGTTTCGGAGAGGCATGGATAGAAAGAAGCAATAAAAATTCTGCTTCGAATTTTACAGGTTCAACTGAACTTTGCGCTTTTTATACTACTGACACTATTGGCAGGGAAATGCTTTATGCTTATTTCAGACACGGTATATATGACTTTGGTTCAATGCTGAATTACGGAAAGATTCAGGCGTACAATTATTTCAACGGCAACGGAACAGTTGTTGAAACGATCAATCAGTATATGGTACTCGGTGATCCTACACAGGAAGCATTTTCCGATGTACCGAAAGGATTGAATGTGGTTTCTTCTCTTAACGGATCGATATATAATGTAAATGTGAAAGCAACGGGAATCAATTCTATCGGAACATTGGTTGCCGTAACTCAGAACAATTTACTGAAGGTAGCCGGATATACTGACAGTCTTGGTAATTACAGTTTTAATTCTTCTTATTTAGAAAATGGAACTCCTGCTAATCTTGTTGTGACCGGTAAAAATCTGATTCCGTATGACGGCAATATGATCATAACATCTGTAAGCGAAAATACACAGGGACCTCAAGACTATACACTCTCACAGAATTATCCGAACCCGTTCAATCCGGTTACGCATCTGGAATTTGGGATTTCGAATTTGGAATTTGTTTCATTGAAAGTGTTTGATGTGCTTGGAAATGAGATAAAGACTCTTGTCAATGAAATGAAAACTCCGGGTGTATATAGTGTTGAATTTGACGGAAGTAAACTGTCAAGCGGAATATATTTTTATAAGATCTCCGCAGGTGAATTTACTGAAGTGAAGAAGATGACCCTGCTGAAGTAGTGAACGATGAGCAATTAACAATGAGCAGTGAACTGTTAGTATTAATTAAAAGCTGAAAAAGATCTTTGTATTCAAAGAGAAGAGCTGGGCTTCTATGGCGCGGTCGAGCGCTAAGGCAGTTTCATTATTTCCGTTTATTTTAAAGTAGCTGTAAGCAAGTTCAGTATAAGAAGTTGTGTAATCCGAAAGTGGAAATGAAATCCCGGTACTGACGGTAAAGCCCGGGAGCCATTCGGATTTTGAAACTGTGTAAAGATAATAATAGCTGGAATATGATGATCCGTATTTATCATAGGAGTAGTATTCTCTAATACGGTCATACTCTTCTGAAGTATATTGAAATGCCGGACCGAACTTAAAAAAGAAACCCGAGCCGTATTCATCTTCTGAATGAAATTTCAAAGCTGCTGAGACCGGAACTGAGTAAAGCGATGAGTAACCGTTCCTGTCAATAAAATCCCTGTTTCCGTTAGAGCCGGTAACAAACTGCGGATCTAAAAGACCGTCAAAGGAAAATAAAAAAGTAGAAGTAAATTCTGCTGAGAGGAATTCACTCACCTTGAATCCCGCAGTAATATCAAACTGTAAGGGAGACCATATCGTGGTATTGTTATAAGTATAATTATAACTATTATAATAATAATCATCATTATAATCATACAAAACCTTCATAGCATAAGCATTCCCGAAATATCCTCCCAGATAAGTGGAAATACCCGTGCCGACCCCGATATAAAAATTATTTCCCTGATTTATCTGTGCCTGAGAAAAAGAACTTGAGAAAAAGATTATAACAGTTATGATATAATATCTTATATTTTCCAAGAATCAATTTTGTAAATTGCCCTAAACTAAATAATCTCAGGTAACTTTAAAAGTCAAACATACAAAACCGGACATATTAAGTCTTTCTTAACAAATCACGCATCCGTCCAAAAAGTTTTATTTTGAAAATGAATTCAGTTATTTCATCCGCTTTCTTTCTATTTTAAAAAAGATGAAAAGAAAGTTTGCAAAGAAAAATCGCCCGCTGGTGAAAAATTGCCGGAAATTCCTCACAATGGCCGCAAAAAACACAACTTCTCACGAGTCCCGATTTCATAGGGACTCGCTAGTCAGACAAGTGATTTTTGCTTACGTCATTGTTCAGAATTTCTTAACGGCAATTTTTCACAGGCGGGGTTGTTTTTAAAAAAACAGAAATAAGTTTAATTTTGAATCAGATAAAATAATTAATTATCATTTAAAATTCGTTTTAGACTGCAACGAATAAATCTTCAACAAGTATAATTTTTCAAATTGTTTTTACAATCTTCTATATTTATTTTCCCAAAGCGTAAAAATGCTCATATGGCGGAATTGGTAGACGCGCTGCATTCAGGGTGCAGTCTAAGTATTTAGGTGAGGGTTCGAGTCCCTCTTTGAGCACCAAAAAAATAAAGACATGAAAATTGAAAAAAATTTGGAAACTAAAAACACTCTATTCACAGGACCGTTCTGAAGATATAGATATAGATGCATTTACAAAAGAAATGCGCAGCCTCAAGACTAATGTACAGCTTCCTGACATTATTCTCAGACTTCTGTATATAAGAGGAATCAGGGATTATCAAAAGGTCCTTAAATTTTTCCGTCCTTCCATAGATAAGCTGTATGACCCGGCATTAATGAAAGACTGCGACAAAGCAGCTCACAGGGTCATAGAAGCCATAGATAATAAAGAAAGCATAATGATACTCGGGGATTATGACGTTGACGGCACCTGCGGTGTGTCAATGTTTTATTTGTTCCTGAAAAAGAATTTCGGTCTTGAGCCGGATATTTATATTCCTGACAGGATAGACGAAGGATACGGAATTTCAGTTCAGGCAATAAACCTAGCCAAGGAAAAAAAGATAAGTTTAATAATCGCTATTGACTGCGGAATTACTGCTGCGGAAAAAATTGATTATGCAAAATCTATCGGAGTTGATTTTATTATCTGTGATCATCACCAGCCGCCGGCAAAAATTCCGGATGCAGTGGCTGTAATGGATCCGGTCAGAGAGGATGATGAATACCCGTTTAAATATCTCTGCGGTACTGGCGTGGCATTTAAACTTGCTCAGAGGATTTCTGCCATAAAAGGAAATCCGGATATGCCGAACTCGCTGATTGATCTTGTTGCTATTGCAACTGCTTCTGATATTGTTCCTTTGTATGATGAGAACAGGATCCTGGTAAAAGAAGGTTTTGATCTTATAAATAAGAAACCGAGACTCTCACTTAAAGTGCTGATAGAATCAAGCGGTTTGAAAGTAGGGAATCTCACAACAAGCAATATGGTGTTTACTCTTGCTCCGAGAATAAACGCAGTCGGAAGACTTGGAGATGCTAAAAGAGCAGTTGAACTTCTTACCTGCGAAGACAGCGAAAAGATCAATGAATTTGCTTTTATACTTAACGATGAAAATCAGACAAGAAGAGGAATAGACAAGACAATCACAGATGATGTATATAAAATATATGATGAATCCAAAATGCTCGAAAATAAACGTTCGATAGTAATACATAATGAGGAATGGCATCCGGGCGTGGTAGGAATTGTTGCAGCTCGTCTTGTAGAGAAATATAACATGCCTTCAATTGTTCTGACTACAGTTAATGGAGTGGGAAAAGGCAGTGCAAGAAGTATCAACTCTTTTAATATTTATGAGGCGCTGAAGCAGTGTACGGATCTTCTGATACAGTTCGGAGGTCACTACCATGCTGCAGGTCTCGAAATAGAACTCAGTAAAATTGATGAGTTCAAGAAAGTTTTTAATGAAATTGCATCCAATGAAATATCTGATGCTCAGATGATTCCGGAAATTGAAGTTGATGCAGAGATCACACTGGAAGAACTTAACGAAAAAATAATAAAGATACTTTCTTTCTTTGAACCTTTCGGACCGGAAAATATGGCGCCGGTATTTGTTACAAAAGATCTTCAAATAATAGGTGATGTGCGTTTTACAAATAAAGCCAATACTCATATTTTTAAAGTAATGGAAAACGATACAAAAAAAATATTTGAATCAATTTTCTTCAATTCGCCTGATTACAGATTTGATGAAAAAACGGATGCTGAAGGAAAAGGAAAGATAAGAACAGGAAATTTCTGCGATATCTGTTATTCAGTTGACAGAAGCTTGTGGAACGGAAGGGAATATACTAAACTGAGAATAAGAGATATGGTGATTAATTAGTTTGTAGTTTTTAGAGTTTTTAGAGTTCTTAGAACTTGTAAAGTTTGAA
>DAIPYG010000071.1:1560-9699 GCA_036782875.1 Bacteroidota bacterium | reverse complement strand
AATTAGTTTGTAGTTTTTAGAGTTTTTAGAGTTCTTAGAACTTGTAAAGTTTGAAATTCTTAAAGTTCTTAGGGATCAATAAAATATAGTTTAAAATACTTTATACTTAATACTTAATACATAATACATAATACTTAAACAATGTCAGGTCATTCAAAGTGGGCAACGATCAAGAGAAAGAAAGCGGCTACTGATTCAGCCCGAGGAAAAGTTTTTACAAAGATTATAAAAGAAATTACAATCGCATCAAGAGACGGCGGAGGTGATCCGGATGCAAATCCAAGACTGCGTCTTGCTATTCAGACTGCGAAAGGAAACAACATGCCGCAGGATAATATTACAAGAGCTATTAAAAAGGGGACGGGAGAATTAGAAGGTGTCAGATATGAAGAGATAACTTACGAAGCTTATGCACCCGGCGGAATAGCAGTGATAATTGAAAGTGTAACAGACAATAAGAACAGGACAGTTGCAGAGCTTAGGCATTTGATTTCAAAGAAAAACGGAAATCTTGCCGAGTCAGGATCGGTATCCTGGATGTTCGAAAGGAAAGGCGTAGTCAATGTGGAAAAGGAAAATGTAAAGGAAGATGATCTGATGGAAGTAATACTTGATGCCGGAGCCGATGATCTGAAAACCGAAGGCGAATATTTTGAGGTTATAGCTCCGATTGAAAGTTTCGAAAAAGTGCGGAAAGCGATTGAGGATAAGTCTTATAAAATAGAGAGCGCATCGCTTCAGTATATTGCAAAGGATCTTATTCTGGTTGACAGTAAAAATGGCGATGAAGTCATAAGATTTATCGAAGCTGTTGAAGAGAATGATGATGTGCAGAATTTATTTACCAATGCGGATTTTCCTGATGAATAAAAAGTAAACATCAGATGAGAATAATTGGCGTAGATCCCGGAACTACAGTCACCGGAATCGGCATAGTAGAATACAGAAAAGATAAAATTTATCTCATTCATTATGATGTGATCAGTTTAAATTCAAAAGACACCCTTCCTGTAAGACTTAAAAAGATCTATGATGAATGTCTGTCGTACATGGAAAAATACAGTCCTGATGAGTTTGCCATTGAGACAGCATTTTACGGAAAGAACATTCAGTCAACATTGAAGCTTGGTCAGGCAAGAGGAGTGGCAATCATAGCTGCATTAAATTCAAATCTTGAAATCTCGGAATACTCACCCCGCGAAGTTAAAAAATCAGTTACAGGTAATGGTGCATCGTCCAAAGAACAGGTGCAGTATATGGTAAGGTCTATATTATCATTAAGGGAAAAAGTAATTGCCATAGATTCTTCTGATGCCCTTGCAGTTGCTCTTTGCCATTATTACTGCAGACAGAATATGATCGACAAAGGGTATTCAGGATCAAAGAACAATACCTGGAAGAATTTTGCTGAAAGAAATCCCGGAAGGATAATAGGATAAAAATATGATATCATCTTTAAGAGGATTTGTAATTTATAAAAACAGGAATGAAGTAATACTTGACGTTAACGGAGTAGGATATCAGATATTTGTTTCAAAAAAATTGCTGGAACTGATCGGACCGGCTCAGGATAATTCAGAACAGGCTCACAAAGTCACAACATTTCTGGATGTTAAGGAAAATTCACTTACGCTCTACGGTTTCATCGATAAAAAGGAAAAAGAGATTTTCAAGCTTCTGATTTCCGTTAATGGCATAGGTCCGAAAATGGCGCACAATATTCTTACGCATCTGTCTTTTGAAGAAGTGATCAGCATTATTTCCAATAAATCAATTGCAGGACAGATCAAAATTCCCGGAATTGGAATAAAAAAACTAGAGCTGATCTCAATGACATTAAAGGATAAGATATTTAAGCTTGACAGGGATTATTTCATTAAAGAAGAGGATACGGCGCAGGGCACATCTCCGGAATTCACAAGATACGAAGTGCTAAATGCATTAATGAATCTGGGCTATCAGAGAAGTGAAGCAGAGAAGATCATAAGGGAAGTATTAAAGCAGGACGATTCATCAAAACTGTCAACAGAAGAGTTTATCAGAAAATCTTTAGAATATATTTCAAAATAAAATTATGGACAACTTAGCATTAGAAGAAATCTGGAGTAAGATAAGACTGCTTATGAAATCTCATCCCTGGCACGGTGTTCCTATAGGTAAGGATTATCCTGAAACAGTTACCACATATATAGAGATTGTACCTACCGATACAGTAAAGTATGAAATTGAAAAGCACAGCGGTTTTTTAAAAGTTGACAGACCTCAGAAATATTCAAACATCTGCCCGACACCTTATGGATTCATTCCGCAGACACTCTGCTCCGAGAATGTCGCAGCATTTTGTATGGAGAAAACCGGAAGGAAGAATATAGTCGGAGACAATGATCCTCTTGATATTTGCGTAGTGACTGAAAAAGCACTCAATCACAGCAATATACTTCTTCAGGCAATTCCAATAGGAGGACTCAGGCTTATAGACAATAATGAAGCTGATGACAAGATAATTGCAGTAATGAAGGACGATGCTATATTCAGCAGATGGAAAGATATATCTGACAGTTCGCAGTCTTTTATAGAAAGGTTAAAGCATTATTTTTTAACTTATAAGGATGCCCCCGGTTCGGAAGGCAAGAGATGCGAGATCGAAAGCGTATATGGAAGAGAAGAAGCGTATCAGGTCATCGAAGCGAGCAATAAGGATTATCTTAAAAAATATTCCGACCTTAACAATCTTCTGAAAAGAGAAGAGATATAAGTTATTTTCCGTATCTGAATATTTTAACTTTTTCTTCGGTAATCAGTGAACTTCCTATCATATCCGTTTCATCGAAAACTTTCTTAAGCGCATCAATCTTTGATTCGGTATCTACAATCTCAATTACTACAGGCAAATCAGAAGAAATATCAAGCAGATCGGAACTTCTGATCTTGCTTGCATTGCCGTATCCCGTAATTCCCCTCAGGACAGTTACACCGGCATAGTGATTTTCTCTTAAGAAATTAACAAGAAAAGAGTAAAGATTTTTCCCTCCGTACTTATCGCTTTCACCAATGAAAATTCTGAGTAATACGGCTGTGGATTCTTTCTGCATGATACTATTTACTTAAAAATAAAGCCAGCTCTTTGCCGAGATAGACGGCGAGCAGACACAAAAAAACATTTAAAAAAATATTCAGTCCAAAATAAAGATATTCGGAGAGTTCGCCCAGTCTGAATGATTCGTAGGCGAAAGTCGACATAGTAGTAAATGCTCCAATGAAACCTATAGTCATAAAATCCCTGAATTCGGGCGAAATGTCCTTACCGTTAAAAATACTGTAAATAATTACCCCCAGAGTGAAGCTGCCCAGTACATTTACAATCAGTGTCCCTAGAGGAAAAGAAGTGAAATAATTATTGATAAATTTTGCCAGAAGATATCTGGAAACTGCTCCGAGAAAACCGCCTATGCCGATATAGATTAACTGCATTAATTATTTTAACATTATATATTAATGAAAATAATTATTTACCTTAACAGTAAAAGTGCAATTTGAAAGAATTGATAGAAATATATGCGTTGAAAGGAAAATATCAGAAAAATATAAAATTTAATATCAAAAATCTTAAGCTTTCAGCTTAGTCTCATAAAGATGCCTGAAAGTGGAAATGATCTCATCTCTGACCTCTCGGTATTCGCTGACTATCTTTTCTTTACTTCCCTTTGCATCGGCAGGATCTATGAATCCAAGATGCAGTTTTTTCTTAACTTTTCCGGTAAAGACAGGGCATATTTCTTTTGCATTATCACAAACTGTAATCACATAGTCAAAGGATTCATTTACAAAATCATTCACATCCTTTGGAAACTGAGAAGTAATATTTATTCCAATTTCATTCATTACTATAATGGAATTTGGATTAACTTCCTTAGCCGGATGTGTACCGGCTGAAAAAACTTCAAGTTCGGATCCTATTGATCTGAGATATCCTTCTGCCATCTGGCTTCTGCAGGAATTACCCGTGCAGAGAATGAGTATTCTTTTATTCAAATGATTTTATTTATTATTTGCAATATAATAAATTTAATTTAAATTCATTTTTAAATTATCATTAAATATTTTCTCCGAAATAATAATTAGAAATCTGGAAAGATGTGATTTGTAACTTTCTAATCCTGTTCATAAATAATATAAATGAATTTAATTACTTATTGAGTCAGTTTTTACATTCTCGGATTTTTTTGGTGCAGGAGGCTTGTCTGTGCCGCAGCTTCTCCAGAGAATAAACAACAGGGCTGCGCATATTGCTATTAATAGCCAGGGCTTGAATTTGCCGGAGCCGGATTGGTTTTTATTATCTGAATATTCATTGAACTGATCTAAGGGCGCATAAATATTATTTACTGATTCAATACTTAAAATCCCGGCAACATCTGAAGGTACCAGACCTGATAAATTAGTCTTTTGTTCAGATAAGAATGTTGCCAGACTTCTTGAGTTAAGATTGTCAGAAAGAAGTTGTTTCCCAGTCAGGCTCATCACAACGGCAGTCAAAATGCCTGTCAATGAAGCAGCTGACTTCTGACTGATTCCGGTCTTTTTAGAAATAAGATTTGTCAGATCTTTCAGTTTATTCTTAAATAAAAATCCCATAGATCCGGCAGCATTATCAATAACCGCATTAAATTTTGCATGGTCGCTGAAAGAGTTATCAGTATTCTTTAAAATATTCCCATCAAAACCTCCATCCCTTATGAGCTTCATGATTTCAGAAGCTCCTTTTCCATTAGAAATCCTGACAGAAAGGGAACCTACAACAGCCGGCAGGGACATATCGACTGCAGATTTAATGTTCAGAGTATCCTCTCCGGTGAATTCTGCGATTTTATTAATTAATCCTGGTGAAAGAACATTCTTTGAGAGTTCAAATAGATTTGCGGACATAAGAGTATTATGTTAGTGTAATTAAATTAAAAAATATATTATTTCAAGGTTGTTTCCCAGATCGTTGAAGAAATATGAAATGTTGAAATGCAGCAGTCATCATTCATATTTATCTCCCCTTATAATTATAATTGCAACAAGTTATTTAATTCAAAAATAAAAAACTGCTCAAAATTTTCTGCGATTAAAATAAATGAAAAATAATATAGAAGTAAAAGATTGATTTTTATTAAAAAGGTTACTCACTTAATATATGAAATTCGCAGAAAAAAAGTAGTTTGCCGAAATAATAAAGTTGTTTGTGGAAACAATAAAATTGTTCGTTAAAATAATGAAGTTGTTAATACAGCAAAAGAATCAGGGAAAATGAAATTGAAATTATATTAAAAATACCGGGGATTACTTTTAATTCAAAAGAGTATAAGTATTTTTTTAAAAAATAACAGACTGTATATCAGAGTATTTGAGTAATTGACACAAAGAAATTTACAATTCTGCTAAATTAAGTGTGTTTGTTTCATTTTATATGTTTATCTGAAAAAGACCGGGAGGAACTTAAATTTATTCAAAATGGAATTGTAATAGACAACGGTCATTTTTATATTTACAACTTATATTGAAATATGAAATTAACACATTTTTTCCTTCCAACACTGAAGGATGATCCTGTTGATGCTACAGTTACATCACATAAACTGATGCTTCGATCGGGAATGATAAAACAGCTAACAGCAGGAGTCTATTCCTCACTTCCATTCGGGTTAAGGGTTTTCAGGAAAGTCGAAAACATTATCCGGGAGGAAATGAATGCAATCGGCGGAAATGAATTTTTGCTTCCTGCATTATCGCCTAATGAACTTTGGGCAGAGACCGGTCGTCTGGATGACTACGGTGATCTGATGTTCAGAATTAAAAACCGTGAACTTGTGCTATGCCCTACGCACGAAGAAGTATTTACATCCATTGCAAAATCAAACCTTATCTCGTATAAAGATTTTCCGCAGGTCTGGTATCAGATCCAGTCAAAATTCCGGAATGAGGAAAGACCAAGAGCAGGGGTATTAAGAGCAAGGCAGTTCACCATGAAAGATGCATATTCACTTGATGCGACCTGGGAAGGGCTTGATAAAGCATATGATGATATGGCACGTGCATACCGAAATATATTTACACGGTGCGGGCTTGAATATGTTGTCGTATCTGCATTCAGCGGAGCGATGGGCGGAAGTGATTCGGAAGAATTCATGGCAGTTTCTTCAGTAGGTGAAGATAATATAGTGATCAGCGATGACGGAAAATATTCTTCCAATCTTGAAGTTGCAGTTTCATACAAAGAGAAAGTTAAGAGAAAAGACTCCGATCTGAAAATTGAAGAGTTCCATACACCTGATATAAAAACCATTGATGAGCTTGCTGATTTTGTAAAAACAGAAGATAAGTCAAGACTCGCAAAGTCCCGTGTGTTTGTGAATGCTCTTCCCGAAGGAAATGAGTTTGTACTGGTCCTTGTATGCGGAGATGATGAAGTAAACGAATCGAAGCTTCAGAACTATTTCGGAATAAATATTCGGCCTGCTCATAACGAAGAGCTTGCTGAAATTTCGGGAGCTGATGCAGGATCAATCGGACCGGTTGGATTTAAAAATGCAAAGATAAAGATAATTGCGGATCTGCTGCTTGAAGATGCAGATGAACTTATCAGCGGTGCTAACAGGAATGATTATCATATCAAGAATATTGATCTGAAGCGGGATGTAAATGGAATTGAGTATAAAGACCTCAGGACAGTGCGGGAAGGAGAGTTGACAACAGATAAAAGGAGCAAATTAAAAATTACAAAGGCAATTGAGGTTGGACATATTTTTAAGCTCGGAACAAAATATTCGGAAGCATTAGGAGCAAAGTTTCTGGATGCTGACGGCAAGGAAAATCCTATTATAATGGGCAGTTATGGTATCGGGGTTGAAAGAACAACGGCTTCTTACATAGAACAGAACAATGATGAGAAAGGAATCATCTGGAAAGGAGAGATCGCTCCTTTTAAAGTTCTGCTGATTTCCCTCAATCAGAAAAATGAGGAAATAAAAAATGCATCAGATGAGTTTTATAAAGAATTTCAGAATCAAAATACTGAAGTATTTTTTGACGATCGTGAAGATGTCAGACCGGGAGTAAAATTCAATGATGCGGATCTCATAGGTATTCCGGTTCAGCTGATAATTGGCGAGAAAAATTTAAAAGAAGGAAATGTCGAGATAAAGATAAGGAAAACAGGCGAGAGACTGATAGTAAAAAAAGAAGATGCAGCTGGAAAAATACAGGAGCTGTTAACTAATTTATAGAAAGTTCATTCAAAAAAATCAATATTGATTAAGAGCAAATTAGAAATTGTCTTAAAGCAGCAATACATACTTGCATCAAAATCCCAGAGAAGGAAACAGCTTCTGAAGCAGATAGGATTAAACTTTACAGCAGTCAACAGTAATATTACAGAACTGGAAGAAAAGGATCACAATCCTGTAAAGCTTATAAAATATAATGCACTTACAAAATCAAGAACAGTAGCGTTTAACTATTCAAAAGGCATAGTTATCGGTGCAGATACAATTGTTGTCCTGGGTAAAGAAGTGATCAATAAACCTCTGGATACAAAAGATGCTGTAAGGATATTAAAAAACCTAAGCGGTAAGAAACACCTGGTTTATACAGGAATTAATTTAATTGACACAAAGACAGGCAATGAAATTTTTGATTATGAGAAGACCATGGTTTATTTCAGGAAGCTTCATGATGATGAAATAAATTTTTATGTTAAAAATCACAAGCCACTTGATAAAGCAGGAGCTTACGGAATTCAGGATGATTTCGGATGCCTGTTCATAGAGAAAATAATCGGGGATTATTATAACATAATGGGATTGCCTCTGGCAAATCTTTACAGGAATCTGATTAAACTAATATAAATTTTTTTAGTAATTTTCTTTAAGCTAACTGATAACAGCGAAATTTATTTTTTAAATGTAAAATAATGAATGATAAACAAATACAGTTTTTTTCACCGAATTAATTTAATAAATATAAATATTAATAAGACAATAAGGATTGAAAAGATAATATTAGTGCAATCATTTATTGCCGCAGAAATTTAATAATGATAAAAAAAATAATTAAGAACACATTTAATGTTTTATTATCTCCTTTTGATGCCATGGT
>DAIPYG010000071.1:0-1550 GCA_036782875.1 Bacteroidota bacterium | reverse complement strand
CATAATGGGATTGCCTCTGGCAAATCTTTACAGGAATCTGATTAAACTACTTTAAAAAATTTCCCGATCACAAATAATGTTCTCAAAATATAAGAAGAAAATATTAACATCTGTTGCATTAGGTGCTCTTGTATTTCTTGCATTCAGTATCTATGCTGATTTTGATAATCTGATGAAAGTATTCGCCGAGTTTAACTGGTTTTACTTCCCGCTGGTTGTACTTTTGACATTTGGTAATTTTGTTATCAGATTTTTCAAATGGGAATACTACAGAAAACTTCTGAACATTGAGCTGAAGACAAAAGTAAGCTTTCTTATATTCATGTCAACGTTTGTAATGAGCGTCACACCCGGAAAGATGGGTGAGCTTATAAAATCATATCTTGTACGGGAGGAAAACGGAACTCCCGTCAGCAGGTCAGCGCCTATAATATTCGCCGAGCGTCTGACAGATTTTATTTCCGTGGTTTTGCTTTGTATAGCTGGGGCATTTGTATTCAATTACGGACAGAACATTGTAATCGGAGTCGGAATATTTTTTATCTCCTGTGTTTTAATAATCAGCTCACGAAATCTTTCACTTAAAATAATTTCAGTTCTGCAGAAAATTAAAATATTTCATAAGATCGGAGACAGCTTTCATGAAGCATACGAAAGTATATATACACTGGTAAGACTGAAACCGCTGTTAATTGCAGTTTCCGTAAGCGCAGCAGCATGGTTTCTTGAATGCCTCGGCCTTTATGTCGTATTGAGAGTATATTCATCAATTTCAAATGTAGAAGTAAGCATACTGGGAGCTGTATTCATTTACGGATTTTCTACTATAATAGGATTGCTATGCTTCCGGGCGGTCTCGGACTTACAGAAGCTTCCCTTACAGGACTAATGGTACTTCTGAATATTCCCAAAGATATATCGGTCGCATCGACTTTTATAATAAGAATAGCAACTCTCTGGTTTTCGGTAGCAGTAGGAATAGTATCGGTATATTTTTATCAGAGATATTCACACAAAGAACTGGAAAAAATAGATACCGCTAAAATATAATTTTATCAGAAAGTTTTTCCGGAGATCAGATAGAAACTCATAATTCACTTGAAGTAAATAAGTATTTGGATTAATTTAAGCACTTACACTTATGTCAGAAAATAAAATACAGGAAAAGAAGATAAGAGTTCTTATCGGAAAAGTCGGATTAGACGGTCACGACAGAGGCGCAAAAGTCATTGCAGCAGCTTTCAGAGATTCAGGGATCGAAGTTATTTATACGGGACTGAGACAGACACCTGAAACTATTGTTGAGGCAGCTCTTCAGGAAGATGTCGATGCGATTGGTATCAGCATTCTCAGCGGAGCACATATGACAGTATTTCCAAAGCTAAAAAAGCTTATGGAAGATAAAGGTCTGAAAGATGTGCTTCTTTTTGGAGGAGGTATAATACCTGAGCAGGATAAAGAAGAACTGAAAACCATGGGAGTCGGAGAATTATTTACTCCCGGAACACCAACTTTTGAAACGATTGATTACGTAAAAAACTGGGTTCTTA
>DAIPYG010000070.1:0-18078 GCA_036782875.1 Bacteroidota bacterium | reverse complement strand
GTATGCATCGGATGAATCATATTTGTTGTGTTTATGATCTTCCATTCTTCGAGCGAGTTCAGAGGTGTTTCCCAGTCAATCCTTTCCATATCAAATGTAAGTCCGTTGATCCTGTGCATATTCATTCCGCCGCCTACCATGCTCAGAACAAAATCACGGGCAGTGACTGCATCGTTTGGATCATAATAACTTATAGGAGTTAAAGCAGAAGGAATAATGCCCCCGGAATTTAAATTACCTGTAATATCAAATCTCATCAAATTCATTTCCACTCCCTGCCTGTAAATACCTCCGCCTGAAGAAGCGAAGGCAAGTGATTTTAAAGTCAGACTCTGACCGGTGCTGTATGAAGAAAAATCAAAAAGTATATCAACTCTTTCACCCGGAGAAAGGAAGAATGAATTTGCCTGAACAGGAATGTCCTTCAGTCCGCCGTCAGTTGCAATGATCTGAAACGGACTGTTGTCAGACATTGCGATCTTATAGACTCTTGCATTCGAACCGTTGAGAAGTCTGAATCTGTAAAGGGTTTTTGAAACTTCAAAGAAGGCATCAGGTGTCCCGTTAACTAATACTGTATCTCCCAGATAACCTCTTGTCATATCAGTAAGGACAGGAGCGTAATTGAATTCAGGAATATCGGCAATCCTTCTGTCCTGCAGACAAAGTGGAATATCATAAGCTCCGCGGGGAAGACCGAGCGGAATTTCCGCCGGATCATCCACAATAAAAAATCCTGCAAATCCTTTGTAAACTTGTTTTGATGTAAGCATATCGGCGTGAGCATGATAGAAATATGTCCCCGCTCTGTTAAGCACGGGAAAAGTATACGTCCGGTTTTCACCCGGAAGTATTGCATCTTTCGGATGACCGTCCATTAATTCGGGAGCGCTGATTCCGTGCCAGTGAGCAGTCGCAGGCTCGGCAAGATGATTGATAAAATGAGCAGTGAATGTTTCACCTTTCTGTATCACTACTGACGGGCAGGGATATGAACCGTTAATTGCAATTACGTTTGTAATCTGACCGGGCCATACATTAACTGCGGAGTTTGCAAGCGTCATCGTTCCTCCGTTTGAAAATACCGGCGGAAATCTGAGAGCATTACCCGTCAGAATATTGTTTGACTTATTTCCTGAAAAAGCATCCAGTGGTTTTACTAAAGAGATAAGTGCTCCTGCCTGCAAAGATCTGATTATCATTTCTCTTCGCTTCATAATAAGTAAAATTTAGCTTATAAAATTATTTGAAATTTGGATAATAAATTTTACTTTTTCTATTCTAATTTTAAAAAGAAGAGTATGATATTTGTCATAGTTTTTTTGGAGAAATTTAAAAGTGAAAAAGTAGTTTGAATGAAGTGTGTGTTGTGTGTGTAATATTAATTTTTCAGAACTTAAATTCCCTCACTGCCAGACTTTTCTTCTTGCTTAACTTTTCCTTCTTCATAAGTTCACCGTTTACATATACATTTTTCTTTTTCAAGCCGGCGGAACCTCTTGTCGCATATATAAATGCATTTGAAACCGACCTTGCTATAGGTGAAGGAAGCAAGTGCGCTACGCGGATCATTCTGAGATAATTTTTTTCCTTATCAGAAAACAGATTAATGTTTTCCTTTATATGATCTGCTGTCTTAAGACGCGTTTCCTTATCGTCTATAAATACACCGCACTGAAGTATGTTGAAAAATGTTTGTTTGATATTGTCTCTTAAATATTTCTTTGCGGCATTGACTGTCTGTTCATCTATTTCATCCTTTATATCATTTATCGCGTTTAAGAGATCGAGTAAAGTTGTTCTCCATAAATAATATGAATTGTAAACAGTCACCTCGCCGTGAACGACCTCAGATAACAGGTTTAAATTTTCAACATGTATCCGGAGATCTTTATTCATATATAAGCCCATTATCTGCAGCTGAGTCTGAGGCCAGCTAATGCTGTAATATTCATAAGGATGTTTTGCAAGACCGGTTTTTAATAACGAGGTCCTCGCTATGAAGAAGCCTGCGTTTCCCAGATGCCAGTAAAAATTTTCGAGAAGCTGAATCAGACTTATATCCGGTTTGTCTTCAAATGGATTCCTTTTGAATTTTGAACTGTCAATCACAATACCCAGATCCTTTCCTTTTTCCAGCAGATCAGTTAGACCTGTGAGACAGTCGTGATGAATTCTGTCATCATCGCCCAGCATCATCCAGAACTTCCCCGAAGCAAGTTCCATCGCTCGGAGTACATTTTCTTTAGCTCCTATATTGGTTCCGTTATTATTGTAAGTGATGTAAGAATGGCTGCTCTGATAAGACTTTACAAGACCTTCAGTATCATCTTCGGAGCCGTTATTTGAAACAAGAACTTCGATCTTATCCTGAAGCCTGTATTTTACAATCTGAACAGTTAACTGATCAAGAAGATCTTTGAGAAGATCACTCCTGTTCCAGGTGGGGATTCCTAAAGTTAATATCTTTTTCCCTTCATCTGTCATTTCAATTCCAGATTTAATCCTGAAAGACCGCGCAGATGTTCCTGAGATCCTGCAACGTGTATGAATTTATCCGGGATTGCTATCCTTTTTACCTTCGGAAAGGATTTTATTTCGCTGCTCTCTGTGAGATCATTGAGGCATTCGAGTATTGCTGAGCCGAATCCCGCGCTTCTCTGATGTTCTTCTATTGTAATTATATTTTCATAGAATGCCGCAATGTGTTTCAGTGCATTTTCATCCAACGGCTTGATAAAAGGAAAACTGTACAGACCATACTTTAGTTGATTTTGTTTTATAAAATCAAAAGCATACTTAAGCATAGCACCTGTAGTTAATACAACAGTAGACTCACCTTCACATACCCGTATAGCTTCACCTGCTTTTAATGAATCAATTGACTTATGAACAACCGGCTCTCCGGCTTTTCCTAATCTTATATAAGCGGGTCCTTTTTCTTTTGAAAGTAATGTTGTGATGGCTTTGGCTTCGAGCGGATCTCCGGGAGCTGTGACCATAAGGTTCGGAATTGTTCTGAGCATACCAAGCTCTTCCGTCGCATGATGTGATGGACCTAAAGAAGCGTAAGCATATCCTCCTCCGACAGCTACTATCTTTACATTCAGGTTGTGATAGCATACATCATAGCGTATCTGTTCCATGCATCTCAATGTGGGAAAGTTGGCTATGGAATAAGTGAATACAGTATATCCCTCCATTGCAAGTCCGGCAGCTATACCTGTCATATTCTGTTCTGATACTCCTGCATTTAAAAATCTTTCCGGAAATTCTTCTGCAAAAGGCTCAACCACTGAAAATCCAAGATCTCCGACTATCAGAAAGATGTTCTCATCTTTTCGTGCTTCTTCTATAAGCTGATCAATAAAAGCTGTTCTCATGAATCTATTTCCTTTATGGCTTCTGCCAGCTGTTGTTCGGAAGGCGGTCTGTAATGCCAAAGCAGTTCATTTTCCATAATGCTCACGCCTTTGCCTTTTATTGTATGAGCAATTATTACAGTCGGCATTTCTTTATGCTCCGATGCTTTCATAAATGCGCCTGTGATTTCATCATGATCGTGACCGTTGATTTCAATTACATTCCAGTTGAACGCTTCAAACTTTTTGTTTAAGGGATGTAGATCCAGTACTTCTTTTACAGATCCAAAGCTTTGTATCTTATTATAATCAATGATCACTGTCAGGTTGTAAAGTTTATGCTGAGGCGCAAATAATATTGCTTCCCAGTTAGAACCTTCGTCGAGTTCTCCGTCACTTAGCAGGCAGTATATCCGGAATGATTTATTCTTCCTCTTCGCAGCAAGCGCTATCCCGCAGGAAACTGGCAGGGCATGTCCGAGACTGCCGGTTGACAATTCGACTCCGTTGACCTTATGGCTGGTATGTGAAAGCAGCAGACCGTCATTTGCAGAATAGTTTTTCAGTTCATCCATCGGAAAGAATTCTTTCAAAGCCAGAACTGCATAAAGACCGGTGCAGGCATGACCTTTGGACAATAAAAATCTGTCCCGGTCTTTATCATTTACATTTGAAGGATTAAGATTCAGTATATCTTCATAAAGCACGGCAAGCAGATCCGCCATTGACAAAGCCCCGCCGATATGAGAAGCTTTAGCGGCGGAAACCATCTTCAAAGATTCTTTTCTGATTTCCCTGCTAAGATGTTCAGATCTTTCTGACATTACTTTAAATATTTTTTAATTGTATCTGAATGCTTTTCACTGTGAAGGAAAAAATAATTTGTTTCTGTTGTAGATTCCGTAACTTTGTCAAATGCTTTTAGTTTTGCTCTTTCCGAGATAAAGCACTGATATCCCAAATTTCTGAGAAGATCTATTATGTCATTCGGGCTGTAATTAAATTTCGATGTCCATTTACGGAGCATCTCAGTGAATATTACGGGAAGATTTTTTTTGATCGAATTCATTGCTCCTTTGAAAGCAAGCAGTTCGGCTCCTTCCACATCGCACTTAATAAAATCAATTTTAATATCTTTAAGCTCAGGAGTATTATCGAGCTTTTTGACTTCGCATTCTACTGACTGTATATTCTCATTTCCTGACACATTTGCCAGGCTTGCATTAACGGAAAGTTCTGGATCGAAATAAAAATCAAATTTACCTTCTTCATCAGACAGCCCGTAATTAAAGGTATTTACATTCTTAAGCCCGTTCAGGGAAATATTTTCATTCAGATATTTGAATGTAGAAGGGATCGGTTCAAAAGAAAAAACTTTTGCGTTTGGAAATTTCTTTGCTATATGAACTGCATACCAACCGAAGTTGCCGCCGATATCAAATATATTCTGTCCGTCTTCTATAAGAGCCGTCTGCATTTCAAGCTCTTCAGCTTCATAAGTTCCGAAATTCAGTGTATCAAAAGGAGCGAGCCGCTTGTCATTTTTAACACATATAAACTTTACACCTGAATCCCTGAATGTCATTATTACATTTTCATCGGAAATTTCTATCCCTGATATATTTGTATCTTTCATAAATTCCGAATATGAAAAAAGTGACGAATGTTCTTTATACATTTCGTCTATGTATTCCCATTTATCCAGTAACTTTTCAGAGTATTTTTTTTTCTTTTCTGTTAAACTCATTCGTAGCTCATAATTGTTTTTCTGAATCCTTCTTCTATAGATGTAACCGGATTCCAGCCAAGCTGACTTATCTTTGTAATGTCCGGACTATTCCGGGAAACAGCGCTTCTGAGATAACTGTCATCAGTCTGCTTCTTGGCTATTACTTTCAGTTTTTTTTCGGGAAACATTTTAACGAGTTTTTCCGCGAGACTGATAATGCTGATTTCCTGTCCGGGATTTCCGGCGTTGTATGCTTCTCCGTTTTTTCCATTGAGCAGTAAAAGAAAAAATGCAGCTGTTGCATCAGATATATAGCAAAACGCTCTTTCTGCCTTTCCGTCGCTTTTCATTTCAATGTTTCTGTTATGGACAATATCCGATATAAAATCCGCGTAGACTCTGCCGTCATTGAGATCCATTCCTGGTCCGTAAGTATGAAACGGTCTTACGATCTTTACCGGAACATTATACTGATGAAGCCAGCTTACACACATTGTTTCCCCGAGACGTTTGCTTTCCCCGTAGCAGGAGCGGACATTTACAGGGTCAAGATAACCGTATTCATTTTCTTTAGTAGGTATCTGTTGTTCCGTAATCGCTCCGTATACTTCACTCGTGCTGAAAAATAAAAATGACTCGGCATTATTTTTTTTTGCAAGGTGAAGAAGATTATTGGTTCCCAGTACGTTTGCATTTAAAGTCCCGACCGGATCAGTACCATAAAATTTCGGACTCGCCTGGCTTGCAGCGTGAACTATGAAATCAACTTTTTCATTGTAAATTACAGGTTCACATACATCCTGAATTATAAGACTAAAATCTTTTCTCTTCAGATATGAAGCATACTTCTCTTTTGCTTTTGATTCATTCCGGGCAAGCCCTGTTACTTTCAGATTCAAATCTGATTTATCATTTAAAAAAAGCAGCGTATGAATCAGATATGCAGGAAGAAATCCGGTTGCTCCTGAGATGAATATGTTCTTATTCCTGAATCTTTCCCAATCCTGATTCTGTGAGATTATAAAATTCAGATCTTCTTCAATAATTTTATTCAAAGCTTTTTTTAATTTTTGAAAAGATCTTCATCTTAAAACTTTATGAAATACGTCGATCATATAATCGATCATCTTGTCATTTATCATAGGAGTGACACCTACCCAGAATGTATTATTAAGTATTATCTCAGCATTCTTTGTATCTCCGGATACTCTGTACTTATGATCCTTAAAATAAGGCTGCTTTCTGATATCACCTGCAAAAAGAAGTCTTGTTGCAATTTTAGCTTCGTTAAGTTTTGCAGTAAGTTCATTTCGCGTAATGCCTGCATCTTTCCTGACCGTAATTAAGAATCCGAACCAGGAAGGTTCAGAATCCGGAGTAGCATCAGGCAGAATTAACTTATCAATGAGATCATGCAGTCCTTCCTTTATTCTGTCAAAGTTATGATTGCGTATCTTTATGAATTCAGGAAGCTTCTTTAACTGCGCAAGACCAAGCGCCGCCTGCATATCCGTTATCTTTAAATTGTATCCGAGATGCGAATAAATATACTTGTGATCATAACCCAATGGTAGATCGCCGAGCTGCCATTCGAATCTTTTGCCACAGGTGTTATCATTTCCCGGATCGCACCAGCAGTCCCTTCCCCAGTCTCTGAAAGATTCTATGATCTTTTTCAGCGGAAGATTATTTGTGAATATTGCGCCGCCTTCACCCATTGTGATATGATGAGCCGGATAAAAACTCAGAGTCGCAGCATCTCCGAATGTTCCGACATGCCTGCCCTTGAATTTTGCTCCAAGCGCATCGCAGCAGTCCTCAATCATCCACAGATTATATTTCTTTGCAAGCTGTAATACTTTTTCCGCATTGAACGGATTGCCGAGAGTGTGGGCGACCATTATTGCTTTTGTCTTAGGACTTATTGCTTCCTCTATTTTATCAACATCAATGTTATATGTCGGAAGTGAAGCATCCACGAATACAGGAACAAGCCCGTAAAGGAGTGAAGGATTTACCGTCGTAGGAAATGATACCGGAGTTGAAATAATTTCGTCTCCGCTTGTTAAAGCCCTTTCTCCTAAGTTTTCGGAGGTAAGGGATGCAAGCGCTATCAGATTTGCCGATGAACCTGAATTTACCGTTACGGCTTTTCTTGCGCCTATGAATTGAGCAAGATCTTTTTCAAATACTTTATTGAACCTGCCGGTAGTGAACCATCCGTCAAGAGCCGATTCTACTATGTATTCAATTTCCTCATGGTCAAACACTTTGCCGCTTACAGGAACAGTGGTTATTCCCGGAATGAATTCTTCTTCAACAAATTTCTCTTTGTGATATTGCTTTGTTAATCTGAATATCTCCTTTTTCAGAACTTCTGTAGAATCTTTGATATTTATTTCTTCTGTCTGCATTTATAATTTACCGTATCTTTTTATTTAATTTATATTAATATAACTTTCTATGTCTCTCATACAGAGATCAAAGCTGTTTCCTGATTTCTTTAAACTGTCTTTATACCAGTGGATTGTTTTCTCCACAGCTGTCACAGAATCCCATTCGGGTTTCCAGCCAAGCTCTGTCACGGCTTTGCTAATATCCAGCTTCAACAAGCCTGCTTCGTGAGGTCCATTTCCTTTTCCTGTAATTTTAATTTTTCCTTTACCAAAAAATTTAACTGCCTTCTCAACAAGTTCTTTCACTGTCAGATTACAATCAGGAGCAGGTCCGAAATTAAAAGCTCCTGTAAACTTTTCCGGATCATCAGATAATCTGCATCCAAGTAAAAGATATCCGGATAACGGGTCAAGCACATGCTGCCACGGTCTGACGGATTCAGGATTCCTGATGTTTATCATTTCATTATTCTTAATCGCTTTTACAATGTCAGGAATTATCCTGTCCATTGAATAATCCCCGCCACCGATCACGTTTCCAGCTCTTGCAGTTGCTACTGCTTTTTTATGATCCTTAATTTTTTTAATGTTAAAAAAAGAATTCCTCATTGAGCGAGTAACTATTTCCGCAGCGGCTTTGCTTGCGCTGTAAGGATCATAGCCGCCAAGTTCATCATTTTCCCTGTAAGGATAGATCCATTCCCTGTTCTCATACACTTTATCCGTTGTTACAATTACAACCGTACATTTCCTGTCAAGCTTTATAAGACTGTTAAGAAGATTTGCAGTTCCTGTGATATTGGTTTCAAAGGTTTCAAGAGGAAATGAATAAGAATATCTTACAAGCGCCTGAGCAGCCATATGAAATATGAAATCGGGTCTGAACTTTATTATTTCAGACTCCAGCTTTTTTTTATCCCTAATGTCCGAAAATACTGATTCACATTTCAGTTTCTTTTCAAGTTCCGGAAATAGCAGCTGATCTGCATCCGGTGCGAGAGAATATCCTTTAACTATTGCGCCTAAATTCTGAAGCCATACTGTTAACCAGGAACCTTTGAATCCTGTGTGTCCGGTGATGAATACTTTCTTACCCGCGTAGGTTTTTTTAAATAATTTTTCTAATTCCATATTTTCCAGCTTGCATTACCTTCTTTCCAAAGCGTATTAAGAAATTCAAAATCACGGAATGTATCCATGCATTGCCAGAATCCTTCGTGCTTATATACGCAGAGCTGTTTGTCATTTACCAGTTCTTCCATTGGCAGTCTTTCCAGTATGCAGTCTTCATCATCTGAAAGATAATCGAATATTTTCCTGTTAAATACAAAATACCCCCCGCTGATAAGACCGCCGGCGTGTATCTGGGGCTTTTCGTTAAAGCTCTTTACAATTCCCTTATCTTCCAGAAGCTCTCCGAACCTTGACGGCGGGAGTACTCCTGTAATGGTTGCGGTCTTCCCGTGAGATCTGTGAAATTCGAGTAACTTTTTTATATCCACATCACTCACGCCGTCGCCGTAAGTAAGCATAAAAATATCATCATCAATATATTTTTCGATCCTCTTCACACGCGAACCGGTCATAGAAGAAAGTCCTGTGTCCGCGAAAGTTATTTCCCAGCCGTATTCCGAATGCTGATTGTGAGTAGTGATCTCATTAGTACCAAGCTTCAAAGTAAAATCATTATTTCTGGATTCGTAATTACAGAAATAATCTTTTATGGAATCACCTCTGTAGCCAAGGCACAATACAAATTTATTGAATCCGTAGTAGCTGTATGTTTTCATGATGTGCCATAAGATCGGCCTTCCGCCTATTTCCACCATTGGTTTGGGCTTATATTCGGTTTCTTCCTTTAGTCGCGTTCCCAATCCTCCGCATAAGAGAACAACTTTCATAATGTTATTTCAGATTTTTTGATTGGCTTAAAATATCACTTTCATCTGATTAAAAAAATGTAGAATGCATATTTTAAATCAGGGATATTTTTATATTGTCCGGTAATTTTTATACCTGCAGTAAAATTTGAGAGACTGTTTCTGAATTAAAAAAACTAAATAATATTAAAACCACTAAGTCACAACAACTCTGACAAAACGTTGTTATTTGTTTAGTAAGTTTAGTTAATATTCATTTAATGTTATTTGAAAGTCTGCCTGTTTGATTACGAAACCCCTCTCAGCCTCCACTTGTTCGAGAGTGAAACAAAACTTAATAAATATTAAAACCTCTAAGACACAAAGTCACAAAGCATTTTATTTTCAATAGATTTTTTTGTGTCTGTGTCTCTTTGCGTCTTTGAGGCATATAAGGATGTTTTGAGACAGAACGGAATAAAATTTCACAGTCTTATCCTGAGTTTTAAATATTTGTTAATGAATCCGCTTACTCTTTCGAGCTCTACCTGTTCATAGAAGTTTAAGAAATAAAGAATTACCGGAAAAGCAGCAAATGCAGATATTTTTAAAATTATATTGACAAATGTAAATTCGTACAGACTGAAATAATAGAATGGAAAGACTAAAGCGGCATAAACTGCAATGACGATAAATATTTTCAGCCATTCATAATTAAAAAAATAATTCTTCTTTGAATATCTGTAGTTGAGATAACACAGAATGAAAAATGATATAAAGTTTGATACTGCAGCCCCATACATTCCAAAAGACGGTATAAGTATCATATTCAGGATTACATTAAAAAGCAGACATGCGGCAGTGAAGTAGAGCACATAATATGTTTTCTTTGTAACATAAAAGCTGAAAAAACCAATGCTTGATATTCCGTAAAAAGGAATTGCAATAGCTATCCAGGGAACGATCTCTTTTGCAGACCAGTAGTCTTTGTTCAGTGTAAATATTTTAATAAGATTGGGAGTGGCAAGTGATAATCCAAGAGCAAGATATGTTATTGCAAAGAATAAATAGGTAATGTTTTTTGTAAAGAATCTTGAAGCGTTATCGCTTTCATATTTTTTCCAGGCCATTACCGAGAATGCAAGAGTAAACGGCGCAATGACAAAAAAATTTAGCAGCCCGCAGATATTATACCCGAGACTGTAAAGTCCTACATCGGAAGAATTTCCAAGATAGCCGAGCAGAAACCTGTCTGATTGATTTAACAACGTGCTTGCAACTCCGGCAAGCATAACGGGAAACGAGTATATGAGAAGTTCACGGAGATTCTTAATATCAAGACCCGGTTTCAGAAAGCTGACATAATAAGGGAGAAGAATTAAAACCACGACTGCAGGAGAAATTATTTTTGCAATGAATACTCCGTCAAGCTTTGAATCTGTATAAAGAAGATAGTAAAGCTGAATCAGTAAATTTAAAACTGCAATTAAAACAGAATAAAAAGAATAACGAAATGCCTTTTCATTTATTCGTAAGAGAAGAAACTCAACAAACACAAACGCTTCCATTGTTGCTATAAGAGATGCATAAAATATAAGAACTGAATACCTGTCCGTTTCAAATATCAGATCAGAAAACAATCCTGATCCTGCGAAAAATATCAGAGTGAAGATAAAATTTACCAGAAGCATAAATACGGAAACTGAGAATAAGAATTTTTTCTTATCCTCTGTGTCTTTCATACCCGTGTACCATCTGACTATGCCGGTTTCAAGACCGAATAATACTACTGCAAATATTACCTGCCATAAAGTTTCTATCCTTGAAATTACACCGTATTCGGCAACGGAAAAGTTGACTGAATATAAAGGAAGCAGTATAAATGATACAAGCTTGGTTGCAACCCTGCTGAATCCGTAAACTGCAGACTGACGGATCGTATTTTTTATGTCTTTTAGCAATATGCGAAAATATTAAGTATATTTTTCATAAGAAATGTAAGAACATAAAAAAAGCAGGTTCATAATTCACCTGCTTTTCGTTTTTCATAAATATTTTAATTTTACTCTATTTAACTAAAGTCATAACTTTAGTCGAAATGAAATCACCTGCCGAGAGCTTATAAAAATATATTCCGCTTGATAAACCGCTTCCGTCAAACTCAGTATAATAAACACCTGCCGGTCTTAACTCATTTACTAAAGTCTTAATTTCCTTTCCGGCGGCATCATATACTTTCAAAGAGACAAACCTGTTTTCGTTTAGCGAGAAACTGATAACAGTATTCGGATTAAATGGATTCGGATAGTTCTGTTCAAGGCTAAAGCTTAAATTATTTTTTACAATATTGCTTATCCCGATTACTTCAGAACCGCATTCATTTATTGTCAATATACGATTTACTGAAATATCAATGCCTGTCAGTATTGTTGCACTGTCAGAAGGCCAGTTAACGAAAAGCGAGTCTATTACAGTTGCACTGCCAAGTCCAAAGTGAGGCCAGAGTGAGCACTGCGAGCCCCATCCTGTTCCGCTTGTTACATACTTGACCTGCTGATGCCCGTCTGCAACGATCCGGATTTTTGCTCCTATGGCGGATCTGTTACTGACACAGCCTTTTAATCTTATGGTCAGGGAATTATTTATTGTATTGGTGTTTCTGTAAAGATAATTATAAAGAATTGAAAATCTGTTAGTTACAAAAACATCAGGGCTTCCGTCATTGTCATAATCTATCATTGAAGGAGCAATACTGGAATAGCCGCCTTCCTGACTGATGATCTCATTCGTTATTTTTGTGAATGAAGCGCCTTCATTGTTCCGGTAAAGAGTATTATGCCTGTTCCTGTTGCATACAAAAAGATCTTCATAACCGTCATTATTATAGTCACCGAAAGTAAAACCATGGCTGTTGCCTTCCATAGTTATTTCCAGGTTACTTAGTGAAAAATTTCCATTTCCCTGATTCATGAACAGACTGTTATTGGAGCTGTTGTTGGATACAAAAAGATCCGGAAACCCGTTGTTGTCAAAATCAGCCCAGCCGCAACTGTTACCCCAGCGGTTGTCATTCACCATCGGCAGATTTGATATTTTTGTAAATGATTCACCGCCGTTATTTTTATAGAGGTAATCATTCTGTCCTTCATAATTTAAAACGAAAAGATCCGGCCAGCCGTCGTTATCAAAATCACCCCATGAACAGCTTCTGCTGGCGCCAATGTCATCTACAATACTGCCTTCAGTGATCTTCTCAAAATTTCCGCTGCCGGTATTCTTATAAAGAAAGTTACGTTCATTATCCCTGTTAGCCACAAACAGATCAATGAGTCCGTCCTTATCATAATCAGCCCACGCACATGCCTGGCTCCAGGAAAGGACATCGTTTACAATTATTCCTTCAGATACAGAAGTAAAATTTCCATTACCGTCATTATGAAATAATTTATTTCTTGAATTGTTAGTACCGCAGACAAACAAATCAAGATTTCCGTCATTATCATAATCCGCCCATGCTGATCCCGATCCGACGATACTGGTCTGAGCAATAGCATTATCATAGATCCTTGTAAATCCTTCGCCGTTGTTTTTATATAACTGCAAAGGATAGGTGCAGTTTTCACAATTATCATTTGCCACAGAAATTACAACGTCCTGATATCCGTCATTATCATAATCCCCCCATGCTGAGATATTACCTTTTGTAAGAGTATTTACAATTGCTCCGTCATTTATTTTCTGAAAGTATGTCTGTGAGTATATGGAATGCGCTGTAAGAATGGCAATAATAAAAATAAATATTGTTTTCATAGTTCCTGCCTTTGGATTAATTTTCCAGTTCAATTTAGCTCTATTTGAATTTTCTAACAATGGAATAATTCTAACTTGAATCATTTACAATGTTAAATGTATATATCCGTATAATTTTTCTTTCTTATTACTCTGAACGAATTTTCATTACAGATTTATTTTCTGAAGTGAAAGTAAGTGGCTGTGATTTTATATAGCTTTAAAAATTTATAAATTATCTTACTAATTTAATATTAAGATAACATTTCTCAAATGAATACGAATAATAAAACAAAACTTAACACAGTCTTTTCAAATCATAATATCAATTTATCGTAGAAAACCCGGAACTTCTAAATCCTATATACCCCATCGGACAGTTTACCGCCCCGGACCCTCTCACAGAACAGGATCTGCAGAATTATATTTCCGATATTGAAAAATATCCGGGAGAGCTGAAAGCGCTTGTATCAGGATTTAAAGAAGATCAGCTGAATACAAGATACAGGGAAAACGGATGGACAGTGAAACAGGTAATTCACCTTATTGCGGACAGTCACTTAAATGCTTATATCAGATTTAAGCTTGCACTTACTGAAGACATGCCAACTGTAAGACCTTATTTCGAGGACAGTTGGGCTGAACTCGGTGATTACAGTGATACTCCGCCGGAAGTATCTCTGTTATTAATTGATGCGCTTCACAGACGCTGGACAGTTCTGCTCAGATCAATGAGTAATAAAGATTTTGAGAAAATTTATTTCCACCCCGAACACGGAGAAGAATTCTCTCTCGCTGAGAGCGCTGGAATTTATTCCTGGCACGGCAAGCATCACTATGCGCATATAAATGAACTTAAGAAAAGAATGAAGTGATGAAAAACAATTACAAATTACAAATTACAAATTAGAAACTTAAGTAAAACAGATTCCGGCACTGAACATGCGGGAGTGACAAAGCGTGTGTTATTCAGAAGTCTCTGAATACTATTGAACCAAATAACTAAACTTTTATACTATTCATAGACCGTGTGACTTTAGAAATGATTTTTCTCGGTAATATTTTAACAAAGAATGTTCCTGCCTTATTAGCAAATCCCGGAATTATAATTTTTTTTCCTTTCATCATTTCTTTATATCCGGTAAGTGCAACTTCCGCTGCAGTCATAACGGTAAACCTTTTTCCGCTCATCATTTTAGTTTCTTTAATTCCTGCGCGGTTCTGAAATTCCGTTTCAGTCGGACCGGGACAAAGACAGCTGACTGTCACATCAGTACCGGAAAGTTCTTCCGCTACTGCTTCTGAAAAAGAAAGCACGAACGCTTTCGTGGCATAATACATTGCCATGAAAGGACCGGGCTGAAACGCCGCGGTGGATGCAACGTTCATAATCCTTCCTGAATTTTTTTTCAGCATGTCATCGAGAAACAATCTGTTAAGAATTACAAGAGATGTGATATTGAGATGTATCATATCAAGATCGTTGCTCAGTTCTGATTCTGCAAACGCTCCCTGATCTCCGAAGCCGGCATTATTGACAAGCATATCAACACTGATATTTTCATTCTTTAATTCAGCAAAAATTTCTTTTGCAGAATCCGTCTTGGAGAGGTCTTTAGGAATGAACTTAACCTTTACGTTATAATCTTTAATAAGAGAAGAAGCAGTTTCAGAAAGCCTGGTTTCATTTCTTGCAATTATAATTAGTTCGTATTTATCTTTTGCAAAAAGCTTCGCCAGCTCATAGCCTATTCCTGTAGTAGCTCCTGTGATCAGAACATTTCCTGCCATATTGAAATGAATATTTTATTAGTTTATAATTTAATTTCGTCTGAAATCATCGGGTTCGGCATCGTCGTCTATTTGCACATCATCAGGATTTGTCTCATCCTCTATTTCGTCTTCATAATTTTCTTCTTCCCATTCATACACTTTTGGAGGATCATTTTTTCGAAAAATAAATGCGCACACTATACCTGTAAGTGCTCCGAACAAATGTGATTCAAAAGAGATCTTCGGATCAGTAGGCAATACACCCCAAACCATTCCGCCGTATAAAAACACGATCAGCAGTGAAAGAGCAATTGATCTCTTGTCTTTTCTGAAAAGTCCGCTGAAAAATAAAAATCCTGCAAACCCATACACTAGTCCGCTGGCTCCGATGTGATAGGATTGCCTTGCAAAGAGCCAGACCAGCAATCCATCCATTATGTAAATTATAAAAAATACTTTTACGGCAGAACTTCTGTAAAAATATAAAATGCCGAACAGAAGTAAGAACAGGGTTATGGAATTGGATATCAGATGAGAAAAATCCGCATGTATCAATGGCGCAGTCAGTATGCCTATCAGACCTGAAGTCTTTCCCGGAAACACTCCGTAAACTGAAAGATCTTTGTCTATCGCCCATTGAAGAAATTGTATGATCCATAGCAGAAGTACAAAACATCCGCTGTAAAAAAATGAAGACAGGATGCGGTTCTTTTCCTGTCTTTCCTCCTCAAGCTCAATCAACCGTAATTCTTCTGGGCTGTATATCATATTCTGTTTGTGTAAATATAAATACAATCTTATTATAAATTAACAGCATTTTATTTCTTAGTTTTTTCTGTTACTAAAAATTTTTATTTAATATATATTAGTAAAAAAAAAATCAGGAGACTTTAATGAAACCTATTTTAACTATAATTTTATTTTTTATATTTATTACAAATACTATGTCAGAGATCGTAACATCAGACGTGGAATACAAAATCGGAGACGTAACTCTGCAGGGATATCTCGCTTATGATAACAGTAAATCAGATAAGCGTCCGGGAGTTTTGATTGTTCACCAGTGGATGGGACTTACAGAATATGAAAAAAAAAGAGCAAGACAGCTTGCCGAACTCGGATATGTAGCTTTTGCAGCGGATATCTACGGTAAGAATGGAAGACCATCGGATACAAAGGAAGCCGGACAACAGGCGGGAAAATATTACGGCGATTTAAATTTGTTCAGAGAAAGACTCAATGCCGGGCTTAACGAATTAAAAATGCAGCCGCTGGTCGATGCTGATAATGTTGCGGCGATCGGTTATTGTTTCGGCGGAGGCGGAGTACTGGAGCTTGCGCGCAGCGGAGCGGATTTAAAAGGAGTTGTAAGTTTTCACGGAAGCCTGAAAACTCAGAATCCGGATGATGCAAAGAATATTAAATGCAAAGTATTGGTTCAGCACGGAGCAATAGATCCTTATGTTCCTGAAGAGGACGTTATGGCATTTAAAAAAGAAATGGAAGATGCGAAAGTCGATTATGTGCTGACAGAATATGCCGGTTCGGTTCACGCATTTACTATGGAAGGAGCCGGAACTGATGTAACCAAAGGAGCAGCTTATAATGAGAAGGCTGATAAGAGATCATGGGAAGCAATGAAGATATTTTTCGGAGAGATATTCGCGAAGTAGTTGATTGGTAGATTTAGCAAAAGCCCATACTATCATCCTCGCGTGCTTTTTAGAGAGTGTCTCAAAACATCCTTATAAACCACAAACACACAAAGACACTAAAAAAAATCTATTGAAAATAAAATGCTTTGTGACTTTGAGTTTTAGTGGTTTTAATATTTATTCATTTTTGAAACACTCTCTTTAGCGGTGATCCAATCACAAAGTTTTTAAATTATAATTTATCTAATCTCACAGCTGAAACTCCAATATCTAAAGGGTTTGGCAAACTTGAAATATCTTCGGATCTCGATATAAAATTTAACTTCTTTCAAAATAACCTAACCTTTCAATATTAACATCGTAAGTAAATTCATTTATTAACATTAACCTTCATACAAATGAACATTCTCATCTTAGGCGGAACAGTCTTCATGGGCATTCAGCTTGTGAATTACGCGCAAAAAAGAAATCACAACGTAACACTTTTCAACAGAGGCAAACGTAATCCTGATATTTTTCCGGATGTGGAAAAACTTTTCGGCGACAGAAACAGTGACCTTGCGCCTCTGAATGGAAGAAAGTTTGACGCAGTCATAGATACATGCGGTCACGTGCCGGGAATTGTGAGAAAGTCTGCTGAGCTTCTGAAAGACAATACAGATAATTACACATTTATATCGAGCATTTCGGCTTACAGTGATTTTTCTAAACACGGACAGGATGAGAGCGGAGAGACCTGCAAGATCGCGGACGGAAACATTGAAGAGATGACAATGGAAAATTACGGCGCGATGAAAGTTCTTTGCGAGAATGTTGTGTCGGAAGTTTTCGGAGACAGAGCTCTAAACATCAGACCGGGACTAATAGTCGGCGAGAATGACTGGTCGGACAGATTCACTTACTGGATCCACCGGATAGATCAGGGCGGAAAGGTCTTAGCGCCGGACGGAAAAAAAGACCGTGTACAGTTCATAGATGTAAAAGATCTTTCCGAATGGACAATTAAAATGGCTGAAGGAAAAAAGTCCGGATTATACAATGCCACAGGACCTGACTACAAATTAACTTTTGAAGAGTTCATAAATACCTGTCAGAAAGTCACAGGCGGCAAAGCCGAGATCATCTGGGCAAAAGAAAAATTCCTTCTCGACGAGAATATTACTCCATGGATGGAACTCCCGATGTGGGTCACGGAAGCTGATCAGGGAATAAATAATATGGATATAAGCAAAGCGATCAAGGACGGACTAACATTCAGACCGCTTGAGGAAACACTCATGGATACACTTAAATTTGATAAATCAAGAAAAGATTATACCTTAAGAGCCGGCTTAAAACCTGAACGGGAAACCGAAGTAATAAGCAAACTTTTGTAATTACAAAACTCGTTACTTGTTATTAGTTAATCGTTATTTGTTATTCTTAACCCGTAATTCGTGACTAGTAACTTGTTATTTGTAATTTGTAATTCAACTCACATCCGTCCAAAACGATTTGTTCTTGAACAGCAGGCTT
>DAIPYG010000069.1:13136-18264 GCA_036782875.1 Bacteroidota bacterium | reverse complement strand
GATTCATAAGATTCATAAGATTCATAAGATTCATAAGATTCATAAGATTCATAGGATTTCTAAGATTCATAAGATTTCTAAGATTCATAGGATTTCTAAGATTCATAAGATTTCTAAGATTCAAAGGATTTCTAAGATTTCTTTTTAATAATTAATATATTAAATAATGCAATTCTTTTAAATAATACAAATATTACAAATCTTATGAATCTTATGAATCTTATGAATCCAAAGAATGTCTCTTCTTCACCTTAATGATCACCTGCTTCGACACCGGAGTATTACTTTTCTCAGCAACGCTGCTGATTGGCACAAGTACATTTGTTTCAGGGAAATATGTGGCAGTGCATCCTGCCGGGATTGGGTATTCAATGACAATAAAACTGTTCGCTTTTCTTTCTATTCCGTCAGTATAATTGCAAAGATCAACAACATCGCCATTCTTCAGATTTCTGTTTTCAATATCTTTAATATTCATAAATATTATTCTACGCTCATTATAAATTCCCCTGTAACGGTCATTAAGCCCGTAAATAGTGGTATTAAACTGATCATGACTGCGAATGGTCATCATCATCAGCTCATCTTCTTTGAGTTCAGGCGGTGTATAGTTTGAAATATTGAAATGAGCTTTCCTTTCGGGAGTATCAAATATACCTTCACGGTTACAGTTAGGCAAATAAAAACCTCCGGGATTTCTTATTCTCCTATTGTAATTTTCAAATCCCGGAATTGTACGTTCAATGTCATCTCTTATTAAATCATAATCGGAAGAATATTTTTTCCAGTTAACTTTACTATTGCTTCCAAGCGTTGCTTCTGCAAGTCTGCAGACGATCACCGGTTCGCTCAGAAGATTATCTGACACAGGCTTCAGATTTCCTCTGGATGACTGAATTACTCCGGTTGAATTTTCAGTGGAGACAAACTGTTCTTTTCCATTTACAATATCAATATCACTCCTGCTTAAGCAGGGAAGAATGAGCGCTTCTTCACCGTGCACCAGATGGCTGCGGTTTAGTTTAGTAGATATCTGAACTGTGAGCTTGCACTTTCTCAGAGCTTCCGCAGTGAATTTTGTATCCGGTGTTGCAGAAAGAAAATTTCCGCCCATTGCAATGAATATTTTTGCTCTTCCATCGTGCATGGCTTTTATACTGTCCACAACATCGAAGCCCGGCTTCTGCGGAGGCTTAAACCCGAAAGTATTCCCGATCGAATCAAGGAACTTTTGGGAAGGTCTTTCATAAATTCCCATTGTCCTGTCTCCCTGCACATTGCTGTGTCCTCTTACGGGAAAAGTACCGGCTCCTTTTTTACCTATGCTTCCTTTGAGTAAAAGTAAATTTACTATTTCCTTTATCGTATCAACAGCATTCTTATGCTGTGTCAGTCCCATTGCCCAGCAGGCAATTATTTTTTTCTTATATTTTAATGCTTCAGCTGCTTCAGCGACTATTTTACTGTCTGCTCCGGATAATTCAATTAATTCATCTGTATTTAATTTTTTTAAATGCTGAATGAAATTTTTAAATCCTTCGGTATTATCTTCTATGAATTTTTTATCAAAAATATTCCCCGGATTACTTTCCTCTTCTGCCAGTAACATCTTTTCAATTGCCTGTATCAGCGGCATATCACCGTTTATTTTTATCTGAATAAAAATGTCAGTTAACACCGAGCTCAGTCCTAAGATACCTTTGATCTGCTGCGGATTATTAAATCCCATGAGTCCGGCTTCAGGTAATGGATTTATAGAAATGATCACAGCGCCGCCGGCTTTTGCTTTCTGTAATGCAGTGAGCATCCGTGGATGATTCGTTCCTGGATTCTGACCTAATATGATTATCACTTCGGCTTCATACAGATCTTCAAGTTTGACTGAGGCTTTTCCTGCACCGAGAGATTCTGTCAGCGCTACGCCGCTGCTTTCGTGACACATATTACTGCAGTCCGGTAGATTATTCGTTCCGAACTCCCTCACAAATAACTGATACAAAAATGCAGCTTCATTGCTCGTTCTGCCTGAAGTATAAAAAACAGCTTCATCAGGCGAATCAAGCTCTTTTAATTCCGATGCGATCTTTTTAAAAGCTTCTTCCCATGAAATTGCCTGATAATGTTCAGCTCCTTCCGGTAAATACAAAGGCAGAGCAATTCTTCCTTTCCTACCTATCTCGTAATCTGTCAATAGTGAAAGTTGTCTCACGGAATTTTCCGCAAAAAAATCATTGGTTAATTTCTTAGCGGTAGCTTCTTCCGCTGCAGCCCTCACACCGTTCTCACAATATTCCCCGAGAGATGACCGTTCATCATCAGGATCAGGCCAGGCACAGCCCGGACAGTCGTATCCGTCTTTCTGATTTAAATGCTTTAATGCATTTAAGCCCCGGATCACACCGGCTTCTGCAATTATCTTTTTACCTCCTGAGATAACACCTGCCAGACCCGCTGTAGTTTTTTTCAACTTACCTTTTTTGAGTCCTGTAAATTTTTCCGGGTTTTCCGAATAAGATGATTTGATTTTCTTTTCGCTCATTGATTAAAAAGTTAACAGGTCTTATTAGGGTTTTCATAATTATCAGACTGATCCTCTGTAGTTTTATCTAAACACTGAAAATCCTTTTCAATAAGTATATACAAACTCTCCTGATCATTTATATTATTGCCCGAATCCAGGCAAATGATATCATTAATTTCCCAGTCTTTAATAAATGAAGAAGGAATGGCAACAGCGATCTTATTTCCGGAATAATCAGCTTTGATTTCATTAAAAGTTTCTGTACTCTGCAATGAGTATATAAGTTCATTGCCGCCGAATGAAATGCGCTCTTCCAGATAACCTGCAGTACAAAGTTTTTTAACTTCAGACTTGGTCAAGCGAAGTCGCAATGAATTTCCTTTGATGCGTAGTTTCATTATTTATTTTCGGAATATATTTTTTAATTCTAAATAATTTTTGACATAAATATTGCAATCTCATTCTTTACTTTTTCAGGATCATAGAGATTCAGATTTAATCCTGATAATTCATAACTGTTCTTTCTGTAAAAATTAATTGCTGGTATATTTGTATTCTGAGTTTCAAGTTCGATCATTCTGAACTTATTTTCTTTTGCATGTTCTTCTGAAACCGCAAGCAATTTAGATCCAGTACCTTTATTCCTGAATTCATCTGCAACCTGTATCATTTCTATCCACAAAGAATTGTTCCAGTCTCTCTTATCAGATATTATAAAGCCTACGAGGTCATCTTTCTCATAAGCTCCGAATGAATTTCCCTGATGAACAATATGTAAATAATCTTCATAGATGGAGTCAGTGACAATCCATTTTTTTTCAAACGGGTTTTCAAGTTTTACTTGCTTAAATCTGAAAGAAATTTCATCACCATTATATTCACGGGAGATATTATATTTAAATTCTGAACTGTATGACTGTTCACCTAATTTTCTCAGTTGCTCAAATGTCAGTTTAGTCAGCTTCTTTATTTCTGCCAAAATTTATTTTCAGATAATAGATTAGCAATATATCAAAAATTATTTCCACTCTTAAAGATTTTCAGCGTGTGATTATGCGATGTGCTCCGGCATAGATATTAAATCTCTCCCCATTCAGAAATCCGATCAGAGTGATATCCGAATCTTCAGCCATTTCAACTGCCAGTGACGACGGCGCTCCGACTGCCGCTACTATTTTTATTCCTGCCATTACAGCTTTCTGAATCAGCTCAAAACTCGCTCTTCCGCTTAAAAGTAATATTTTATCATTCAACGGCAGCTCATCCTTCATAAAAGCTGCGCCTATGATTTTGTCCAGAGCATTGTGTCTTCCAACGTCCTCCCGCAAAATAATTAAATTTCCTGCAAGATCAAATAATGCCGATGCATGCAGACCGCCAGTACTCTCGAATATTTCCTGCCGCTTTCTTAAAGTATCAGGTAATTTTAAAATCAGATCCGGTATTATTAAAATATTATCCGATGTTAATTTATATTGCGAGATCGTCCGGATGGAATCTATGCTTGACTTCCCGCAAACCCCGCAGCTTGAAGTGGTATAGAAATTCCTGTCCGAATTCTGCAATACCGGGAATTCATTATCTTTCAAATTTACCTTAAGAATATTTTCTTCTTCAGCTATATCAGAAATCCGGCTCCTGTTATTCAAAATACCTTCCGTGAATAAAAATCCCGCTCCTAATTCCGGATCGTTACCGGGAGTTCTCATTGTTACGGATATACTTTTCCTGATACGATCACTGCCGGAACCATAGATCAGCTGTATCTCAAGCGGTTCCTCGGAAACAATTATATCTTCGGTATAAATTGATTTCTCACATATAACTTTCTGAATTTTTAATTTTACTGACGTTGCGTTTTCCATTTTTACATTTCATTCATTTATGTTCAGTATGTTCAAATAATAACTTATTGTTAATTTCTGATCTTGCTTTTTCAAATGCCTCCGGAGTATCAGCACTAATAAGAACATCTGTACCCGATGGAATATATTTTCCGGCGTTAACAGATTTCAGAAAATACTGCAGAGAATATTGCTCTTCTTCAAACATATATCTGTGAAGACTATAACTCCCTGCTGAATAAAATCCCAGCAGAGGTTCGTATAGATTTTCAGTTTCGTTATAAAATGCTGCGGCTAAACTGCTTGATGAGAAATAGTTTAAAAATTCCGAGAGATCGGTATTTTTTATAAAAGGATAATCACATCCAACTATCAAAAAATTATTACCCGGATAAATTGAAAACGCAGACATCAGGGAAGCGGCAGGTCCCTTATCAGCGAAACTTTCTGCATCATAAATATAAGGCAGATCTGAATCCGCTGCCTGATCTTTGCTGCATGAAATAAATACACTACTGCAGAAATTACTGAGCATATCATACAAGTGATATCTCTGGGGCTTTTTATAATATGTCAGCAGGGATTTATCTGATCCCATTCTGGCGCTTTTACCACCACAGACAACCAGACCGGTGAGATTATTGTTTACAGACATTAATTACTTACTGTTTTTTTGTACATAAAAATAGCAGAAGCAGTTATAGTAATCAAGATGAGTTTTTAGCTTTTGAATTAATTTTGCCGTTGACTAAAGTCAACGGCA
>DAIPYG010000069.1:0-13036 GCA_036782875.1 Bacteroidota bacterium | reverse complement strand
TTGCCGTTGACTAAAGTCAACGGCAATGAGTAATGTATGAAACAAAGCTGAAAAATATTTTCTTAAGGTGTAATTCTGCTGACAAATGCAGCTGAATTGTTATAAGTGATCAATAAGTCAGATAAATCCGTAATATAATCTCCCGTTACATCTGTCAATTTATAACCTGTTGTAAATGCTGCCCCGGCATTATACACAAGCAAAATATCCGACAGATCTATATTGCCGTTCTGATTTACATCACCGCTGAAAATAGCATAGTTTACAGGTGATGTATCCACCTGTTTCAGGTTATTTCCGTAAGCCTTGTTAATTGAATTTGTAAAATCATAATTCATTACAGTACCGCAGACAAATGATTCCCCTCCTGATTTGCTCCAGGTCTCGATTGTGTTTCTGTGTCTGATATTAAGATAATAATTTCCGGAAGCGGAGTTGTTGAATACACATGTCATTGACATAGAAGCTGAATCAAGAGTTGTTTTAGCTGAGTCTACAATAGCAAACGGTGATGTATTTTTTCTTAAATAAACATTTACCGTATCCTTAATTCTCATTAAGTTTGAAGACGGATTATAAAATCCTTCGATTGATGCTTTTATATTATAGACAGAATTTACAACTCCAAGAAGACAATACCTTGAGGTCAGGGCATCATACCTACCGGTTCCTGCAGTTGTCTGTCCACAGGCATAAATAAAACCTCCGTCAAAATTCATTGACATTGCATTGATTATTTCCCCTCCTGTTACGGCAAATCTGCTTACAAAACAGCTATCACCTGTGTTCATATCATATTCTACAACAGTAAAATCATCGTTTGTACCGGCTCCGTCGCTAGTACCTCCGACAAAGATCTTTCCGTTTTTACCCTGTACAATTGAAACAGCTCTATCAACAGCATCTGCAGTCCCGTTGTATCTTGCTATCCACAATTCAGAACCGTTGGCAGGATTATATTTTATGGTAGCAAAATCCGAAAATGAACTAACTCCACCCATCGAGCCGGTTATATAAACACCGCCAAGGGAATCAATAAGTATTGCACTCCCTTTATTTCCCGAACCGTTAAAAAAGTATCTTGCGCTCCACATCTGAGTCCCTGAAGAATTATATTTAATTGTTTGAGATTGAGAGCCAAAAAAGCCGTCACCTGTACCGGTAACATAAACATTACCCGAGTTATCCACTGCTATATCTGAAGGTTCTTCATTATTACTGGAAGGATAATTAAAATTGTTTGTCCATTTTAAAACACCTCCAGAATCATATTTCACGGTCTGATAATCATGAGCATTTCCGCCTCCTGTACTGTATCCGATGATATAAATATTTCTGAATTTATCTACAATTACTTTTGAAGCATAATCCGAAGATCCAAAATCATTATTTCTGGTCCATCTGAGAACACCACCGGAACTGTACTTGATCGTTAAAAAATCTGTACCTCCTGCTCCTCCCATTTGAGCTGAACCAGTTACATAAACATTATGCAGTGAATCAACACATACAGAATAAGCATAATCTGCATTACCGGCAGGACCATTATAAGTCCTTACCCATTTAACATCTCCTGCGGAATTATATTTGATGGTCACATAATCAACACCGTCAGGAGTAGCGCTTTTACTTTCTCCTGTTATATATACATTATCTGAATCATCAATAGCAATCGAATGCGCAACATCGTTTGCATTACCTGTCCCGTAAAATTTCCTTGACCAGAGCGTATCTCCCTGCGGATTGTATTTTACAGTCAGGTAATTGGAATTCGATCCGTCGGAGCTGAATGTCTCTCCTGTAGCAAACACGTTTCCGGAAGTCCTGCTCACCTTAATATCATAAAATGCATCTTTATTCAGAGCAGTCCCGCCGTATTTATTCTGCCAGCAGTTATAGATGTTCATACACTGTGCACAGAGTGAACCGGAGTATAAAACAATTGCAGAAAGAATCAGTAATAGAATTCTCATTTTAACCTCGTTTTAGTTATTAAATTATTTGTGGAATTAAATTTCTTGCTTTATGATATTTGATCTGCTTCAATTAGCATTAGGGAAATTAAGAATATAATTTTTTAAAAGAATTTATTCAGACCTTGGGGTAGTCTTATCATTTTTTATATTCTTTGAAACTCTGAAAGTTAATAGTTAAAAAATATGAGGTTAAAATTAATTTTACTGCTGCTAAAATCAAGACAAAATTAAAAAGTTGTCAGATCTTTTCGTCTCGTGAAATTATAATGATTGTTGCGGCGGGTGGATTCTGCTGTGAGCCTGTAAGCTGAATTATCAGCTCAATGCCCTCAGTCATTGACGAGCCCTCTGATTTCTAATGATGAGTTAGCAGCAGGAATCACATTCACATAAATTCTTCCTTTGAGAAATGCATTAAAAGGAAATCAACTGTTACTACGCGTTTCCTTTTTAAAGTTTTCAATTTATTCTAAAAAAAGATCCAACTGTTCATTAAAATTTTTCTCTTGTAAATTTACAGCATTTACTTCATTTTATTTTCAGATTAAAAACCAATTCCCTATTTTAACTTATTAACTTATTTTACATTAATGTATCATGAAAAATTCTGAATCAGAGATCCTTGCGGATGTTTATGAAAAAGTCAGGGGTCTCTCTAAAATGTTTATATCGGGTCTGAAAGATGTCGATATAAACAAGAGATTAGAGATCGATAACATAAAATTCAACAGCGCATACTGGATTGTAGCTCATCTGGTATGGACAGAGCATTTTCTTCTGGTCCAGGGTGTCGGAGGTGAAAACATGAAAATTGAATGGCTGGATGAATATGCTTACGGTACAGATCCGGATTCGGTTAAAACAAAACCGCCTTATGAAGAAATTCTTAAAAGGCTGGATGAAGTTCATGCTAAAGCTGTGGAAATAATAAAAGGGCTTTCAGATGAACAGCTGGAAGAGGATAATCTTATTGGAGCAAATTTCGGCGGATCAAAAGCGAAAAGGAATGTAATAACCCATGCCATCAGGCATGAGCCAATGCATATCGGGCAAATTTCCTGGATCCTTAAATCCAACGGGATTAAATATGCTTAAACCTGTGAAATTCCGTTAATACCGGTATAAATGTTTTAATCAAAATCATAATAATTGATTAAAAAACTTTCAAAACCAGTCTGAAATTGTTTGATTTTGCAGATTTTTTGATAATTTCTGATGAAATCTATTGATTGATTTTGCAAAGTCAAATGCCTATTTTACCATAATTAATAAAATTTTAACAAATCTAAAGCAAATCATTATTTAATGGCAACAACTTCAGATCTAAAATCAGGTGTTATAATAAATTACAATAACGATCTTCACTCAATCGTATCAGTTGAGCACAGAACTCCGGGTAATTTACGTGCTTTTTATCAGGTAAAGATGAAAAATCTAAAAAACGGAAAAATTATTGAAAACAGATTCCGCTCCGGTGAGTCAGTTCAGATTGAGCGGCTTGATTCCGGCGAATTTCAGTTTTTATATAAGGACGGTGAGGATTACGTTTTTATGGATAATGAATCTTATGATCAGATTCATGTAGGTGGGGAATTTATTGGAAAAAGCGGAAATTTTTTGAAAGAAGGCGAGAATATTCAGATATTTTTTCATAATTCTAAACCTCTTTCAGTAGAAATGCCGCCTCATGTCTATTTAAAAGTTACTTCAGCTCCTCCGGGTGTAAAAGGCGATACCGCTACAAATGCCACTAAGGTTGTTACTGTCGAAACCGGCGCTAACATTAACGCTCCCCTTTTTATTAATGAAGGAGATGTTCTTAGAATTGACTCCAGAACAGGCGAATATATTGAAAGAGCAAAAGTATAATCCCTGTATTTTTTAAATATAAATTCAAATTGTATGAAAATGGATTTAAACTATATAAAGAAACTTATCAAAATTCTTGATACGAGTAATGTTGCTGAAATAGAGATTGAAGAAGAAGGTTCCAAGCTGAAATTATCCAAGCCGAGACCAAAGATTGCTGCAAATTTAACTCCGGTAAATTTCACGCCGGTACAGAATAGCATTCCTGCGGAGTCTGTATCTCTTGAAAAAGCTGTAACCACTGCAAAGCCTGAAGAAGCAAAAATTGAAACACACGGTGAAAATATTTACGAAGTCAAATCGCCTATGGTAGGTACATTCTACAGAGCTCCGTCACCGGATGCTGACAGTTATGTGAATATAGGAAGTAATGTAACTCCGGGAAGCGTTTTGTGTATAATTGAAGCAATGAAACTGATGAATGAAATTGAATCCGAAGTTTCCGGTAAAATCATAAAAATACTCGTAGAGAATACTCAGCCTGTTGAATATAATCAGCCGCTTTTCCTGATTGAAAAAAGCTGAACACAGCTATGACTTTATTAACACAATTAACAAAATTAACATAATTAACAAAATTTGACAGCTGTTAAATAGTTTCCACAAAAAATATTTGATGATAAAAAAATTACTCATAGCCAACAGAGGCGAAATTGCTTTAAGAATTATCAGGACATGCAGAGAGATGGGAATAAAGACTGTAGCAGTTTATTCAGATGCTGACAAGGATTCGCTTCATGTAAGATTTGCTGATGAAGCAGTATGCATCGGAGCTCCATCATCTAAAGAAAGCTATCTTAATATACCCAGAATACTTTCAGCCGCTCAGATCACAAATGCTGATGCAATACATCCGGGTTATGGATTTCTTGCGGAGAATGCCGGATTTGCGGAGATTTGCATTGATTCAAAATTGAATTTCATAGGTCCGCTGCCACATATGATCACTTCAATGGGGAATAAATCTTTCGCAAAAGATACGATGCGTGAAGCAGGAGTTCCTGTGGTTCCGGGAAGCGACGGAGTTGTAAACGATCTCGACGAAGCGAAAGATCTTGCAATGAAGATAGGTCTGCCTATAATGATAAAAGCATCTGCAGGCGGCGGCGGAAAAGGAATGAGGATAGTCCGGGAAGAAAGTGAACTTGAAAATGCATATATAACCGCCAAAGCTGAAGCGGCAAGCTCTTTCGGTAATGATGATGTTTACATTGAAAAATTTGTAGATAAGCCGAGACACATAGAAATTCAGCTTCTTGGCGACAAACACGGTAATATAGTTTCTTTAGGTGAAAGAGACTGTTCTGTTCAGAGAAGACATCAGAAACTCATAGAAGAATCCCCCTCCCCTTTTATTAATGACGATTTAAGGGAAAGAATGTCAAAAGCTGCAATACTCGGTGCTAAGTCTGTTAATTATCTCGGTGCGGGTACAATTGAATTTCTTGTGGACAAAGACAGGAATTTTTATTTTATGGAAATGAATACTAGAATTCAGGTTGAGCATCCTGTAACAGAGCTTATAACTGAAATTGATCTTATAAGAGAACAGATCAGAATTGCTAACGGAGAAAAATTAAGCAAAAAGAAAATTAAGGTTTACGGACACTCTATAGAATGCAGGATAAATGCTGAAGATCCTGACAATAATTTCAGACCATCCCCCGGATTAGTAACCGCATTCAATCAGCCGGGAGGTAATGGCGTAAGGGTTGATACGCACTGTTATACTGGATACAGTATTCCGCCATACTATGATTCCATGATAGGAAAGCTGATTACTTATGCGCCTACAAGAAATGAAGCAATAAAGAAAATGTCACGCGCTCTAGATGAGTTTATAGTAGAAGGTATAAAGACAACTATTCCGTTTCATCAGATGATTATGCAGCACGAAAAATTCATTTCAAATGATTATGATACCGGTTTCATTGATACTTTAAAGCAATGACAGATCAATTAAAATTTTAAGAATGACTCAGAAGAAATATTTTATTTTACTCTTATTAATTATTGCCTGCAGCTATTCATTCAGCATAGCTCCTAAAAATACGTCTGCAAATTCGCAGACTACAAAGGACACTGTAAAGAAAACAGATCCGTCATCTGTGGTCGTACCGGATGATGCTGTCAAAACACAGCAGGAGCTGCAGTCAGCTCAGCAGAATAATCTACAGATCGATACTGCTTTGAACAGAACTCCGGCGCAGGTCCCTCAGCAAACAGTGATCCCGGTTGATTCTGTGAAAAAAATAGATTCCACACAGATCAGCAGTTTATCAGAGAATGCAATGACCAATACAAAACTATTCATCTATATTCTTCTGTCAGTATTGGGTCTGGCATTATTCTTCTATATATTTGTAATAACCCTCTTTAAAACATTTCACAAAAAAAAATCAACACGTCAGTCTTTGCTCTTAAGCTGGAATTTATTTTTCATTGTCACTATAATCTGGATATTTATTATCTGGGGACTGGTAGCGGGATTCTGGACAGTAGCATCATTTATGATCGTTGTGATTTTTCTATTTATAATAAGTTTGATTATGACTATAATAGCAATCAAATCTAAATAAATATAAATTTTATCAGTTTTTCCTGATAATTTATAATTCATTTTATATCAAAGTTAAAACCTTATGAAGAAATATTATGCACTTATACTCGGAGCATCAAGCGGTTTCGGCAAAGCCATTTCACTGGCTTTGGCTAAAGATGGTGTGAACATACTCGGAGTTCATCTTGACCGATCTACAACTATGCCGGATGTGGAAAAACTGATCTCGGATATTAAGGCAACAGGCTCGGAAGCTCATTTCTTTAATGCAAATGCTGCAGATGAAAAAAACAGAGGAGAAATAATAGAGAAGATAAAAAAAATACTCTCTGAAAATGATGGTTCGACTATCAGAGTACTTATTCATTCTCTTGCATTCGGTACACTGAAACCATTTATATCTGATAACCCGGCTGATCAGATAAATCAGAAACAAATGGAAATGACCCTCAATGTAATGGCAAGCAGTCTTATATACTGGACACAGGATATTATTAATAATAAAATGATGATCCGCGGCGGTAAGATCTACGCTATGACATCTTCAGGAGGTCAGAGGCAAATTGAATTTTATGGAGCGGTTTCTGCAGCAAAAGCCTGTCTGGAATCGTATATCAGACAGCTTGCAATGGAACTGGGAAGTAAGGGTATCTCCGCAAATTCTTTAAGAGCCGGTGTCACCGCTACTCCTGCATTAAGTAAAATTCCAAAGAGTCAGAATATCATTGATAATGCAATTCAAAGAAACCCTGAACACAGATTAACTACGCCTGAAGAAGTGGCTTTATTTATTGTTGATAATTATAAACAGGATTCTCACTGGATGACAGGAAATGTGATTAATCTTGATGGCGGTGAAAGCGTGGTTGAGCTTTAAACAGTTAAGCAGTTAAACAGTTAAGCAGTTAAGCAGTTATGTTAATTTAGTCAAAAAATAATTTGTAATTTGTAATTTGTAATTCGTAACTCGTAACTCGTAATTTGTAATTCGTAACTCGTAATTTGTAATTCGTAACTCGTAATTAGTTATTTAAAAGCATGGACGGTAAAATCATAAACAAAAACGATAACGAGCAGGTAGATCATAATCTCATACTTGATATTTCAGCCAAAGAAAAACTGGAGTTGAAAACCCAGGAGCTTATGCCAACGATCCTTATTGGCTTAGGCGGAACGGGAAAAGAAGTATTATTGAGGATCCGCAGACAGTTTGTAGAGAAGTACGGCTCGATAAATGACTTTCCAATTTTATCTTATCTTTATATTGATACTGATAATGCGCCATCTGAAGAAAGCGGTATAGCGCGCGAACGGGATTTTCTGATCAATGACATAGATTTTCAGCCTTCGGAAAAAATATTCCATCCTGTTAACCCATCAGATTATATTTACAGAATCCAGGATGTGCCTCACATAAAAGAATGGCTGAGCACTACCGGAGAAATAGCAAAACTCGGAACAATGAATACCGGAGCCGGGCAAATCAGACCGGCTGCCCGTCTTGCATTTTTTCATAATTATGATGAGATAGTCGCAAAGCTTACTGCGGCAAAGTCAAGAATTACTGATTCGAGATCCATAAATCTTGTAAAAGATATTCATAAAATAAAAAATGTAAACACCGATAAGATAAATGTTTATGTGATCACATCATTAAGCGGAGGTACAGGTTCCGGGATGGTTCTCGACATGGGATTTCTCATAAGAAGCATCTTCAGGAATCAGGCTGTTTCCACCTGCTATGTTGTCCTCCCTAAAATTTATCAGTCATACGGCAAGGAGAGAGTTTTTGCAAACGGATACGCTGCACTGAAAGAATTTGAATATTACAATCTGAAAAATACTTTTGAAGTATCCTGGAAAAAAAATGAACCGCATAAATTCCAGCCCGGTGTTTTTGATGACACTTATGTTATAGACGGAGAGAATTCAAAGAACCTTTCTTTGTCGGATCAGAATAACAGGGACATATATAAGATGCTTGCAGATACAATTTTTCAGGATTTTTCCAATTCTGATTTTGCAAATTACAAAAGAGGAGTAAGAGTAAATCTTGTGCAGTATAAGCAAAGGTTATGGCCCGATGACAATTCTGTTACGGACAATACATATTCAAGAAAATATTCCACACTCGGACAGGCTACGATTTCGATCCCGGTGGACAGAATAATAATTTCCTGCGCATATAAACTTTGCGAAGATATAATTAATTATTATTTAACTTATGCAGAAGGCTCTCAAAGTGAAGTTGATAATTATCTTATAAATGAATTTCTGCCTGAGCTCGGTCTTCTTGAATCCAAAAATAAATTCCAGCTTCTTGATTCACTTTATAAAAGCGGAGAGAAGACTTCAATACAGTCCAATATAAAAGCATTCCTTACTACTCTTCAGAATGATCTTATCAGCGGAAAGCGGGGAACCAACTGGACTTCCTATCTGCTGAATGAGAAAATGAAATTCGATACTAATTTCAAGGATGACAGCGATGTCAACAGACAGGGTATGTTCTTATCTCAGATATTTTCTAACAGGACAAAAAATATTCAGACATTAATAGGTGACCGTGAAAGAAACGTAGTCGGTAATCTGGAAAGAAAGATCAACGCACTTGTAAATGATTCGACAAGAGGCGTATTTTATGCGATAAATTTATTGAAGAGACTGCAGTTCATTCTTACCGATGGTAACTTTGATTACATTCCAAAATATGAAAAAGAAATAAAGGATCTTCAGACTGTTGTTACAAAGCTTGATGCAGAATTCAGGAGAAAATTTCAGGAGCTTAAAGAAGATGAATCAAGATCTAAGATAAATGTACTGAGGAAATCCGCAATGACAGGTTCGCTGGAAAAAGTTCTCAGTATTATGGAAGAATACTACAATGCTCTTATAAAACTTAAGTCGCGGTATTATGCAAGAGAAATTTCCCTGCGGATTCTTGCTTTGGTTGAGACCAGGGAAAAAACAGCTAACGATAAAATACTTTCTACCGGGCTTATCTCTGACTTAAATAAACTAACCGGAAATCTGGGTGTATTAAAAAATAATTTCCAGAAGAAGTTCAGATATTTTATTCAAAAGCAGGAGACGAGTTTTAACCTGATGATATATGAACCTGACGAAGTGATCAATGATTATTATGTAAGATACATTGGCACCGGACAGACGGCGCAGGAAAACATAAAAAATTTATCCAACAAACTTTTAAAGGATCTTGGCGCTTCGGATGTAACAGACATTGTAAATATTCTCCGTGAAAGGGATGCACAGCTCATAGAGAATAAAATGCTTTCTTTTGCCAAAAAGCATTTTGAGAATATAAAAGAAGACTATAATATCACCGATATTTTATTTGACAAAGACGCGATAAGAAGTGAATCAAAGATAAGAGGAATGTTTAATCAGGCATTTCCGTGGATGAGAACCAGAGAGATCCCGGGAAGTTTTAAACTTGATGAGTCAGCAAAAAAATTCTACATAGGTATTAAGACAAACACAGCCTCTTTCAAAAAATTTCAGTCACTGATACATTCTATTGCAGGATCAAACGTAGAGTTCAAGGATTCGGCTGACAATTCCTCTATTACATTTTATTCGGAGTGGGCAGGTTTTCCGTTCTTTTATTCTTATACAATTGCAGAAGAGATGAAACCATACTATAAACAGTTGTCTCAGAATCATAATGTTGACCTGCACATTAACAAGAACCATTTCATTTATCATGATATAATTCCATTAAATGATGAAGAAAAGATAAGACTGGATGAAGCGTACAAGGCATATCTTCTCGGGCTTATATTCGGAGTGTTTGATGTAATACCGGAGACAGAGTCTTCAAAGGCAATTTACAAATACACAAAGCAGGAAGGCATTACAGTTAAAAGAGTAGAACAGCTGGGAATAGAATCGCGGCTTATCAACAGGCTCTTTGAAGAACAGGGTAAAGATGCATTAAGATACAGGATATTAAAAGACGCGGAAACAATCCAGAATAATTTTTTCAGGGAGAATAAACTCGCGGAGATGCTTGCTATTTATGAATATTACTATGATGACATTTACAAACCGACTGAGTTTGAAATTTCAGGAGATGCAAAAAGAAAGATTGAAACATATCAGTATAAGATATTGAGGAATCTTTCAAAGGAAATAGAAGATAAAATCGCACTGAGTGAGAAAGATGATTTTACCAAAAAGGTAATTCGCTACAAGAATTTTCCTGATGATATTTCCGTACTTGCCGGTGACGGAAAGAAAAGGATTCTGAAAGTCAGTGAGATCCTGAATGATATTAATGGTAATAATAAGAAAGAAACAGTTATTGAAAAAAATACAGGATCAATTTCTAAGAATAAACTGAAGCAATTCAAAGAGGCTCTTGATGAAGGTCTTATCACGGAAGAAGAATATGATAATGCAAAAAAGGAATTTTTAAAACTTTAAAAATATATGCCAACTTACGATTACAGATGTGATGAATGCGGACATGAGTTTGAAACCTATCAATCAATGAAGGATGAGAAATTAACGAAATGTCCGAACTGCGGCAGGGAATCACTGAAAAGATTAATCGGCTCCGGCAGCGGACTGATTTTCAAAGGCAGCGGTTTTTATCTTACTGATTATAAGAATAAATCTGCTGACACTAATTCATCAAAATCCACTTCTGCAGATTCCAAAAAAACTGATTCTGCTCCAGCTCAGGCAGATGCAGCAAAGCCTGTGATATCTAAAACGGAGACAAAAACAACGGCTGAAACTTCTCCCGGAAACACAGAAAAAAAGGAAATTAAATCCAAAGCCGGGAAAGAAAAGTAAACTATATTTCAAATATTTATAACTTTATTCCATTCCTAAATAAGTAATCAGCTTTCTTTGACTAAATATCTGTCAAGATTGAAATTCTCTCCGAGATAAAATTTCTTTACCAGCTCATCATTTGCAAGCTCATATGCACTGCCGGATCTGAATATTTTACCGTCAATTAAAATATATGCCCTGTCTACTATTGATAGTGTTTCATGTACGTTGTGATCTGTGATAAGTATGCCAATCCCTCTTTTCTTCAGAGTAGCAATTATTTTCATTATCTCTTCGGATGCAATCGGATCTATTCCGGCGAACGGTTCATCCAGTAAAATGAACTTAGGGTCAGTGGCAAGGCATCTGGCAATTTCTGTTCTTCTTCTTTCTCCTCCCGAAAGTACAAGACCTTTGGAATCCCTCAGCTTTGAGATGTGAAATTCATTCATAAGATTTTCACATTTTTCTTCTTTTTCCTTTTTCTCTATATCCATGAACTGAAGTATTGAAAGAATATTTTCTCTTACAGTCAGCTTTCTGAATACGGATGCTTCCTGCGGAAGATATCCAATACCCATTCTTGCTCTTTTATACATCGGAAGCTTTGTTATGTATTCCCTGTCAATTTCTATTTCTCCTTCGTCAGGCTTTATCATTCCGCAGATCATATAAAATGTTGTAGTCTTGCCTGCGCCGTTAGGTCCTAGAAGTCCTACAATCTCACCCTGTTTTAATTTAAGGGAGACATTATTTACAACAGCCCTTTTTTTATATTCTTTGATTAAACCTGTAACCTTTAGCTCGCTCAATATGATAATTTAGAAATTTATTTATTTCTGTTCATAAGACTCACCATATCCCGGACTGCTTTGTCAAGCCCCGTGAAAACTGCACGTGAAATGATAGAGTGACCAATGCTGATCTCGTGAATCTCTGAAATATTTACAATAGGAAGTACATTGTTGTAATTTAGTCCGTGACCTGCTGTTACGATCAGTCCCTGTTCTGATGCCATTCTGGCTGTAATTACTATTTTACTTAATTCTGTAAGAAGGTCTTTTTCAGTTCTCATGTTTGCATACTTACCTGTATGGATTTCTATAATATCAGCACTAAGTTCAAATGCAAGATCTACATTTGCAGGTTCCGGATCAATGAACAGACTGACGAGAATATCTTTATTATGAAGCTCATCAATTACTCTTTCAAATCTATCCCTGTCAGATGAAATATTCAGACCGCCTTCGGTTGTAAGTTCCTGCCTTTTCTCAGGTACAAGCGTTACAAGATCCGGTAATGTCTCAATAGCGATCTTTAACATTTCATCGGTTGCTGCCATTTCAAGATCGAGTTTTGTTCTTACCACTTCTCTTAACAACTTCAGATCACGGTCATTAATATGTCTTCGGTCTTCGCGGAGATGACAGACAATTCCTTCTGCTCCCGAAAGTTCGCAGATACCGGCTGCTATTACAGGATCCGGTTCGTTCTCACCACGTGCTTCTCTTAGTGTTGCAACATGATCTATATTAACTGCAAGTTTCATAATTTATTCATAAAGTTTATTTCATACAAAATATAGAATGAAGCACTTTGTATAAATACTAAAATTTTCCAATTTTCTACAGCTCTTAATTGAGAATCTGATAAAATTCTTCAGCAGAAATATCTCAGATTTATAAATACGGTATTTAAATGTTTTAAATTATTAAGAAAAGGAAATACTGCACTCTATCATACTATAGAGTGCAGTATTTAATTCTTCAGAAAGTACTTATTCTTTCTTCAGGTGTAAATATGGCAACCTTTAAAGTCGTAGATCCAA
>DAIPYG010000068.1:0-18305 GCA_036782875.1 Bacteroidota bacterium | reverse complement strand
ACAATTGCTTCTTCATGCGGAGCTCCGAAATCCTCGCCCCATGGAAATGGTCTGATATGCTCTTCACTGTTTTCAGTTTTTCTAATAAGTGGAATATCTTTTTTCCTTAAGATCTCAATAGCTTCATCATAGGTCACTCTTGGGAACGGCTTCTTTACTTTTTCCAATTTTGAAACATCTCTTCCGAGTAATTCAAGTTCAGTCTTACAGTTTTTCAATACTCTCTGAACTACATATTCAAGAAAATCTTCAATCAGATCCATATCATCATCGATGTCATAAAACGCCATCTCCGGTTCCATCATCCAGAATTCCGTTAAATGTCTTCTGGTCATGGAGTTCTCTGCCCTGAATGTAGGTCCTAGTGTATAAACTTTCCCCAGCGCCATTGCGCCTGCTTCTGCGTAAAGCTGTCCCGACTGCGCAAGATATGCATTCCCCAGATCAAAGTAATCGGTAGCAAATAATGTGGAGGTTCCCTCACAGGCATTAGGAGTAAATATAGGAGTATCGAATAATATGAATCCGTTATCATACATATATTCCCTGATGGACTGAATGATCTCATTTCTGATTTTCAATATTGCAACCTGCTTCGGTGAACGAAGCCATAAATGCCTTCTGTCCATAAGAAAATCTACCCCGTGTTCTTTTGGCGTTATAGGATAAGGTTCGGCTATGTGAATAATTTCAATATCGCTAATCTGAAGTTCATAGACTCCTTCTTTCTTCGGATGTTTAGTGACCTTACCCGTCACCTTTACAGATGATTCCTGCGTGAGACTGGAAAAATCTTCCCAGACTTTTTCAGATACGGTACTTTTTACCACAACACCCTGGATCATTCCTGTTCCGTCCCTCAATTCAGGAAACATGAGCTTTCCCGATGAACGGATGTTATAAAGCCATCCTTTGATTGTAACGTCATTGTCAACGTAATCAGGAATTTTGTTTATATAGACTCTTTCCATTAAGATATACTTTTGTTTAGATTTTTTTTGAATGGTGTAATTTAGCTAATATAGAGGTTTAATGAAATTCAGTAGGTAGGTTCTTATTCCCGGATACAAATTTTCTGATTATTAATTATTTTGCTCTGATAAGAATTTATAAATCCCGGATTCATAATTCTTAATTCCTAATTATAAATTTTTCTTCTCCAGATTCAGCAGCCACTGCTTTCTCCACAGTCCCCCGCCGTATCCGACAAGCTTTCCGTCTTCACCAATCACCCTGTGACATGGAATGATAATCGAGATCCTGTTATCACCGTTTGCATTTGCTACCGCACGTACAGCTTTTACATTGCCGAGTGCGATTGCCTGCTTTTTGTATGAACGTGTTTCTCCGTAAGGAATTGTCTGCAGAACTTTCCAGACATCATTCTGAAATTTAGTCCCGGGTGTTACAAGCGGAATGTCGAAAGATTTTCTTTTACCTTCAAAGTATTCATCGATCTGTTTTTTCAATGGCTCAAAGAATTTACTTTTGCCGGGAAGTATTGTTGACTTAAAATGCTTTTGAATCTGCTTTAGTTCAGTCTCGAGCATTCTCCTGTCGGTAAAATCAAACAGACAGATCCCCTCTTCACTAGCTACTGCCATCATAGGACCGAGCGGTGTAGTGAATCTTGTATAAGTTAAGCTGTCATTCATCACACTGTCTTTCGGATTTTTTGAAGTTGCTTTTTTGAATGTATGCTGAAATCCGCTTAACGAATCATATCCGTTTTCAAATGCCGCTTCGATCACTTTGTCCCCGTTCTTAATATTATTAAAGGCATTGTTAATTCTAAGCAGACGTTGATATGCCTGAAAGGTCATCCCGTGATTCTTTAAAAACCATCTTCTCACCCGGCTTGGTTCAATGCCTTTTTTTACCAGCCCGTAATCGGTGATCTTCTGTGAAGGATTATTTTCAATATCAACAAGAATTCCTTTTATTTCATCGGGTACTTCGCCTGATTTCTCTAACGGTTTACATACTTTGCACGGCCTGTATCCGTTTGACATAGCTGATTTCGCAGAATCAAAGAACTCTACGTTCTCTTTCTTCGGCATCCGTGCAGTACAGCCCGGTCTGCAGAAGATCCCGGTTGTCTTTACTGCAATAATGAATTGTCCTTCGAATTGTCTGTCTCTGTTTTGAAATGCATTCAGCATTACATCTTCTGTTAAAAATAAATTACTCATTTTTGATTTTTAGTTGATCAAAATTACACAGACTTAATCTGTCATTCAACCGAAATATTGACATGTATATTTTAAAAAAATTGAAAGTTGAAAATCTAAAAAGTCTTATAGGCATTATAAGTCATACCGCCGGATATAATTTGAAACTCCCGTAACAGTTTTCATAAACTCACCCAATTCTGTTATTTAAGAAAATATATTATAACTGTATAAATTCTTTGTTCTTAATTTCTGAAATCATACGAATAATAATTACTTTATCTTCCATGCCGGAGTCGTTTAACTTTTGAATTATATGTTTATGGGATTCCGGGTACTTCACCTGAAGAAAAACAATAAGCACCTGCTTATCATGCCATTTGCCAATTGAATTTTGAATTTCGTAAAATATTTGTTCTGCATTGTTTTGTTTTCCAAATAGAATTTCTGACAAATAAACTATGTCTTTTATTACCTTTCTGATATCGTGAAGTCCTGTCTTATCAGGTAAGCGGGTTAATAGTTTCTGCAACATCAGCTGCCTTACAAGCAGGTATTCGGAAAGCTTACCGGTGTCTGATTTATTAATATACTTTTCTGCACTTCGATCTGCATTTTCTAATTCTTTCTTAGATTCTTCAATACCGGATCTGAATTCATAAGTAAGTCTGTTCTCCAGCGAAGAATAATATTCTTCATCTGGAATTCTGATCTTATATTTTTGAATTAGTTTTAGTATCAGATGTAATTCGCGTATCTTTCCGGCTTCTTTAAAAATTTTTTTAAAACATTTATATTCGTTTTTAAAGCTGAAATTTTTATCGGTAAATCTTAAGTAATAAAAGAGTGACCTGATCTTTTTCAGTTCTACCCTGATTTTATGCATTATTTCAGGGTCCGGATAATGGTAAAAAACATCAAGACTGCTTAAGAGCAGACTGCATCTGCTCCGGTAATATTTTCTGATACTTTTCAAATGAATGAATAAACTGAATTTGATTTACTTCAAATTAATCTGAATTCTTTAAATCCGCTGGCACACTCAGTTAATGATTGCTTAAGAATTTTTCAGGCAGGAATTAAATTCTCTGAATTTTATGTATCTGAATCAGGATCTTATATCAGAATAGTTGTCAGCTTAGTTTTATTATAAAACAAGAAATTAATGAGTTCTTCAATCATTGCAGATTTGTTTCCGGAAAAAAAATTTATTTTATAAGCAGCATCCTCTTTGTCTCTTTAAAATCCCCTGCTTCCAGTCTGTAAAAATAAACTCCGCTTGCGAACCCAGCTCCGTTCCATTCGACTTCATAAGTTCCCGGATTCTGATTTTTATTAACTATATCCGCAACTTCCTTTCCGTTTAAGTCATATATCTTCAAACTTGTCAGACGATTTTCGATTAACGAATAACGAATAACGGTATTCGGATTAAACGGATTAGGATAATTCTGCTTTAATGTATATTCAGCCGGAATTTCAGATGAGATCTGATTTATTCCAACAGGTCCGTTATTGAATACGAACAGCAGATCATCAACCTCATCTATTCCCGAGAGATCCAGATCACCGTCGTTATCCCTGTCATGAACAGTTATGCAGGACCCGGATCCTGATGAAGGAAGTATTACCGGGGTTGCTGACAATACTCCGTTGCCCGTATTCTGAAATACTCTGAAATCTGCACTGATGTACTGACTGGAAATAATATCGAGATCATTGTCGCCATCGACATCACCAATATCTATTGCTAAAGGAAAACTTCCGGATAAGTAATTTGTAACCGCACCAAGTCCGCCGGCACCGTTTCCGAAAATAATTCCGATTCTGTTTGCAGATGAAAGACAGGCTGCTACGTCAACATTTCCGTCTCCGTTAATATCGCCTACGACAATTGCCCACGGCGGTCCGTTAAGAGCGGATCTGCTTGAAAATGTAAAGCTTCCGTTTCCGTCTCCGAGCATCAGAACGATCTCATTGCTTGCATAACATCCAACAAACGCATCCAGTATCCCGTCATTATTTGCATCTGCCATCATCACTGCTGTTTCGGAATTTCCGACTGTATTTATATTTGTTGCAGTTCCAAATGTACTGTTTCCGTTATTTCTGAATAATGAAATATTGCTTCCGCTGCGGTTTGCTGTCACGATATCATCGAATCCGTCACCCTCAAGATCAGCGACAGCTACGCCTCTGACATTATTGCCTGCAATATATGGCACTTCAGAAAGAAAATTTGCATTTCCTGTACCCATAAAAAGACTCAGCACATTGTTTGCAGCATTGCCGACTATCATATCAACTATTCCGTCCCTGTTAAAGTCTGCAGCTTCGCTCGGACTCGGATACGATCCGGCAGGCAAAGGATATATTGCATTCATTGTATCATATCCTGTTCCATTATTTAAAAATACTCTGAAGTCTTTTGATACTTCATTTACAATTGCAAGATCGGTTTTTCCGTCATCGTTAAAATCACATCCCAGCGCGCCGTAGCATTGTATAAGCCCTTCACCCTGTCTTCTGACAGGAATTGTTCTTATCAGTGACTGATTTAATGTTCCCGGCTCTGCCTTCGTCCAGAAGTTCCAGGCAAATCCTTTTGTCATCGGTGTATTATCCTGAGCAAGAATTCCTTTCGAGAGATTTACTGTTACCCATTCTCCGGCAAGAAATAATGAAGAAGGAGTAAATTTCACCTGAGTATTTCCGTTAAGAAATTCAAATACTCCCGGAATGGTACCGGATTGTTTTCCGAAAACCCTGAATGTTGAATTGTTAACTGAAGAAGTACTTACTGCAGTATTAAAATTTACAGTTATGCTTGTTCCTCTCGGAGCATTAATTACCTGTCTTACAGGCGAAACTGATGTAACAACCGGTTCGGCAGGGAAAGCATTTGATAAGGAGACCGTAAGTAAGAACACAAGGAAGAGTAATTTTCTCATACAATATAATTAATTGATTTTTTATAATATTAATAAATTCAATTTGAATTTCAACAGAGATTATGAATTAAGGCAGATACACTCTGTACAATTGCAATTTAATACGTCTGAATGTTATTTCAAAAAACTTATTTTCATTTCCAAATCAATTCTTAAAAACCACTAAGTCTCAAAGTCACTAAGAAATCTGCATTTAATATTGAATGCTCTGAACCAATTTTTTCTAAGTGTCCTTGTGGTACTTATATCACTTGCGCAGGATAAAGTAAAAAATCCCGCATAAAAACCATACGGGATTTGAGAATACAATTTTTATAAAATATACTTAGCTTAACTGAACACATTCTTAAAAAACCCTTTTCCTCTTTATTTGTTTTTGCTGTTTTGGAATTTTTAGGTGTAAAATTTTCTGATTTACTTAATTCCCTGAGTAATTCTTTTTCCTTTGAATTCACTTTGGAAGGAATATGAATATTCACAATCACGATCTGATCACCTCTGCTGTGAGAATTTAGGCTTTTAATTCCCTTATGTTTCATCCTGAGCAGTTTACCCGAATGTGTTCCTGGTTCAACTGTAAGTTTGGCTTTTCCCGTAAGCGTCGGGACTATTACATCGGCGCCGAGTATTGCATCTGAAATACTTACATCAAGATCGTAATAGATATCATCACCTTCTCTTACAAAGTCCTTATGTTTTTCCTCTTCTATGAATACAAGTAAATTACCTGCTCTGCCGCCTCTTAGTCCGACATTTCCCTGACCGCGCAAAGGAATGTAATTGCCTTCTTCAACACCTGATGGAACATTTATCTTTATTGTTGTTTCTGATTTTTCACGTCCTTCCCCATGACATAAATCGCATTTTTCTTTTATGATCCTTCCTTCTCCGTGACAGATGCTGCACATTGTTACATTTACAAACTGTCCGAAAATTGAACGGCTTACCTGACGTATCTCACCGGTTCCGTTACAGTTGCTGCATTTTGTATGACCGCTGTGCGCTTTAGCGCCCGAGCCATCACACTTTGAACAGGTCTTGTATTTTTTTACTTTTATGGTTTTCTCAACACCTTCGGCAATTTCTTCAAGTGTCAGTTTTATTGTTACCTTCAGATCGCTTCCTTCATTATTCTGCTGTCTTCCCTGACCTCTTTGCCCGCCTCCGAAAAATTCATCGAATATGCTTCCGCCGCCTTTGCCTCCGAAATTTCCGAATATGTCTCCGAAATGTGAAAATATATCATTGATGTCCTGAAAACCTCCGGCACCGTTAACTCCCTGATGACCGAACTGATCGTATCTTTGTTTCTTATTCGGGTCAGAAAGAATTTCGTATGCTTCTGCGAGCTCCTTGAATTTTTCTTCAGATTCCTTATCACCGGGATTCTTGTCAGGATGATGTTTCATAGCAAGCTTTCGGTATGAAGCCTTTATTTCATCAGATGTAGAGGTTCTGGTCACATTCAGAATTTCATAATAATCTCTTTTTGTCATTTATGTTTTATTTCCCTTTCTGTTTTTTTTTATTGGTTAACTGGAAACTAATACTTTCTCGTGCTTTACAACTTTGTCTTTCAGCTTGTATCCTTTTTCAATTACTTCCAGTACTGTATTTGGCTTGATGTCATCTCTGGGAATCTGCATCAGGGCTGAGTTTACATCCACATTGAATTCATTACCTAGTGAATTGATCTCGGTAAGCCCTTCTTTCTCCAGTACGTTCCTGAATTTATCATAAATTAAATTTATTCCTTTTTTCAAAGTCTCAAAATCCTTCGTTTCCCCTTTATTGATAGATTCGATCGATCTTCCTAGATCATCATACACAGGAAGAAGTTCTTTTATAATATTTTCCGATGCGTATTTTATATAATTGGAAATTTCTATGTCAGTACGTTTCTTATAATTTTCAAACTCCGCTGCTTTTCTCAGCAGCGTATCTTTTAATCTAAGAACATCAGCTTCGGCATCAGATGCAATTGGCTGTTTTTCTTCATTGATGATCTCTTCAGATTCCGGAATGTCCTTACCTTTTCCGTTATTTCTGTTCTTATCATCTTTAATGTTAATATTATGTTTTTTACTGCTCATAATTCTGTTACTCCGGTTAGGTTTTATTTTTTTAAAATTATAAATATTTCTCGTTGATCAGCTTTGAAGTATACTGCAGAAGTGAGATCATTCTCGCATAGTTCATTCTTTTCGGACCTATGACACCGATATTCCCTTTTACATCTCCCGCTTTATAGGATGTCGTGACAACACTGTAATTCTTAAGCTTTTCATCTTCATTCTCATTACCGATTGAAATGAATACCTCATTGTCGGCTTTTACGGAATTCTGGAAAATGTGTATCACGAGATTTTTATCCTCCGCCAGATCTATTATCTGCTTGAAATTTTTCGGATTCTCAAATTCAGGCTGAAGTATAAGATCGCCGGTTCCTCCAATATAGATCTTGCTGCCTGTCTCTTCTTCAGTGTATAGTTTGTCTATGGAGTTAATGAACAGCTGTATTAGCTCCGGCTCCTGAAATTTATAATCACTGACTCTTTCGGTAATACTGTCCCTTATCTGATCCAGCGATAATCCGTGAAGACGCTCATTTAAAAATGAAGATAGATTTTCCAGCTTTGATTTCGAGATCACACTGTCAATTTCCATTATTACTGTTTTGACAATACCCGATTTAATATTCAGCACAACAAGAACTTTGCTCGAAGCAAGATTTACAAATTCCAGTTTATCAAATATTCCTTTCGATATCTGTGGCTGTGTCACTACAGCAAGCAGATGAGTGATCTTTCCAAGTATCCGGGAAGTCTCGAAGTAAAGGTCCTGGCTGTCGAGAATATTCAGATTCTTATCTGTGAATTGATTTTTCAGGTGAAACTCTTCCTGTAAATTCAGTTTTTCCCTTTCCATCAGAATATCAACATAATATCTGTAACCTTTATCGGTAGGGATTCTGCCTGCAGAAGTATGAGGCGTATCCAATAGATCCATTTCCTCAAGATCACTCATTACATTTCTGATAGTTGCCGGAGACAGATTCAAATCCATCTTTTTTGATACACTCCGGGAACCTATGGGTGACGCTATCCTGATAAAATTCTCAACTACATATTTCAGAACTTCTTTTTCTCTGTCTGTTAATGATTCATTCATGTTATTTCTGTCAATTCTGTCTTTTTAAAAATACTTAATTTATAAAACTTTTAAAATACTCTATTGCCTAACCTGTTCTTATCACTTTGATACAGTACGTATTTCTAATTTAAATGGCTAATTTTTAACCCTTCAGATAAAATAAATATTGACAGGTTGTTTATTTCCGGATTTTCTTCAGATTTCTTATTGTAAGATCAAGATCTTCATCAAGAAAATGCCTTGCCTGATGCCTTGCTCTTCTTACTTCCTCAAAATTAATTTCAGCATATATCAAATCTTCATCAAAAAGTTTTGCAGCCGCGATCACGTTTCCAAAAGGATCTACTATTTCGCTTCCTCCCCAGAAATTTACTCCGTCTTCAAAACCAACCCGGTTGCAGAATACAAAGTAACATGAAAGGATCCTCGCGTAAGCTCTGTGCTGCTCGGAGTTAATATCATAATTTTTGAATTTCCCGTAATCTGCTGCAAGACGTGTAGGTGAAACTGCTATTCCTGTTATCAACTGTGCTCCATCCATTGCCACCGTATTCGGAAGGGAAATATGCCACATATCCTCGCATACCAACAACCCTATTTTTCCGAATTTTGTTTCATGCGCTCTGCATTCTTTACCTCTCGAAAAATATCTGAACTCTTCGAAAAGTCCGTATGTAGGAGGATAAATTTTTCTGTGAATAAATTTTATTTCCCCGTCCGAAATGTAAACACCTGAATTATAAATAGCGAAATTTTCATCTTCTTCCACTAGCCCGCAGATTATAGAGATCTTTTTGCTCTTTGCTTTTAATCTGTCAAGCGCTTTTGTCTTATTCAGCTCCAGTGAGATCATAAAGTTCAGATCCTTTACTGAATATCCTGTAAGGGAAAGTTCCGGAAATACAATGAGATCGGCTTTGTTACTGATAGCCCGGTCACAAAATTCAAGGTGATGATCAATGTTCCTCTCTATGTCACCGAGAACAGAAGTTATCTGCGCTGCTGCTACTTTCATTTTTTTAATTTATAAAATAAAATTCTTAAAAAGCCGGAGATCTTCAGATTTACAAAAAGCCAGCTGTATAATAAGATATTATGGTTGTACTTTTTAAAATAGCTTAGACAGTCTTCATTCCATATTCTTATCATTCTTTCCCTGTCCTTATAAATACTGACTCCTTTTTCATGCATTACTTTAGAATCCGGACAGAATAGTATTGAATAACCCTTTTCATAAATCTTTCTGCAAAGATCCACATCATTGAAAAACATTTTATATCTTTCATCGAAATTTTCTATTTCCTTAAGTACCTTTCTTTTCACCATCAGAGCGGCAGCCATTGGCTGCTCCACTTTTCTTTCTTCATCATGACTGAAATAGTTCATCTTCCAGTTGCTGAACAATATGCTGTTCGGGAAAATGTATGTCAGCAGACTGAACTCACAGAACATATCGAAATAATCCGGAAATGTCCTGCAGGATTTCTGAATTGTCATATCTTCATTCAGAAGCTGCGGAGCTGCTGCTCCTGTATTTTCCGATACTGAAAGTTTGCCCAGAAGAATTTTTATTGCATCTCCTAATATGATGGTATCAGGATTAAGAAAAAGAACATTCTCTCCGGATGATGACAAGATTCCCTGATTGCAGGCAATTGTGAAACCTTTATTATCGGTATTCAATATTACTTTCAGCCTGTGAAAATTTTCTGCTGCAGTTTCCGAAATGATATCAGCGGTCCTGTCGGAAGAATTATTATCAACTAATATGATTTCAAAGTTCAGGTCTTTTGTGTTTTCAATAATGGATCTGAGACAGTTTCCTATTTCATTCTCGCTGTTCCAGGTTACTATAACTATTGAAAGGATTGTCTTATCAGGCATTCTTCGCAGAAGGTAATGCTTTTAGAATGAAATTATTAAGGTCAAGAAATTCACTTTCAGGAATGTTCTTCTTAAGAGAATCCTTTTCTTCATCCCAGAATTTTTTCAATCCTGTTTCATCTCCCTGAGCATAATAATTTACTATTACTTCCGCTGCTTCCCTGTATAACGGATATGATAAATTGATCGGCTGCATTCCCATTTCAAATTTTCTTTTTAAACCGTAATATTTTTCCTTCGAAGCTGAAATTTCGGAATCGTAATACTCTTTATATTCAGAATTTCTTTCAGACAGATTATTATCCGCCAATCTGTAAATATATTTTACAAAAGGTATCGCATAGACCTGGGGCATGACACCGTAGAACAGATCTGAAATCAGAATCTCTTTAATGCCGTCTTTTTTTATGTCTTTAACGAAAGGAGCACCTGAATCAAAATATTTCAGCAGTTCTATTCTGTCTGCAGAAGTCATATCATATACAAACATTCCGACAGAAGTCAGAGAATCATTTCCCCCGGAGTTTGTGCTTATGAGTATCTGCTCGGTCTTGTTGTTGTTAAGATCTACAAACCTGCACTCGGTGGAATAATCAACTGTATCAGACAGTATTTTCACATAAGATTTGTTCTCCATATTTAATGCAAATACCTCTATCATATCAAAGTTGTAATAACTGTCATACTTTTCAGCAGTGTCTTTTGTCACGCTAAGAACGATTATTTCTTTGTTTCCGTCGGAATTCAGGTCCTCTTTGTCGATCCGGTAAATTCTCCTAGGAGAAGAATACTGCACTGAAAATTCAAGCCCGCCTTCTTTAACTCCCGCGGAATTTAACTGTTCCTTGTGTCCGCTCTCAGACTGCGATTTAATTTTAGTTCCTTCATCCTTGTTCTTTGTACATGAATAAAATACAGAAGAGAATAATAATAATAGAATTAATAATTTTATTTCTGATTTAATCATGACTTCAAAAATTTTTTAAAATTTATTTTACTTTCAACTTTTAACTTTTAACTAAAACCGTGTCTTTCAAAAAATGTTTATCATCCCTCTCCGGAAAATCAAGCATATAATGCAGCCCTCTTGATTCTTTTCTTTGCATAGCCGATTCTATAATAAGAAAAGCCACAGTCACAAGATTTCTAAGTTCCAGCAGCTCCACGCTCACCTTCGTTTTTTTATAAAAATCCTTTATTTCATCCTTCATCATCTTTACCCTTCTGTAAGCTCTTTCAAGGCGTATTGTGTTTCTTACAATCCCGACATAATCGCTCATAATCTCTTTTATTTCCTTTTTATTATGGGAAATAAGGATCCATTCTTCGGTATTCTCCGTGCCGTCTTCATTCCAGTTATATATATTGTTATAATATTGTCTTAATATTTTTTCTTTCTTTACCTTTTCTTTTTTGAATTTTGCGCTTCCGTTTTTTCCTTTATCTCCAATTGACATATTCATTGCTATCGATTCAAATATGGCATTTGAAAAAACCATTGCTTCGAGCAGTGAATTTGATGCAAGCCTGTTTGCTCCGTGAACACCAGTCATAGTAACTTCTCCGCTTGCATACAGATCCTCTATATTAGTTCTTCCCTGAAGGTCGGTTATTATTCCTCCGCAGGAATAATGCGCTGCAGGAACCACCGGTATCATTTGTTTTGTAATATCTATTCCTTTTCTAAGACAATATTTATAAATATTGGGAAACTCTTTCCTGATTCTGTCTTCTCCGATATTCTTCAGGTCAAGACAGACATAAGGATCGCCGCTTTTCTTCATTTCGTTGTCGATAGCTCTCGCCACTATATCTCTAGGCGCAAGGGATTTCCTTCTGTCATACTTCAGCATGAATTCTTTTCCCCTGATTGTCTTTAATACAGCGCCTGCGCCTCTTACTGCTTCAGAGATTAGAAATACCTGAGATGAACTATCGCTGATCTCCGGCTCGTAAAATGAAGTCGGATGGAATTGTATAAATTCCATATTACCTATTCTGCAACCGGCTCTGAATCCCATCGCTATACCGTCTCCTGTCGCAATGGCAGGATTTGTCGTATGCATATAAACCTGTCCCGCCCCTCCTGTTGCAAGTATTGTTTTTCCGGCAATTATTTTTTCAACCTTGCTTGTCTTTACATTCAAAGCATAAATACCATAGCATTTATTCCCGCTCTTGTTCTTTCTTCTGAAATTCTTTTCCGTCAGAAGATCGATCGCAAAATAATATTCAAAGATCTCTACATTCCTGTTTTTAGATAATCTAAAAAGCAGCGCTCTTTCTATTTCCTTTCCTGTCAGATCATTTGAATGAATTATTCTGCTGCGTGAATGTCCGCCTTCCCTTCCGAGTATGAGTTCGCCGTGATCTTTTGTGAAATTAGCTCCGAACTCAATCAGCTCCCTTATTCTCTCCGGTCCTTCTGTAACTATTTTCTTAACTGCTCTTGCATTGCATAATCCGGCACCGCATTCCAGCGTATCCTTAATATGTAGTCCGAAATTATCATCCTTATCCATTACAGCTGCAACACCGCCCTGAGCGTAATTTGTATTAGATTCTGCTTTCTGCTTTTTTGTAATTATTATAACCTTGCCGAATTTGCTTAATTTAAGTGCAAGTGACAAACCCGCTATTCCGCTGCCGATTATTAAGTAATCTGTGATCAAATTTTTTTTATATATAAATTTACTTACAATAAAAAGCTATTCAAAGGTAGAAAATTAAAAAAGCGGAATTTCATATCCGCTCTTATTATTCAATATATACAGTCACCTTTTCTTTACAATTAACTCAACTTTACAGCCTTTATGATCTTTACAAACTCCATAAATTTCTTAATCACTTAGACAATCACCTGAAACTTGCAGAACAAAAAAAATAAAAAACTCAGCAATTCTCTATAAACTCAATTAAATCTATAAACACTATAAACTCTACAAACTCTACAAACTCTATGAACTCTATGAACTCAACTAACTTCCAGCTCTTTTGCCGGAAACCAGGAGCTTTCTAATGAGCTGACAAAAAACTTTTTTACATCAATTCTCACCGGTGTCACCGGAGTGTACGTTTTAAACCAGGGCATCTTTTTTACTATTAACTCTCTTACTTCCGGCTCTTCAGAATCGCTTAATATTACAGCTTCACCTGATGCCTGCAGAAAATCCTTCATTGCATCATTCTTGGAAATGCATACTGCTACTTTACCGTTTTCCCTGATATTAGCAAAGGATTTTCCGTGAGTTTCAAGCAGTAAATAGATTTTAAGATCAGCTGTAGCAAAGTAAGCACCCGCAACCCACGGAGAAAGTTCACCTCCGGTAGTAGCAAGACTTATGGCGTCATTCTCATTGAATATTTTCAGTATCTTTTCCTTTATTTCAGATTGTATATCTATGACTTCAGACATTTTTATAATTTTATATTTTTTTATTTTCTAAATTTAGAAAATTCAAAAAGAATCCGGTTAACCTATCCCCGTGGCTTAAAATATATTCCAGATCCGGTTTCTCAAATTCCAAATCTAAATGACTTCTTTAATCCTTCTTATTGCCTCTTTAATATTTTCCCGTGAATTGGCATAAGAGAATCTCAGATATCCTTCACCGTAATCACCGAATGAAGTGCCGGCAAGAGCTGCAACTCCGCCGTTATAAAGAAGATGATCATTAAGTTCCTTTGAATTATATCCTGTCTTTGTAATATTCGGGAATGCATAAAAAGCACCAAGCGGAACGATGCACGAAAAACCTTTTATTGAATTTAATCCGTCCACAATTATGTCTCTTCTTGCCATAAATTCCTCTCTCATTTTATCAACAGAGTCCTGAGGTCCTTCATAAGCTTCTATGCAGGCTTTCTGTACAACTGTATTTGTGCAGGAATTACTGTTAGTCATCAGCTGGGCGATCTTTTTTGCAAGATCAACATTCATTACTCCGTACCCGGCTCTCCATCCTGTCATAGCATAGGTCTTGGAAAATCCATCGAGTATTATGGTTCTGTCCTGAAATCCCGGTACCTGTGTAATGCTGAAATGGTCTCCTTTAAATATCAGCCTGCTGTATATTTCATCACTAAGTATCCAGATGTCAGGTCTGTCTTTAAGTATCTCCGCTATCTGTCTTATTTCAGATTCGTTAAGAATCCCCCCTGTCGGATTCTGAGGTGTGTTTATTATCACCATTTTTGTTTTCGGTGAAACCAGTTTTTTAAAATTCTCAATATTAAAAGCAAAGTTCATGCTCTCTTCTAATTTTATCGGTACAGGAGTTCCGCCAACAAATTTGATCATTGATTCATAAATAGGAAATCCGGGATTTGGATAGATCACTTCATCTCCTTCATTTACAAGCGCAAGTATCGCAAAAAACATTATAGGCTTTGCTCCGGGTGTCATTACGACTTCGTCCGGATGTACCTCAATTCCCCTTGTCTTATTTATATATTTTGCAATCGCATTCCGCATTTCCGGAATACCCGCAGATGGTGTATAATGTGTGTCACCGGCTTTTATAGAACGTATAGCAGCTTCACAGATATTTTCAGGTGTCGGAAAATCCGGCTCCCCTATTTCAAGATGGATAATGCTTTTGCCTTCAGCTTCAAGTTTCTTTGCCTTGGCTAAGACTTCAAAAGCTGTCTCGGTTCCGAGATTGGACATTCTTTCTGCGTAAATCATATTAGTTGATATTTTATAGTTGATAATTTATTGTTGGTATTTTATAACAATTAGTAATTGCAAATTTTTCATTGCTCATTGCTCATTGCTCATTGCTCATTGTTCATTGCTGATTGCTAATTGCTCATTGCTCATTATTTACTGTTCACTCTCCTAAGTACGCTTTCCTCACCTCTTCATTTTGTGCAAGTGATTTTGCTTCACCTTCGAGAATTATCTGACCGGTCTCCATTACATAACCATAATCTGCAATTGACAAAGCAATATTTGCATTCTGCTCTACCAGTAATATTGTCAGACCAGTAGTTTTATTCAAAGCTTCAATTTTCTCAAAAATAGTTTTAACAAGCAAAGGAGCTATTCCAAGTGAAGGTTCATCCAGCAAAAGAAGTTTTGGTTTTGACATCAGTGCGCGTGAAATCGCCAGCATCTGCTGTTCACCGCCGCTTAATGTTCCTCCAAGCTGTTTAAGTCTCTCCTTAATCCTCGGGAAGAATGTGTAAATAAACTCAAGATCTTCATTCAGATTATTCCTGTCTTTTCTTGTATAAGCTCCCATCTCCAGATTTTCTTTCACTGTAAGATTTGAAAAGATCATTCTTCCTTCCGGAGATTGTGAAATTCCAAGTTCTACTATTTTATTCGGTGCCAGACCGACTATATTGTTTCCGTTAAATTCGATACTGCCGGACACAGGTTTCAGTATTGAAGAAATTGTTCTAAGCAATGTAGTCTTACCTGCTCCGTTTGCCCCGATCAGAGTAACAATGGACTTTTCTTTTACATTCAGATTAATGCCCTTTAAGGCTTTGATCGCTCCGTAATTAACATGTAGGTCTTTGATCTTTAACATCTGTTCAATATGGAATTTGGTATTTCGGATTTGGAATTTTTAAGATTTTGCTTTGAAGTTTTTCCAATTGCCTTAAAAATTACTGTCAATTCTTTTCATTTATTTAAAAAACCATTAATTATTTTCACATTCAAGTTTGCCTCCATTACTAATTCAATAAGTTAAATTGATTCATCTGCTTATTCTTGAACTATTCTTATTTATTGCTAGGCAAGTGTTTAATCCTTTTTATTTCGCTACAGGAAATTTTTTAGTTCTCAATTTTAATTCATCGATTGTCATAATTTTCAAAATACATTAGCTAAAATCACAACAATATAAATCAAAAACGCAAGATCAAAAACCCAAATTAATATTCAATTTTAAATCCAAATTCCCAAATCAACATTCAATTTTTAAATCTAAAATCTCAAATTCCAAAATCAGGAATGAGTTTCGCCCAGATACGCCTCTATCACCTTCGGATTTCTCTTTATCTCCTCCGGTTTTCCTTCAGCAATTTTTTCACCGTAGTCCAGGACAAATATCCTTTCGCAAACTCCCATTACAACCTTCATATCATGTTCGATCAGTAAAATAGAGATCCTGAATTTATTTTTAACCATTTTTATTAAACTCATCAGCTCGGCTTTTTCAGTAGGATTCATTCCGGCAGCAGGTTCGTCAAGCAAAAGTAATTTCGGTGAGGTTGCTAGAGCTCTGACAATTTCGACTTTCCGTTGTTCACCGTACGGTAATGATTTCGCATATTCATCTGCCGTATCCGTGAGTCCGAATATCTCCAGAAGTTCATCTATTTTATTATCGAATTCCTGTTCTTCTGTTCTGAATCTTCCGAACTGCATAACGGAATCAAAGAATCCTGCCTTCAGATTTTTTACAAATGATACTCTTATATTATCTCTGACGCTAAGGCTTGAAAATAATCTTATATTCTGAAATGTCCTGCTGATTCCCAGCTCCGCTACCTGATAGGGTTTAAACTGAACTACACTGGTTCCTGCAAATTTTACATCCCCCTCTGTCGGATCATATACTCCCGTCACTATATTAAATACAGTAGTCTTTCCCGCGCCGTTCGGACCGATCATCCCGACTAGCTCATCTTCTCCTACATGGGCATTCAGCTTATCCACGCAGGTAAGCCCGCCGAATCTCATTGTACAGTTATTTATTTCGAGTAAACTCAAATTGATCCTGGATTTTAGATTTCAGATATTGAATTCTTATCTTTTAACTTTTTACTTTTAACTTCTTTTTCCTTAAAGAAACCCCGAACAGCCCCTGCGGTCTTGTCAGCATCATAATTATTAATAAGAGAGAATAAATTATCATTCTGTATTCCGAAACACTTCTTAAAAGTTCAGGGAGTATTGTAAGAACAACGGCTGCAATAATTACTCCTGCCATGCTTCCCATTCCTCCGAGTATCACCATTACAACTATTTCAACTGACTTTAAGAAATTAAAATCTTCAGGATTAAGATATAAATTAAAATGTCCGTAAAGCGCTCCGGCAATTCCCGCAAAGAAAGCTCCGCTTACAAATGCTATTACTTTGAACTTTGTAGTATTTACTCCCATTGATTCGGCAGCAACTTCATCATCTTTTACCGCAAGGAATCCGCGTCCGTACGTAGAGTTGATGAGATTATGTATAAAGTAAATAATAATTGCCACAAAGGTAAATGTCCAGAAAAAATTAGTGTATTTAGGTACGGCATAAAATACATTAGGAACATTGGTCATATCAGCCGGAATCTGCGCCGCCTTTACTCCGTTATCAAAAATATAAGCGCCTCTGAATCCCTGTGACGCTCCGACCACTTCCAGGCTCTGAATGATCACTCTGATTATTTCCGCAAAGCCGAGCGTCGTAATTGCAAGGTAATCACCTTTTAATCTTAAAGACGGAACTCCTACAATAATCCCTGCAACTGCAGCAGCACTGCCGCCGAGCAATAATACAATTATAAAAGAAACTGTATGTCCAAACAATCCCGTACCGAATGTATCCATAAAAAAAGGCGCAAAGTATGTCGAAAGAGCTATTGAAAGATATCCCCCAATCGCCATGAAGCCGGCGTGCCCGAGAGAGAACTGACCAGTATAACCGTTGATTAAATTCAGGCTTGTAGCAAGAATGATATTTATTCCGATATAAATTAATATCGTATAATAATAGGGGTCTATTGAATCAGTAAATATATTAAGTATGAAAATTAAGACCAGGGAAGAAAGAAACAGAATTTTACTATTCATCTGATGGATTCATAAGATTCGTTAGATTCATAGATTCATCAGATTTGTAAGATTTGCAATAACTATTTAATTCGTGGGATTCGTAAAAATTTTATTTATGTGTAATATTCTTTTTCTAATTTTATCAAATTGACAATATTAAATAACACGAATCTGATAAATTTTACGAATCTTACTAATCTTACGAATCTATTTGAGATTGTGGGCGATTAAGGACTCGAACCTCAAACCCCCTCGGTGTAAGCGAGGTGCTCTAGCCAATTGAGCTAATCGCCCTGATTTTTTGTTGATTTCAAAAATAAAGTTTTAAATTATTAATTTCAAACCACTTATGAAAGAATTTT
>DAIPYG010000067.1:0-18557 GCA_036782875.1 Bacteroidota bacterium | reverse complement strand
AGGCAACGACTCGTTTTTTATTTCCTCAGGGTAACATTAATTGTGAGGCAATGCGCTGAATTCAACTAGTTGCTGATTGAATTGAATATCCGTGTTTAAATATGTATTTTTCACTAAATTTAAAACAATATTTAATCGCAAATGAAATTTTCAGTAACCGGCGACAAACTTGTAGATTACCTCACAAAACTTAACTCTGTAATTCCAACACGCTCTCCCCTTCCGATTCTAGATAATATTTTATTTGAACTTCAGGGTAATGAACTTAAACTTCTTGCTTCTGATCTTGAGATATTTATCAGAACGACTGTGGAAGTTGACGGAAAGAAAGACGGAAAAGTTGCCATACCCGCTAAAAAATTACTCGAAATTTCCAGAACACTTGCCTCGACAAAATTGGATATTGATGTAAATGACAAGAACAGGATCACTATTAAAACAAAGAACGGTAAATATACTATCGGCGGCGAACCTTCAGATGACTTTCCTGTGCCTGAAGAAAAAAGCGATATGCATAAGCTTGAATTTGACGGACACACTCTCAGAAGATGTTTATCCAAGGTTATACACGCGGTTAATACTGATGAATTAAGAAGAAATATGTCAGGAGTGCTTTTAGATGTCAAGAAGAACGAACTTAAATTTGTCGCTACTGACGGATTCAGACTCGGTAAAATAATAAAGGATGATTTTGAACTCAGTGCAGATGTCGAAGAAAAGATCATCATTCCTCTGAAGACAAGCAATATGGTACTGAGATTAAATAACGGCAATGACTCTGTAATTGAATTCGATGAGAATGATCTGAAAGTTTCTTTCGGCGATGTTGAAATATATTCGAAGCTAATTGATGATACTTTTCCAAGTTATGAGAACGTAATACCTGCTGATAATGACAAGATTTTAAAGATAAATAAAAATGAACTTTGTGATTCGCTGAGAAGAGCTCTTATTTTTGCTGATGTCATTACAAAACGAGTAAGACTTGAGATCACGAATAAAAATATGATCATCAAAGCTGACAATCCTGAGATCGGATCCGAAGGAGAAGAAACAATTGAAAGCAATTTTGTAAGCAACAGCGGAGATGAGGACTTTGACAAAACACCTTTTGTAATTGCATTCAATGCGGGATACCTTCTGGACGCGGTTTCACAGATGGAAACGGATGAAATAAATATCAGCTTCGGAAGTCCTTCCAAAGCTGCTATCACTACACCTTCAGAGCAGAAGCCGAATGAGAATTTCATCGAGCTTATAATGCCGGTAAGAGTAGGTTAATTAAATTTATATTTCTTAAAGAAAGAATTGAGCAGTTCCGGCTATACAATAAACCTTCCGGTAAAACATTTCCATTCATTAAAATGAAGATACCCGTATTTATATATTATGATCTTAAAGAAGATAGTATTAAAGAATTTCAGAAATTATTCTCAGCAGGAATTAATTTTTAATGATAAATTCAATTTCATTTTCGGAGACAACGGACACGGAAAGACAAATATTCTGGAAGCTGTTTCATTCACCACATTCGGCAAGAGTTTTTTAGGTTCGGCTGAGTCCGACTGTGTAAGATTCGGCGAAGGCGAGTTCTTTATAGAGACGGAGTTTGAGACTGATCTTGGAAACAAAGATCATATTGTTGTAAATTATAATTCGGAACAGAAGTCGAAATCAATTCATAAGAATAAGGAAAAAGTCACGGCATATTCTTCCGAAATATTCGGAAGATATCCGATCGTATTTCTGTCTCCTCACAGTCTGAACATTACTTACGGTAATCCTTCAGAGAGGAGGAAGTTCTTTGATATTCTTATTTCGCAGTCAAGCAGACTTTATCTGGATTATCTTAAAGAACTTTCCAGAATACTGAAGCAGAAGAATTCACTGCTTAAGAATTATACTGTTTTCAGAAAGTACTCGCCGGAAGAGTTTAAGGATCTGAATAATTCATACAATGAAAAGCTGATAGATGTATCTTCGCATATATTATTCAAGCGGCTTGATTTTCTTTCTGAGTTTGAAAAATATTTTGAAAAGAGCTTTTCGATGCTGATAGTTCAGGATCATAAAGCATCTATAAGCTATTCTTCTGACGCACTTGGTGAAATAATTCCGGTAGGCAATAGATTAGAGTTAAATTATATCAGAGAAAAACTTGAAGAAAACGTTTACAGCAAAGCGGATGAAGAAATAAAAAGAGCTGTTACATTAACCGGACCGCAAAGAGATGATTATACTTTTAAGCTGAAAAAAGATGAAGTGAATGATAAAGAAGCGTTTGATCTTAAGAGTTACGCTTCACAGGGAGAGCACAAGACTTTTGTTGTTGCGCTGAAATTATCAGAATATGATTATCTTAAGGATAAAAAAGGAACAAGCCCGGTTCTGCTGCTGGATGATGTTTTATCCGAACTCGATGAAAGCAGGGTGTCAAAGATAATTTCACATTTAAAAGATTACGGTCAGATATTTCTGACAACGACAGACAAAGGATATCTGGAAAATCTAAAAGATTTTTATACGAATAAGGAAATTTCTGTTTTTGAAATCGAACAGGGAAAATCAGTAAATTGAAAAACATAGAAACAAGGACGCGGTTCAACAAAACAGTCTGCCTGAAAAACGAGCTGGACAATTTTATGAACTATATCGGACTTGATTCAAAAATGCAGGAGCTTCATATACTTAATGTCTGGAGTGAATGCGTGGGCGAGGCAATTGCAAAGTATTCTTCACCGCAGGAGATAAGAAAGAACAAGCTGTTTGTAAAAGTCGAGAATGCCGCCTGGAGATATGAGCTGTCACTTAATAAAGTTGGAATCATAGAGAAACTAAATGTTAAATTAAAAAAGAAACTGATAAAAGATATTATTTTCATTTAAAATTTTAAACCATTATGGCAAAAAATAAAGACGGAAAGAACGAACCTACTTATGAAGCCGGAGATATTCAGGTCCTCAAAGGACTTGAACACGTCCGCAAAAGACCTGCGATGTATATCGGTGACATTTCATCAAGAGGACTTCACCATCTTGTGTATGAAGTTATTGATAATGCTATTGATGAAGCGCTTGCAGGATACGCTGATAAGATAACGCTTACAATTAATAAGAACGGTTCTGTTACAGTTACTGATAACGGCAGAGGTATTCCTACGGAAGTTCATCCGACTGAAAAGATCTCAGCGCTTGAAGTTGTAATGACACAGCTTAATGCCGGAGGTAAATTCAACAGAGACAGTTACAAAGTATCGGGAGGTCTTCACGGTGTCGGTGTTTCGGTTGTCAATGCGCTAAGTGAATATCTCGAAGCTGAAGTTGTAAGAGACGGAAAAGTTTATTATCAGAAATATAAAAGAGGAATACCGGAAGGTAAAGTTAAAGTAATAGGTCAGGCAAAGAAGACAGGAACTAAGGTTACATTTTTTCCAGACGGTGAAATTTTCAAGAACACGGTATTTAAATTCGAGACACTGGAAGAACGGCTTCGTGAGCTTGCCTATCTTAATAAAGATCTGACCATAATATTCAAAGATGATAGAGAGAAAGACAAGCAGGAGGAATTTCATTACAAAGGCGGCATAGTTGATTTTGTAAAGTATCTGGATGAATCTGAAAAGTCCATTATGGGAAAGCCGATCTTTATCAGCGGCGAAAGGGAGAATGTTCAGGTGGAAGTAGCATTTCAGTATAATGAATCTTACAACGACAACACTTATACTTTTGTAAACAATATCAATACGCACGAAGGCGGAACGCATCTTGAAGGATTTAAGGCTGCTCTGACAAGGACACTGAATAACTTTGCCTCAAAGAATAATCTTATAAAAAGCGACAAGATAACACTGACCGGAGATGATTTCAGGGAAGGTCTTACCTGTGTTTTAAGTATCAAGGTACCCGAACCTCAGTTTGAAGGACAGACAAAGACAAAACTCGGAAACAGCGAGGTCAAGGGAATTGTTCAGTCAGTGACTGGTGAGAATCTCAGTAATTTTCTTGAAGAGACGCCTTCCATTGCAAAAAAAATAATTGAGAAATGCGTACAGGCAGCCGAAGCAAGGATTGCGGCGCGTGATGCAAAGAATCTTGCGCGGAGAAAGAATGCACTTGATCTCGGAGGTCTTCCGGGTAAGCTTGCAGACTGCTCGATTAAAGATCCCGCACAATGCGAATTGTATCTGGTCGAAGGAGACTCTGCAGGCGGTTCAGCCAAGCAGGGAAGAGACAGGAGATTTCAGGCGATACTACCGCTGAGAGGTAAGATACTGAATGTAGAAAAAGCTAGAATAAATAAGATACTCGAGAATGAGGAAATAAGATCTATAGTAACAGCTATCGGAGCAGGTCTCGGAAACTCGGATGAGTTTGATGAAAGAAAGATAAGATATGATAAGATAATACTGATGTGCGACGCCGACGTTGACGGTTCGCATATAAGAACGCTGCTGCTTACATTTTTTTACAGGCACATGAGAGAGATAGTCGAGACGCAAAGATTATACATTGCTCAGCCGCCGCTTTACAAGATCAAAAAAGGCAAGACGGAATTTTACGCTTATGACGACGCGGAAAGAGATGAGATACTTAAGTCAATGAAAGCAGATAAGAGCGCCGTAGTGATAGAAAACGCAGAAGAAGGCGAGACTGCAAATCCTAAGGGAATAAATATTTCAAGATTCAAAGGTCTTGGTGAAATGAATCCGGAGCAGCTCTGGAGCACGACAATGAATCCCGAGACCAGGACTATTGTGCAGGTGACTAATGAAAACGCAGCCGCCGCGAATAATATTTTCAAGGTGCTCATGGGTGAAGAAGTCGAGCCGAGGAGAAAATTCATTGAGGAAAATGCAAAGTATGCAAATCTCGATGTTTAAATTTATTTCAATTATTTCATAAGCTCAAAGATATTTTTTGGAAGATATATTCAAAGCCATTGTTCTCGGAATAATACAGGGCACAACTGAATTCATCCCCATCAGCAGTACGGCGCATTTAAGAATCATACCTGCTCTTCTGGGATGGAAGGATATCGGCGCTGCCTACACTGCCGTAATGCAGATCGGAACACTGATCGCGACACTTATTTATTTCAGGAAAGATATTTTTTCACTTACCGAAGGATTTTTTCATGCATTTAAGAAAAAGGATTTTCTTACCAATTACGAATCAAGGATCTTCATACTTATCATCATAGGAACAATTCCCATTTCCGTATGCGGATTATTGTTCAAGAGATTCATTGAAGGAGAAGCGAGAGGACTTTATGTAATAAGCGCTGCGCTTATTCTGCTTGCAATAGTTCTTTACATAGCCGAGAAAGTAAGTTCAAAGAAAAAAGATCTTTCTGAAATTACAGTCAAAGACGGAATCGTGATCGGATGCGCACAGGCGCTTGCATTAATACCGGGAAGTTCGAGAAGCGGAGTAACGATCACAGCCGGTCTGTTCAGAGGATTAAAGAGAGATGTCGCCGCAAGATATTCATTTCTTCTCAGCATTCCGGCAATAGCAATGAGCGGATTATACGAGCTTTACAAAGAACGGCATGTTTTACTTGATGAAAGTCTCTTAAGCTTATCAATAGCTACAATCGTTTCGGGAGTTGTCGGATACCTTTCCATTGCATTTCTAATAAATTACCTTAAAACCCGGAGCAATCTGATCTTCATTATTTACAGGATTGCGCTCGGAATCTTAATACTCATACTTCTTTCAAAAGGCATTCTTCAGAATCTGGAATAGAGAACAGAATCATCAAAACTATTTTTGCAGTTAATACCCGAGGAATTGAGAGACATCTGATTCAACATAACAAAGTAAAAATTAAAATACGGTTGAATTTTATTTCACTCGGGTTTATAAAGAATCTTTTCTCATTTTTTTATGTATCGTTTGATTTATTTACTTTTTGTCTCCACTGAGTCTCCCGCTTAAAGTCTTTTAAAATCAGTGTAAACTTACCGCGGGTTCTCAGCCGACGAACGTGATAACCTCATATTGTATAATTCCGCCGTTGTTGCGTGTTCCAAAAATTTGCACGATTATATTTTATAATTGTAAAGATTAACGGCAAATTTTTGGTCACCAACAACAAAGGACATTTGTCACTATTTCAAAAGCAGCATCTTCCTTGTCATAAAATATCCGGCTGTTTCTATTCTGTAATAATATATTGCGCTCGGCAGACTGCTGCCGTCAAACTGAACAAAATAACTCCCCGCATCCCTGAATTCATTTATAAGTTCTTTCACAGTCTGTCCGAGTGAGTTGAAAATTGTTATTCTCACATTTCCTTCAAAAGGAATTGAATAATTGATTTTAGTTACAGGGTTGAAAGGATTAGGGAAATTATTTACACTGTACTTACCGGGTTTATTATTTTTATCAGTATCTGAAACTACTCCTCTGTCATCTCCACCCGGATCATAAGGTTCTGTCGGACAGGTAGGACAAATTACATCTAAATATTTGACAGTGTCAGAATTAACGGATACTTTATATGAATTGTCCTCTGCTTTGACATAATAATACAGGTTGAAATATGCAGGTTCTCCCTGGTGATAAGTTGTATCCAATACTTCTATGGTATCAATATAATAATCATTTGTCGTGCTGTCTATAAGAGCATATTCCCAATTTGTATAGGTTCCTTTTTTATAGATCTTATATTTCAGGAAATCCCTGTCGCCGCGGTTAAAGAGTAATAATTTGGGATGATAAATTCCGTTTACCATAACTTTTGTGTGGAACAGATATGCCGGCGCAGGGACGGCGTCTGTGTCGGAAGCATTTATTCGATATAAATTCTCAATGTTAAAATTTTCAATTAAGTTATAATTTGCTCCCGAAAATATAACCGCTAATCCACCTTTATTGTATAAATCAGCTACAGTTGACTTAAAAGGATATGCTTTGAAGGGAATTGGAAAGTCAAAATAATATGTATATGAAGGGGTAGAAGGAAACAATGTTCCTGACTTGTTATTTATGTAGATATTAACCCTATCTATTATTATTACTGCCAGGTCAATAAAACCATCTTTATTAAAATCACCTATAGAAACAGAATATGGATGAGAATAGGGGTAATTGAGATTAGAATAATTCAATGAGAAGCTATCAAGGTTATCATTCAAATAAACTTTTATTCCATACTTATTCTGAACCGCGACTATATCATTCAAACCATCATTATTGAAATCGGCAATTTTAAAATCATTGGAAGTATTGTCGGTAAATTCTGTATTGATTGAGACCCATGGAGTAAAATAGTTGCTGTTAGAGTTTTTAAGTATTTTGATATATTGACCTTCCCTGTAAATTAAATCCTCTCTGTCACTTGTAGTACTGTAGATGACCGAGAATGGATAAGCATAATTACTCAATTGAGCAAGAAATAAATACTCCGGATGTATACCGTAATATTTGTAAGGTGCAGTTGACAATGTTCCATTCCCGGCTCCATTGTATATTTTTACCGTATCTCCTGAATTTGACAAAACTACAACATCAACCAAAGTATCTGTTGAGAATTTTCCGGAGCAAATAACTTTTCCATATACTGCAAAATGTTGACCAATATTTCCAATTGTACCGTCTTGGTTAGGATAAATTTCAATCTCTCCGTTTCCTCTTGATACAACTGCATTTTTCCTCCCGGAATTGAGCTTTGAAAAAATAAATCCATTAATAGTTTCTGTAGAGTTTGTCTTATATATAAACCTATTGTCTGTTACCTCATCATTAAAATTGCTATTGTTTTGGTTTTTATACCAGTTTCCATTTATAAAATTAGTGTTGCCCTCATAATGAGTTACACCTACTCCGATATCCAACCTGTTATTAGAATTATTTATCTCGGTTAAGTCCCAGTAAACATATCTGTCAGTTGAATCTGTTTCAGCAGGATCAAAGACAGGAACCTGCTGTCCGTCTGTGAGATAAGTTTGGGCAGTAGAATAATTAAAAGATAAAAATAATATTATTGATAGAAAATAATATATTATTAATTTTGATGATAACCTTATATCATCCGGAAATTTTATTTTGGTTTTCATTCTTTCTTAATTTAAAGTTTTAAAGAATAATTTTATTCAAATTTTTAAACAAAAGAGGGTAAGACCAAATCTTTATATAAAGATTTGCTTAAGTAATAACCTTGCGCGGTTTTTCTTAATACGTCTTCGCCCTCTTATTATTATCTATGGTGGACTTCTAATCATATAAATTTTATTTTATAATAAGCATCCTTCTTGTTTTTACTATTTGCCCTTTACAAATTAGAGAATAAAAATATACTCCACTAGAATAACTTTCTCCTTTGAAATTTACTTTATAATTACCTCTGTTTTGAAATTCATTTATTAATGTTTCAATTTTTTTTCCTGTTATATCATTGACTATTAATGTAATGAAACTGTTTTCAGGAATCTGAAAGCTAATCTGTGTATTTACATTAAATGGGTTGGGGTAATTGCTCAATTGATATCTAACTGAATCCGGATTGCTATTTATTATCATTCCTGTTAACTGTGAGTATTTAATAGAAGCCATTTGAGAATTTCCACCCGGAGTTCCGCCGCTTCCGGAAACATATACAGAACCGTCATTGTCTAAATTTAAACATCTTGCATAATTATCGTAATTCGTTCTGTAAATTTTAGACCAAATTGTATCTCCAACAGGACTTAATTTAATTGTTAAATAGTCAAAATAGTTTAGAATTGATTGGGTGAATCCGGTAACGTAAATATTTCTCATTGTGTCTGATATAATTGAGGAGGCCTCATCTTGAAGGGAAGCACCGCCATTGAATATTTTCATAAACTGTAAATCTCCATCAGTTGAATATTTCACAACAAGAAAGTCCTTAAAATTTGAATCAACTGTAATTCCCCCGATTAGAATATTTGATTCATTATCTAAAAAAAGTGAGTTTGCATAGTCATCATCACCTCTGTCAAACAATCTGTTCCAAAGTAATTTACCATCGGAAGAATACTTAAGAGTTACAAAGTCATAGTAGGAGGTAGAAGTATAGTTGTATCCTACTACAATAAGATTACTAAACTCATTTATCGATGAATAAGTAGGTCTTAACCAATCCCCGTCATGAGTTGGGAATTTATTGACCCATTTTTCATTTCCATTCGAATCGTATTTGATATTAACTATTTCATTACCGGTCGGAATAATTCCGTAGCCTGAGGAATAAACGTTGAGTGAATCATCTGTTACTACGGAATATCCCCAATCATGCGTATCAGGATTTGATCTGTAAACTTTTGTCCACAATAAATAACCATTACTATCATATTTAATTGTTATCATTTGCCTGTAAACAGAAATTGTTTTGCCGTATCCAATTACATATATATTACTGTTTTTATCTATTGTCATTCCAAAAGATTCATCGGTTCCGTTTGCTTTCCAGTTCAAACTTCTTTTCCACTGCATTATTCCATCAGAATTATATTTTATTGTTAACCAGTTTACTCCCCCATAAAGCATCCCTTCATCGCTAGAACCAGTAACATATATATTACCCGAATCATCAAGAACCATTCCGCTTAAGTAATCATATCCGTTTACTATGCCATTGTATCTTCTGCTCCAGATTAAGACACCGGACGGAGAATACTTTAAAACAACATAATCATAACCTCCTGTATTGCTGCTGTTGCCGGCTATGATGAAATTGCCGAATTTATCTATCGCGCTTTTCTTGGGGAAATTATATCCGGAGCCGGTTCCGCTATAAGTCGCAACCCATTCCTGCATTACCTGGGAATTAATTTCCAACGGAATGCAAATCAGATATAGAAAGATCAATATTATGACTTTATTCATAATTGACTTTTGGGTTTTGGTTAAATTAAAAAAACTTTAGGAAAAATTTTATAAAAACGAAAAGTAATTTTCTTTCATATTCACTTTAGTATTTTCAGAACAGTATCTTTCTACCGGAACTTCCTTCGGGGTTGGCTGAAACTAAATTTATAAATCTTAAAAAACAATATATATATATATATGATTAAGGCACTTTTCCGGTGCTAACAATAAAATCAGATCATGTATTCCATTTCCGCAAAATACAAAAAGACTTCATATTTAGTTATACTCAGCATGCAGGGTCGTCCGCTCAACCGTATTCTCAATTGAACGCTATCGGACTGACTCTGATGGGACATCGAATATATTTTACGGAATTTTTTTTAAGCATTTAATTTTTCAGACTTAACCCATTTTCTCTGACCGCCTGAATCATATTTTATTGTTACAATTTCATTTCCTGTCTGTATAAGTCCAAATCCTGAAGAATATACGTTACTTGAATCATCTGTAACAACTGAATATCCCCAATCAACAGTTGCTATTGAAGTTTTATATACAGCTACCCAGAGTGAATCTCCATAGCAGGAATATTTGGCTCTCCAAGTAAAGCTCCATCATTGCTCTCCCCCGTGACATATACATTCCCTGAATCATCCAATACCATACTGACTAAATAATCGTAATTGTTTCCCGGTCCATTATATCTTTGGTTCCTCAAATCATCTTCAGATAAGTTCGTGGATTATTTTTTTGACAGAACTGTTGGCATTTTGAAGTTCAGAATTATTTAGTATTTTTAGTTGTTCATTTAAGAGCTAACTTATCATAAACAATAATCAAAATGAAAACCCGAATTTTTTTAACCGCAGCAGTTTTACTTTTTTTATTTATCTCTAATTCCTACAGTCAGTCTTCATACAGCTTCAATGACGGTCTTAACGCCGCTAAATCAAGCGGTAAGAAGATATTTCTGGATATTTATTCCGGATCAGATAACTGGAGCAAGAAGATGGATTCTGAAGTTTATACTTCGGATGCAGTGAAGAATGCATTGTCTGATTTTGTTTTTATTAAGTTGAACGCAGACGGACCGGATAAGTACAGTTACGGAAAGAAGGAATATTCTTCAGGTGAACTGGCAAAACAGTTCGGAGGAACCGGCTACCCTACATTTGTTTTCATGAACTCGGACGGAAGCATTATCAGTTTCAAATACAACAAGGAAAATACTTCAAGTCTTTCGGGATTTATCGGAGCGGATGATTTTGCAGAGATGCTGAGTTTCTTTGCTCAGGGAAAATACAAAGACACTGATTTATCCACAGTCTTCCAGAATTAATTTCTATTTTTTCTTCCGGAATTTTGCTTTGAGTTTATTCAGTACATATTCCGGAAGAAACTCTTTTACGTTTGCATCATAAGATGCAAGCTCCCTCACAAGCGATGAACTAAGAAAAGAATATTTTTCGTTCGGCATAAGAAATACGGTATTGATATCGGGATTTAGTTTTTTATTTGTCAGCGACATCTGAAATTCATATTCAAAATCCGAAATTGCACGAAGCCCTCTGATAATAACGCCTGCCTTTTTGTTCTCGGCATTTCTGACCAGAAGCCCTTTGAAAGTATCAACCTCTACATTATTCAAATGAGCTGTAACTTTTTTTATCATATCTATTCTTTCTTTCTCTGAAAATAAAGGATTCTTATTAGGATTAACTGCAATGGATACGATGACTTTATCGAACAGTTCACACGCTCTTTCAATAATATCGAGATGACCGTTTGTGACGGGATCAAATGTTCCGGGATATACCGCTGTTATTTTTTTCATTGGATTTTTATTTTAAGAGAAATCAAATAAAGTAAAATTAACTGTACCGATCTTCCTTCTAAATATTATCTGTTTATCAAATTTCAGATCTGATCTGAATTTATCCGAATGTTCAAGCACCAGATCAGTTTTCATTTGGGATATTTCTTCTAAAATCCCGGAATAGTTATCGTAATCGTAAGGAGGATCGCAGAATACCATATCGAAGTTCTTCTTTACAGAGGTCTTTAAAAACATGATCACATCGGACCTTACAACTTCACATTTGTCAGATGCTTTGAGCATTTCAATATTTTTCTGAACAAGCTTTATATCTTTATCAACGAAACAGCACATAGCCGCGCCTCTTGAAAGGCATTCAAGCCCTAAATTTCCTGTCCCGCAGAAGAGGTCCAGTATCTCCATTCCGTCAAAATCATACCTGACACTGAGCATATTGAACAAAGATTCTTTTGCCCTGTCTGAAGTTGGTCTTACTCTGTCTGAGTCTGGAGTGAAAAGTATCCTTCTGTTGTATATTCCGGAAATAATTCTCAATTAAATTCAGGGTAAGTTTTTCAATGCAAGTCCGTACAAAGGAGCAAATCCATAATCCTCATTTTTACCGGAATGGCTTATGAATGAGACAGGAATATTCTGAAACTGCTCTTCAAGAAAATTCCTGATCGAAGCCGTTTTATCGTCACCGTACAAAAAAAATCTTTCAACATTAAACAACGAGGAATTCAGTAAGTTGATCTGTCTGACAAGCAGATTCCTGTAATCAGACTTTTCAGTAACTTCATAGTCATAATATCTCATCAGGCCGTTTGAGACCAGACTGAAGTCAAGTCTTCCGCTTTTGCTCCCGATGATGAGGACACTTTTATTTTTGATTTCTGCCGGGTAGAATTCTTTCAGGCATTTTTCCACGGCGAAATGATCTATCTCTACATTTTTAATTGTAACATCACACGAGTCACAAAGGCTCTTTATAAATTCAAGCCTGCTGTTGCTTATGGCAATTAGCAGTACATCATCAATTTTATCGCTTAGATAATTATTATTAAGGCGGAAATATTTTATCGTAAACTCCTTGTATGACTCGGGATAATAATTTGAAAGCTCCCACAGAATGTGAGAAGAGATCGAGCCTGCATCCTCATTAAAGTCAACAGGCATTACATTCAGGAAGGTCTGGCTTGTACCTATCAGAATTCCGGCTGTCTTCTGTTCCTGATCTTCATTATTAAAGATACTGCTGATGCTTTCTTCAAACTCTTCTATCAGACTGTCTTTGTTTTTGCGTGAATGAAATTCGTCATTCAGATTAAAGCTCAGTGTAATTTCATTTTTCAGAATTACTTCTTTCGCATCGTTCAGCTGTAATGCTCTAAGTATGTTCCCGGAAAACTCTAAATTTATATTTACCAACTGGGAAATTATTATTCCGTTTTAATGTATTTTTTTAACTTCTCGTATTTTTTCTTTCCGATCCCTTTTACATTCATAATATCCTCGCTTTTTTTAAATCCTTTTTCTTTTCTGTAATCTATGATTTTTTCTGCCGTTGATTCACCGATTCCGGGAAGCTCTGTCAGTTCTTCTTTTCCGGCTGTATTTATATTTATAACTCTTCCGTTTAAATCATCCGATTTGTCAGATCTGCCGTTCTTTTGTTCCTTAAACAATGAATCTTCTTCAGCCTTGAGATCAGCACCAAGTTCACTATTGATCTCCGAAGAGTCTGTCTTAAGTAATTTCTGACTGCTGGTATTAATCATTCCGGATTTCTGAATGAAAACGGAATCTGAAACAGTAAAATCAAACGGCATAACCGGACTGCCGTTTTTCAAATATTTATAATACTTTATTGAATAACCTGTAATCAGAACGGATACAATAAATAGTATCACTTTAATTTCGCTCTTTGTCAAAGAAAACATCTTCATAAATTTATTCACAGTCACCTTCCTTTCAAATAAAATTCCTGTCAAAGATAACAATAATAAAATAATAATAAAACTAATCTATGTTACTGAATTTTCTGATAAACAAAAAACCCGGATTTATCCGGGTTCATAAATTAAATATACTAAGTAAAATTATTTTACTACAGCCATTGCAAATCCGTCTCCGATAGTCACCAGTATAGCTTCTACTCTTTCGTCCTTTGAAATAATATCATTTGTCAGCTGAACTGCTTTCAAATCCGGATCATCTCCGGGATCTTCGGTTACTTTTCCGCCTTTGAGCATATTATCCAGAATTATGACTGTTCCCTGATTAGAAAGTTTGACTGCCTCTTCAAAATACTCAGGATAATTTGTTTTGTTTGCATCTATAAAGATGAGATCATATTTCAATTTTCGGGAGACAAGCTCTTTCATTTTCTGAAGTGCAGGTGAAATGATCACTTCTGTCCTGTCTTTCAGTCCGGCTTTTTCAAAATACTTTTCTGCAATCTCACCGTGTTTCTTTTCAAGCTCTACTGTTGTCAATTTTCCTCCGTCAGCCAGCCCTCTTGCTATGTTTATACCGCTGAATCCTGTCAGCGTCCCGATCTCAAGCGCATTCCTGGCTCTGATCATTTTGCAGAGCAGATATAAAAATTTCCCCTGATCCTTTGAAATCTGAATGAGCGGTATGTTAAGTGCTTCTGTTTCCTTTATCAGCTCATCAAGCAATTCCTCACCCGGCACATATTTTTCTACAATGTAATTGTAAACATCTTCAGTAATGTTGATAGATTTCATTTGATAAATTTGATTTAAACAAACTATGTTTTTAAAAAGAAATATTAAATTATTTTTAAAAATTCATGTTTTCATTTCACAGTAATCATTCAATCATTCAATCAATACATCATAGTTAAAATCATAGTCATCATTAATCATTTCATCATAGTTAAAATCATAGTCATCATTCAATCCCGGTTAAAATTCGGGATAAAAGATCTTCTTAATCGAAGTCGCTTTCCCCGACAAAGGATCTATCTCACAAAGCACTGCCGAAAATCTGATATCTTCATCCGCAACTTCGTATTTCTGAGGTGTGGAATAAATAAATCTTTTGATCGAACCATCCTTTTTCATTCCTATAACAGAATCATAAGGACCTGTCATTCCGACATCAGTTATGTAAGCAGTTCCTCCGCTGAGTATTCTCTGATCAGCAGTCGGAACGTGCGTATGCGTACCCACTACCACCGACGCTCTGCCGTTCACATACCAGCCGAATGCAATCTTTTCTGCAGTAGCTTCCGCATGAAAATCCACAAACACTATATTGGTGTCATACTTAATCTTTTCATAGACCCAGTCAAATGCTCTGAAAGGGCAGTCAATGCTTTTCATAAACACGCGTCCCTGTAAATTTATAACTCCTATCTTTAGCTCTGTCTCAGGTATTTTAAAGACACCGAATCCGTGTCCGTAAGCTCCGCGGGGATAATTCTGCGGGCGCAGAACTGTATTGGTCTCGTTAAGATATTTATGAGCCTGTATCTTGTCCATTGTATGATTACCGCCGGTAAGTACGTTTATGTTCAGGTCAAGAAGTTTCTTTCCGTCCTTTTCCACAATACCTTTTCCGTCAGTAATATTCTCACCGTTAGCTATGACAAAATCAATTTTATATTTTGAAACGTATGTAGGGAGAAGTGTTTTGGTCAGGTTAAATCCCGGCTCACCGATGATGTCGCCTATAAACAGTACTTTTATTTTTTCGGGCAAATATTTACTTCTTTCTTTTAAAATTTATTAAAAATAATCTTTTGAGTTGATGCCTTTCCAGCCGGCATATTTTTCAAGATCTGTCTGTATTGATTTAAACAGAGCAGCAAAAAGCATTGCATCATCCCCATACCCGAAAACAGGAAGCATATCAGGCACAACATCAAACGGGTTAATGAAATACAAAACCGCAGCTGCAATAAAACCGATCGATCTCCATGGAACGTCAGTATAGCTTTTGTTTCTGAAATCTTTCAGCAGGCTCATTGCAAGCTTCATCTGTCTGATGAATCTTCCATACTTTCTTATATCCAGTGCTGATGATTTTTTATCAACTATTTTCTCTTCTGAAATAATTTCATTGATCTCATCATTGGTGATGTTCTCAGATCTGATATCTATTTCTTCTAATATTTCCTCTTGTGAATGTTTATTGTTATTCATAGTGGTTTTAAGCGTTACAATATATTATTATTTGACCTGTAATTCAATTCTTTACATTCTTTGATTCTTACTCTTCCGCAGATCATCAGGTAAATGATTTCAAACCTAGGAGTATGAAGAATAAAAAAATCTGAAACTGTAGTGTGATAAGTCCTTTTTTATAATTATTGAATTTTACAGAAGCTATCTTCGCGCTTGCATACATCTGCTGAAGAAGATCGTCAAGAAAAGCTTCGGAATCCGTATTGTTAAAATCCTTTATGAACTCTTCAGCATCCTTTCTTCCGGCAATATGTCCGAAAAAAACTATCTGTGAACCTACACTGCCTGTGGTTTTATCAGATCTGGGCAAAATGGTGTTTAACAGATAATATACAAATACTATGAAAGTTAAGAAAAATAAAATTATTATAAATTTAGAAAATATGCTAATTGAAAAAAGCTGCTGAAAGTTTGTGATCACAAATGAAGTTGCGATGCCGTTGACAAATGACAAAACATTGATCTTCGTATCGGCAAATCTTATCAGAGTCTGTGTGCTTTCATAAAGCTTCAAAGCTATGTCTGTCTTTCTGTATGTATCTGTCATTTTTATTTCTATTAACAATTAAAAAATCATCAGTCATATCATTTAAAACCCGGCATTGAAAAAAGGATTGCTGATCCTTTCGTTCATATCTCTTTCATAGAATTCTTTTTTATCGGGAACATTCTCCATAAGATATCCATAATATTTCCTGTAATATTCCTTCTGCGCCTCTTTATCTTTCCTCGCTTTTAATTTTTCCGGGAATGCATATTCTTCTGCAAGATGATTGAGCACATAGTATTCAAGTGCTCTGATCCTGTCGTCCGGCTGATAAGTGTTCACCGAACCGCAGCTTTCGCATTTTATATTTACAGACATGAAGGAATAAATTTTGATCGGAAGCTCTGCAGCACACTGAGTGCAGCGGTGAAGCTTGCTATCATCAATATGTTTCCTGACGTTATCAAGAATTTTTCTTGCAGCTTTTGCATAAAGACCAACTTCAAATTTCTGAAACTCAATGACAAACCATTCTTTGATCTGATCAACTTTCATTCTTTCTTCCGAGATAAGCTTAAAAGAAATTCCAGCTTTTTCCATTTCCGATTCCATTTTATTCCAGCCTTCATCGGCTTTTGCAGACAGCTGTTCAACTGTCTGATTATGAAGTCCGGTCTTAATATTATGAATAATGACTGAATCATACTGAATGTTATTAATTACATTCTGCAGAGGTTCTTCGGATTGTTTTAAAACTTCATAATACCTTTCTTTGAGTTTGGATAAATAATTATCCCATCTCTTTACGAGTTGCTGATATTCAGTTGAGGAAGTATCACTGCTTCCGAAAATGGATTTAAGCATAAATAAAAGTTTAGATTGATTCAAAAAGTTTGCTTCCGCAGAAAAGGCAGCTGTCATACTGCATCTCTTCAAGCCTCGGAGCTCCGCAGCTTTTGCATTTTATGGTATGATGCTTCTCTTTCTGCATTCCTTCCGAATACTTCTTAAGACTCGTAGAGGCATTACTGAAAATGTCGCTCATTCCGGAAAAAGGTTTTATCTTCTGATAATATTCTTTCACCCTGACTTCGATGTCAAAATTTTTTAAAACATCATTTAACTGCGGATTATTTTTCTGCAAATGCTTATCTGTTATTTTCTGATAAACTCTTCTGAGCTCAACCGGAAAAGCGCCTCTTGCGATTTTCATTTCTGAATTCAGAAGCTGTTCTTTTTCCTGATGTGAGAGAGGATCTGCACCGTAATATTTAAGTAATTTATTCCAGTTGTCATCGCCGCCCTTTTCAGAATGCCAGGCTGTCTGAAATGCTTTTTCAATTTCTGAACTGAATTCAGTGATGTTTGTATTTTCTTTCATTTCAAATACATTTTAGAATTCAAGATCTCCGTGAGAACCTTCGCCTTTCATGCTTTCATATTTTTTTCTGAACTCGGCATCAAGCTGAGCCATTTTTCCGGCTAAAGAAAAATCAGACATCATTTTTCCTGTCCAGTATGAACTCACATTTGAATAATCTGCGACAGTCATTCCGAAATCCTTTAAAATATCCTGAGCATCGCGTCCCTGCTTGCCGAGAATATCCTGAGCTACAATTGATTCGATATACTTTTCAAAAGGAATTGAATCAGGAGATATCTGCGAACCGCTGCCGAGATTACCCGTCGCTGTTGTGTTAAATGCTGCGGCATATTTGGTAGAAATTGTAAATGATGTATCATTCTTCATCCGGGTCAGCCATTCAGCATTTACTCTGTCCCATTTAGGCATATCAACGCCGATGGATTTAATTGCCTCTTCGGTGCTAACACCTGATGCGAGCTTTGCATTTACACCTGCCCATTGCTCGAGAGAAATTCCTTCAAAAGGTTCTAAGATTGAATTTGACATAATATTTTTTTATTTAAAGTTTACGCAATATAATCATATCAGATTTCTTTTTCTAAGAAAATAATATAATCTAAAATCACTTAACTGCAGTACTGTCCAAAATAAATATGAATAGCTTATAATATGCATAATTTGGTTCAGAATAAAACTTAATTTTCTCATTTAAAAACTACCCTCATGTGAAAAATTGCCGTTAAGAAATTCTGAGAAATTTCGAAAGAATTTCCGGCAATTTTTCACCAGCGGGAGATTTTTCTTTTGCCAGGCTGGGGCTGTCCAATAAGTA
>DAIPYG010000066.1:2431-18599 GCA_036782875.1 Bacteroidota bacterium | reverse complement strand
TTTTTTTCTTATTTATAATTTCTTATCAAATACTTATTGGACAGCCCCAGCGGATCAAATTTATTGTAAAGTCTTTGAATAACGTTCTGGAAGGATGTGTTTATAAATAAAATTATTAATTTTATTAAAATTGAATTTACTGCCGTAAATAATTATTTTAGAAATATGAAGAGAATAAAAATCCCCATTAAAAAAAAAAGAACCAACAGAGAAGACTACTCTAAATACAATTTTGAATCACATTTCAAACCAAAAAAACAGGTAAGAATTTTATTTTATTCACTTGTTATTCTGCTTCCGTTTGTGTTTTCACTGATCTATATCAGATATGCTTTTAAAGTAAACGGTGTTCTGAGTTTTCCACTTGATGATCCCTGGATACATCTGACCTTTGCTAAAAATCTCGCGCACTATTTCAGCTTTTCATTTTTTAAAAATGAAATGGTGACCGCCGGATCTACGTCGCCTTTATATACTCTGATACTTTCACTGATGTTTTTCATTTCGGATAATGAAATGTACATAAGTTATATTCTGGGGTTATTGTTTTTTGCAGGTTCCTCACTGGCTTTTTATAAGCTTTGCAATGTGGAATTCGACAAGGAGATCATATTCGCACTGATCTGTACGGGAATTTTTATATTTGACAAGTGGATGAATTTCATCGCAGGATCGGGGATGGAAACTACAATGTATATAATGATACTGATCTTGTGCGCATATTTTTACCGGAAAAGAAGCCCTGTGCCTTTTGCCGTAATGCTTGGTCTCATCATTTGGACAAGACCTGACGGAGTTGCTTTTATTTTTGCTGTAATCGTTGACTATTTACTTGTGTTATATTATTCAAAAGATCAGATAAATCTTATTCTTTTTTCAGGAAACGACCTTAAGAAAATCTTCTTCATATTTGCAGGCATCGTAGGGCTTTATCTTCTGATGAATTATGCATTATCAGGTTCGCTGTTGCCTAATACTTACAATGCAAAGCTTACTTATTATTCACCTGAATTCAGAAGCAGGTATGAGTTTCTCAAATATGAGGTTTGGGAATATTTCAAATACGGCAGCTATTATGTTGTAATGATCGGATTTATCGCCGCTCTGCTGAAATTTATTTTTGATATTTATAAGAAAACATATAATCAGAATACTCTTTATATAGTATTTATTTTCGCTCTTATATTTATTTACTGGCTGAAGCTTCCCTATGCTCACAGGTTCGGAAGATATATGATGCCTCTTATCCCGTTTTTTATACTCGTTGCTACAATAGGATTCAGGGACCTTGCAAAGATAATAAATAAGTACACAGACAACGCATTATTTTCAAAGAGTCTTTTCTATATATGGGCAGGGATAATTTTCTTCATGAGCGTAAAGAATTATGACGATACAAAGGATCTGTATGCAAGCCAGTGCAAATATATTTATGACAGACAGGTAATGGCTGCAAAATGGCTGAAAGCAAATACAAATGAAAATGATATAATTGCCACTCATGATGTCGGAGCCATCGGATATTACAGCGACAGAAAGATTGTTGACGTTGCCGGACTTGTAACTCCTGAACTGATAAGCAAGATCAATGATGTTAATTATGTTGACTATATGACAAAATATCTTAAAGATAACGGCGTAACATATCTGGCTTTTCTGAGAGAATGGTACCGCGTTTCAAATCAGACACCTGTATTTACAACCGGAAACAGTCTGCCTCCTGAAGTAATGGATATTTATAAATTCGATCCGGAAAACACTCATATTCTTTCAAGGGAAGCAAACGGTCTTCTTATGAATGCGCAGACTCTTGTTGCGCAGAAAGCTCCGCAGCAGATACTGTATATATTAAACCGTGTAATGGATCTGGAGCCGAACAGTTCCTATGCTTATTTTCTTAAAGCTTATGCTTATAAGCTAATGACGGATGACATCAATTATGAAAAGAATATGATAAGAGCGGCAGAGCTGTATCCCGATTTCAGAGATGCTTATTATGATCTTGCGGTATTTTATATTGAAAAGAAAAGATGGGAAGAGGCAAAAGTGCAGCTGGACAAAGCACACGAGCTGGATCCGAACAACCCGAATATAAATGCTTATATAAAAGGCGTAAACGAAGCGATCAGCGCTGAACAAAATGCTGTTACTAAATAAAATTGTATGCCTTGTTATCTTAAGATTAAGTTCAGTTTAAAGGTTTCAGAATCAGGGATTCCGTCTTGTCGTTTATAAATGACATAAAAAAATATTACAGGGCAGCTTTACTTGTAAATATTCTTTTAATAGTTTTCATCGGCTACCAGCTTTATTATTCAAAATATTACTGGCTGGGCGATGATGAGAAAGTATTTACAATAGAACCGGGAAAAAATCTTGATGAAATAATTTCCGGTCTTAAAAATGCAGATATAATATCAAATTCATTTCTGTTTAAGCTGGCGGTGAAACTCTCCTTTAAAGAAAACCAGATCATTTCCAGAGGTTATCTTTTCAAAAACGGAATGAACAACTCCGAGCTAATAACTATCCTGACAGATAAATACAGTAATCCGCTCATCAAAATAACTATTCCTCCTGGATATAATTTACGTCAGATAGGAAAAATCGTGGAAAAGAAACTTTCTCTTTCAAAAGAAAAGTTCATGAAAGAAGCTTCCAGTGATTCTCTTATTAATATTCTCGGACTGAGTGGACAGATAAAAAATCTCGAAGGCTTTCTTTACCCCGATACATATGAGGTCTCACCTGTAATAAAAGAAAAAGCACTGGTCAATTTAATGTTCAATGAATTCAGAGAAAAGATACTCGATGACAGTGAAATTCAGTCACAGATTGCGGAACAGGAAACAACTCTTCTTAAAACCCTGACGCTCGCTTCTATCATAGACGGTGAAACGCGTATAAACGAAGAAAGACCTGTGATCGCAGGCGTGTATCTTAACAGGCTTAAAAAAGGAATGAGGCTTGAAGCTGATCCTACTGTTCAGTATATACTTCCTGATGGTCCGAAGCCGCGGCTTCTATTTGAAGATCTGAAAATAGTTTCACCTTATAATACATATCTTTACAAAGGTCTACCTCCCGGTCCGATAAATAATCCCGGACTGTCTTCCATTAAAGCAGCATTGAATCCGGCAAAGCATAATTTTATTTTCTTTGTGGCTACGGGTGAAGGCGGTCATAAATTTACGGAAAATTATGAAGATCATCAGAAAGCTGTTAAAGAATATAAGGCAAAGTTAAAAGAGAAACAAAAACAACAACAAAAATAAATTGAACCGGGATACAAAGATTTTATTTTCTCTTTTTCAGAAGCTCGATTACAGGGATAAGGAAAACTCCGCAAAAAAAAAGCTGACAGGTGTTCTCATAGCTTATCTTTTTGCGAATACAATATTGTCTTATAATTTTTTTACCGCATTTGATGAAAGAAGCTACATCATACTTGCTCTGACTTCAAACCTGTTTCTGCTTGCTCTGATCATTCTTAATGATTTTGAAAATCTTTTTCTTGCAGCAAGAAACATTGAAGTGCTGAGAACATTACCTGTTGACAGCTTTTCGGTATTTAAAGCTAAGTTTCTCTCGGCAGTTATCTTCATCTTATTTTTCATGCTTTCATCTGTCATACCTCAGGTTGTATTTTTTTATTTCATAGATCATAACTTAATGAGAGCTGTTGTTTTTCTGGCGACGGATTTAATGTTCGGCTACTTTTCAATCGGAATACTTATTCTTATATATATTTTCGCATTGAAATTTTTCAGGGAAAAAGCAACTCTGATTCTGAATTTCCTGCAGATATTTTTTTTTGTTTTTATATTCTATTCATCCACACTATCTTCAAAAGCAGCTTCAAGATCAAAAGACTCATTCATTAAGGAAAACTTACTTAGCACTGGCATTGTAAAATATCTTCCGCAGACATTTTTCTCCAATGCCGTTTATGAATCTGCATATTTTGTTTTATGCGCAGTTATGGCAGCAGGAGTTTTCTTTATACTATTCAGACTCATATCCGGGAATTACTATGCTCTTGCTGACGCTGTCAGAACTTTGAATACAAAAAGAAAATTATCCAAACCGGGATTTAATATTTCATTTGTAAAAAATTTTATAAACAGATTTATACTTTCAAACAATTATGAACGCGCTTCTTTCCGTCTTACCCGGGATCAGATACAGAATTCCAGATTTCTGAGAGTTAAGTATATCCCTATAATATTGATGCCCCTGCTGTTCGTTGTCATCGGGATAATATCCGGCTCTCCCCACCTGCTGTTCTTTAACATAAATTCCGGTGCGGATTCATTCTTCCGGACGGCAATTGTCATATTAAGCCCGTCTATTACTTTCACTTTGATCATGTGCTCAAGGCTTCTGATTTCCAATACTAAAATACTCGATGAAAGTTCGGTCAATACTGAATGGATATATGATTCCCTGCCTATTAAAGAAAAACGGTCTGTTATTAAAGGTGTGAATAAGTTTATTTATACTGCGTTTATTCTTCCGTTAATTGTTTCAATTGTCATACTTCTGAGTTTTAAAGCTGACCTTTCCGTTGTGCTTTATAATTTTCTTTATATTTCATCCGGAATATATTTTATAAACTCTGTTGCTATGCTGTTTGACAATACATATCCTTTCACTTTTGAGAGCACTAAATTCAGCTCAGCATCCAAGTTCATTGAAGTATTCTTGGCTATGATATTGGGTATGATTCTATTTTTGATTCAGATTTTTGTATTTCAAAACATTATATTTGTAATAATTTCAATTTTATTTTTTATCATAATATCTATTCTTTTAAACAGAAACTAATTTACTGCCATGCCTAAAGAAAAATCCTCTGCGAGCGTTCAGACAGAAACATCAGCTTTGATAAAAGAAATAAACGGCGAGGGAAAGAACATCATACTTGCTATGACCGGTACAAGCGGCGCAATATACGGACTTCGAATGTTAAGAGCGCTGCTGATGAATGATTTTAATGTAGACCTGATACTGTCTGAATATGCCATTTACACATTATATAAGGAATGCGGCGTCGATCTGAAACAGTCCAATATCACTTCGCTGTTTCCGGAGATAATGCTTCTGAAATCGACAGTGACATTTCATAACAATCTGGATCTGAAATCGGAGATCTTCACTAATAAGTATGTCAGTTCGGGAATGGTAATTTCACCCTGTTCAATGGGATTCCTAGCAGGCATTGCCAATGGCGAGAGCAAGAACCTCATCGAGAAGTGCGCTGATTTTGCTTTTTCATATTCCAAGCCGTTGATAGTCGTTCCGAGAGAAACACCTGTAAATAAAATCCATCTCGCTAATATGATGAAGATCCTTGATGCAGGCGGAAAGATAGTTCCCGCAATGCCCAGCTTTGAATATAATCCGAAAGATTTTAATGATTTGGCGGATTTCATTGCAGGGAAAGTGATGGATCTGCTGTTCATAGATAATAATTCTTTTGCGTGAGGCTGGAGTGTGAAGTATATATAGTCGGTTATTTTGAAATCCTATCCTAGGGGGATTGTTAATTGACTTCAATAATTTTCTACCAATATTCAATCTCAACTGGATTGTAAGTTATGGTAAAAAATATTTCAATTCAGAAATCAAAACCGAAATAAAACTGCTGGAAAAGATTTCCCTGGATCTGAGTGAAGTTATTCTCAATCCTTTTTCCAATGTCATATCTTAATACGATCAGTCCCAGAGCATTCAGCCTTACCCCGACACCGAAGTCTCCGTAAGTGATTCTGTCCTGATAATTATTATCCCAGGCTTTTCCTACATCAAAGAATACTCCGCCTCTGATTCCGGGAAAATCGAAACCAATTCCCAGAGGGAATCTTAATGCAACAATATTAAGAAGAGGGAATCTGAATTCAACATTCGCCTGCCACATCTTGCTTCCTCTTATGGAATTTATGGGCCACCCGCGAAGTGACCAGCTGCCGCCCATGAAAAATCTTCTGGCTTCCTTTCCTTCATTTAAAAAGATCTGAGCCCGCAATGCAAGTGCAGAAGGCGTTGCTACACGCAGATATTTTCTGTAATCAAAAAATATTGAATAATAATTTATATTCGAGTTAGCTATGTCGGTTGTGTATCCGAGCGTAAGATTCAGTCTTTCCCCGTCCAGAGGTCCTGTATATGCCCATAAAGTATTGTCTTTGACATAACTTATCAGATTAGTAAGCAGCAGTGAGCGGCTGTTGTCTATAAAATCATAGCTTCTGATCGACTGTGCAAGACCAACCGTAAGGTCAAGCCTTCTGAAAAAAGAAAGCGGATACGAAAGGCTTAAATAACCTCCGTAAAGTCTTTCGTAATATGAAGAATTGTAATCCTGAAGATCATACCTTCTCCCTGATAAATGGTAAACGCCGTAAGCATAATTCATCCTCTTCTCTGTTGAGATCTTTGAGATAGCTATGTTAAAACTCTTCCAGAACTCCGCATCTCCGTTGGAATTATTGAAGATCAGAAAATAATATTTTTCATTTCCGAGAAGATCACTCAATGAAATAATACCGCCTGTGTTTGCTCCAAATACAGGATCGACTGTCAGAGCAGTAGTTGCAACGTCAAGTGAAAATCTTTTTTCATAAGTAAGCGAGTTCTTTTTGGGAATACTTTTGATCTTATCCGCAGTCCAGTTCTCTCCTTTTTCGGTAAGATCAACTTTCTTAATGAACTTGCTGCTGTCATATCTCTCCTGAATATTCCTCAGCATTCTTATATTGATAGACCCTTTTTCAAATGTAGAAAATACGATCTTATCCTTGCCGCACCATTTCGGATCATAAGCAGCTGTAATAAAATTTGTCAGCTGTTTCATTTCCAGATTATCGTAATTAAGCGGTAATTTTTCTGAGACAGAATTAGTGCCTGTCTTCACGGGCTCTGTTACAAGAGCTTCTCCAAGCTCTATCATCCAGATATTCTGAGGACCATTAGTATTAGATGTAAAAATTATTTTTTTTCCGTCATCAGAAAAATTAGGAGCATAGTCTATCTGCTTTCCCAGGGTAAGATAATCAATGCTTCCTGTTTTAATGTTATATAAGAATAAATTATAACTTTTCTCATTCCCGTAAGTTGTCCTGTCAGATGAGAATACTATATAATTTCCGTCAGGAGAGAAATCAGGATCCCTGTCATCGTAATAATCATTCGTGAGTCTCTTGAGCTCATTGGAGGGTAAATCAAAGATGTAAAGATCAGTTCTGCCTCCGTAATCCGATCCCGGAAAAACTATTTTTTTATTATCAGAGCTCCATGAAGGAGATCCGATGCTTACAATATCTTTAAAAGAATAATCAGTGATAATTTTTTCTTTATGGGTATCATAAATATGCAGAGCATCCTGATTTCCCTGCTGCGTTACAAAAATAAGATGACCTGATTTCGAAACATCCATACCTGTTCTGAAAAAATGAAATGCTTCAAACTCATCGCTGTTCTCTCCTTCTATTACCAGTTCAGGTCCTTCGCGTGAATTAACAGGTATCTTGTAAATACTCGTAAACCCTGTCTTGTTTCCTATGTAATAAATTTCCTTTTTCCCGTTGCCGCTGAAGTAAGTGGGCTTATGGGCAAAAGATTCAGTGTGAATATTTTCAGTTACCTGTGAAGGATTGTCAAGATCCTTTAGTTCAGGATAATATGTTTTTTCAAGATAGTATAGGAAATCCTTGTCAAATGAAGAGTAATCTTTGCCGATTGTCATCAGCATTACATTTGAAAAATTTTCATCCTTCCAGAAATTTTCCATAAGCTGCAGTACTTTATCTTCTCCGTAATTGTCAGCTATATACATAATTACCCTTTGTCCAAGCTTATACATAAGATAAGTTCCGTAAACTCTTTCCCAGTCATCTAGTCCCGGCAGGTAACCAGTCAGTACAGCATCTTTGAGAACCATATCTGCCTGTGTATCCCATTCAGTTGACCAGTATTCAGCAAGTCCTTCAGTAAACCAGAGCGGCGGCGCAGCTCCGGCAGTCTTTCGGTGTGTGGTAAGAATATTATTTATTTTACTTGTCATGAATACGTGCGTTAGTTCGTGCCATATCACATGTCTGAACTGTTCGAGCGAGCCTTCAAACGGAATTACAACTCTGCCTTTAATAAATTCAAAGAACCCTCCTACTCCGTCCGGAATGAATCCTGCGGTTGTATTGGTCTGCTTGAAGTGCAATGGCGATGCATAAAAGATCATGGGAACTGTATCGATCAGGGAATGATTGAAATCCTGCTGGTGCTGTTTGTAGCTTTCCTCTGCATAGTTTGCCCCTATCTCAGCAAGCTCTTTCGCTTCTTTATAATAATATATCTGAAAATGTTCAGTCTGCAGAATGTGCCAGTCGAAATCAGTGTACTGAACTTTATTTCTTCCGAAGTCAACAAACTGAGCGAATGATGCCGAAGAAAATAAAGTCAGTATTAATATAAAATAAAATGTAAACGAAAGTTTTAATTTTTTATCCATGGTTTGGAATTTTACAGGATAATTGAATTACGTTTTGAATTATTCGGATGTTTTCATTAACAATTCGAAATGAATTTTAATTACAATCCGGATGAATTTTTATGAGGGTTGAATTATTCCTTTATTTTAAAATATATAACTCGGAATCAAATATCCATATAAAGATTTGACAACTCTATTTAACATTGAACTTCACCCTGCATATTTTTAAGTTCAGAATATTTCAAACCAACAATAACTCAATGACAGAATTTTCAAAGGAATGCATGCGAGAAGCGATACGATATTCAAAACAAAATGTAAATGACGGAAGCGGAGGACCTTTCGGCGCGGTGATAGCAAAAGACGGTGTAATTATAGCCGGTGCTTCAAATAAAGTTACATCTTCAAATGACCCTACTGCTCATGCTGAAGTCGAAGCCATAAGAGCTGCGTGTAAAATTCTCAATACATTTTCTCTTGCAGGGTGTGAGATCTATACCAGCTGTGAACCCTGTCCTATGTGTCTTTCAGCAATTCACTGGGCGAGGATCGAAAAGATCTATTTTGCAAATACAAGAAAAGACGCCGCGGAAATACATTTCGATGATGAAATAATTTATAATGAAGTAGCTAAATCGGTTGATGACAGAATAATACCCATGATTCAGCTTATGAATGACGAAGCTAAAGAAGTTTTTGTTGAATGGAAAGAAAAGGAAGACAAGATCCATTATTGAAATTTGGGATTTGGAAATTCGAAATTGGAATTTTTCAGTTTCCGTCCCTTCAGAGTCCCCCTCTTTAAATATCCTGAATGTGCTGAGCAATTTAAATGCGGGGACTCAGCTGGAGCAAGCGCTTCCGATGCAGAGTCCTCTCTGTTTAATTATCCCGTTGTTGAAATACAGACAGGGAGAGACTCTCCGGAGACGACGAATTCCAAATTAAGCAAATCCAAAAACCAAAATCCCAGATTTACATTACACTTCGTAATACAAATGAAACTCATACGGATGAGGTCTCAGCTGAACTTCCTTAATCTCTTTTTTCGTTTTATAATCTATCCACGTTTCGATCAGACTGTCATTGAATACACCTCCCTGTTTCAAATAATCATTATCCTCTTCAAGCTTATGCAGTGCAACAGTAAGGTCTTCCGGTGCGTGCGGGATTTTCTTAAGTTCTTTTTCATCAAGATGGAAAATATCTTTGTCCATAGGTTCTCCCGGATTTATTTTATTGATTATTCCGTCGATGCCAGCAAGAAGTATAGCGGAGAATGCGAGATATGGATTTGCCGTTCCGTCCGGACATCTGAACTCAACTCTTTTAGCTTTAGGATTATCTGAATACATAGGTATTCTGATCGCAGCGCTTCTGTTGCTCTTGGAGTAAGCAAGATTTACCGGAGCTTCATATCCCGGAACAAGACGCTTGTAAGAATTAGTAGTTGGATTTGTAAATGCAAGTATGGAAGGAGCGTGCTTAAGCAGACCGCCAATGAAGTTCAGCGCGAGCTCGCTCATTCCCGCATATCCGTCACCTGCAAACAGCGGCTGTCCGCCTTTCCATAAGCTCACGTGAGTGTGCATTCCGCTTCCGTTATCTCCGAATAAAGGCTTAGGCATGAATGTAGCTGTCTTGCCTACAGACTTTGCGGTATTCTTTACAATGTATTTGAACATCTGTAAACTGTCAGCGCATTCCAGCATCGGGCAGTATTTAAAATCAATTTCCGCCTGACCGCCTGTTGCAACTTCATGATGATGCATCTCTACATCAATGCCTACATTGATAAGATTTTCTACCATCAGACTTCTTAGATCATTTGTAGAATCAGAAGGCGGAACTGGAAAATAACCTTCTTTCAATCTTATCTTGTGACCGAGATTCAGTTCCTTTTCACTACCTGTATTCCAGAAACCTTCGGTAGAGTCAATTCTGTACCAGCTTGAATACTCATTAATATTATAAGCAACGTGATCAAGGATAAAGAACTCAGCTTCAGGACCAAAGTATGCTGTATCGGCAATGCCTGTCGACTTAAGATATTCTACAGCTTTCTTTGCCAGGTTTCTCGGGTCCATTCCGTAAATGGTCTTTGTTTCGGGCTCATAAATATTACAAATCAGGCTTAAGGTCTTTGTCGTCATGAAAGGATCAATGTTTGCTGTTGCAGGATCCGGAATTGCAAGCATATCCGATTCATTAATATTCTTCCAGCCGCGAATGGACGAGCCGTCAAAACCAATTCCTTCATAAAAAGTAGATTCATTCAGTTTTGAAACAGGTATCGTCAGATGCTGCCATTGACCCGGCAGGTCCGTAAATCTAAGGTCTACCATTTTTATTTCTTTTTCCTTTATAAGCTTAAAGACATCATTGATTTTCTTCAGCTTATCCTTTTGCTCTTCGATGTTTGTTTTTTCAGTCATTGTATTTAATTTTAAATTATAAATTTCAACTTTTAAATTATTATTATTAACTATTTAATGTCTATTTCCGAGGTTTCCTTATGCGACGAAAGCACGAGATTCGTTTTAGTTGACTTCACTCCGGGCCAGCTCTGTATCTTTGCCAGAAGATTTTCCAGTGAACCTGTATTCTCTGTTCTTATTTTTAATATATGAGAACCTTCACCGGTGATGGAATGACATTCGAGAATGTCTTTGGTTGCATTACAATGATCTAAGAATTGCTTGTAATATTTCGATGATTCGCTTACTACAAAAATAAAGCAGGTGATATCGTGCTTGAGCTTCTTATGATTCAGAATAGCCTTATAAGATAAAATATAACCATGTGATTCGAGTTTCGAAATCCTGTCAATAGTTGAAGGTAATGACATTCCTACTATTTCCGCGAGTTCATTTTTCTTTAGCTGGGAGTTTCTCTGAAGTTCGTTAAGGATCTTTAAGTCTATTTGGTCGAGTTTAAGATCTTCGGAATATTTTATCTGAGTGCTAATGCCTTATTAAATTAGGTGATTTATAATTTTTGCCTTACAAAATAAGGCAATTATATTTTTTTGTCAAGTATAATAACCGGTTGAGAGATTTTTTTTAAAAGTGAATTGATATAAATCCAAACCCGATCTAATTTGTAATTAACCAATTAACCAATTAACCAATTAAACAATAACCAATTAACTAAATAACTAATCATGAATATATACAGAATAATGCTTGCCAATGCATTTGTACTTATAGCACTGGGAGTTTACGGTTACTTTACATCCGGAAGTCCTACTGCACTGATAGCGCCGGCTATCGGACTGATGCTGGCAACACTTGCTTTCCCGGTAAGGAATGAGAACAAGTCAGCAGCACACATAGCTGTGGGACTGACTCTCGTTGCTGCGATAATGTTTTTTGTAACCGGATTTATGAGAGGAAATATTATCATTATCATAATGGCAGTATTTACTTTGTTTGCATTTATAATGTACATTATGGATTTTATGAGAAGAACAAAGGAACGCGAGGATGCAGCAAAATAATTCTTTCAGGTGATTGTTCGGCTTTTATTAAAATTAATTCGGTAACATTGCAGAATACCGGAGATGTTCAGGTAATTCAGCTTTCAGGTAGCGCATGCATTATTTTAATTATAAATGAAAACAACTCACCCGGAGTCAGTTTTCATTTAGAATTGCAGAGACTATTTAGTTTTAAAATAAATCAGGAAATGATCAGAGAATGCTTTAAACCTTTTCAACATCCTTCTTTCCGAAAAGACCTGTCGGCTTTACAAGTAAAATAATTATAAGAATTGCAAAAGCAATAGCATCTCTGTATGTAGGAGAAAGATATCCTACTGTAAATGTTTCAACTAAACCGATTATAAGACCGCCGACTGCAGCACCGGGGAAATTTCCTATACCGCCGAGAACGGCTGCAATAAAGGCTTTAAGACCGGGGAGCATTCCCATCAGCGGATCTATACTGGGATAATTTATACTGTATAGAATTCCCGCTGCACCTGCCAGTGAAGAACCTAACGCGAAAGTGAATGAGATTACATTGTTAATATTAATTCCCATCAGAGATGCTGCTGTCAGGTTATTGGAAACAGCTCTTATTGCTATTCCCATTTTTGTACCCATTACAATAAATCTTAATGCAAGCATCAGAACCAAAGCTGAAATAATTACGACGATCTGATTTGAACCGATAGTCGCCCCTAAAATATTAAAGCTTATATTTTCTATGATTGTAGGAAATGATTTCGGATCAGCGCCGAATACAAGCTGTCCGGTATATTGCAGAAATAACGATACTCCTATTGCAGTTATCAGAACAGTCAGCTTTGAAGAATTTCTCAGAGGTTTGTAAGCAAGCTTTTCAATAGTCACACCAATCACAGCAGTGGCGATCATTGTAAGGAGCATAATCACAAGTGCCATCGGAATGTCCGGAGCATCCACCCCAAGAGATCTTGCAAGATAGTATCCAAAGAAAGCTCCGAGCATGAAGATCTCACCGTGCGCAAAGTTTATAAATTTAAGAATTCCATAAACCATAGTATAGCCGAGTGCAATCAGGGCATATATGCTTCCGAGTGAAAGTCCGTTGATTAACTGTTGTATGAATTCAGACAATTCTTTTTATTAGTTTCGAGTACAGTTGCAAATTACGAATTACAAATTACTGGTATGAGCTAAAAGTTATGAGTTAGTTTAATATGTAATTTGAAATTAGTAACTGATTATGGCGCTATTGTTTCTTTATAAACAAACTTACCGTCTTTGATCTCAAGTACAACTGCCGGTTTCACGGCATTTCTTTGTTCATTAATTGTAATAATACCTGTTACACCGGGATAGTCCTTGGTTTTTGCAAGTTCATTTTTGATCTTTTCACCTTCAGTAGAGTTAGCTTTTTTTATTGCATCAAACAAAATCATTCCTGCATCATAGGCTAGGAAGCTCATAGCATCAGGCTCTTTTCCGTATTTGGCTTTATACTTTTTTATATAATCCTGTATCTTTGGAGATGGATCATCAGATGAAACGTGTGTCGAGAAGAAGCTTCCTTCGAGAGCATCCTTAGCTTTTCCTTCTGTCAGTTTTTCTGATTCCCAGCCGTCACTACCGAACAGCGGACAGTTCAATCCTATTTCTCTTGCCTGAATTGAAATTAAGTTAACATCAGTGTAATATCCCGGAATAAATATAGCTTCAGGATTCTTTGCCTTTATTGAAGTAAGCTGCGCCTTGAAATCCTTATCTCCGGCTGAATACTTCTGTTCCTCAACTATCTCACCGCCCATACTTGAATAAACCTGTTTAAAATTATCAGCAAGACCGGTTGAATATGCATTCTTCTGATCGATCAGAACTGCGATCTTTTTAACTTTCATCGAGTTTATTGCAAACTTGCTCATCACTGTTGCCTGGAAGGGATCGATAAAACATACTCTGAAAATATAATCACCGATTGTAGTCACTTCAGGATTTGTAGAAGCGGGCGTGATCATCGGAATCTTTGCAGCCTGACATATAGGAGCTCCGGCTTTGCTTCGTGAAGAAGCAACTTCACCGATTATCGCAACTACTTTGTCCCTGTTGATCAGTTTCTGTACAACTGTCTGAGTCTCTGACGGCTTACCCTGATTGTCTTCTGTTATCAATTTTATTTTCTTACCCAGCAGTCCACCGGAATTATTTGTTTCTTCAACTGCAAGCACCAGTCCGTTATGTGAGGATTGTCCGAATGTCGCTTCGCTTCCTGATAATGATTCATATTCACCGATAAGTATTTCATCCGAGCCGGATTTATTGCAGGATGTAAAAATTATTCCTGTGAAAATTATAAAGCAGATTACTGCAGAGACTTTATAAATGTTTTTCATAAAATTGTTTTTAGGTTAAACGTAAAATTTAAAGTGGGATAAAATAATTTTATTAGTTTATAAAAACAATTTCATAAGGAATATTACAAATCACCGGATATTAAGTAAATTTAACCTTCCATCTGTATTTTCTCATGAATTCAGAAGCTTCTTCTTCAAAAGTTATTTTGGAATAATGAGTCTCCTGGTTTTCAATGTAATTGATTACACTCTCAACCTGAGATTCGCTGACAGAAACAGCAAAGTAATCATCCTGCCAAAAGAATTTATCTGAAATCAGATTATTATTGTTTATCCAATTAGATGATTCTCCTTTGATAAGCTGAGCCACTTTTGATACATTTTGTTCTTTTCCTAAAGAGATCAAACAGTGTAAATGATCTGTGTATCCGTTTATGATGCGAAGGAAAATACCTTTTTCGAAACAGTTTTTCATAATGTGTTTTTGAACACTGTATCGGATTTCTTTAACAAGCCAGGGTTCTCTGTTCTTAGTTTAGAAAACCATATGAATCCATATTCTTACATAAGACATGATATTGTTTTTTAAGTTATATTAATTTCCTTTCATTTCTATCATTCCATAAATGGAATGGCAATTTAAAGCTTAAAATAATTTCCGCTTGCTTTTCCTGTTCCATAAATGGAAAGGCAATGAAAATTCATTCTGCTTTCCCGTTCCATAAATGGAACGGCAATGAATATTTATTTTTTAATCATTGCCGTTGGCTTTAGCCAACGGGATCCGGAAAGGAAATGAAAATTCATTCTTGCTTTCCCGTTCCATAAATGGAACTGCAATGAATTTTTATTTTTTAATCATTGCCGTTGGCTTTAGCCAACGGGATCCGGATGGTAACGCGAATAAGAAAAATTATAAAGAACAGATTAAGACTAAGTAAAATTATAAAACTGTAAACTTCATTTCAAATTTAAATATTTGATTTTTTGAAACTAAAATGAGGATGGTATTTATCATATTTTATATTCTTAGAAATTCTGTATGATTATTCATAAATTATCAATGATTAAACCGATTTACACCGAAAACCAAAAATTCCATTTAATTAATGAAGTATATTGCTTAAATTGCAAACCTATGGCACGAATTAACATTACGATCGTTGACGCAACGGGTAATAAAGAACAGCAGGCGACCCTGCCTGATGATGCTTCCGTTAAAAGAATCATGGAAGTACTTCTTCCGAAAATGAAAATGCCCCTTACAGGTCCTGACGGAGAACCGCTGTCATATAAATTTCATCATAAAGCTTCCGGTAAACAGCTTACAGAATCTCAGACTCTCGCCGAAGCAGGTGTGAAAGAAGGTGATGTGCTCAGGCTGCATCCTGAGATAACAGCCGGATCTTTATAAACTAAATGTTACGGTTTTCGATTTACGAATTTTTCTCTGACTTACGTTGATTCTTTCCTACTCATACTTTTCAAACTTTTAAATGATTTGTAAATTAATTTTTCTATGTCAATTTGATAAATTAATTTTCATATTACTCACATAAAAACTATTTCTCTAAATTATATAATACCAATACTTTCTGCTTTATGGATTTGGACATTACCGATGACAGATATTCCAGACTTGAGCTTATCACATGGTGGGATCAGGATATTTTAAAGAATGCAAAAATACTTGTGGCAGGTTGCGGCGCTCTGGGAAATGAGATTGTAAAGAATCTGGCAATGCTCGGGGTTGGAAATATCTGTGTCGCAGATATGGATAAAGTCGAGGAAAGCAATCTTACGAGAAGTATTTTATTCAGAACTGAAGACAAAGGACTCTCAAAAGCGGAAGTGATCTGCAAA
>DAIPYG010000066.1:0-2331 GCA_036782875.1 Bacteroidota bacterium | reverse complement strand
AGAAAATCATGTATGCTGCTCGGTCTTGATGAGATAAATGAAGGCAAGATTCCCACTACACCAACAATTGCATCCATCATTGCGGGAGTGCAGGTGCAGGAAGCCGTGAAGTATCTTCATAAAAGAGAAGATCTTCTGGTTCTTAACGGGAAAGGATTTATTTTCAGCGGAAATAATAATGACTCATATATAATAGAGTATCAGAAAAATGCAGACTGCCCTTCTCATTATACTTTTGAAGTTATAGAAAATATAAATATAAGTTTCGGCGAAGCGAAAATTTCTGATGTGATTGATTTCGGAAAGAATTATTTTAATGATGAAAATTTTCAGATAGAGTTTAATAATGAAGTTGTATTTGAACTGGAAGACGAAAGCAGAAATATTTTCCGTGAATATTCCGGCAATATGAATCTGATGTCAGTCAAAGATGTAAAGCTGAATGACGGCAGTATTTTAAAAATTAAATCCTTTCATAATCTGAATTCTCAGTCCGAACTTGTAAAGAAATTATATAATGAAAAACTGACCGATCTGAAAATACCTTTCAATGATATTTTAACTTTAAGAAAGGATGAAAAAGAAGTTCATATCGAATTCAGATATCTGGAAATCTTTAAATAGTCTTAATCTAAAACTCTTTGATTGAATAAGCCTGACCATACATATGAATTTGTTAAGAATAAGATCTGCCCTTACTGCCAGTCAAAGATAAAAAAGGGAGCTGACTATACAATCTGTTCTCATTGCGGCACTCCGCATCACAGAGAATGCTGGAACGAGAACGGCGGCTGCACAACATACGGCTGCATTAATAATCCACAAACTGAAAAGAAAATTGATCTGGAAGCAGTAGATGTAGGCAATGAAACCCTTGAAAATTTAAGAGAATCACTTCATATACCCCCGGCTCAAATATTTATAGAATGCCCGAACTGCAGCTCTGAGATCGAAGAAGGCTCCGTCTACTGCAAGTTCTGCGGTTACAATATTACTGATGATAAATTACCCGTCAACTCAGAAGATAAGACAGGAAAGTCCGCAGGAAAGGAAGAGTTTGAAAGGGAGTACAAAAAAAGATACAAAGATAAAATAAGCATTACCCGCAAAAGAACTCTCATCACCATAGGAAGTTTTGTAATTCTTATTGCAGCAGTTGCATTTTTATTTTACCTGACTGTCAATAAACTGAATGAGTATTTTTCGTCGGATGAATACAAAATAAAAAGTAAGGTCTATAGCTGGAAAGATGCCTGGGAAGACGAAGACCTGGAAAAATATAAAAGCTACCTCACTGAAGATTATCAGTATATAGGCAAGGACGGAAAGAGGATAGATCTTAAAGATAAGCTAAAACGCATCGAAAGCACTTTCAAAACTTACAAGAGCATTCATATCAGCTTTACTGATTTTAAAATGGTAACCGACACAACTGTAAACGAGTTTGATAAGAAAGTTCAGTTCAAAGAAAACTACGAATCGGATAAGTTCAGAGAAAACGGGCTGAAGACCCTGAGGTTATATAAAGGAGTTGAGACAAACGGAGAGTGGAAAATATACAGGGAAATATTTGAATAAGTATAAGTTAATATCTATAATGTAAAAACAGCTTCCGGAAACATTCCCGGAAGCTGTTTTTACTAACACTAAACACTCAGTATTTTAAACAAAAAAGAAATATGAAATCAGCAATCCTATCACCAGCGTCAGCCCGAACATCATATTCAGCTGCGCAGTCATCATGATATGCTTTGTGCCGTATTCAAATCTTGCATGAGCCTCTTCGGGAAAACCTTCTGACATTTTAGTTATCTTAATCGCCAGCGGTAAAGTTATAAGCGCAAGCAATGCAAACCACGGAAGCAATTTCAGTGCAACGAAAATGATCAAAGCCAGATAAGCTCCGAGCACCATTACATAGAATAATTTTATGGAAAGCTTTTCTCCAATTAATATAGGAAGGGTTTTCACTCCGAACTTTCCGTCGAAGTTAATATCCCGTATATTATTTGAATGAAGGATCGCATCAATGAGTAATCCTAAAGGTATTGAAAACAGAAGCGGCATGTATGAAAACTGATGTGTCTGAACAATATAAGAGCCCAGCGTCATTCCAAGTCCGAAGGAAATAATTACCTGCAGGTCACCGAGCGCTTTGTATTTCAATGCCAGAGGTTTTGCTGTATAAAATATTGCTGACAGCAGACCAAACAAGCTGAGATATAAGATCCACATTCCTGCCTGTGTAAATAAATAAACGCCGATAAGCGATGCTATCAATAGCGAAACGAAAGCAGCAGTCTTCATTTGCTTCATGCTGACAAGACCGAG
>DAIPYG010000065.1:0-19107 GCA_036782875.1 Bacteroidota bacterium | reverse complement strand
CGCCTCCGACCCCGACTGCCCATCCGGAATCCGGAGTAGTAAACCAGTTGCTCCTGAAGTCATTTACTGTTCCTGAAGATTGTGCAGTCCAGTTTATTCCACCGTCTGTTGTGGTAACTATAGTTCCGTTTGCCCCGACTGCGCAACCATTCGAAGGGGAAGTAAAATATACATCCTGTAAATTCTGCACTGTTCCGGAAGTTTGTGATCTCCATAGAAGGTCAGCATTTTTTGCACCAACAATCACATCACTGAACCCGTCGCCATTTACATCACCGGCTGTAGAAACACTGTATCCCGTATTCACTAAATTTGAATTTCCTTCTGCAGTCCAGTCCGGTGTAACTGATAAACCTGTAGCTGATCCATAATAAACATAAGTTTTTCCAGCATCAGTTGCGCCGTTATCATAATATGGAGCGCCGACAATTACCTCAGAATACCCGTCGCCGTTGACATCACCTGCAGTTCCGACAGAGAATCCAAACTGCGCACCATCCTGATTGCTTTCTGCACTCCAGTTTGGAGAAGATGTCAGCGGATCAATTGTGATCGGATAAACTGCGTCTTCGTCGCTGACAACAATACAAAATAATTTGGAATTTTCCTCATTTTGAATTTGGGATTTCGAATCTGCAATTTGCTTTTCCTGATCTTCTATTTGTAATTTTTCATTTGTAAATTGTAATTCGTTTTTTTCAAAATATGCCCGGAGTTCGCGCTGATTCGCGTCCCAGCATTTCAATGAAGAATATTTCATCTTATCAATACCATCATCATCTTTAAACATAAGCGCATCAGCACCGACGATCATCTTAAGTTTAGTATCAGCAGATATATTCAATCTTAACTTGCCTTCACCTTCAGGTCTGTTCTTAATAATAAAATCCTGACGCATCCCGTTCTTGTCATTTGTATAATCTATTCTAATATTGTCATCTTCAATGTAAGCTTTATTCCCGGCTGTTGTCAGTTCTTCATTCTCAATTCCTAATTCGTAATTCCTGATTCTTAATTCTACACTCCACTCATCATTCTTCTCATCTCCTGCATCCCTCGTTTCAGCAGTGAACCCATCTTTATGATAAATGAAACGGATATTATTCTTTCTGTTCGGTGACTGATAAGCATCAAGAACTTTATTATAAGAAATGTCATACTCTTCTTTCTGAATATTTTCCAAAGCACTGCTGTACCAGTCCCTGTCAATGTTTTCAGAACCTTTTATTGACTCTGCAAAAGAAAGAGGTGCCGGACATTGAAACATTGGAGAGTTTACATAGTGATTACCGTTCAATTGACCGATCCTCCAATTTTGAAAACTAAAACTGATAAATAATAAAGCCGAAAGTGAAAGTATGAATGTTTTCATAATGAATTATTAAGTATTAAATAATTTTTAACAAGTTAAAATTGAACAATGAATATTGATATTTGAACAACAATAGCCCGGCATACCGGTGATACCTTTATGAATGATTGTCTGCAGACAAAGTTTCGGGCTATTATTGTAAGATAATTTATAGTTGATAATTGATAGCTGATGATTAATGATTATCGATTAACAAATAACGCTTAATAAATAACGCTAACGAATAACGATTAACGATTAACGAATATCTATTTCTTTCACAAAAATATATTAATGATAATTTCCCTCCAACTAATTTTTTCCCTGAGTTTCACATCGAACAAACTTAATATTTCATTCAAATACAGTTATATTTAACTGATTTTAATACAATTGTAAATTAATTCCTCTCATTCCCTGATTTATATATATGCTCAAGAGCTCTCTGCTTGAAATATTAAGAACTTTTAGCAAAGAAGAGTCTTTAAAGTTTGAAGACTTTATAAATTCTCCATACCTAAATAAGAACTCAAATACTATCAAGCTAAATTCTGCTTTAAGAAAATATTCCCCTGAATATATCAGTAAAGAACTTGATAAGGAAATCGTATGGAAGGTAATGTTTCCGGGAAAAGAATACAATTACGGCACGATGAAGAATCTCATTCACGAGCTGAGCAAGCTTGCAATGAAATTTATAGTGCTTGAAGAATTTGAAGAGAATATTCTCGAAAGAGACAACATTCTGATGAACTGTCTTAACGAACGAAATATAACCAAGCTCTTTAATGTTAAGATGAATGAACTTGATAGACAATATTCAAAAGAGTCATTTAAGAAAGATTATTTCTTTATAAACGATTTCTATTCGGCTTATTCAAAAATGAACTGGATAAAGATCTACCATAACAGGGCGAATAATCTTAATGCAGTTACAGAAAAAGATCTGATCAACAGCTCGGCTACTTTTATTTACAGTTTCCTGATCTATTTATTCAAGTATTATAACAATGTAATGACGGATTCCATTAATCAGAATTTTTCCATGGAAAAAAACATACTGCCTGTTTTCTTGAAGAGAATATCACCTGATATAATAGAAAAATTGCTTACTATCGTTAAGGAAAATTCGAAGCGTGATTACAATATATTGAATGTTTTCTGGAAAATGTCCAGATCCCAGCTTAACAATCAGAATGTTGAGTATTTTCTTGATTTTAAAAAATCTCTTTATGATAATATCGGCATACTCTCAAAATGGGATGCAAAAGATCTTTTTAGTCTGATGGGAAATTCTCTTAATAATTTAGATCCTTCGAAGATCAATGTTGAAAAAGAATTATTTGAGCTTACGGATTCGATGCTGCGCAGCGGAATAATTTTTAACAGAGACGGAACAATTACAACTTCTGATTTTATATTGTATAACTGGAGAGCATTTAATGCAGGTGAATATGAAGCCATAAATAAATTCACTGTTAAATATTTGAATAAGATCCCTGTGGAAAGTATGGAATATTCAAAAAAGATCTCACTGGCTTTTTTACTGTTCGGAGAAGGAAATTTTGAGGAAGTGCTTGAGATCATTACTTCTCTTCAGCATCCGAATTTTATAATAAAGGTCCGTATGAAACATCTAAAAGCTAAGTGTCTGTATGAACTTAATGATTTTATTTCTTTTGACAGCGAATATAAAACCATATATCATTTTCTTAAGAATAATAAATCACTCAGTTCGAAAGTTAAAAACGATACAAAGTATCTGTTTGAAATGATCAAGAAAATGTTCAGGCTCAGGGAAAAACTCAATGAATTTGAATTTGAAGAGTTAAAGAATGAAATTTCTATGGGTTCATTTAATAAGCGTTCCTGGCTGAATGTAAAGATAAATGAGTTCAAATAATTTCCGGATGTGATATAATTTTTTCATGAATCCGGAATTCCGAAACTTTGATTTAAGTAAGAAGCGGGATTTAAATCCCGCTTCCTGAAGATGGAAATGATAATCTGGAATCTTATTTAAAATACTAACAATTAAGGTTTCTTCACACCTACAAATTTCTGCGCATTGTTATAAGCAAAAATAATATCGGTAAGATCCGTGAGATCATCATAGTTTATGTCTGTAGGAATATATCCTGCCGCAAATACTGCTGCATTATTATATATAAGAATTACATCCGTGAGATCTGTGAATCCATCCTGATTTACATCTCCGCTGAAAATACCAAACCTTAAAGGTGATGTATCAATCTGCTGCTGATTATTTCCAAATGCCTGTGAAGCTGAATTTGAAAAATTATAGTTTATAAGCCCTGAAGAAAATGAAACACCGCTGCTGCTCCAGGTATCGATGCTGTTCCTGTGCTTTATTACTAAATAATAAGGAACTCCGTTTGCAGCATTTGAGAAGCTGAAATTTCCGGTGCCGTTTGAATTAAGTAAGGATTTTGTTTCTTCCACAAGTGTGTATGGTGAATTTACAGATCTGAGCTGAACTGTAACTGTGTCGGATATCATTTCATTGGCAATGTTATCATATAGTCCTTCTATAAATGCAGTCAAATTAATAGTGTAAATTGAATTCAAATTTATTATTCCGATATCTCTTCGAACGATATTTGTTGTGTTAGTTCCGTTAGGCCAGATTCCGTCATTATCTGTTATTACTCTGGTTATCTGATTCTGCAGATTCCTTATCTCTAATCGTCTGAGACCGGATGTATTATTTTCGCCAGTAGGAATTACTCCTGCAAAATCTCCGGTTGCGCTTGTTCCGCTCTGCATATAGATATCATTTATGCTGACCGGTAATTCTGACTGAGTCGCGTTAGTTGCAAAGCAGTTTCTTATCTGATAGCAGGACATCGGATCCCCGATTCCCGAAACATCATTATAAAGCAGCGCAAATTCTCCGCTGTAGCTGCCAAAGCCGGTTCCCTTTATAAATGCACCGTCATCTGTTGTATTTGCTGTCCTTGGTGTAACAGGTATATCCAGTGCTTCAAATGATTTCGTTCCTACAAAATTCGGATCTGATGAAAAACTTCCGCCTGTTAAAGTATAACCTACTCTTAGATTATGTATCTGACCGGCATTGAATCTCGCGCTGTTGCCTGTAGGCTGCAGATAAACCCAGAAAGGTCCGCTGTCTCCGCTTGCATTTGTTGTAAATGATGCAGTGTCTTTTTGTCCTGAAAACAAATTCCGGTTCTTATTCCAAACATTACCTGCGCCATAAACTGTCGCTGCATCTGTCACCAGCCCTATTCCTATTTGTGTATCATATGTTGTATTCGGAAGAAGTCCCTGTATCTGAAGGCATACAGAGAATAGTGTTCTGGAATTATTTGAACCGGAAGCAGACTTACTGCCTATATACTGTGGGACTACAAGTTCAGTCATTACAGGCGTTCCTGCAGTATTATTGTTTGAATTAAATGTCGGTGTTACCTGTGCAAAATTACCTGTACCGTTAGGTATTCTTGCCATTGACTGAACCGATGTCTGAGGTCCGAATGTTACCGAGTCAAGTAAAGTAAGATTTACATTTGATAATAACAGCCTTTCTCCTGATGATGAAAGTTTAAATGCAGCGTGAAGACCCGATTGTGCAGTATCTTCATCCGCCCAGACTATTAAATAATCATTTGGATTGATATAAGTATTTGGAGGAAACTGCCATTTCGCCGGAACGCTGTAGTCATCTGATAAATACATTCCTCCAAGATTAATACTAAGGTTTGAGTTATTATAAATCTCTATCCAGTCATCATACTGATTTGCAGGATCGGGAATAATAGAGTTATCAGCCATAAATTCATTTATCACTATATCGCCGGTTGTAGCAGAAACATTACAGGATATTCCGAGTGAAGCTAACTGTGACTGAATGCTGGTCTGTCTTGCAGTGATATATGACTTAAGCCCCGGCTTTCTTCCGCCGGATGTAATATCACTTGTAATATTTGTCTCGAATTGCTGATTTGTATATTGTTTTTTCGGATCTTCATAAACATATGGTCTTACTATATTAGCAATTGCATCAATTTTCGGGAATAGTCTGGCAGATGAAAAAAACGAACTGTACAGATAACATAGTGACTGAAGATACTGAGACTTCAATCCCGGTGTGTTATAAATTTTGTTTATAAGAGGACGATTTGTAGTGCTGCCAACATAAGTAAGGCTCATTGTCTCAGGATTTGAAATACCGCCCGGATATCCGCCGAAACTCATGTTTACATCCCATACTATCCACTCAAATTTTCCGGTTGAAGGAAGATTATAAACGTAAAAATTTCTACCGGAGTTAACATAGGCATCCAGATTTCCGAATATTATATCTGTTGCAAGACTCCTGTAATAATTCTGAAGATTTACTTTAGCCGGAAGCGCCGTAAGTGTTCGGGGAGAATTGTTTAAACTGTCGAGCATTGAAATCAGGTCTGACCAGTTGTTTACATCTTCATTTGTATTGAGTTCATATCTTGTATAATAGGAACTTTGCGATGTTCCGTACCATTTTAAATCCGAAACAATGCCTGATCCGAATGCGTCCACTGCTTTGAAAAGATTGCCGCTGTTATCTCCGAATCTTGTATCAAGATATATTTTATCAACCTGCTCTACGAGAGAATAGAAGGCAAACAAAGTTCCATTTACAGACAGTCTAGTAAAATTTGCCCTTGGAGCCGGTATTCCTGCATCCCTGCAGAAGTCAAGATGAATTTTTTCTCTCATAAAAGTCGGATCGGAATAACAATTGTTAAGCACAAAATTTTTCATACCGTCCCATCTTTGTCCTGATTTAAATTCATCCATACTTATTTTAAAAGGTTTCTTATTATTTGGATGATTAAAGGAAGAATTCCCTTTAAATCTCACACCTACACTGTCATACAGAACTCCGTTTATTGTTGCCGCTGCGGGAATATATTTACCGTTGCCCTGATTGTAATATATTGTAAGTGAATCCCAGTAATTGGCATAGTAAAACTGTAAATTAACCTGATGCACCTGAGTACCTGTAAATACTGCATCTCCGGGGTTAGCTGAACTTTTTGAAAATGTTAAAAGAGTAATTAGGAAAATGCCGAGTAAATATGTAAGTTTTTTCATTTTAATAACTGATTTGATTATGGGAAATTATTAAATTGCTTTGTCTCTTTATGGACTGAGGTTTCAAAATGAATTTAGATTTGATTTTTCTATTGCAATTTCATAAAACTAAATCATTATATGTGTAAATTATTGTAACATTTCTAAAATTCTATAGTCCTGTTTTTTTCAGGGTTTCACTGCAGATACAAAATTTCCGGCGTTATTGGAGGTAATAATCAAATCAGAAAGATCTGTCATCATATCACCGTTCATATCGGTTTTCAAATACCCTGTTAGAAAAAAAGATGCATCATTATTTACTAATACTAAATCTGACAGATCAACACTACCCTCCTGATTCACATCCCCGCTGTAAAGACCGAATCTTACAGGAGAATTATCAATCTGAATTTCATTGCTTCCGAATGACTGTGAAGCTGAAGAAGTAAAATTATAATTTAAAGAGGAAGATATAAACACTTCTCCTCCTGCTCTGCTCCAGGTCTCTATTGAATTCCTGTGCTTTGTCTGTATGTAATATCTGTGATTATTCTGTGCTTTAGTAAAATTGAATGCAGCCGAACCGTTTGTATTCAGATAAGCTTTAGACGAATCCGCAATTACATAAGGAGCGATAGTATCCCTTAAGTAAACTCTTATTGTATCCCTTCTTGTAGTATCAGCACCCGGAATATAAAATCCCTGTATGAATAAGTTGAGAGAAAGAATCTGAGATGGTCTGAATATTGTGTTGAAACTATTTGCATACTCATAACGCGCTCCGCATGTAGTAACTGCATCCCAGTTGACTGACCAGTCCATCATTCCTCTTAACAGAGGATAAGAACTGACTTTTGTATAATGAGCCGGTTTTGGCGCAAGTCCCCGCAGATACTGTATAGCAGCTTTCAACGAATCCGGAGAAATATATCCGCCTCCAGCTGCATTTGAACATGCAGGCAGTCCGACTGCTATCTGATCCTCCCTTAAGCCGTTAAAGTGACCGCCGTTTGTATTGAATCCCTGAATCACTGCTTCGGTCTGCGATATTATAAAATCCACAGTTCCCTGTTCATATATCCCTCCGTCTATTCCATACATACTTCCGCTGTTATAAAGCTGGACATGCAGAACTTCAATAGAGTCGCGAAGAGCGTTTATTACCGGAAGATATGCTCCCCATACACCTGCATAGGCTGACATTCCACCCTGCACATAAGCAGTTTCAGGTGCCATTGTAAGCTTCATTTTTTTTCCGTACTGTATCCTGTAGAGATCCATTATTTTTCTGATGGCAAATATAAGATTTATGATCTTGGCATCTGTGGGATTTGCTATTGTCCCGCCGCTGACGGAAATTGAACTTCCTTCAAGGTCAATATCCATTCCGTCAAATCCATAGGTGTTGATTATTGCCATCATAGAAGTTATAAAAGTATTCCTTTTATTTGTATCCGGCAGTGATACCGGATCATTTGCCCCTCCAATTGAGATTATCACTTTCTTTCCGCGCATGTGCATAGTATCAATTTGCTTTTGTAAATTTAACTGGCTGATACCGTCAGGTACAAAGGTCATATTATATGTTGTACCAGAGGCAGGAATTGCAAATGCAACCGGAATTATATTATAGCTCGTATCGATCTGTGTCAGAGGAATATAAGGACACTGCCCGTCATTCCAGTTCTGCCAGTAACCTATAAGTGCAGGACTTTGAGCGTTTGATTTTAAACTCAGCAATATGAAAAGATGTAAGGAAAACAGAATAATTTTCTTCATAAATAATTTATTAAGGTTTGATTTTAAGGATAAATGCAAAATAATTAAATCTTCTGTAAAATGAAATAAGGAGTTAAATTTTATCTAACTCCTTATTATTGTTTAAAGTTAATAGTTTATAGAGACTGAACTCAATTAATTCAATGAATTAAGTTTATCTCAATTATCCAATTAACCAATTACCAATTAACCCAATTAATTATGGCTTGATAGTCTGAATAAACTCTGCTGCATTATTAAATGTCAGCAACAAATCCGACAGATCAGTTATACCGTCACCGTTCATATCAGACACATTGTATCCTGTTAAAAAATTATTCACATCATTAAATACAAACACAATATCATCAAGATCAATTGCTCCGTCCTGATTAATATCTCCGCTGTATATGTTCCAGACTGATCCTTTATGCATCATATTATTGCCATAAGCCATGGATTGTGAAGTTGTAAAATCATAATTCAATGCCATACCTATAGTATATGATTCTCCTCCGGATTTACTCCATGTCTCAATTGAATTCCTGTGCCTGATCTGAATGTAATAATTACCTGAAGGTGCTTCAGGAAATAAAACAGATCCGGTAAATGTGAGAGAATCGATTACAAACTTTCCTGAGTCTGCTACACTGTAAGGAGAGAAATTGTTTCTCAGATATGCATAAATTGTATCACTACTTATAAGTGTATTACTGAGCGTATCACATAATCCTTCTATGGAAAGTTTAATCGTTACCGGTACCGGAGCAGTATAATGCAGCATACAGATGCTGTCAAGATACAGGTTATTCCCTTTTCCGCTTTTTGCCCTGAATTTTATTTTATTTGTTCCTGATGGTAAAGCATATTTCTTTGTTGACCATTGCTCAGCACCGGGAGAATATACGAGTGAATTTACCGGCGCAGTGTTTAATGTTCCTCCTCCTGAATTTCCATAAAGCCCTGCAAGCGGTGCATATGTTGTACCTGCATTAGACGAAGTTTCTATAATAAGTGAATCTGTCCCTGAGTTATTCGGAGCATAGGCATTATTAAATATCAGCGAATCACCGGGTACTGAATTCGGGAATGTAAGAGTAATAAGAGATTGATTTGTACCCGATGGCGCACTCCAGAAATCAAACTTCGCTGCACCGGATCCAATGCCGTAACTGCTTACAGAATTCCATGACCAGTAATTCGTACCTGTGTATTCAATATTCCAGTGGGTAGGCGGAAAAGTTTCCTGAACAAATCCTTCACATAATCTCCCATCCGTGATCCGCAGACTGTAAATAGCAGTCGAATCTTTTTCATGTCCAGCAGAATTATTCTGTGCAAATATTTTGTAATAGATGATGTCACTGATTGCAACTTCACTATTAGCTGAATTAAACAATGCTGAATAATCATTTCCAGAGATATTCGGCAGCCTGAATTCTTTTGTATTGCTCACATTATTTTTGTACCAGATTACCCAGACGGAATCAAGAGATGACGCAGAAGTAACAGTTGCATTTAAATTTACCGGCCAGCTGATCTTTAGCTGATCACCGGCAGGCGTATGTGTGATGTTCGGGGTAGAATTATTCAGCGTTAAAGTTGCTGTTTTTAATACAATGTCATTATTCGGATCGAATACTATGGCAGTCGGCTGTCTGTTGAATGTAAAATCAAATATCTGATTATTGTAATCATTGAAAACTCTGACAGTTGTATCTGATCCGGAGCTGAAACTCAGTTTTAACACAATAGGCATTTTATGAAAAGCGGAATTTGTCTGAGTCTGTCTTGCTATAAACCTTGCTTTCCAGTTGCCTCCGCCGAGAGAAGTAAAATTGTAAAAATTCCCGTAGACAGGATGGTTCGGCTCTTTCACCCATTGATTGATAAACCACGACAGATCCTGTCCGGAAGCTGCGCTTATCTTTGCAGTAAAATCATCCGTTACTGCTGAGTTGTATTTGAATCCGCCTGTACTATCAGTAGCATAGGCTTTAATTGCACTGAAAAAAACACTGTCTCCAAGTGTATATCTCAGCATGTGAAGTACACACGCTCCTTTATAATATGTGATCTGTGTATTGAACAGTTCATTTGTTGAAGGAGTAATAATTGCCCACTGTGGATTGTAAATTGGCCAGCCGGGATTTCCGGAAAGATAACTGTTGGCATCTGCAACAATATCACTTTTATATGAACTGTAACCGCCTGTATTTTCATACCAGATCGCTTCAAGATAAGTAGCAAATCCTTCATTCATCCATATATCAGCCCACGTTCCACAGGTAATCAGATCACCGAACCACTGATGTCCGAATTCGTGTGAAATAATATTTTCATTCCAGCAGTTTGTACAGAGACTTGTTAGTGTTTGATTTTCCATCCCTCCCCAGGTGAACTGGCTGTTGAGAGTCGCAAAGCCATTCTTCTCAAAAGCATGCTCACCGAATTTCTGAGAATAATATGTCATCATTTGAGGTACTTTTGTTTTCATCGTTGTAATATTCTCTCCTGAGTTATAATAAAATCTGATTGGAATACTGTCAGCGGGATTGGAAAGTTTGTGCCAGTAAACAATGTTGATCAGAAAAGTAGATTTTCCCGTCAGAACAGTTAAATAAGTCGAAACCGGATCTCTGCTGATCCAGTGATAATAAATAGTATCACCCGTAACAAGCGAATCATTAAGCCTTCCGTTTGATCCCAGCCTTGCATTTCCCGGAACCTTTGCCGTGATATCTACTGTAGCTTTATCACTGGGCTTATCGTAGCACGGAAACCATTTCCGCGCTCCTTCCGGTTCACAGTCCGTAAATACAAATCCGCCGCTTGCATAAAAAGCTCCGTCAGATACATTCTGATGTGAATAGTTTATCTTTACCTCTGCAGTTTCTCCTGCTGCATAGGTCCTGTCAAGCTGTATTATTAGTTTGTTTGATGAATGTGTAAAGCTGACTCCGGCTATACTCACAGAGCTTACAACTATTGAAGAGTTTACTGCATCGAGATCTATAGAATTCAATGCGCTGTCAACCCGGAACCTGACTGTTACATTCCCATTGTAATTCTTCGGATAAGGTGAAATAAAACAGCTTCGTATATCTACATAAATTTTGTAATCCAGTACATCAAATTTATGTACCGGAAGATTTGGGGAATCAAAATTAAATAAAAAAGGAAGATCCGGATTGTTCATCTTTTTCTGCGAACACATATCCGAACCTTTTGTCATATCGAACTGAGCTTTTAAATTTACGCTCAATAACAATATTAACTGAAGAGCAATAATGATTTTTTTCATATTTTATTTATTTAAGGATTCATGCCTGTAAAGTATATAAAATATTTAATATTCACTATGACTTGTATCATATTTTGAAAATATATTTTAAGCTGATAAGCAGTTAAGCAGTTAACAGTTAGTAGTTAATAGTTAATAGTTAATAGTTAATAGTTAATAGTTAAGAAGAGTTTTGAATTCTATATCTAATATTTTATACTCAATACTAAACACATAAAAAAAAGCCGTGAGATTCTTCATCCCACGGCTGTCATAAATGAAATTGAAAATAATAGAAAGTTATATGTTTAACTGCTAACTGTTAAACTGCAAACTGTTATTTAACGAGCATCATCTTCTTTGTCTGTACAAAGTTACCGGCAGATATTGTATAGAAATAAACTCCGCTTGATAATGATGAAGCGTTATAGTTTATTGAGTAATATCCTGCTGTCTGAACTTCATTAACAAGAGAAGCAACTTCCTTACCTGTCATATCAAATATTTTCAGGCTTACTTTTCCGTCAACAGGCAGATCGTAGTTGATGCTTGTTGAAGGGTTGAACGGATTCGGATAGTTTTGTGACAGATCGTATTTTACAGGAATTCCGATTCCGATCTCATTTGTCAGATTGAAATATTCGAAGTTACCATTGAAGTCTATTTGTTTTAATCTGTAATTATATTTTCCGGTTGATAATCCTCTGTCATTGAAAGAATAATTCTGAGGAGTATTAACTGTTCCGTTACCTGCAACATTTCCGATCTTTGACCAGCTGCCTTCAGTTGATTTTCTTTCTATGTCAAATCCGGCATTGTTCAGTTCGGTTGCTGTCGTCCAGTTAAGTGTGACATCTCTTCCTGTTACGCTTGAATTGAATGAAGCTAACTCAACAGGCAATGTTTGAGAAGTATATTCCCAGGCTCCGATAGTTGGCGAAGTTCCACTTCGTATTTCCGGACTTGTGCATGCATAATTATCTAAAACTACTCCAGGAATAGGGACAGCAGCATTTAGCAACGGAGATCCGTTATTTGGAATTAAAGGTGTCGAAGTCGGAAGCAATGTATATAAAGGATCTGCTTGAATTGAAGCTCCGTCCTGTGGTCCGGGAGTTGTGAACACTGGTTGCCATAATGCTAAGGTCAGGAATGATGAAGCATAAGGAGTCGTTGTTCCTAATCCGCCTGTTCTCATTTGTGTATTTGCAGCCGGGAAGTAATAATCATTATTGTTACATCCGCCGCCGGTCCAGTTATAAGCAGCCGATGGAGCTGAAATGCAGTAATGCAGCAAAGCAGTGTTGGTAGAGGTCACATCCATATAAATTGAATTGTTCTTAAGAGTAAGTTCATTACTAGCAGCAGTACTGAGTATTTTCACCCCAACAGTGTGTTGAGTTGAAACATCGGTAGGTGGTGGATCCGCTAATCCTGTCATATAGATTGAGTTATAAACTACCTTGTCACCTTTACAATTTACTGTAGCAGTTCCTCCGACATAGCCTATACCGACAGCCTGATCAGGAGAAGTTCCGTTTGCTCTTACATTGTAAATAACATTATTGCTTATCAGATTATTTGAAATTCCCCCGTTTAGCGGAGCTGATGAAGCGCAAATAATACCCACAGCTGAAAATGTCCGGGTTTCCTGAACGTTGATGATTGTATTTGCATTTACTACGTTGTTTGTTCCTGTAAGAGTTGTGGTTGATGATGTAGACCAGTTTTCCTGTCCTAATCCAATTCCGCATCTGTCTGCACCCTGTGTACCACCGGCTACATTATCATTTCTTCCTACATTCTGAATATAATTGCACGAAATAAGACAGTTATTCTGACCGTTTACATATATGCCGATTTTTCCGATTTGATCAGACCCGTAAGCATCCGGACCAATTATGTTACCGGATATAACGTTGTTGTCATTCAGATTGAATGTAACACCGCCGCCAAGAAATATACCGTATCTGACTTTTATTATTCTGTTATCTAGATACTGGTTATTGTCGTTATTTCTTGCTGCTGTTCCGATACCTGTAGAAGCTAATCCGCTTGTAATTCCAATACTTAAAAAAGCAGTTGTCAGAGAATTTTGATCTGCGCCGCAGGAAAGTTCAAGATTTCTGATCACATTGTTCTGACATCCGTTTGTATCTCCCAAAACCGGAATAATAGTCGATAAGAAAATACATGCTTGATTTGTTAAAAGTGAATTATTCCTAACGGTAAGATTTCTTCCAGTTCCCCCGATTCTTCCGTCGATTGTTACATTGTCAGCGCCTGCAAATCTGATTATTGAACCGGTAGCTCCACCGGCTAAATTTCCTTCAATAATTCTTGCTCCGCCTGATGGGCTCATGAATATCGAAGTATAGCTTGCAGTGCCTGTTCCGCTGGCATTCAACACAGCTGTTGCTGTCTCTGTCGTATTGCCAACTACATCAATCGTAATCGCTCCGGTGTGAGTCCCTGCATTAATAGCGTCGAATGCACCTTTTAATGTAGGGTAAGATCCTCCTCCCGGATTTACATTTACGTTTTGTGCATTTGCATTAATTGTAAAGCTTAGAAATAGAAAGAAACAAAGAAGTGTAAATTGCTTTTTCATAATGTGTTTTTAGGTTAATTAATAAAAAATGAATTAAAAATCAGGAAGACCTGGGAATACGGATTTATTTTTAAATTTTTCATACTCGTCTTCCTCGGGGAAATAGAAAAATTAAAGATCTGATAAAAAATATTTTTATGGGCTCTCCTTTCTGTAAATTTTTGGTTGGCAAATCTAAATAAAATTTCAACTATAAAAAATATATTTTATACACTTTTAAAAAATAAATGGAATATAATCTGAATCCTAACAAAATCCTTACAAAACTTTGCAAAATAAAATATGCAATGTGCTGGATGCAACAGGGATGGTTTTGAAATTAAAAGGACAGCCGTGAGATTCTTCATCCCACGGCTGTCATAAATGAAATTGAAAATGATAGAAAGTTAGATGTATAACTGGCTAACTGCTTAACTGCTAACTGCATATCTGCTAACTGCTTATCTGCTATTTAACGAGCATCATCTTCTTTGTCTGTACAAAGTTATTAGCAGATATTGTATAGAAATAAACTCCGCTTGATAATGATGAAGCGTTAAAGTTAATTGAGTAATATCCTGCATTCATTGATTCACTTACAATTGTTGCAACCTCCATTCCCGATGTATTATATATTTTCAAAGTTACAAATCCCGATTCAGGAATTTCAAACTTGAAATTTGTAAATGGATTGAATGGGTTCGGATAGTTTTGTGATAATTCATATTTAGATGGAATTCCGATATTCACTTCATCAATTAAATTGAAATATTCAAAGTTACCGTTGAAATCTATCTGCTTTAATCTGTAGGCGTATTTACCGGTTGAAACATTTCTGTCTGTATAAGAATAGCTTTGCACGATTGTTGATGAACCCTTTCCCGGAACATTACCTATCCTGATCCATTCGTCTGACATTTGAGCTTTGACGTCTGACCTCTCAATATCAAATCCAGAATTATTGATCTCATTTGCTGTTGCCCAGTTGAGTCTGACATCATTACTGATAACGGAAGATGTGAAGCTCTGTATTTCCACAGGCACAGGAAACTCTCTCCTGAAATTCCAGACATCTGAAACCCGGAAATATCCTGAATTATTCCATACAGATATTTTCCAGTAATACCAGTTTCGGTCAGGGAGTGTAATTACAAACCTGTTTGAGTCTGTAATGAGTGAATCAATAAACAATAAGTGTTCAAATAAAGGATCTTCAGCTACTTCAAGTTTATAATATATTGCAGATGGTATTCTGTACCACTGGAAAAGAAATGAAGATGTCCATCCGAAAAAAAATGAATTATTAGCCGGGCTGTAAAGAAAAGTTGTTGATTTGAAATTCCATACCGGAGATGAACTTGTGTTTCCTGCCGTATCTTTTGCAGTAATGCTCCAGTAATATTTTTTATCGAAAATCAGACCGGTTATATGTTTGAATGTGTCTGTTATCGCCGAATCAGAATATACTATATCTGTCTGCAGTGAATCCCGCGAAAGTATAAACTTATAAGAGGAATTATTTATTAAAGCTTTTCTCCAGATTAAAACCGGATTCAAAGGAACATCAACTGCATTATTTTCCGGACTTACCAGTACAGTTAAAGTTTTGAAATTCCAGACTGCGGAGGTTTTAGAAGTACCCAGACTGTCTGATGCTGTTACACTCCAGTAATACTTCTTTTCAAAGTCCAGTCCGCTTATATATTTAAATGTATCTGTCAGTGTTTCATTGATCTTAATGTCCGTCTGAAGTGAATCTGATGAAATAATTAATTTGTATTTGTCAACATCAATGACCGGTTTTCTCCATATAATAAGCGGGCTGGTGGAGACACCTACAGAATTGTTTACCGGACTGTAAAGATTTACTGAAAGAATTCCTGTTCTGAAATTCCAGATTTCAGAACTTACATAATTATTAAAAGAATCTTTAACAGATATTGACCAGAAATATCTGGTATTAAGTGCAAAACCGCCGGCAACTTTACCGGTTATTCCTGTAATTGAATCAGAATAAATCACATCCGACTGAACTGAATCATTGGATATTTTAAGATAAAACTTATTCGAGATATTCGGTACAGGCGGCTGCCAGATGAAATTAACAGTTAAATTATTATTTATGGAATTATTCAATGGAGAAGTCTGAGCAATTATTACTTTCTTTGTTTTAAAACTCCTTACCTCTGTAACAGCCGTACTACCTGCCGGATATAGAATTTTTAACTTCCAGAAGTATTTTGAATTATAATTAAAACCGCTTATGGTTTTACTTGTATCTGTTGCTATAGTATCTGAGTTGGTAAAACTGTTCATTAATGAATCTTTAGAGACCAGTAGAACATATTTTGAAACACTGTCATTCAATTTATTCCATAAAAAATCAACAGACTGATTCTGATCAATGGCATTATCAATTGGTGAGATCAAAATCTTTTTTGTAGAAAATTTACTGGTATAAGAATAATATACAGCTCCGGAAGAATCATTGATCTTTAATCTCCAGTAATATTTGCTGCCTAATCCAATATCTGAAATTGTCCTCGAAGTATCCGTTATCAGTGAATCACTGATAAAAATACTGTTCAATAAAGAATCTTTTGAAATCTGAATTGTATAATCCTTTGCATGCGCAACTTTATTCCAGATAATATTTATAGATGATAAATTGTCTGAAGAATTGTAAATAGGATTAATAAGATTAATATTTACAAAATTGTTTAAGCTGTCTACATAATAGCTTCCGTTTTCTGAAACTAAATAAGCTAATATACCGTCAAATGCAGCGATCAGTACTTCCTGCGGAGGTGATGATCTCCATGTTAAATTCAGAGGTACCGGTGCAAAAGTTGGTGCTGAAGTTCTCAGACTCATCCTGACTATCTTCGTACCGGGATATGAAGTACTTATCAGATAGCCCGGCGGAGCGGGCAGATTAGAAGCCAGTCTGAGCAGGTTACCTGATATAGAAGCATTTACAGGACGCAATTCAGGCGGGAGATCAGAATCAACTATTCTATATGTCAATACACCGCCGTTGGCTATTATCGGATTAAAGTTTAAGAAATACTGTCCTGCTGCATAATAAAAATCTCCCGATACTCCAGGGTTTAAATGCTGAAGCATCATGTTAAAATAAAGTACATTGTGTGTACCGCCTAATGTATCGCTGAATCTGAAATTGTTTGCTCCGAGTCTGTATGCCTGAAGCTGTGCGGAAGAGTTATTATTGAAAAGTAAAACAGCAGATAAAAACGAAATTATAAAATATACATGTTTCATTTTGCTGATTTTTATTTTTTCAAGTTATCCCTAATGCACGTGACATTCAATGCTAATTTCTTAAGAAGCTGCTGTGATATACACAAAGGAAAAAATTGATACATACTAATTGAAAATTGAAATATTCAATCTGCAATTAAAAAGAAAGCCGTGAGAATATTCATTTCACGGCTTATCAAGATACGTTCTGTCAAATTACATATTTGTAATTTGCAATTTAAAAAAAGCCGGGAATTTAATTTTCCCGGCTATATTGCGCTCAACATAAATATTGAGTAATGAATAGATTGTTAACAGATTAACTGTTAACTGCTGACTTTTATTTAATAAGCGTCATCTTCTTCGTAGAAGTGAAGTTGTCAGCTGTTATATTATAAAAATAAATTCCGCTTGACAGTGATGATGCATTGAAATTAACTGAATAATATCCTGCTGTCTTTACTTCATTTACTAATACTGCTACTTCTTTACCCGACATATCAAACAGTTTAATGCTGACCTTTCCATCAGATGGAATGTCAAAATTGATTGTTGTTGAAGGATTGAAAGGATTCGGATAGTTTTGTGAAAGTTCAAACTTTGAAGGTATTCCTACATTTACTTCGTTGTTCAGATTGAAATATTCAAAATTACCGTTGAAGTCAATTTGCTTTAGTCTGTAGCTGTAATTTCCTGAAGATAAATTTCTGTCAGTAAAGAAATAATTACTTGTTGAAGGTACGGTTCCGTTTCCTGCTACGCTTCCAACTTTTGAATATGAACCGTTTACTGAAGATCTTTCTATTTCAAAATTTGAATTGTTTGTTTCTGATGCTGTTGACCATCTTAATGTAACATCTCTTTTGTTTATCGCTGATGTAAATGATGATAATTCAACCGGTAAAACATTATTATTCCAGACATTATCAATATAAATTCCGTCAATTATCAGAGTTGGAGCACTTCCTGCTGTACCTTGTCTTAAAATAACTCTGCTGAGATTAATGGCGTCTGTAGCTGTAGAAGTAATAGGTCCTATTGTTGGAGCCGGTTCAGTTATTGGAGCTGATGTATCAAAAACAAACAGACTTACCTGATCATCCAGTGCGCTTGCATTGAAAACATATTTATCAACTACTAAATATGTTGTGCCGAAATTATACACAGCGGATCCCCAGGTAATAGCTGCTTCATTTGCTTTGGTAATTCCGAGATTAAATCCTGCTCCGCTTGATCTTGCATAAACTCTTGCATCAAATGCATTTCCGGTTGTGCTTAAAGCAAAGAAATAGTCACCGGTTTGTGCAGCACCAACATTAATCATGAATGATGCATACACAGTACCCGAAGTTTGTCTGGGTGTAATAGAAGCTGAATCATCTTCACCACTGGTTGTGAGTGGGATATCATTCCCGATTCCGGATCCAAGATAATTGGGAAATGTAAGTCCCGGAGCTGAAACAGTTAGGGCATTAGTACCTCCGCCTGAAGAAACATCCCAAAGTGCTGTACTGGATAAAACTGTTCCGGCAGAATAATCAAAATTTTCACTGAATATCTGTGAAAATCCCGCAGATGAAATGAACAAAAAACACAAAAGTAAAATAAATTTTTTCATAGTTATTTTTTTTAGGTTTATAAAAATGCTGATTGAATTTTATATACAAAGATAAAGATTATCCTAAAAAAATCCTAACAAATTCAGTGTAACTCAACATTTATGTTGAGACAGTAACTCAACATTTATGTTGAGACAGTAAC
>DAIPYG010000064.1:0-19690 GCA_036782875.1 Bacteroidota bacterium | reverse complement strand
TAAATGAGAAAATTAAGTTTTATTCTGAACCAATTTATGCATATAATAAGCTATTCATATTTATTTTGGACGATACTGATTTGATTCATAAACAATATTATTCAAATGGTTTGTTATTCGCATTTTAAGAAATTATTTTTGCCTTATGAAATCAGCGGTAAAAAGCAGAAGAGTTTTAACACCTTCGGGAATAAAAGAAGCAATAGTTGTAATTAAAAACGGACTGATAGCTGACCTGCTTGATTATTCCGCCCAACCGGATCTTATAACTGAGGATTACGGCGATCTTATAATTATGCCCGGACTTGTAGACACGCATGTTCATATTAACGAACCCGGAAGAACTGAGTGGGAAGGATTTGAAACTGCAACAAAATCTGCTGCTGCCGGCGGTATTACTATGCTTGTCGATATGCCGCTTAACAGCTCTCCTGTAACTGTAAATATTTCAGCTTTAAAAGATAAGATTGAAACTTCGAAAAATAAATTATATACAGACTGCGGATTTTACGGCGGAGTGACTCCGGACAATATCAATGAACTGGAAGGACTCATTAAGCATGGTGTCCTCGGGTTAAAAGCATTTATGATACATTCCGGTATTGATGACTTTCCTGCTGTAAATGAAGACGAACTGAAAAAAGCTCTTAAAATTATTTCCGGTTTTAATATTCCTCTGCTTGTTCATGCAGAAGTGGACTGTGGCTTTGAAAAGAATTCCGGATACGACAAATGTTCCTTTGAATCTTTTTTAAGCGCACGTCCGGAAGAATGGGAAAACAATGCAGTCGCAATTCTAATAAAGCTATGCAGGGAATTTGATTCTCACATTCATATAGTTCATCTGTCTTCTTCAAGATCTCTTGATATTATAAGAGAAGCAAAGAAAGAAGGATTAAAGTTAACAGCAGAGACCTGCCCTCATTATTTATATTTTTCATCTGAAGAAATTCCGAATGGAGATACACGATATAAATGCACACCACCGATAAGAGACAGCGCAAACAGGGAAAAACTCTGGTCAGCTGTTAAAGAAGGTGTTATTGATTTTATAGTAAGCGATCATTCACCCTGTGATCCGGCGCTCAAATGTACTGAGGAAGGAGATTTTGAAAAAGCGTGGGGAGGTATCTCAGGTTTACAGCTTGGAATTTCAATAATTTGGACAGAAGCAGTGAAACGGGGATTTACAATCGAAGATGTTTCAAGGCTGATGAGTACTAAACCTTCTGTATTTATAGGATTGGATAAAAAAAAAGGCAGGATAGAAAATGGATTCGATGCAGATCTTATTGTTTTTGATCCATTAAAAAAATTTACTGTAAACGGGAATGAACTTTTTCACAGACATAAGCTTACTCCTTATGAAGGCAGGGTATTTTCCGGAGTGGTCGAAGCAGCCTATCTCCGCGGAAAAAAAATTTTTTTCAATGGTGAGTTCACAATTCCGCCGTCCGGTATTGTAATAAATAAAGTCTGACCATAAAACAAATATTTTTATAGCTTTAATAATTTTAAATCTCAATCAACAATGAATAAAGATAATATATCATCGGCATTTTCAGGACTGACCGATCTTGCATCTGAAAGGAACGGAGGAAAAGCTCTTATAGCAAGTGATGAATTCTTTGCGCCAAAAGAAAATCTCCTTAAAGAAGGCAGAGGAATTTTCATTCCGGATAAATTTACGGAATTCGGGAAATGGATGGATGGCTGGGAATCAAGACGGAAGCGTGTTCCGGGATTTGACTGGTGTATCATCAGACTTGGTGTTCCGGGATATGTTAAAGGCATTGATATAGATACAAATCATTTTCTTGGAAATCATCCTCCTTACGCTTCTGCAGAAGCCTGTTTTCTTGAGGAAGAAGCCGATACAGAAAAGTATCTTTCGGATAAAATAAAATGGACAGAGATTCTGCCTAAATCTCCACTGAGTCCGGGATCGCAGAATCTGTTTTCAGTAAATAATTCCACTGAATGGACTCACATAAAACTGAATATTTATCCTGATGGCGGAGTAGCTAGATTCAGAGTATTCGGAAATCCGGGAAAAATGTCATTCAGTCCGGATGGACTTGTTGATCTGGCTGCACTGCTTAACGGAGGAAAAGTTCTTGTATGCAATGATATGTTCTTCGGTTCAAAAGATAATCTGATATCACCAGGTAGAAGCAGGAATATGGGTGATGGCTGGGAAACAAAGAGAAAGAGAATCCCGGGATTTGACTGGTGCATACTGAAGCTCGCAGCTGCCGGAAGCATCAGGAAAATCATTACAGATACTAATTTTTTTAAAGGGAATTTTCCGGAAAGCTGTTCCATCGAAGGCTGCAACTTACCTGATGCTGAAGATGATAAGCTGACAGACCAGGCTATTGTCTGGAAAGAAATCTTATCAAGGTCAAAATTAAAAGGAGATGCTGAAAATATTTTTGAAAAGGAAATAAATAATTCAGGTCCGTTTACACATGTGCGTCTGAATATTTTCCCTGACGGAGGAATCAGCAGATTAAGATTGTTCGGTGAAGTCGCGGGCAGATAATAGTTATATCAGATCCATCAATAATATTTTCATATGCATTAAATGCCGGCTTCAATTATTTCTCTAATGTTTTACTTAATCTGAAATCCGAATGAATTTAGATAAAATAAATAATGCAACACCTGAAGAAGCATTTGAAATATTTTCAAAATGCTGCGGGAGTGTAAACTGGGTAAATAAATTATTAAGCTGCAGACCTTTTGATTCTGAAAAGGAAATACTGGATAATGCCGGAAAGATATGGTATGCACTAACTGAATCAGACTGGAGGGAAGCATTTGAACATCATCCTAAGATCGGGGATCTGAATTCTTTAAAGGAAAAATATTCCGGGACTAAATCTTTAGCAGAAAATGAACAGGCAGGTATGGATAAAGCAACAGGATCAGTTTTGTCTGAGCTTACTGAACTCAACAGAGAATACGAGAATAAATTCGGATATATATTTATTGTCTGCGCAACGGGTAAATCTGCCAATGAAATTCTTACACTTTTAAAAGAAAGAATTCAAAACAGCCCCGGTGAAGAGATCAGGATTGCAATGGAAGAGCAAAATAAAATCACAAAAATCAGAATTGAAAAAATAATATGAGCAGAATAACAACACACATACTTGATACGTCTGCAGGAAAACCTGCAGCCGGGGTAAATATAAGCCTGAGTTTCTTAAATGACAGATCCTGGATTGATTCGGGTGAAGGCATTACTGACAAGGACGGAAGAATAAGCAGTCTCTTAAATGAAAGCACTGAAAGGAAAAAAGGTATTTACAAAATTAAGTTCATGACCGGTGAATATTTTAAGAATAAAGGTCTGAAAAACTTCTATCCTTATGTGGAAATAATTTTTGAAATTGACAGTGATGAGCATTTTCATATTCCGCTTCTGATAAGTCCTTTCGGATACTCGACTTACCGCGGAAGTTAAATCCAATAGTTTGAAAATATTTTATACCGGATATCAAAATTCAATTGAGATGTAAGTAAAACAAAAATGTCCATGCTGAATTCAAAGGTCATAGAAATATTTAAAACTTTTTCTCCGGGAGAGATGAAAAGATTTGGCGAATTCCTCATTTCTCCTTTCCACAATAAAAACAAAAAAGCAGTTATCCTTTTCGATCTCCTGAATAAATTTCATCCCGAATTCGAAAACAAAAATCTTACCAAAGAAAAACTTTTCAGCAAAATATTTACTTCAGATTCCAGACAATACAAAGACGCTTTAATACGAAACCTTTTGTCTGATCTTATGATGCTCGCGGAAAAATATCTTGCCGTCAGCAGGTTTGAAAAGGACAGCTTTGACTTTAATGAAAAGATATTATCCGGGTTAAATGAAAGAAAACTCTCTAATATTTTTGACAGGAAGATTAAGCAAGTGTCAGATATTACCGGAAAGAATGGATTTTACGGGGAAGAATATTTTTATGAAAAATTTATTCTTGAAGAGCTTAAGTCCTCGAACAGGCAGTTCTCGGATAACCTGAAGCTTTATAAAGATAATTCTCTTATCAAAGCATCTGAATACCTAAGTTTCTACTATCTGATCAAAATTTTCAAGCTCGTAAATTTTTTTGAATATCAGAAGCTCTACAATGCTGACAGCGATTCGAATTTTGCACTAAGCTTAATCGGGGATTTTGATCCGGAAAGATCTTTAAACAAATTAAAAAACACAGGAGTGTCAGGTAATGAAATTAAGATCCTTATGGTCTATTACAAGATGTACAGGTCCATAATTAACTCTGACAATGATGACCTTTATCTTGATTTCAAAAACTCACTGCTTGAAAACGGGAAATTATTTTCCGGGCTTGAAAGACTCGGGCTTTTTATATGTCTGACAAACTGCTGTGTTAAAAAGATCGATTCGGGTAAAGAATTTTTTGCAAATGAATGCTTCAATGTTTACATGCTGATGCTTGATCAGAATCTTTATTCATATTATCCGGGATATTTTCCGATGTCTGCATTCAGTGCTGTTCTTCACACAGGTCTTTCTTCGGGGGAATTCAGAAGGATTGAGATTTTTATCAGCAGCTATTCTTCAAGGCTGAATCCTGAACATAAAAAGGATGCTGTTAATTATTCCATGGCACAGATCAGTTTTCATAAAAAGGAATATCAGAAAGCACTTGAATACATTTTAAAAACCGATACTGATTTTTCGCAGTTTAAATTTTTGCTGAAGATTCTTTCTTTGAAAATCTTTTACGAGACAGAGGATTATGAATCTTTGTATTATGTCTCTGATTCCTTTCAGCATTTTTTGAACAATAATAAGCTGGTGGGTGAAAAATACAGGACAGAATTCCGTAATTTCATTAAGGCGCTTGATCTCTTGGTAAAATACAGAACAGAAAAAAGAAATGAAGCAAAGTATAAAATAAAACAGTTCTTAGAAATCAAATCAATGGCAGGTAAAAAATGGCTTATGGAAAAATTTAGTGAAATATGATTCTGAAGGAAACAATTTCAGTAAATTTTATTAAAAGGGTTTTTATACGTTAATATGAATGCTGCGAATATATACTGATCCCGGGAAAAAATTATTTTACCAGAACCATCCGTTTTGTATCCGTGAATCCCTGTGTCTTAAGCTGATAAAAATAAATTCCGCTGGACAGACCGGCGCCATTAAATTTAACTTCATGTCTTCCGGTACTTTGTTTTTCATTCACAAGCGTTACAATTTCTTTTCCGAGCATGTCAAATATTTTAATTGAGACAAGATCTGAAACAGGAAGGTCATAACTGATGACTGTTTCAGGATTGAAAGGATTCGGATAATTCTGATTCAGTGAAAATTTTTCAGGTAAACTTAAAAAAGAATTGTTAATTGAGACGATATCACTCAGTGAACTCTTATGTGATCTCCACATATTATTGTTGCTCGGTATAAAATAAGTCGTTGTCTGCGGAGCGGTGGCAAGCTCATTACCGCCTTTCCTGAATATCTCTGTCGGAAATGTAAGTCCTCCGTCTGTTGATACTTTTACTATCAGGCTGTCTATATATGATCCGGAAGTGGAATACTGCGCATAGGAATAATCAAACCTTACAGTATCAAGATTGAGCAGACCTCTGTATACTTTTGAATACATAGAATCTTTCTGACCAATGATATTATAATTAAAAAAATTCATGAATACTGCTTTACTGCCGCTTATAGTTGGACCGTTAGCTCCCGTGAACTGATCGAAAGTAATGAACCCGTCCTGATTATACACCTTCCATCCTAAAGGAGGAAAATATGATTCAAACAATTCTACATTCAGATTGGTCTGAATCGTATCAAGAAAATTATTTTTCAGATTACTTCTGCCAAAATCATAAACAACATTGAGAGGATCTGATTTTTCATAGATCAATGATGATGTTTTAATTTTATGCTGTACGACAATATTTCTGCTCTTCGCTGAATTAAGAACTTCACGGTTATTATTATTCTGAATGAATACTGAAGTATAGATCATTGAGTCATTCCAGAATGGCTCGGTGTAATAAGTAAACTGATACTGATAATTTCCCGGTTCAGTTGATATAGCAATTCCGTTCGTATCAGGATATGCAGCTCTGAAGACATCATAAAACTGTGTTTCTCCGTTTGAGCCCTGATTATCCTTGTTAATGTATCTTTCAACTGCATTTATTCTCAGCACATAATTTCCAGCCTGCGGTGCTGATAAAAAATTAAGATTAACAGTTGCTTTAATAGAATCTGCAGAAACTTTTTCATCAACCACTGTAATATTTACAGGAGTTCCTCTGCTGATTCTGTAGTAGTAAGGATTATAAAGATTTATACTGTCTCCGTATGGAATAGTCACAGGCAATTGCCCGTCTGCAAAAGTTGTGGGAACGGCTGAAGTAAAATAATACCTTCGTCTTGCATCTGCCTGCACAGGATTTTCAATATAAAAAGAATCAAGGCCTAACAATCCAGTATGATATTTTATCGCTACAACGCTGTCAAAATTATTGTTCACAAACCTGTTCAGAAAAGTATTATTGTTTGCGCAGGAAGGACTCGAATTGGAAGTGAATTCTTCATATAAAACACTTCTCTGAAAACCCGGAAGAGAAATTGAATATTGCCGCAGAGTGTCGTTGATCCTGTTAGAATCTGCATCATAAGAAGTATAAGCTTTAATGAAATACCCTGTCCCTATCGTATAAGTAAATGTATTGAAATACACCCGGACTGTCTGTCCGCTTGATAATCCCTGAATCACAGAAGTGTCTGTATATCCGCCCGGGTTTATTTCCAGAAAAACTTTCAGTGATTCAGGAGAATTTGACCTGCCGATATTAGAAACTGTAACGATTGGGGAAATTGTATCTGTTCCGGAAATTTTCGTAGAGTAAACTGTATCATATGGAATATTAACAAGTGAAGTCACAGTTATATCATTATTTGCCTGCTGACCTGTCAGTACATTATCTATGAAAAGATTATTTCCGTAGCCGTTGTAAGTTATGAACTGAAGGACAATTTCCCTTGATGAATTTGATTCTGCAGGATCTTTCTTTTTTAAGTAGTAAAAAGAAAATGAGATCAGACAGAGAGTAAAGATGACAAATACATAAAACGGTTTTTTCATAATAAATTTAAATATTAAAAAGTATTTGTCTTTTCGATTAATCAGTAAAATTTAGTTTCAGGCAATTTTTGTAACTGAAGCTTTTTTAAAATAGAATCTGTAAAATGATAACTCAAGCAATGAAACAAGTATCAAAGTAATGCTGTCTTTCGGAGTAAGAGTAATAATATTTCCCTGTTGCGCATAGAAGCCGGATATTTTAAGCATAAACAGCAGTACAATATTTTCGGGCATCAGCATTTTATATCCCGAATCAGGAATGAAAATTCCCACAAATAATTCACACACAGTCAGTGAAACAGCAAACAAAGTTATTATGAATCCAAGATTGAGAAACGCCTGCAGCCATCCGTCATTCTGATATGACCTTGCAAAAGCATAAACAGCGAAAATTACATGAATGAAATATATAACGGCAATTATCATTTTTATATTTTGTTGATCAGAAAGCTTCTTTTGAAAAGAAGACTTCTTTCACTGTTTTAAAAATTATTTTAATATCTAAAGCAATAGACCAATTTTCAATGTAATAAATATCATAGTCTATTCTTGTCTGCATTGAAGAATCCGTACCCCTGGCACCATTGACCTGAGCCCATCCTGTAATTCCGCATTTCACCCTGTGTCTTTCGAGGTACCTGTGAATTGATTCTTTCATAGTGTTAATGAAAAATTCTCTTTCAGGTCTGGGTCCGACTATACTCATATTACCGATAAGAACATTAAGAAACTGCGGCAGCTCATCGAGACTGTATTTTCTTAAAGATCTGCCTATCGGTGTGTATCTGTTATCGTTTCTTGAAGCCATCTGAGGACCGCTTACCTCCGCATCTATTCTCATCGAACGGAATTTCAGCATCATGAATTTCTGACCGTCAAGCCCGACCCTTTCCTGTTTGTAAAACAGCGGACCTTTGGAAGTTAATTTAACAAGTATTCCTATTAATATCATCAAAGGTGAAAGTAAAATAAGAATGATAAACGAAACTATGAGATCAAAAGTCCTTTTCAGAAATCTGTTCCATACATTCATCGGAAAAGCCTTAAGCTTCATAAAAGGAATTCCGTCAACTTCCTCAACCCTCAACCGGCTTGTCATCATATCAATAAAATCCGGAGCATACATAAATTCTATGTTTATCCCTTCGCATATTTTAAAAAGATCATACAATGTATCGTGCTCTTCGGATGGAAGTGAAATAAGTATCTTTTCCAGTCCAAGTTCTTTTATCTTTGCCGGAATTAATTTATAGTCACCGAGATAATTTTTTCCTGAAAGATAATTTTTCTTCGGGTCTCCCTGAGAAAAATAACCTGTCACATTAAAGCCGGCAAACTTGTCAGCAGTAAATTTATTATAAATTCTTTCAGCCATTTCATTTGTACCAAGCACTGCGACTCTGTTTACCCCAACATTCCAGTTATATAAATTCTTTTCAAGCTTTAATGTCAGATATCTGCCAATCGTAATTGTGATAATTGAATTTATCCATATTAAAAAGAAGACAAGTCTTGAATAAGGAAAATCTCCTTTTAAAATGAACACTAGACTCATTGCAAACAAAATTCCAATCGAAACACATTTTATAATAATGAACAGTTCGTCGAATATAAACACACACCTTTTTAAACGGTACATTTTCCTTGACTGAAAAATAAGTATCCAGATCGGGATCACCATAAAAGCAAATTCAAGATATCCGTTTAGGTCAGGAACTCCCTTTGTAATGGGAAATAAATTTTCAAATGGTTTAAATGAAAATCTGATCCAGTAAGAAATGAGAAATGCTGAAAATATTGCCGTTGCATCGACTAATATTGTCAACATCGGTAAGAATATATCTATTTTTGAAGCTCTGCTTTTCAATCAGTGTTAGATTTTACTTTCAAAATAAATTTTATATGCATAAGAGAAAATATAAAAACTAATTACTTTTCTGAATTAGCTCTCTGCATTTAAGAAATTTAAACTCAGAATATAATAAGCTGCTTAATTATGCAACTTCCATAAGATAAAGAGAATTTTTAAAATTCTTCATAAAAGCCCTTTTAATCATCTTATATTCCGGCATTCTTAGCTGCGGATCCTCTTCTATAATTTTGAATGCAATTTTTCTTGCGGTCTCAAGAACATCCTTATCTTTATTCAGATCCGTGCACGAAAAATTAAGCACTCCGGACTGCCTTATTCCAAAAAATTCACCGGGACCTCTGATCTCCATATCCGCTTCTGCAATTTTAAATCCGTCGGTGGTCTCACAAAGAATACTTAGTCTCTTCATGGAAACCTCATCCAGATTCTTTGCTACAAGAATGCAGTAGGACTGATCAGCGCCCCTGCCGACTCTACCTCTCAGCTGATGAAGCTGTGACAATCCGAATCTCTGAGCTTCCTCTATTATCATAACTGTTGCATTTGGAATGTCAATGCCGACTTCAATGACTGTCGTCGAAACAAGTATGTTGATCCTTCCCTTTCGGAATTCTTCCGTTACTTCATCCTTTTCATACCAGAACATTTTACCGTGAACCATACCAACATTCAGCTCCGGAAAAATATTTTCTTTTAAAAGTTTATAGTTCTCTTCAGCACTTTTGAGATCAAGCTTTTCGGATTCATCAATAAGAGGATATATAATGTATATCTGCCTCCCATTTTGAATTTCATCATTTATGAATTTATAAATTTTCGGCTTGTCGTCTTCCGTTCTTAATGCTGTTTTGATCGGAATCCTGTTCTTCGGCAGCTCATCTATTACTGAGACATCAAGGTCTCCGTAGTATGTCATGGATAATGTTCGCGGGATAGGAGTTGCTGTCATTACAAGTACATCAGGATTGAATCCTTTCTCTTTCAGTTTTGCGCGCTGCATCACTCCGAATTTATGCTGCTCATCTATCACAACGAACCCGAGATTTTTAAATTCGACTTTCTCCTGTATCAGCGCGTGTGTGCCTATGATAATATTTGTTTTTCCTTCCCTGATATCATATAATATTTCTTCACGAAGTTTTTTCTTCTGACCGCCGACAAGAAGTGTAACTTTCAGATCCATAGATTTTACAAGTTCTGAGATGGTCTTAAAATGCTGTTCTGCAAGGAGCTCGGTCGGACACATAAAGGCAGCCTGATATCCGTTTTCAATGGCGATCAGCATTGAGAAGACCGCAACAACAGTTTTACCGCTTCCTACATCACCCTGCAAAAGACGGTTCATGCATTTATCGGATCTCATATCCTGATAAATTTCATTAATGACTCTTTTCTGCGCCGCAGTAAGTTCATATGGAAGAATGTTTCTGAATTTTTCACCAAGGTCTTTTATGTCTTTGATAAAAGTGATCCCTTTTTTTTCATTCTGAATTGATTTCTTTTTTAAAGCAAGAATAAGCTCCAGATAAAACAGTTCTTCAAAGGAAAGCCTCTTTCTTGCAGTTTCAACATCAGCCATTTCTCTCGGGAAATTAATTCTGAGAACAGCATCTTTCCGGCTGATTAAATTATTTTCCTTCAGAATTTCAACAGGCAGGGTTTCTTCAATGGCATCTTTATCATTTTTCAGCAATGTACTGAAAGCATTGAAGATTATCTTGGAAAGAATCATCGGTCTGATCCATGATTTCTTGAGGATCCCTGAGAGTTCGTATAAAGGAAAATATCTGAATTTCAGAAAGTCATTTTCCAGCGTATCATACTGATCAAGTTTCAGATGATCCCTGTAGCTGATTTTTGCAGTTGAGCTGTAATTATCATTGTCAGCTTTTATCCAGAAAAGAAATCTGTCATTCAGTCTGAACTGCTTGGACCGGAACTCACTCGTTCCGAATATCGGAATATCAACGGCTCCGGACTTATCTTTTATTATTACCTGCAGAGGATGATTGCTTTTTCTCGGATAGACTACATCTATAACTTCACCCAATATCATCACATTTTCATCAAGATGCTTATTTATTTCACGGATGCTGATCCTGCTTATGTATGTCCGCGGAATAAAATTCAGAAAATCTTCCAGTGTATTGATCCCTATCTTTGCAAATGCTTCAGCCCTTTTTTCACCGACACCTTTTAAATATTTAATATCCATAATTTCATATATATTTACAAAATTTAAAAATAACAGATAATTTTTATTAGAGTAATGTATTTTTAAATAATTTCCGCCTCAAGCATAAAGTCAAAATGACACTTAATAAACATTAAGTTTTAAATGAAATCACATTCAAATAAGAAAGCAGACGTTAAAAAAAAAACTGACAACAGACAGACCGAAACTTATGAAAAGACTCCGGAAAATGTTAATATTAAATATCTTTGCTATCTGATCGTTTTTTTAATTCCTCTTTTTACTGCCTACTATTATTACCAGACAGCATTATCATCTAATCAGGTATTGAGCTTCCCGCTCGACGATCCGTGGATCCATCTTACATTTGCCAGAAACATCGTAGAATATTTCAGCTTTTCTTATTATAAGAATGAGATTGTTACTGCCGGCTCTACTTCCCCTTTGTATGTTTTCATCGCTGCCATAGGATTCTTAATTACCAGCAATGAAATGATCCTTAGCTATATTCTGGGAGCATTGTTCTTTGCTTTATCATCAGTCTTTTTTTATAAACTGACTTTAAGAGAATTCAGCAATGAGATTTTACTGAGTTTACTTGTCTGCTTTGTTTTTATATTTGATTACTGGATGAACTTCATCGCGGTTTCGGGAATGGAGACAACTTTATTCATTATGTTTCTGATTTTAGGAGCATATTTGTACAGGACTAAAAAAACTGTTCCGCTTGGAATTGTTTTAGGTCTGCTTATATGGACCAGACCGGACGGTATGGCTTTTATTGCAGCGCTTATACTGGATCAGATATTTATAAGATGGATAGTGAAAGACAAGGACAAGCCTTTTCAATTTTCAACAAAGGAAATATTGACTGCCTCAGGCATTTTTCTTCTATTCCTTCTTGCATATTTTGGAATGAATCTGTACCTGTCCGGAACTCTGCTTTCAAATACATACAGCGCCAAGATCGCATTAAACACCGAAACCGATACAAGAATAAAGTTTCTTACATTTCATATCTGGAATTTTTTCACTGAAGAACATTATAAGTTTCTGCTTCCGGGATTTGTTATATCAGCAGCAATGTTGATTTACGGTCTGACAAAGCGAAAGTATGATCAGGGTTCAGTTTACGTATTATTTATCTTATTATTCATTATTATGTATCTGATAAAGCTTCCGATGTTCAGCAGGTTCGGAAGATATTTCATGCCGATGATTCCATTCTTCATACTTTCATCTATGTACGGATATTATTCTGCAGTTAAACTGACCAAAGACATTTTCAAAGATCCGGTATTTCAGAAAGTAATAACCGTGCTTGCCTTTATTGCAATTTCAATTTATTCATATTATACTTTTCAGTCTTATGCTGAATATTATGCTTATCACTGTAAGTATATTTATGAAAGACAGGTAAAGACGGCATACTGGTTCAGAGATCATACAGTTGAAAGCGATGTAATCGCCTCTCACGATATCGGAGCAATTGGATTTTATGCAAGGAAAAAGATAGTTGATATAGCAGGACTCATAAATCCCGAGCTTGTTGAGGATTCACACAAAGAAAATTACAATGAAATAATAATGGATTATTTCAGGCAGAAAGGAGTGACATACACAGCATTTTACAGGGAATGGTTCCTCATAATGAATCAGAATCCTTTATTTAATACTCCGGATGACAAAGCGCTGGAGGCAATGTATGTTTATAATTTCATTCCCGGCAAGACAAGGATTCTTCCCAGAAAAATGAATTACATGTTAAGTGAAGCTGCAAAGTATTTGACTGAACAAAACGGACAAAAGCTCTTAACTTCTGTGAACGGGATCCTGAAGATCGAACCTGAGTATGCACTGGCTTATTATTACAAAGCGATTGGGTGTTATTTTGTAAAGGACATGAATGGTTTTAAAATAAATATACAGAAATCCCTTGAATATTTTCCTGATTTCAAGGATGCGCTGCTGGATTACGGAGTCTACCTAATGAATAATCAGAACACTGAGGAGGCAAAAATAAAATTTTCTAAAGTTCTTGAAATGGACCCTACTAATAAAATTGCGCAAATAAATCTGAACTCTCTGAAGGATTCCGTAAAAACTCCAGTCATTAAATAGAATTGAAATTTCTAAATTGCATGTCAAACAGTTGTTTTAGATCAATTAATGACAATTCATGTAATTAATTCTACAATTTAAGTTTTCTAAAATTAGTTGAACAAATGGTTTGAAATTTCAGACTATAATATGTATTTTGACAGATTGTAAAAGCTAATACGGGGGCTATAGCTCAGTTGGTAGAGCGTCTGAATGGCATTCAGAAGGTCAGCGGTTCGACCCCGCTTAGCTCCACAAAATAAATCAGTGTTAATAAATTAATTAAATCAATATAAAATGTACGCAATAGTTAATATCAAAGGATGCCAGTATAAAATTACTGAAAATCAGAAAGTCTTTGTGCCAAAGCTTAAAGACGAGATCGGGTCAAAAGTTACTTTCAGTGATGTACTGATGTTCACATCTGATGATAAGTCATTTGAGATCGGTGCACCGACACTCTCAAAGACAGTCGAAGCAACAGTACTCGATCATGTAAAGGACAGTACTGTAATAGTTTTTAAGAAGAAAAGAAGAAAAGGTTACAAGGTCAGAAATGGTCACAGACAGAATTATACTCAGATAATGATTAATTCAATATCCTGAATCATGAATTGTTATTTGTGAATTTTATAATAAAAGATTAATCTACAAAATATATCTCGTAACCCGAAATTAGAAATTTTTAATTAAAAAAAGCAATGGCACATAAAAAAGGACTCGGAAGTTCCAAGAACGGAAGAGACTCCAATGCACAGAGACTTGGAGTAAAAAAATTCGGCGGAGAAGCAGTAAAAGCCGGTAACATACTGGTAAGACAAAGAGGAACAAAATTCTTACCCGGTAATAATGTTGGACTTGGAAGGGATTACACAATATTCTCTCTGATAGACGGACACGTTAACTTCACTACAAAAAAGGGCAGGAAAATTTTAAATGTTCTTCCGCTTGAAGTTGCATAAATCTTAATTTCAGATATTCAAATCACAGGTTATTCCGGCAATTCGGAATAACCTTTTTATTTTAATAATCATAAATTTAATATAATGAAAGTAACTGTTGTAGGTGCAGGAAACGTAGGAGCAACCTGTGCCAATGTAATCGCTCATAAAGAACTGGTAAGAGAAGTTGTACTCGTTGATATAAAACAGGGAATTGCAGAAGGTAAAGCCCTGGATATCTGGCAGACTTCCGGTGTAAATAATTATGATACGAGAGTTGTTGGCGTGACAAATGACTATACAAGAACTGCGGGTTCGGAAGTTGTAGTTATAACTTCAGGTCTTCCCAGAAAGCCCGGTATGAGCAGGGATGATCTTATTTCTACAAATGCAGAGATAGTAAAGTCTGTTACTGAAAATGTAGTTAAGCATTCTCCGGATGCAATTCTTATTATTGTTTCAAATCCGCTTGACGTGATGTCCTACTGCGCTTATGTAAGTTCAAAGCTGCCTTCCACTAAAGTAATGGGAATGGCAGGAATTCTGGACACAGCAAGATACAGAGCTTTTTTAGCTGAAGCCATTGACTGCTCTCCTAAAGATATAAGCGCAATGCTTCTCGGCGGTCACGGTGACACAATGGTTCCCCTTCCAAGATATACATCCGTAAGCGGCATACCCGTCACAGAGCTTATAGATGATTCAAAACTTACTGCAATAGTAGAAAGGACTAAAAAGGGAGGCGGTGAGCTTGTAAGTCTGATGGGAACTTCAGCCTGGTATGCTCCGGGTGCTGCTGCAGCTCAAATGGTTGAATCAATTTTAAGGGATCAGAAAAGAATTTTTCCGGTTTGCGCTTGGCTTCAGGGTGAATACGGTCTGAAAGATATTTATCTGGGAGTTCCGGTTGTATTAGGTAAAAAGGGAATCGAAAAGATAATTGAGCTTAAGCTGAATGATTCAGAAATGAAACTTGTAAATGAATCGGCAAAATCTGTTAAGGAAGTTATGGATGTTTTTGATAATCTGAATAAATAGTAAATTTTCTTAACAATTTAATCAGCAATCAATATACAATTAAATACTTAATCCAGGTAACACTGATTTGAAATTTATTTTTCTTAATACAGTGTTCCGCCGGTTAAGTGTTTCTTTTTATTTAAAAATCAAAAATGGATTTTTTTATTTTCTCACAACAAGAATAAATTCCGTTCCATTCTCGGAAGAATTACAGGTAAACTCATCAACCAGGGATCTGATAATGTAAATTCCTCTTCCATTTTCTTTTAAAATATTTTCATTTGATGTAGGATCAGGCAGCTCTTCGACTTTAAATCCTTTTCCTTCATCCTTTATTCTTACAGACATTTTAAGTTCGTTCATTTCTATGTTAGTATAGACATTCTTACTTTCATCCTCTTCATTCCCGTGTACGATTGCATTTATTAGCGCTTCCGAACAGGCGATCTGGAGGTTTATAAATTTCTCGACTGTTAGATTGAACTTTTGGTTTGCCTGTTCGAGCATAACTTCAAATCTTCTGATTTCATTGCGATTGCTCTTTAGAACCAGGGTAAAATTTTCCAAAATGTATAATTTTAATTTATGTTACGTAATAATTTTAATTTAAGTTAATTACATATTCCATAGTATATTGAGCTGAAGATTTATTGCTGAATTATCCTGTGGAGGAACTTCATAGACCACATTGTCTATCCCGCCTGTAAAATTAATGATTGAATTCTTATTTAAATATAAAATAATTTTGCCGAATGGTCCGAATGAACGGTATGTATTCACAAGCACCTTTGAACCGTTTTCATACTGATAACGCAGTTGCTTAAAATACTTATAGCCGATTCCAACATTGATAAAATAATTAACCATATAGCTTAGATCCGGAGCATACAGCTGTTCTGCATAATAGGCTATAGGCTTTACTGAAAAATTTCTGTCATTAAACTGACCCTGCTCATATAATTTTAAACCACCGATAAAATCTATATAGAGATTTCCGTAAAAATTATAAGAAGAAGAATCTGCTATGTACAATTGTCTGTATGAAAAACTCTGAACCTGAGTTACGATATCTTCAAAATCATAGACCGTGTAGTTTGCAAGCACCTGCACAAAATTCTTTGTCGAAACCTGCTTAACAGGCTGAAATGAACTGACTGAAGTAAGCTTAAATACCCTGTTATTAAAATTATTGGCGCTTCTCTGTGAATATATATAGCTGACCTGAGACAGCAATACATCAAATCTTGTAAGCACATCAAAATTGAGAAGATTATTGTATCTGTAATTGAATGAAAGCACTGTTTCTCTTTCATCCCTGTCATCAAAATTAAGCTCAAAGTCGGTATCATATCTCAGCAAGGAAGTTGACCCTGCAAATCCGAATGTATTGGTATTTGAATAATTATACAGCGCATCGAGCACGACAGATGCCCTTCTGCTGTTATTGTTTTTATTCTTCTCCGTCCTTTCCAGCTCAAGGATCTGTAAAGGAGTGTATCCTGTAGTATTGATAAGAGAATGAGTTTCAGATCTTTCGGAAAGAATAAGGTTCAGCTGAGACGTAATATTCCTGTTATTATATCCAAGTCCCCCGGAAATTTCCAGATTATTCTCCAGAATCTTTGTATCATATACATTTTCGAAAAGAATATTTACAGGAGCAGCCCGGTATTTATACTGTTTCAGAATATTCCTGTTCGTAAAAAATCCGGAAAATGAAAAAACAAAATTATTATTAAGGGAATAATTCAGATTATCTCCCACCTGAAAATAATTTTCGAGCCGGCTTTCGATATTATTTTTCACATTATATTCGCTGATTACGCTTGGAGTCGCCGGGGAATAAACATCATTGAGCTGGTTATAAAATCTCAGATATCCCGTGTTATATGTCTGTGTATTGAATCTCTTATAAACATTAGCATTAAATTCGTAGTTATGATTCTGCTTCTGAATCAGGTTCTCATAAAAAATAATAAGATTTCCGTTCGTTACATAATCATTCAGTGAAAAATTATTTACATTTGCATTTATGATACCGCTGAATCCGGAATTATACTCCCCAATCTGATCTTCCCCTTTAATTCCAATTTCGGAATTTATGTTTATATTTCCGAAAGGAATGTAATTAAGGTCTGCAAAAAAATATTTGCTGTTGTTTTTATTTGTTACAAAATTTTTATCATCAGTATAAAACATACTTTGAAATCCTGCACCGGCATTTAAATTATTCTTAACCCTGTAATACATAAGAAATCTGAAATTATTGTAATCGGAATAAAAATTCTGACTGAGCTTTGATACATTGGAAAGATAATAATTTTCCACCTCTACTCCGAAAAGCCTGAAACTCTTATTGTAATTTAAAACAGAATTCAAATTGGCTGAATTAATGTCATTGTATAAATTAGTTCTGAAAATATTCGTGGTAAAAGCCGAATCTATCGGAATACTACCATACTGCGAATATGCAGTTTCACTCAGGATCAACATTAAAATTGAAAACCTAATCAAATAAACTTTCATACGAATATTTTTTTGATTCCGTATCAGTTTTCAGGTTACGGAAAACAGCTTCCAGGTCAGTAAAGTTTTCCGAGTTCTTAAGCTCTTCAGTCTTCATGTCCAATACAATTTTTCCTTTGTCCAGCAGAATTATCTTTGTAGAAACTTTTTCAATTGTATTAAGAAGATGCGAACAGTACAGCACTGTCTTGTTTCTTGAAATGAGAAAAGATACGAGATCATGAAAGACGAATATTGAATTTGCATCCAGACCATTCAGTGGCTCATCAAAAAAAATGACTTCAGGATTATGCAATAAAGCAGAGGTAATCAGCACTTTCTGTTTATTTCCTTTAGACAGATTTCCGATCGAATCATTCATCATTTCTGAAAGATCAAACATTTCAGAAAAGTTATCTATTCTCTTTTTCAATAATCTCTTTTCAATGTCCCGCACTGTTCCGATGAATTCAAGATATTCTTTTGGAGAAAGTGAATTAAACATGTTAGCTGTCTCAGGTACATAACCTATTATTTTCTTTACTTCAAAAGAATACTTACTGACATCAATATCATTGATAAAAACCTGACCTTTGTCAAATTCAATCACTCCGGTAAGAATTTTCACTGTAGTGGATTTACCCGCTCCGTTGGTTCCGATATAACCGCAGATCTCACCTTTGCCTGTTTCAAAAGAAATATCATCAAGAGCTGTAATTTCAGGCGAATACTTCTTAGTCAGGTTTTTTACAGAGATCATAATAATTTTTGTAAATTAAACAATTCTCATCTGACTTAACAAGTAAAAAATGTATATCACTTATAGATTCATAAGATTCATAAGATTCATAAGATTCATAAGATTCATAAGATTCATAAAATATCATTGCCGTTGACTTTAGTCAACGGTTATTCATTCATAATTTATATAGATTAAAACAGGGATTCTTTAAAGCAAAATGATTATTTTCGTAAAAATTTAAATAAAATTATCCGGTATGGAAAAAAAATCATTAACTTCCTGGAATGATACAGAAATAAAAAAATCCTTAATAAATTTTGTAGCTGAAATAACAAATAAAGATTCTTCAGACTTTATTCCTGAAGAAGACCGAATTGCAACATTTGATAATGACGGTACTCTCTGGACTGAACAGCCTTTGCAAGTGGAATTGTTCTATGCTCTTTACAGGGCGGAAAAACTTGCTGAAGCAAACCCTGAACTAAAGAATGATACTGTTTATAATGCATTCCTAAATAAAGATATTAAAACACTTATAACTTTCCCCAAGCAGAAAATAATAGAGCTTTTATTTAAAACTCACGACGGTAAAACTCCTGAAGAATTTAAATCTTTTGTGAAAGAATGGTTTGAAAGTGCGGTTCATCCTTTATTTAAATTTTCATTTTACAATACTGCATTCAAACCTCAACTGGAGCTTCTGAGATATCTGAAAGATAATGGTTTCAAAATATTCATAGTCTCCGGAGGAGGTGTGGATTTCATGAGAACTGTTGCGGAAAAGATTTACGGAATACCCGGTGAACGCATAACAGGAAGCAGCGGTATGACTAAAATTGAATATGACGGTACAATACCTGTTGTTGTCAGACTTCCTCAGCTCAGGAGTTTTGATGACAGGGATGAAAAAGTTAACAATATTCACCTTCACATCGGCAGAAGACCTGTGCTTGCTTTTGGTAATTCAGATGGTGACCTTGCAATGCTGCGATATACTTTAGCAAGAAAAGGATTGAGAATGGCTTTACTTCTTCATCATGATGACGGAGTCAGAGAAGTTGCTTATGATAAGGATTTTAAAATAAGTCCTCTGAATGAAGCATTGAATGTAGCTGCTGCTGAAGGAATTAAAGTTGTCAGTATGAAGAATGACTGGAAAGAAGT
>DAIPYG010000063.1:0-20188 GCA_036782875.1 Bacteroidota bacterium | reverse complement strand
TTTTTCTATTAAATGAACTATAACTTATTTAACGAGCAGCATTTTCTTGGTTATTGATTCACTGCCACTTTCATTATTGAATTCAATTCTGTAATAATATACTCCGCTGGAAAATCCTGATCCGTTAAATTCAAGTGTCTGATATCCTGCGCTCCTGTTTTCATTTATGAGTGTTGATACCAGTTTTCCGGAAATATCAAATAAAGATACAGTGACAAAACCATCGGCAGGCAGCTCGTAATTTATTTTAGTGACAGGATTAAATGGATTAGGATAATTCTGCGAAAGATTGAAAACAGAAGGTATTCCGACTACGACTTCATCACCCAGAAAATGGTAAATAAAATTGCTGTTGAAATCAACCTGTCTCAGTCTGTATAAATAGATTCCGGTTTTTAAATTTCTGTCCGTGAATCTGTAATTGTGTATATGATTTATTGTTCCGTTTCCTGATAAAACTCCGATTGTCATAAACTCAAGCTTCTTAGGATTATGATCTGATATTTTTGTTACATCTATTCTTTGAATTTCAAATCTAGCATTATTCAGCTCACCTGATGTTGACCAGTCGAGAATGACTTCATTCTTTATTGTAGTTGCAACGAAATCAGTAAGTTCTACAGGCAATGGCTCATCAGCTATGATTGTTCCGGCCATATCCGGCGCATGAAATGAACAGACATAACTGTATGTACCGGCAACCTGAATTATATATTCAAATACCGGAATTCCGCTGTTAAGTGTCTGATCCCAGGGAGAAGCACCAGGAGGTAAAACTGTACCGGGAAAGCTTCCGTCACAGGTTGTAGAATGAGTTCTAGTTCCGATCCAGTTCCATCTGACGGTATCTCCAACATCAGCCAGAACATTTGCAGGTGTAAAAACAAAGTCCGAAACCGTAATATTAATGATTGCAGAATCTGCATTTCGTGATGTTAACGAAATGAAAAATATAAGAAATAATATTTTGAACTTAATATGAGACTTACTATTTGGGAATCTCATTTTAATCTGTTTAAATTTACAAAAATAACTCTTTCAGATTATTTGACCAGTATTAATTTTTTTGTTTGAGTAAATGTCTGTGAACTGTTATTTGTATATTTCATTGTATAAAAGTAAATTCCTGAATTCAGATTACTTCCGTTGAAATTATACTTATATGAACCGGCGTTAAGATTTTCATTCACAAGATTTCCGACTTCTTTTCCAAGAGCATCATATACATTCAGTGTTACAAAACCGTTTGAAGGAATGTTAAAATTTATAGTTGTACTTGGATTGAATGGATTCGGATAATTCTGGGATAGTTCAAATGATTGCGAAATATTGTTTGATACGTTTTGTACTGATAATAAAATATCTGACCAGGATTTTGTAACTTTTATGCCGTCTAAATTAACATTTGGAGCTCTCGTTGCAGTCCCCTGTCTCAGAGCAAATCTTCCTATGCTGGAAGCATCTGCAGAAGTGTATGCAGAAATCGGTCCGACTGTTGGTGTTGGTTCAGTAGCAGGTACTCCTGATGAAAATACAAATAAGCTGACTGCGTCATTGGCAGTTCCTGCGATGAATGTATATTTTAAGACCACAAGATATGTAGTGTTTAAAGCATAATTTCCTGTTGTCCAAATTCCGGCTACAGTTGTATCAGATGCCGAATTTCCTTTTGTAATTCCAAAATTAACTACTCCGTCAACTATTCTCGCGCTTAACCTTCCTTCATAAAAAGTTGTTGAACCGGTTTGTAAAAATGCAGCGAAATAATCACCCTGTCTTTGAGCAGCAGTTATATTCACCATGAAAGTTGCATAAATTGAACCAACGCTGTCTGCTACACCTAATTCTTTATATGAATCTTCTCCTGAAGTAGCTAGTGTGGTTGCATTTCCGATATTGGATAAAGGATATCCCGCATAAACCATTCCCGGTGATGTTGCGCTGAGAATGTTTGTTGTTCCGCTTATCCAGTTCCATCCGTGGGCACCTAATGAATCTCCCGTAGGGTAATCAAAATTTTCTACTAAATAGGTTTGTGAAAAGGAAAAATTAGTAAGTACAAGAATTGTAAATATTGCAAAAAATATTGTAAATTTTTGTTTCATAAATGTATATCACTCCTTCTAAATTAATTTTAATAAAATTTTTTTGAAATAAATATTTAACTTTTTATATATTAAATAAAATATTTCCCATTACCAATTCATATATTTGTTTATATTTAAAAATATATCAGAACAGGGAAAAGTTTAAGAATACTATGAAATTTCTAAACTCTGTTAAATGCTATGTATAAATTAAAAAGTGAGGACTATCGCCCTCACTTTTATTTTTAATTTCGATTTTATTACGGAGCTACTACCTGAACAAATGTCGAAGAATTATTATTGGCTATGATAATGTCCCCGAGATCTACTATGTTATCACCGTTTAATTCTGTGTTTAAATATCCGGTGGTAAATACTTTCGCATCATTATAAATTGCGATCAGATCAGTCAGATCAATTAATCCGTCCTGATCTACATCTCCGTTATATACAGTATAGACTGAACCTTTAAGCTTCAGATTATTTCCAAATGCCTGTGTAGCGGATGAAGTAAAATTATAGCTTCCGTTAAGTCTTGTAAGCGGCTCTCCGCCTGATTTACTCCAGGTTGTAATTCCGTTTCTGAAAACATTCATATTTCTGTATCTTGCAACAATATAGTAATTTCCGTCAGGTGCATTAGCAAATGCATAGGTTCCTGTTAATGAAACTGAGTCAATTACTGCCTTTGCTGAATCAACAAAAGGATAGGGACTTACACTGGAACGAAGATATATATCTACTGTATCTCTTAAATTTAAACGTCCGGTTCCTTCTTCATACAATCCCTGAACAGCAACTTTAATATTCCAGACTGACGGCATCCACGAAGTTGAAACCCTTATCCCATCAACTGCACAATACGGAGCTCTGGCTGCAGTTCCTTGTCTGAGTGCTACACGGCCGATTCCCCCTGCAGCATCAGGTGATGTATAAGCCGAAATTGGTCCGACTGTCGGAGTTGGTTCTGCAGACGGTATGCTGCTGTCAAAAACAAATAAGCTGACTGCATCATTTGCTGCCCCGGGAACAAATGTATATTTTAAAACCAGAACGTAGGTTGTGCCTAATGAATAATTTCCTGTAGTCCAGATTCCGGCAACACTTGTATCAGAACCTGCATTTCCTTTTGTAATTCCAAAATTCACAACACCGCTTCTTATTCTTGCACTGACTCTTCCTTCATAAAAACTGGTGGAACCTGTCTGAAGCAATGCAAAGAAATAATCTCCCTGCGCTTTTGCACTGTCAATTCTTACCATGAATGAAGCATAAACAGAACCTGTACTGTCAATGTATCCGAGTTCTTTATATGCATCATTTCCATTGGTGTTTAAAGTTGTTCCGTTTCCAATTCCCGAAAGCGCATAGCCTGGAAATGTTAACCCTGGAGATGTAACCATTATTGTATTTGCTACTCCTGTATTCCAGACCCATCCGTGAGCTCCGATAGAGTCTCCGGCTGTATAATCAAAATTTTCTTGAAACAAATGCTGGGCATTTGAGCTGGAAACAAAAAAAGCAAAACAAAAAAATAAGATAATTTTTTTCATATATGTTTTTATTTAAGTTTAAAAAAGCGGTTTATTTTTTGAGGTTAAGATTTGTTATTTTAAAAATCGTTTGCTTACAACATATAATTTCTAATTAATTAAATCAATATTAGAAATAATAAATAACTGTAAAATTTGATTCAACTTGTAATAAATAAGCCGGAAAACTCATTTTTCCGGCTTAAACTAAATATGTTTATTGAATCGTGTAATTGATTCAGAAGTCTGAATTATTTTACAAGCAGCATCTTTCTCGTTACAGAAAAATTAGCCCCTGTAAGGTTGTAAAAATATACACCGCTTGTCAATCCTGATGCATTGAAATTTACTGTATGATACCCTGCAGTTTTAAATTCATTTATTACAGTTGCCGCTTCTCTGCCTGAGATATCAAACAATTTTATGTTTACTTTACTGTCAACCGGCAAATCAAAGTTGATGGTAGTTGCCGGGTTGAATGGATTCGGATAATTCTGTGATAAACTGAACACTGACGGAATACCAATATTCACTTCATTCTGTAAATTGAAATATTCGAAATTACCGTTAAAATCTATCTGCTTCAGCCTGTAACTGTAATTTCCTGTTGAAAGATTTCTGTCTGTGAATGAATAGTTATGAACCGACGATGAAGTACCGTTACCTGATACATTTCCTATGTTCTTCCATTCACCTGAAGACTGACTGCTATTGCTTTTCCTCTCAATTTCAAAACCCATGTTATTGGTTTCCTGAGTAGTTGCCCAGTTCAATTCGACAATATTCTTATTTACAGCTGATGAAAAAGATGATAATTCCACAGGCAGTAAGGTAGTCCAGTCAGTACCTGAATATATTTCATCCAGTACAAGGTTTGCTGAAGTAGTTGCAAGTCCCTGTCTCAGAGCAAATCTGCCTATATTCAGAACATCTGTAGTTGTACTTGTGACAGGACCTAATGTTGGTGCCGGTTCTGTAGAAGGTACACCGGAGGAAAATACAAATAAACTTACAAGATCATCATTTGTTGTACCTGTTACAAATGTATACTTTGCGCATACAAGATATTTTGTACCTAAAGTATAAACCGAATCACTCCATAATACTGCTCCTCCGGATATTGCATTTTTTGTAATTCCAAATGCAAATGTATTATTCAAGGTTACGGATTTTCTGATGTATACTCTGCAGGTATAATTAGTAGTACTTGTAGAAGGCAAGTATCCGAAAAAATAATCACCGCCGCCAGCAATAATTCTTGCTGTATCAACTTTCACCAGAAAAAATGAATACAAACTTCCGGAAGTTACATTGGAAGAAAGAGGTTTATATGCATCTTGTCCCGTATTTGAAAGAGTCGTTGCATTGCCGACTCCCGGCATCTGATAACCTGTATAATCGAGTCCCGGAGCAGTTACAAGAAGTCTGTTAGTCGGCAGGTCTGGACTAAAATGAACCCATCCGTGCGCTCCTAAAGAATCTCCGGCAGGATAATCAAAACTTTCAACAAGAAGCTGCGCTTTTAAAGAAACGGTGAAGGAAAATATAATAAAGAAAACTGTTAAAAAGTATTTTTTTGTCATAATTGGGAATATTTGGTTAATAAATAATTTAGTTCAAAATAGATTATTATATCAATTTTTTCAAAGTTAAAATTTACTCTTCAAATCCAAAACTATTTGTTTATCATAATTTTATTTTATAATTTGGATTCCTCACAAAAAATTTCCCAGGAGTTAATACAATGATAACATAAAAAAACCGCGACCAATATGATCCCGGTTTTTATTTTAAAGATTTAATTAAATTTATTTCAGAAGTGTCATTTTCTTAGTTGCAGTAAAATTATCAGTATTTATGGTGTAAAAATAAATACCGCTTGAAAAAGATGATGCGTTGAAATTTACTGTGTGATATCCTGCAGATTTGAATTCATTCAATAAATTATATACTTCCTTTCCGGAAATATCAAATATTTTGATACTTACTTTTGAATCGGCAGGTAAATTATAATTTATATTGGTTGCCGGATTAAACGGATTCGGATAATTTTGTGAAAGCTCATATTTCTCCGGTATTCCTATCTGTATCTCATTTAATAAATTGTAATACTGGAAATTTCCATTATAGTCGATCTGCTTCAATCTGTAATTGTAAATTCCTGTATTCAAGTTATTGTCGGTAAATATATAACTCTTCGGTGAATTAATTGTCCCGTTTCCTGAAACATTTCCGATTTTAATCCAGTCATTATTTACAGATCTCTCAATATTAAATCCTGAGTTATTGATTTCAGAAGAAGTACTCCATTTTAGAATTACACTTCTTCCGTTTACCTCTGATGTAAAAGATGACAGTTCAACGGGTAATGGATTTTGTAAACTGTCACCACCTATACCGAAATCAGAAAACGTTGTCAGACCTGATGCAGTAAGAGTTGAACCTGATGCAGTAGTATTTAAAGCAACCCACGATCCTGTCAGATCAGAACGCTTTACTATATATAATTTACCCAGGTCGAGTACTGATATATAGCCTGATATATCTATTGAAATATTATATGTCGAATAGCCGAGCTGATCATTACCGGTATAGCTGACAGTAAACCAGGCGTCCGGTCCGATTATGTTAGGAGTATAGATTGATCCGTCCATAGTTGTTGCTGATGTATTGACTGCAATATTTGGTGATGCAAGAGTAGGAACCGGGTCCTGGTTCAAATGCTCTGTAACAGATATTATTCCTCCTGATGGGTCTCCTGTGGAAATCATATTTACATTTACAATAGGATTGCAGGAGAAATTTCCCGGTGTGCTGACATTGCTTGTACAGTATGCGTCTGCATTTGTAACTATAAAATTATCGATCCACAGATTATTCCCGAAAGCGCTTACACCTCTGAAAGCAATGAATACATTATTGACTCCTGCATAAGCCGAAAGATCGATGGTTTCGTGTCTCCATTGTGAAGGTAAAGAAGGATTAAACTCTGACACACTTGGAGAAAGTGTCGCTAAAGAAGGCGTTGAATTGTTTGACCTTCTGTAAGGAACCGGAGTATCAATAAAAGTGGAACCTCCGTTAGTTGAAATTAAAACCTGAAGAGAATCATTAAATGTCGGATATGTTCGGTATGCAACATAAAAATGAAGTACGGGCTTCGACAAAGATGTAAAGTTGAATGCAGGTGATACAACAAGTCCTTCTACACCTGCCGGCTGTCCGTAAAAATTACAGATCAAAGCAGGATTTGATGACGCTCCTGATGGATTCTTTGTTGCCGGTGCTATAAACCATAGAATCGGTCCCTGTACTACGTTCCAGCCAATGTTATTATCACCGGTAGCGACATAAGGAAAAGTGCTTATCTGTGATTGTGTTTCAGATGAACAGAAAATAAATACTGCAAAGAACAATGTAAATATTTTTTTCATAGTTTTTTTAGTTTAATTAAAAAATAATATATAATATAAAAATTTAATTTTTAAAACTATTGGGGGGAATGGATAATATCATTTCCATTTATTCTGAAGCACAGTCTATTTAAGAATTAATATACTTAAATATACTCTCCTTTTGTGCCGGTAAGTTTTTGGTGTTTTACAAAATTAGATATTATAAAGTAGATTTCCTAATATTATTTTAGTAGTGTCCGGAATTAATTAAAAATATGCTTATCACAAAATCCGCAAAATACTTACCGCAAAATCCGCAAAATGTTTACCGCAAAATCCGCAAAATGTTTACCGCAGAATCCGCAAAATGCTTACCGCAGAATCCGCAAAATGTTTACCGCAGAATCCGCAAAATGTTTACCGCAGAATCCGCAAAATGTTTACCGCAAAATCCGCAAAATACTTACCGCAAAATCCGCAAAATGTTTACCGCAAAATCCGCAAAATGTTTACCGCAGAATCCGCAAAATGCTTACCGCTGAAATCACAGAAAAGAATATAAAATTTCTGCGTTTACTGCGTTAAGTATTCTGTGTTTTCTGCGTTAAGTATTCTGTATTTTCTGCGTTAAGCATTCTGTATTTTCTGCGTGAAGCATTCTGAGCTTTCTGCGGTAAGCATTCTGCGCTTTTAAGGTTTGCTTTTCGAGATACATTTTATCTCAAAAAATCATGGAACTATCTTCTCGGCAAAATTAGCGGAATTATTGTAGGATAATATTATATCATTAAGGTCTGTAATATCATCACCGTTAATATCAGTGTTTACATAACCCATTGTGAAATTACTTACATCATTATGAATAAGTATTAAATCAGTTAGATCAATAAGCCCTTCCTGATTTACATCTCCTCCAAAGATTCCAAACAATAATGGCTCTGAATCTGCCTGCTTCATATTGTTCCCGAAAGCATTTTCCTGAGATGAGGTAAAATCATAATACATTTCCGTGTGTGCTGAAAAGATCTCACCACCGGCTTTACTCCAGGTAGAAATGGAATTTCTGTGTTTGATCTCTATATAATAAGTTCCATCCGGTGTATCAGGGAATTCAAAAGATGATGTAAAACTAACAGAATCCAAAACGGAAACTGCTGAATCTGTTATATTAAATGGATATGTATTTATGCGAAGATTAACTCTGACAGTATCTGCTAATGCAAGCTTTTTTGTATCCGTATTGTATAAACCTTCTGGTATAACTTTTATATTTAATACAGATGGCTGATTACCATTGCAGCTCCCTGGTACCGGCTGAAAACCGTTTGTTTCAGGTTCAAAGTCTGTACTGTCCGTTAAGTATGGAGTATAGTTTACGGAAGGATTTAACACGGAAACTACATCCGTCGCTGTCCCCCACCAGTTGCAGTTGAAATTGTTTAATGTCATGCCGGCTCCTGTTAAAATTACTGCTTCAGTATTTCCGCTGAACCAATTATCATTTGAATATATATTATTAATGAATCCGGTATCACTTTCCAATGTGAATCCAATAGTGTTATTCCTGATAAAATTATTTTTGTAGATACCATTTACATCGGAACTAAATTCACCATATCTGCTTGTTGTCTGAACGATTCCCCTGCTGCCGGATTTATTCTGTCCGTCAATGATATTCCGTGTAAATGTAATTAACGCAGTATCACTCTGACCTGCATTTAAAATACCTGTGTCCGCATTTGTAATAATATTATCCATTACAAATACAGGTCGGTATGGAGAAAATATGCAAATGCCCTTTCCGTTGTCAAGGCTGTTAGTAACTGAATTTCCGAATATGCTGTCAGATGATGATGAACCATATCCAGAATGATCAATTCTGATTCCAGTCCCGGATAATAAGATATGATTTCCGTTATATAACGAATGACTGCTGTGTCTCGAGTAAATTGCAATTGATGAATTTTTTATAGAATTATTTATGTATGAACCTTCTCCCCCTGTATTTGATAATGCAGAAGAATAAGAATTACCCATAACATTATCCACATCAATATGACTGAATATAAAATTTCCGCCGGTGGAATTAGATATTCCGTTTTGAAAAATATTTTTAACCTTCACACTGTCGATTGTTAATCCGCTGACCGGACCTGAATTTGAATCCGTAATGATTCCGTTTCTGGCATCTATATCCGCTCCATTAATAATTATTCCGCTGCTCATTGAAGTATTATCACCATCTATGATTATTTTTCTGATATTTACATCTGATGACTTGATTAATATTACGTTACTGGCTTCCGGAAATAATGCCTCATTTCCGGCTCCTTCAGGCGCCGGGTTAGATAACAGTGGATGAATCACAGTTAAATCGTTGCCTGCTCCGATAATTGTCAGTGGATTATTTATCGTATCATTTCCGTAATATTTACCCGCATCCACAAAAATAGTGTCACCCGGACGAGACAGTAAAATGGCTTTGCGTAATGTTGATAAAGGTGCTGAAGATGTTCCCGGATTCGCATCATTGCCGATCGAACTTGTATAAACTCTTTCATCATTCGAATTATCATTCACATATAATTTTGTGGTTTGTCCGTTACAGGCACCAGCCTCGGGCTGGAATCCGGGTGTGCTCTCATCTGTATCTGTACCGGCTGTCAGATAAGGGAAAAAGTTTACGCTGCTTGAAAGCTTCAATGCAATTAAACTCACATCAGTTGTTCCGTACCAGTTACAGGAAGCTGTTATTATTCCGGATGCAAAATTTTCAATATTCTCTCCCGCGTTTTCAAAAAATGAATTGCTGTTAACTGAAATCTCGGACCCTGTCAGATTGCAGATATTCTGAACCGTAATACCTTTCTTGTTTTGTGTAAAAAAGTTTTCATTGATTCTTGAAACTGAGCCGGTATTTACAGAAGTAAATATAATTCCTGAACCCGGCGAAGTAGAATTTGCTTCATTGCTGATTATTCCGTTGAATGAATTTTTTGAAATATCAAGATTAAATATGCTGTCAATCTTTATACCGTAATTAAGAATAAAATTGAAATCGTTGAAGTTAATTGATCCTTTTACATTACTTATATACAGTCCTCCTGAATTACAGTTTCTCCATATATTTTTACTTACTTCCGTATACGTACCTGTAACACCATTATAATTTCCGCTTATCATTATTCCTGATTCGAAACTGGAATCAATGTATATAAATTTATTATCTGCTATTCTTAATGTGTCAGGTTCATAAAAGAAAATTCCCTGACTGCCTTCGAGAATATTTTTCTCAAACAATATATCTGAACCGGTTGAATTTACATTCATAGGATGACCTTCTGCTGAAGTAAAACGGAATCCTTTGATAACTATATTTTCCGTACCGGTTATATTAATTGAATTCTCTCCCGTTAAATTACTTTCGGATCTCCTGATCTCAAAGTTAGGACTTATCCCTGCATTCGCACCAATTAAAATTAATCTTTTGTCAATTATTAAACTCTCCTGATATGTTCCTGCATCTGCATAAACTGTATCTCCGGGTCCGGCTTCAGCAATTGCAGCTCCAATCGAAACAAAAGGCGCTTCACGTGTTCCGGAATTAAGATCACTTCCTCTTTCTGAAGTATAATAATCACCGGTTAAAGATGTATCATTTACATAATATGCACTCTGTTGACCGTTGCACGATCCCGGTACTTCCTGAAATCCCGGCAGCGATAATTCATTATCATTTCCGACGGTAAGCCAGGGACGAAATTTGCATAAGGAAATTCCTGAACCGGACAGCTGTCTGCTTAATCCGGGATTTGACCCTTCAAACTGAGTTGGAATAAGTGAATAATAATCAGGCAGATCTTCATTAATGCGTCTTGATGAAGGTAATTCCACTCCGTACCAGTTGCAGTTAAATGTAAATCCTGAAGTATCTCCGGCAGGAACATTCTTATTTTCATTTTTAAAATTAACCTGCGAATACCAGTTGTCCGATAAATTGTTAAATGTAAAATGCACATTTGTTAGAACTAAACCGGGCATCTGATCAAAATCAAATAATACGCCGTTTGTAAAATTTTCATTTATAAAATTGTTGTGAATTTCCGCTCCGCTGACATTACCTTTAATAGTAATCCCTGAATAATTCTTTTTAACTATGCAGTTCTCTAATTTTAAATTCTGAGAATTATTTATATATATTCCGTTTCGGTTCCCTCTTACAACTACATTATTCAGGCTTATGTTCGAAGTGCCTTCTGATAAAACTATTCCGTAGTTCTTCGTACAGTTATGCCATGATATTAAATCACCTCCAAAATCTCTTGTCACTGTCACATTTCTTAGTTCAGTACTGTCTGAAGTTATAATAACAGTAGCGCTGTCTCCGGAATATAATCCGCTTACAAAAGTATTGCCCGAAACTCCTTCCATATATAATTTCTTGTTTATTATAATGTCTTCATTGTATGTTCCGGCATCTATAACAACAGTGTCACCAGAAACAGCAGTTATTACTGCATGCTGTATTCCGGCAAATGGTGAAGAAGATGTTCCGTTATTGCTGTCATCACCGGTTGATGAAGTATATACGTCACCTGTGCTGTTACTGTCATTTACATAGAACTTATGAATAGTTTTAATTCCTATGCAGGAATCTTCAGACTGGAATCCGGAAAGAAGTGTATCTGTATCATTACCGCTTATAAGCCATGGTGTATAAGGAATTCTGTTTGACTCTATTCCGGATAATGAAATGTTTAAACCCGGATCTGTTCCACCGAATTGCACCGGAATAAGCACTTCATATCCGGGTTCATCTGATGAACCCGCTATTAATTCCGGATGATTAGTTCCATACCAGTTACAGCTCATTTTCAATCCCCCGAGATTTACAGGATTAATTTCAGGCGCATTATTCCTTTTAAAGTTAATCTGCGAATACCAGTTGTAGCTGATATTATTATTTATTATTTCTGAACCTATCGAACTTAATTCTCCTTCATCAAAATCAAACTTTATTCCTGAGGCAAAATTGGATTGAATGAAACAGCCGCTCATAAAAGTGCTGTCAGTATTATCCGTAAAGACTACTCCGTTATAGTTGCTGTCTATTCTGCAGTTTGTTATTTCTGAGCTTTTAGAATTATTAATATTGATTCCGTTTTGGTGACCATGAATATTCACAATATCTATTTTAATACCGTAAGTATTAGGGGAAAGATAAATCCCGGATTTCTTTGTACTTGTTTGCCATGAATAAAGGTCTGTCCCATAATCACGTGTAACTGTGAGATTCTTTATAGAAGCATTATCAGCAGTTACCTGAATTGTATTTTCATTTCCGCTGTAAAGTCCTCTTATTACTGTACCAGAATTTTCACCCGTGATCTCAATTCTTTTATTTATGTCAAGATCTTCATTGTATATTCCGGCTGCTATATTAACAGTAAATCCGTCAGATGATGCATTGAATCCTCTCTGCACAGATGGCGCTGTTGTTTCCGGAAGTAAGTAACTGTTTTGCGTAATAAAAATATTCCGTGATTTCACAAGAATTATTCCAAGACTGTCATTATCAGTTCGGTGATCGATCCTGTCTTCAGTTTGAAAATTCTGTAATACACTTTTTTCAGTTCCGGAACTTCCCTCAAATAATGCTCCTGTTGCATCTATTATGTTTCCTTTGAGAGCATTGTTAGAAAGTGAAATATACTTTTCTGACTGACCATTGAATGATAAATTGTTCAGAGAATTTCCGCTTATTAAAGAACCAATTCCTTTTATTTCTAACCCGGTAGTTCCGCCAACTATAAGTGTGGGAGAATTAAAACTAAGCTCGGCATTTGATCCTCCTCCTGCATCAGCTGTTATACCGCTTCCTGTATTCGGTAAAATGACTGCACCGCTGATATTTAATTTCGCTGAACCGCCAGGACCTTGTGATAAATAATTAGTACTGTCAACGGGATTAAAATTAAGTTCATTTGTAAATAATATTCCTGCTTTTTTTGTGCTTCTTATTGTATCGCTGTTTCCAATATTTATACCAATGAATATAGAAACATCAAAAATACCAATGCCGTAATCTGAGCCTTGAATTGTGTTGTCTGTGAATACCGGGAGCACAGAATCCTTTACTGATACCAATAGAATCCCGAAATCATTATCCACAGCGGCTGAATCTGCAAATATTCTGTTATTGTTAAAATTAATGGGTGTGGAATTCTGACTCTGATACCTGTAACATAATCCTGCAGAGTAACTGTGTATTTCATTTCCTGATACATTCCAGTCTCCAATTCCGCTGCTTAAAATAAAATTGTTTGCGCAAATCCCTGCCCACACTCCTGTCATTTTATTATTTGTAATATTTGCATAATGGCTGTTATACAAAGATACTGCTGAACCTTTATTGTAATTGCCAATTCCGTCGAACAGGTTTCCTGAAATCAGATTTCCTGAGGAAAGACCTTCTCCTTTATATCCGGAGAATACACTTTTAATGATATTATTTTTGATAATTAAACCGCTAAATGTTCCGCTTACAAGTATTCCCGAATTTGCATTAACATCATTTCCTTTTGCAGTAGCGCTTCCGCTTACAGCTGGGTCGTCGCCGTTTATAGTCAGTCCTTCCAGTACAACATTACCCGCAGAGATTGTAATTACTGCACTATTGTTTCCGCTGGAAATTATTTGCGACTCAGAAAGCCTGTTTGAAAATCCTGTACTGCTTTTGTTCGTACCGGAAATTACTATAGACTTGTTTACATTAATATTCTCCGAATAGTTACCCGCATCTACCATTATCGTATCACCGGCTTCCGCGACCTGAACAGCGCGGGCTATTGTTGCAAACGGTGAACCTGCAGATCCGGAATTGAAATCATTTCCGGCAGCGGTAGTGTATATATTCCCCAAAAGCGAATTGTCATTTACGTATAATTTTGTCGGAGGAGGTCCGAGACCGTTTTCAGTAATTCTGCTGTAGTCAACAACCTGTCCGTCTATGTTTATAAATCTGAATACCAGACTGTCTGTATATGCGGCACATTTCAGCGCGCCATAGTTTGCAGAATATCTGACAAGACTGCCCGGCACTGCCGGCTGATAAAGTGAATCTAGTCCGTCACTGTCTCCTCCAAGCCCGTTGGTTATATAGGTCATTCCGTCAATATAAAGCTTTTCATAAGTATGCAGGTGACCGCAAAGTACTACACTTGCTCCCCAGCGTTTGAAAGGATATCTCATTGCTTTATAACTGTCTGTAGGGTATCCGTAAATTGAAAAATAAGGCGGGTGATGAAAATAAACAATTTTCCATTTTGCGTTTGATTGTGAAAGTCTCGTTTTCAGCCATTGTCCCTGAACTGAATTACTGTCTATTCCGTCAGGCTCGGAATAAAAATTAAATCCTGTGTGATCAGCAGGATCTACACCTGAGTTTAGACAAAAGAAATGTACGTTCCCCTTCCTGAAATCGTAGTACCGGTTTCCTCCGGGATAAGATGTTGAGTTGCCTCTGTTAATATTTGTAAATTGAAAATACAGGTAATATGAATAAACCGGATTTCCGTAGTGATCATGATTTCCCATAGCAGGGAAAAACCGGTTAACTGTCTGAGGATTCGGTGTATATCCCGGACTGAATCCGGCTTGATTATACGGATATATATAGTTGTGGTAAAACTGACCTATGTTCCGGTCTATGGTCTGATCAGCTTCAACAGTCGGATAATAATTATTGTCACCTAAAGTAATTATAAAATAGCTCGTATCAGTCTCCCAGCTTTTTACCATATTCGCTACTGCCAGCTCTCCTGCTCCGCCGTTTTCCGTAAAGCCACCGTAGTCTCCGATTGCTGCAAATTTTACCGTCTGAGAATATGTGTCAGTTATTGATAAAATCAGAAATAAAAATATGATAAGCTTTTTCATAATAACATTTTAAAATATTCATTGGAGAATATTTTATTTGGGCAAATATCTTATGGCAGTTCAGTATTATAACTAAGCGAAAATAATATTTATGAATTATTCTGCAGAAATTCTGCTCATTTCATATTATACTAAATTGTCTTTTATAATACCTATCTCCGATAAAAAACAGAATTAAGAAGAAAACTAAAACCAGTAGGTAAGTGAAAATATTTTAGGTTTATTAGTATTCAATTCAAATTTGTTTATTCCTTAAATTTCTCCGAGAGAAACTGTAAACAATATAAATCTATTAATTTATAAAATCAATAGTCTGAAGATACACTCATAAAATTACTTTAAGTGCCACCGAATTCAGCGTCATTTCATTTTATATTTATTGGATGATATTCATAACAATATCTCTGATTCCCTGTTTAATATATTTTACCCGTAGTGATTTGATATCGGTAAATTATTACCGGCAATTACAATCAATCCCGTAGGGATTTAATATCGGTAGAAAAATTAAAAATATTTTATAAGTTAATTGTACTCATTTCAAAAGTATCATACTCTTACTCCGGCTTTTTACCCCGTTCACCGATACAAAATAATAATAAACCCCGTTCGAAAGATCCCCCGCATTAAAACTGACCGAATGACTTCCGGAGGTCTGATTTTCATTTATCAAAGAAGCCACTTCCCTTCCCGTTATATCATATATCTTCAGATTCACAAATCCGTTTGCGCTTAACTCATAACTTATAACCGTGGAAGGATTGAATGGATTCGGATAATTATTCAGATTAAGTGAGACTGCATTTTCTTTTTTCTGAAAAGATTTATCCGTGATTCCGGATTCATTATTAATAGTATATAGCACATTACCGTCTGCATCATACCTTATTGCTGCCCAGTGCGCTTCGTTTTCATTCCAGCCCATTACTACCATCAGTGGAGTGCCGTCATCTGCAATATGAATTGTTGCCCATTTATTCAGAAACTGACCCTGATCCCTGTCACTGTTTATAAAATTCGGGATGAACATCCTGTCGAGTTCATATACGGGCTGCCCGGATGATTGTATGTACTGAACATAAGAATACCCGCTCGGTGAAGCTTCCGATACTCCCGCGACATAAACCGTTTTCTGATTATTTACCTTTATTGATGATGCTCTGTCATTGACTCCGGCAGAAGACGTGTCACTGTAGTTGAACATTCTTGTATTTTCCGTCCAGCCGTAATTTCCAGAATCTGCCGTGTATTTAGCTGTTATAAAATCCATTCCCCGATATCTCTGTTTTGTATTCAGAGCGTAGCCTGAAATATAAATATCACCTGAGTTATCTCTGCATATTGAAGTAACAGCGTCATTTCTGTTTTCAGAGCTGTTCGAAAATTCCCTGCTCCATTTAATATTAAATGCATTGCCTGAACTCCTGTCTAAAAACATTGTAAGATATTTTTTTCCGGAATTTCCGTTTCCATGATTATCTGTATTACTAGTCAGTGCTATTCTTGACTTCTGCACCGGAATATGTGATCTCTCGGCTATCAAAAATCCTGTCGGCTTCTCATCAGTACCCGGCCGGTTATCAAATAATGCCTCCTGCAGTGAACCATTATCCTGATAAAATGTCAGAAGTGCAATATCATTAAGTCTCTGCGGTCCGAAATATGAATAGCCAAGCACATAAGCAAAATCATTGTCAATTAATATATCTGTTGCTATGTTGTCTCCGAATTTTACTCCGTATGTGTTTTGCCAGATGAGCGCGCCGTTAGTTGCTGATAACTTCTTTATCAAATAATTCTTTCTGTTTTCTCTGGATGTCATAAATCCGGTTATAAAGACCTCCATTGCTTGACCATCTTCATTTAATTTTAAATCAATTCCCATTCCTTTATCATCTCCGGGATTTTCAAATATTTTGCTCCACTTAAATGTTCCGTCTGGGTTGTAAGCCATTACAATAATATCATTATTATTTAAAATACTATTAAATGTATATCCGGTAACAAAAGTATTACCATCACTGTCCACTGCAATATCTAATCCTCTGTCATCTCCATTTGGATTTTCATACACTCTTGACCACAAAGCAGGAGAATTTTCATTCGGCGGATATTTAGCTGTGAATAGTTCCTTAGTCATTCCAATTTGTTTAAAACCGGTTACATAAATATTATCAGCAGAGTCCAAATATGTTTTAAATGGGTAATCTTCTAATATTTGTGCGTTACAGATAGAAAGAACTAAGAAAGTAAAAATGGAAATGCTAATTATTTTTTTCATATTAGTCCTGTTTAAATTAATAAATTATTTTATTTAATTAACAAAAGTTTTCTGGTTTCAATTAAAACATTTTCTATTTCAAAAGAATAAAAATATACTCCGGAAGTTATTTCAGATGCATTAAACATTATCTCATAGCTACCTGCATTCTGATTTTTATTTAATAAAGTTCTTATCTCTTTACCTTCAATATTGTAAAGCTTAATATTTACATTTGTGGAATTTTTTAATTCATACTTTATTATTGTACTTGAATTAAATGGATTTGGATAATTTTGTTCAAGTATATATTGAGTTGGAATTATCGTATTGCCGGTATTTACAAAAGTTAAACCCGCATTTGTAGTTTTTAATAGAGATCCGAACTCTCCGCATATATAACCTGTATTATTATTTATTATGAAAATTGAAGTTAATCCATTTAAAGTCATAGAGTTTTGAATTATCCAGTTAATACCTCCATTTGTTGTCTTTGCTATCTCCCCTTCACCGCCTGTTACAAATCCATTATTTTTATCAATAAATGAAACAGATACTAATGTACCGGATAAATTACTTGCCTGATTTACCCAGTCAAATCCTCCGTCAGTTGTTTTTCTTATTCTGCCTCCTACTCCGCAGGCGTAACCTGTTAATGTATCCTTAAATGTAATATCATATCCGCCTACATTAGTAATTTGAACCCAATTGGATCCTCCGTCAGTAGTTTTTCTTATACTGCTGTTGGTACATATAAAACCTGTATTACTGTTAAAAAAATACAATGAATTAAATTCATCAAAAGGTAAGCTGTTTTGCTTTTTCCAGTTTGATCCTCCGTTAATGGTCTTAATGATTGATGCATTTCGACCTACTATGTAACCTGTATTCAAATCTGTAAAAAATAATTTGATATTATTATCATTAAACCCGCTTGTCCTCACTTCCCAGTTACTGCCCCCATCCGTCGTCTTCAGCACTGTCCCTGTATCCCCGCAAACATAACCGACATCTTCATTCACAAAAATAACATCTTTTAGATTTTGTATTGTGTTGCTTTTCTGTTGTATCCAGTTATTTCCTCCGTTTGTTGTTTTTAAAATCAGTCCGTCATAGCCAACGGTATATCCTGTGATTTCATTTATAAAATAATTTGAAATAAGATCGATTGCTGCATCCGTAGATGATGTCCAGTTAATTCCTCCGTTCGTTGATTTACCAACCTTTCCGCCTGCGCCGCAGACATAAACTATATTGTTGTTAAATGCCTGAACTCCTCTTAATACATTTATCTTGTAATATTCGGGCAGAAATGTAGAATCTGCCACCCAGTTATTTCCTGCATCTGTTGTCCTTAATATATTTCCCCAGCTCGTGACTATAAATCCCCTGGTGCTATCAGAAAATGAACACTGCCTGGGTATGTTTGAAAAATCAACAGGAAGAAGACTGCTTGTCCAGTTCAGTCCACCGTTTGTTGATCTGAAAAAATAATCAAATGAAGTTATTGCAAACAGATTATGATTGTCTGTTTGTGAACAGGATGCCACCAGATCAAATGACTCCAGATTGAAGTTTACATAGGTCCAGTTAATTCCTCCATCAGTTGTTGTTATGACACCTCTGTATGTTGAAATAATTCCATGAAGTGAATCTGAAAATGAAATATCATAAAACGCCTGCGAAACTGGACTGGTCTGATTGATCCAGTTTATTCCAGAATTTGTAGTTTTTAAAATTACTCCGATTGCTCCTGCTGCATAACCTGTATTCTTTGTCGGAAAATCCAGAAAGAATGAAACGTTTCCTGTATAACTGTAAACCTCCGTCCAGCTTTCTCCGCCATTACTCGATCTGTATATATTGTTTCTGGAAGCCAGTACTGTATTTTCATCAGCTGCACTTACTGAAGTTAAGTATCCGGTAGTATTAATATTTTTCAAGCTCCAGCTGCTTCCTCCGTCAGTTGACTTCATTACCGTTCCTACTGTGCCCGAAGCATACCCGGTCATCTCATTTGCGAAATCAACCGAATAAAGAAAATTTCCCGTCGGCAACGGCTGCTGCCAGAACCACGTAGACTGCGCATGAATAGTTTTAAAGCTGAGTATAATTAGAAGAAGTATTACTATTTTTCTCATCTGCATTATGAGTTATAAATAATTAACAGCAATGTAATAAATCTTTAAATGGAAATCAAACATTTTTTTTGCAGTTTGTGAAAGTTTGTGTTAACTCGAAAATAATGTCAGTGAATTAACTCAATGGAAATGTCAGTAAAATATTAAAATCAAATCCCGTAACAAAAGTATGATTTAAAAGGATAGTCTTCTGAGATTTGTGCAAAAGTGAATGATGTAAACAATAATAAACCCAGATAAATAGTGATAAATGTTTTCATACGATTATTATTAATTTTCATTGCTGTCTAAAACGAGTTTTAATTGATAATTAATTATTTTATTTGATTCAAAATTAAACTTATTTCTGTTTTTTTAAAAACAACCCCTTCTACATAGCGTATCTGTTTTTTTGTGCTTTTTTCATTTTACTGATTTCCTTTCACCGGTAATCCGGTATTTTTAGTTTTTTTAATTATTTTATTCTTGTTTCCTTACTGCCTTTACAATAAAATTGCCTGCATCAGATGATTTGACTCACCGGCTTTTCTGAATGAGCTTTTTCGGTTAAAGTTTTTTTTCAGGCAGATCGTCACCTGCCTAAACTCTGTTACTTAAAATTTTCATATTTTTCAACTTTTACTGAAAATTATTTCATTTTTTTTGATTTCACTCTGTTTCGATCGACCGAACCTGCGTTTCGATTGACCGTCCTTCAGTTTCGATTGACCGAACCTTAGTTTCGATTGACCGTCCCTCCGTTTCAATCGACCGAGACTGCAATTCAATCGACCGTACCTGCGTTTCAATCGACCGAGACTGCAATTCAATCGACCGTACCTGCGTTTCAATCGAC
>DAIPYG010000062.1:0-20479 GCA_036782875.1 Bacteroidota bacterium | reverse complement strand
CGAATCTTACGAATCTTACGAATCTTACGAATCTTACAAATCTTACAAATCTTACGAATCTTATGAATCTTATGAATCTTATGGATCTTATGGATCTTACGAATCAACTTAACGAACTCAACGAACTTATTAAACCTAAAATACTGTATAGCTTATTCCAAGCTGTAAGCCTTCTTTTAACTGTGTTTTAGGAGATTGAGATTTTTCATATACCACTAAAACATCAAGCGTAGTTGTAAGGAAACTATTTATTACGGCTGCAAAAGTATTATCCCAACCTATGTCCCATACATCAAGCTGATTGAATGCTGAGAACAATCTAAGTCTTGTGTTATAAAGAAGATTTTCAGCCACAACAAAGTTGGCGCTGGTGACCGACTCAACACCCGTCTGAAATTTAAATGCTTCCGATACATCAGTAGTATTTATATCATCCGTATATTGCCTGAATTTATTTGCAAATGTTTCCTGAAACGCAAGACCTATTCTTGATGAAAAATTTGGCTTGTCGTATATTGCCCCGATACTCTGTGTAATATAGCCGGGATCGAAGAATGCAGAAGTCTGAACTATCGGATCAATTCCGTAATCGTAACCGTTAAGGATGCCTGACCTGACCTCATTACTTATATAAGGATTTATCGTATTGCCGGCTTTATAGATCAGAACATTTTCCAGTAAAGCAGCATTGTCATTTGTCTGAAAATTTCCGCTTCCCGTTTTAGTTGAACCAATTGATGCGCTTAGATTATTTTTCAGTAGCCAGGGGTTATTGAAATAAATAGCATAAAAATCCGAATTTCCCGTAATGGATATTAAGTTTTCACCGCCGCGCGTCCAGTTGCTTAATGCTACCTGACTTATCCCCACTCCAATAGTCCCCAGAGGCGTCCAGCCCTTTTTATAACCGGTTGTATCTCTTTGAGTTTTTTTTCTGAATTTTGTAGTATCAGTCTGTGAGATTGATAGATTTGAAAAAAGAAATAAAATAACAGCAGCTAATAATAATTTTTTCATGATTAGATTTTATTGGTTAAAAAATTTTACCAATATAAATCTTTTGATCTTAAGTCTTAATTACCTTTTTACTGTATGTTTCATTTCATTTGTATTTATCCTGACACATGCACTGAAAATACTCTTCTACAGTCAGATGACCAAAGCCGCACCAGTTATAAAGCCAGTTTTTATAATCCCTGTTGAAAGTTTCCATATCTCCGGATCTGTAATATCCGACATACTTTTCTCTGTATGTGCTGTCAGCAAAGATCAGCTTTGAAATATTATCATAAGCTTCCGGTGATACTGAAGGCTGCTTATATCCGGTTTTAAAATCATATTCAAATTTCCAGTGTGATGAATCCGTATCGGAATTGTCATTTAAAAAATATGTCTGATAATTTAAAAGCTCAAAATTCTTTTTATCATATTCAATGATCTGATATGAAGGATTGTTTCCGTATATGGGACTTACAGAAGGCGTTATATGAATGTATGATACCGGTCTTTCTTTATCATAAATGATCCTGAAATCATCCCTGTGAAAATGTCCGGCAAACTGCGCTAAAATAGTTTCAGAATATTCTTTTACAATATTGAGAAACTCCTTATTATACTTTTCTTTCCACGTGGAGAATATTTTCTCTTCGCAGTCTCCCTTGCCGTTGATCGTTCCGTAAATATCAATGCCGGGAGGAATATGATAAGAAAGCCACACTTTGTTACCCGAATCCCTGCATTGCTTCAGAGTATTTCTGAGCCAGAGCAGTTCTTCTTCTCCGGGATCCTGTAATGTATCTCCGCATTGATTCACATAATTTGTTGCAAAGAAAACCGTGTTGAGTATGATCATTCTGAAATTATTTTTTTCAGGAAAATTCAGAAGACAGTATCCGCCTTTTAAAAAATCTTTACTGAAAGATCTGTTTATGCCTTCCCCGTTTACCTGAAATTCCCATGGGTGATTCCCGTTTACAAGCGGAGCCCATTCCTCAGAAAGCAATTTCAGAAAATTACTCTCCGGTTCTATCATGTAGTTACCGCAGTATGCATCATCATTTCCAACCATGGGAAATATAAGAGTAGCGGGATAGAATTTCACGATATATGAAGTGACGAACTGAATGGTTTTCTTTATGAACTGATTCAGGGAATCTGTGTCTTCTATGCCGGAATATTTTTTATAATTCTCATTAAAATCATGCGACATGAAATCGCCTGTGATGACAATGAAATCCGGATCTGGTATCCGCTGCTTCATTTCTGTCATAGCAGATCTGAACAGCGGAAAATTTGAATCCTTTCCGTAACCATTTATCTTTTGAATCTGAGATCCTGAAAATACTTTCTCCCATTCGTTGAAATCTTTTTTTATTAGTTCGCTCACTAATGTTGTATCATAATAAGGATCAAAGTGGATATCTGAAAAGGTAAGGAATTTATTTTCCCGGATCTCCTGCGCAAATGAACTGATGAAGAATAATAATATTAATAACAGAGGGTGAAATATTTTTTTCATATCGAAAAATTTATTTCCGTCAACTTAATATTTTCACTCACAATAATCTACATTATTCACTTTTACTTATATTGGTAATTTAAATCCGATTTATCTATATTGCATAAATAAAAATTCAAATGAAGACATTAAAGATCAACCACGCGGCTGTTCTGGTAATTGTTCTTGTCAGCCAGATAATAGGTGCAATGTGGTTTTCCCCGTTCCTTTTTGCCGAAAAATGGGTGATGCTTACAGGCAAGTCAATGTCAGACTTCGCAAATGCCAGCATGACACCGTATTTTGTTTCAATCGTCAGCTCTGTCATTACAACCTATGCAATAGCATACTTATTTAAAAAGCTTAACGTTGAAAATTTTATATTGGGAATGTTCTATGCTTTCATATTCTGGTTCGCATTCGTATTAGTAGAACTGATGACATTTAATTCATTCGAGCTTCGTCATTACGGACTGACATGGATAGATGCCGGAAAGTCATTTGTTACCTTTTTAGTTTCCGGATTCATACTTGGAATGTGGAAGAAATATGATGTGCCGGTAGAGAAAACTTGAATCATTAATCGGCAATCGTTAATCATAAATTGTTAAATGCTTTTAGTTAATTTGTTGTATCTAATTAATAATTTGTAATTAGTAATTGAGTTAAGGTTTCATTTCAGAAACAAACTTTCTTCCGTTATTAAACTGTAATATCAGATCACCGAGATCGGCAATTCCGTCATAGTTCAGATCAGAGTTTATATAACCTGAAGTAAAATTCATTCCGTCATTATATATCTGACTTCCGTCCGTAAGATCGACTATCCCGTCCTGATTAACATCTCCGGTATAAAATGACCACGAGCTGTTTACAAGTATCATATTTGATCCGTATGCCTGCGATGCACCTGCGGTGAAATCATAGCTCAAATTATTATTACTAAATGTCTGAGGGCTGCTGCTCCATGTCCGGATGGAATTCCTGTGCTTCACAACAATATAGTAAGGCGTCCCGTTGACAGCATTTGTAAATCCAAACATTTGTGATAAAGCCTGACCGCCTGTACCTTTTCTTGATTCAATAATATTAAAAGGAGAAACTGAATTTCTTAACTCGGCAGTTATAGTATCCGGCAAAGAAAATCCTTCAAAGCTTATTGTTAAATTCAGATCACATTTTTCCAGAGGGCGTATCCATATACCGTTTTGTTTTGTACCGGCTATTAAATAATCATCGCTGACAATGATTGAAGACAGACCTTTGCCCGGGAAACCGTTACCCTGATAGCTGAGCCAGTCACCACCGTCATTGGTTGTCATTAATACAGCCGGAGTGGCAGAGCCGGATGCAGTATTCACTGCAGCATATAGCTTGTTTCCAGAAGAAGTAAATGAACTGATATATTCAAAATTGTTCAGTAATAAGCTGGTGGAAGTAAAATTATTTCCGTAATCAGATGAAGAATAAATTTTCGAAATGCAGCCTGCAAAAATTTTATCATTAAAATAATAAATAGCCTTCATAGGTTTTGTGCCGTCAGGGTTTGCAACTATCCCGATGTTAGCCTGAGCAGTCCAGTTAGTTCCGTTGTTTGTGGAAACAGCCACACCATTCCTTCCGCCGGCAAGAAATTTCCCCGGCAAGTCGATAAATGTCTGCAGCTGATTTATAGATCCTAAAATACTGAGAGGACTCCAGCTGAACCCTTTATCAGTTGAAAGATTCTGTCCTGTTCCGTGATTGATGTAAGCTATTACATTGTTATCACCGCTGACACCGACACCGAAAACACCAATTCTCCATACACCCATATCATTGAGAGTCCAGGTATTTCCTGCATCAGTTGACATCAGCAGTCCGTCCTGATATGTTCCGATATAAATAAAATTGTCTCTTGATGCCATTGAGAATACACCGCTGATATTAAAGCCGGTGTTTACAAGCGACCAGGTCTGTCCCTGATCAGCCGAAACATATATCTGACCTGCATTGAGAATGCCTGTGGAAGTTCCGGCGAATATCTTGTTCCCGCACCTGACCATATCCGGAACAAAAAGAGTCGGGAAGTTAATTACATTTGTCCATTGGGAAACAGCATTTGTATAGCTGATTATGATCATCATCATCAGCAACAGGGTTTTTTTATTTTTCATTTTTAAAGATTTACATTAATTGTTAATGCAACATAATCAGACCGGTAATAAAATGCAAAGAAACTTTTTGCTTTATTGTGAGCAGTCTGTATTATACTATAAAGGACCGGTCTGTTCTTTAGAAACAATTAAACACTATGGCACACAGACACAAAGCATTCTTGTTATAAATTATTCACAAGTGTCTTCGTGTACCGGTTATTTTTTGATTTAAATATATTACCAGTTCTCTGTGAGATAATTAATACACAGGTTAAAATGTGATTTTAGTTTATAAAGCTGATACCTATTTTTACAGAAAGAAAAATCTTCAGGTTGGAAAAGATCAAAGCAATATCAGTCTTAAAGACATTTTCAAAAAATGAGCTCGGCAGGTTCGCTGATTTTCTGAACTCTCCTTATTTCAATAAAGGAAAAAAATATATAATCCGCTTTTACAAAGAGCTTGTGCGGTATCATCCTGAATATGCAGATACTGTTACACTTAAAAAGGAGGTCTATAAAAGATTATATCCTTCTGAAAGCTATAATGACGTAAGATTCCGGAAGATGTCTTCGGAGCTGTATAAACTTATTCTTGAATTTTTAGCTGAAGAGATTTTTAATGCAGATGACACGGGTAAACGGGAAAATGGACTTATTCAGCTTGGTCACAGAAAGCTGGATAAACTGTTCGAACTGGAACTGAAGAATTCATACTTTGAACTGGAAAAGACAGACCTTCGCAACGATCAGTATAACAGAAAAATGTATGAACTCATTTCGAAAGAAAAATTCTTTTACTTTCAGAGAAAGAGAAACCATTCTATGGATCTTTATGATACTGAAATGTTCTATATCACAAAATATTCCGTGTCAATGCTGCTTATGAAATATATCGAAAGAACTATGGAGATGAGATTCTTCAATGCGCGGAAGTTTGATCTGCCGCTCTTCGGAGAAGTGATTACATTTATCAGAAAAAATGAAATGCTTAAGGATCCTGTCATTAACATATTGTATATGCAGCTTTCGCTTTGTCTTAAAGATGATGATGAAAGTTATTTCAAACTAAGAAAGCTTCTGAAGAAAGAAGAAAAAAAGCTTGATAAAAATCAGATAAAGATCATTTATACAATTCTTTCAAATTATGCAGTGGAAAGATCCGAGAAAGGCATACAGGGCTTTCTTGAAGAAGTGCTGTCTGTAAATCTGGAGATCATCAGAAAGAAACTGACAGAACAATATATCTCAGGATTCTTATTTGTTAACATTGTTACTTTGTTTCTTAAATTCAAAAAGATAAATGAACTGAAGAAGTTCATAAAAGAAAATTCAGGATTGCTTAATCCCGAGACTAAAGATGCAGTTCTGAATTACTGTTATTCCTGTCTGGCGTTTTATGACAAAGAATTTGATAAAGCTCTCGTTTATCTTTCAAAAATAAATTTCGATCATTACCAGCTGAAGTTTCAGATAAAAAATTTAACACTGAAAATTTATTATGAACAAAATCAGTATGAAGCGATCTACAACCTTATGGATTCATATAAACATATTTTAAAAAGAGAATCAGGAATACCTGAAAGCATAAAAAAAACTATCTTATCATTCCTGAAAATACTTAATGTGCTGGCTGATATAAGATCCGAAAAAAAAAGAACCGACAAAGGAATTTTACAAAAAGAATTTGAGAATTCTTCCCCCGCTGAGAAACAATGGCTGAAAGAGAAGATAGATGAGCTTTAAAGTTACATTTAAGTAGTTAGTAATTTGATGTTGAATGTAAGCTCTTATAGCTTTTTAAAAAATCTACACAATCTGACATTCCCGCATGCACCCGGAAAGTAATATCATTTCATCCGATCTGCAAAACTTCAGGTATTTCTAGATTCTAATTGAGCCGTTAAATTTATTTGAGTCCTGTGGAAATGCTATTTGAAAACACTCTAAATATCAATTATAAAATATACTACTAACTACTAACTGCTAACTATTTCACCAGCAGCATAGACTTTGTCTCTACAAAATCCCCTGCAGACAGTCTGTAAAAATAAACTCCGCTGGAAAAACTGTTGCCGTCAAATTCAGCTTCATATCTGCCTGCCGGTTTATTTTCATTAACCAGAGATTTAACTTCATTTCCTAATACATCATAAACTTTCAACGAAACAAATCCCGGTTTAGAAATCCCAAATTCAATTTTTGTAACAGGATTAAAAGGATTCGGATAATTTTGTAAGAGTGTGAATTTATCCGGAGTCCCGCTGATATTATTTATGCTTACTATGGTACTTATATCAAATGTAAAACAACCTCTTCCGTGTGTAGCAGCCATCAGAATCTTCGGACCTTCTTTGTATTTCAGATCATATACTTCGACATTCGGAAATCCTGTATTAAAGACGACCCAGTCAGCGCCTTCGTTTGTTGATTTAAATACTCCGAGATCAGTCCCTGCAAAAAGCATTTCAGGGTTTGTCTGTCTTTTGACAATCGAGTTGACTCCGATGTTCGGAAGATTTGAAGTGATGCTTACCCAGTTAACACCGCCGTTAGTTGTTTTGTAAACGTGAACAGAAGGATTGGCACCTCCGAAAGTCGCATAACAGATATCATCATCATTGAAATCAACCCAAAGGTCAGTCACATAAGGGAATCCGGTCTGCGTGCTCCAGTTAACTCCATTGTTTGTAGTTACTGAGATCTTTCCGTTGCTGGTACCGAAGTATATTTTTTCAGGATTATTTTTACTGATTCCTATGGCAGATACACTGCCGTTAACTATAGCCGTTGTCGCTATTTGAGTCCATCCGGAAGAAGTGGAGGCAGTCTGAACAGACGTTGTCTTCCAGATATCAGCTCTTCCGAATACTACCGTATTGTGATCGCCCGGTGCCATCTCATAGGGATTATAAAACAAACCTCCGCTTGAACCGCTTGGAGTAATGTTAGTAAAACTTACACCGTAATTTGCAGACCGCTGAATAGAACCGTTCACATACTGACCGTAGACATAATTTGTGGTTACGGGATCTACAACAGTATAACCTCCGTCACCAGTAGTCCGCTGTAGCCACGCCAGACCGTTGTCAGTACTTGTTTGTTTATTGTTATCCTGACAGCCACCGTATAATTTATTCACATCAGTTGGATCATAGTCAGCGCTTTGATATTGTAAGGTAGAAACATTTGCATTCAGGTCAGACCATGTAGTACCGTTATCAGTTGATTTATAAAGTCCGCCGTCAGAGCAGCAGTATAGAACAGATCCTTTATATGCAAAATAGTGTATGTCAGCGTGTGAAAAATTAAGGGGATTGCTTGTTGACCAGGTAGATCTCTTCGTCAAAGTAACCCCGCCGTTTGTCGAAACATAAACATCAAGTCCTCCTACAACCACTCCATCAGCATTCCCCGGAATGACAGTCACGGCATTGTCATACCAGCCCTGCGAGCTCATATAGTTTGTAGTTGAATTCTGAACAGTCCAGTTTGCACCGGCATCAGTCGTCCTGTATAATCCCAGTAATGCTCCGCTTGAAGCTGCAACGCTTGCGTAAAGATAATTCGGATTATCGGGAGATATGGCTAACTGAGTTCTTCTTCCGGCTGAAATTGTGTAATTCACAGTCCAGTTAAGTCCTGAATTGGTAGATTTATAAATGATACTTGTACCGGAACCTGTCGAAGCGTATAATATTGAAGGAGTGGCAGGGTCTAAAACTAATGAAGTAAAATTTCCTGCCTGAGTATTTATCCAGTTAAGACCTGCATTTGTAGATATGAGTAATCCTGTATTACCGGCAACAAATATATTATTTGAATTTGAAGGATCGACAAGGATCTTCCCTGTATATGTTCCGGTCTGAGTACTTGTTGAGATTTTAAACCAGTTAACTCCGGCGTTTGTAGTTTTATAAATTCCGTCTCCGTACTGACAGTCCAGCGAATAATTAAGTTCACCGGTTCCGTAATAAAGTATGTTCGGATTATTAGGATCTATGGCAATATCACCGCTGGATATTGAACCGAGATTATCTGTAAGCACCGTCCAGTTAAGACCACCGTCTATGGTTTTCCACACTCCGCCCTGAGCTGCAGCAATATAAAATATGTTCGGATCAGCCGGATGAAAAACAATCGAGTTAGTTCTTCCGGCAATATAGTTATCATTAGTTACACCATAAAACATTCCTGCCGGATTGACACTTTGCCATCCGGTAGTAGAGGTCAGACTATTTGACAGACTTCTGTCTTCGGTCATTCTGTTTTTTTGTATGACCGCCTGCTCGTAGACATCTTTCGGAAGTGTTTTATCCGGACCGCCTGCGCGTCTTTCCAGTATAAACTCTTCACGCTGCAGAATGCTTTCGCTTGTTTCATTTTCTTCTGAATCTTCCTGTGCATAGGAAACTGTTACCAAAATAAAACAACAGAGCAGTACAATCAGAAGATTTGTTTTTATATTTTTCATTTATATTTTTTGATTAAAATTAAATTTTATTTTAATAGTATTCCATTGTAAAATTAATGTTTGAGGATTTAACTTCCAGTAGTGTCCAAATTAAATTTGAAACCAATAAATTTATTCCAAACAAAACAAAAGTTTAACAATTCTTCTATGCCCTTCCAACCTCTACTCTTCCCCTACCCTCGAGTCTGTCTCAAAGCATCCTTATAAATCATAAAGACACAAAAAAATCAATTGAAAATAAAATGCTTTGTGACTTTATGACTTAGAGGTTTTAACATTTATTAAGTTTTGAGACACCATCACGAAGAGATGGAGGGAAGAGGTAAGTTTTGAAATAATAATAAATGTTTCAAATTTAGAAATATCCGCAATAATATTTGAATCATATGAATTTTTTTGGACAGCATTATAAAACATGGAAGCAATACTTTTATTATTATTCAAATTCTTTTTCCCCGGATACTTATGTCAGATATTTCCCATTACATACATCTGATCCATAGTAGGATTAACGCTTCCGCCTTTCGGCTCGAGAGTGATGGCAAATGCCTGTGCATCTTCCATGCTTTTCATTTCGTGAAGACTCTTATCAGAAGGATCGATGTCCATTACTCCGGCGTCAATGGGTTTGCCGTTGCTGAGCGCCCAAAGCTGATACTGCTTACCGGGAGGGGGGACAGGCAGGTTCATTACTCCGGCATAGACTTTTTTTGTGCTAGGATTCCAAAAAGCAATTACATTTGAATTCGGTGATATTTCCAGTCCTTTGAGATCAATCATTTTATAATTCCTGTCTTTCATGATCTCCATGTCCTTTGAGGCGAAGCTGAGTTTCCTTTTAACTGCTTCGTTTTCCTGTACCATTATTTTTTTTTGATCCGAAAGAACTGCAATTTCCTTTTTTGCATCATTGAGCTTGTTTAGTAGAAAAAAATTTGCTCCAAGGCTTAAAAGGAAAAACACAATTACTGCCGCCATCAGATATCTGTACTTACCGGTATCAGTTCTCTGAAATCTGTCAGTATTATTGACATTAAGTAATTCCTGTTTCTTATTAATCTGCCTTTCTGCAGTTCTGATCTTATTTAAAACAGATTCCCTGACTTTACCTGCAGGAGTTTTCAGGTTTGCAGAAGCAGACAGATAAAGCGCTTCCTGTATCTTTTCATATTCAATTCTGATCTCAGGATAAATCCGGATAAGATTTTCCACTTCATTGTTTTCATTTTCCGTAAGCTGACCTGCGGCATAGGATTCAAGTATTCCTGAAGATATGTATTGCTGTATGTTCAATTTAACGGTCTGAAAGTTTTTTTATTATAACTCTTAAATATTATAAACGTTTTTTGCAAAGTAACGGATTTATAAGGATACAAATTGTATACATAAAAATTCAATTCACGGAACATTTTCATATAAAACTGCATTTAACAGCCATAGAAAATAAACAGAATTAATTTGATTTAATATATATTTGAATTTATTGTTTAGTTTATGTTTTTTAAATTATCTTTGAACAAAAGCCAATGTCAGATAACAAAATAAATCCGGATTCAGAAGAACCGCATCACAATAAAACTCCGATAAACAATCCAGATAATAGGGAAACACCTGAAAAATCATCTCCGGATGCTGTAAATAATTCCGGAAATATAAAGGATGAATCGGCGGTTAATGAGGTGAACAGTAGTGATATTACATCCGGTTCCTTACCTGACGACGAAAAACTTACTGAATCTGCTGATGAGAAAATTAATTCCGGTAATACTTCAAATACTTCATCCGAAGATTTAAAAGATCCTGAAATTCCTGAAAAAGGTGTAGCTGATGCGGATAATACTGTTTCTGAAGATGAAAAAGCAATTCCGTCAGTAAAGCCTCAATCCGTCAAAAAGCCAAAAGAGAGTAATTATCAGATCAGTTTAATAAGTGAAAACTTATTAAAGGTGCTTGTCACTTCCAAAAAGAGCGGAGTAAAGATCGATTCGAGCGTAAAGGACAATATCACTTCCGAGATTTCCCAGAGCAATGAGATATATTATAACCCGAGAATTGATCTGAGCCTTCAGGAAGTTGAGGTTCTGATAGCTATTGACGAAGATGAGAAATCAGGTGAAGCCGATGCAGTGAAGATAAACGATGAGCCTGAAATTCAGACGGATAAAATCACTGACAATCCAAAAAGCAATTACCAGATCAATTTAATAAATGAGAATTTACTAAAAGTAAAAATATCCACCGGTAACGGCGTTCACATAGATTCTTCAGCCCGCGATAAAAAAAATCTCTTTCAGACTCAGAGCAATAAGATCTATCTGAAGATGAAAGCTGAAAAGCAGATTCAGGACATTGAGATCACAATTGCAATCGTTCATGAAATGATAACTGCAAAAGATGACCTTACAGGAATTCCCGACGACGGAAAGATCAGACTGATTCCTAACCCGGAAGTTGTCGATCTCATTCAGCCGCCGGATTATTCTCCATTCTTACAGGGTGATGACCCGTATCAAATTGAAGATAATTCATATAAAAATCCTTTTGATGCATTAAGACATTTAATACGGAAAAATATAACAATAGGATTAATAGCAGCAGTAATACTGCATTTAGCTGCGGCAGGTTTTGCTTATTACAGTTTAAGTAAAAAATCGAAAGATGCAGTTCAGGAAGAGCCTTCAAGACTTATAGTGCTTCAGGATCTGCCTGACCCGAAAATTAAATTAGAAGATGTAGAGGATCCGAGCAAACCTAAGATTGAACCGCCGGTATTGACAGAGGAACAGGAAAGGGAAATGAGAGAACCGAAAAGAGAGCTTCCCCCGAGAAAGGTCGTAAAACCCCCAACAGTTACCCGCCCTAAAAGAGAAAGAGATGAAACAAAGCTTGATTCATCAGTCGAGGCAAATCTCAACCGTGAGCTTGACTCAATTAGAAAACTCAGGGAACAGATGCTGACTGATTCAAATATTACAGCAACTGATTCTACAAAATCAGATTCTTCTGTTTCAGCTTATGAAATCCCGGATTCACTGAAAAATAATTTCAATGAAAATGACATTGGACTTGCGATGTATTTTCCAAAGAATTGGAAACTGACCGATCAGAGAGACATAAATAAAAATGAAAAGGAATTCAAAGGCGTCGTAATCACTGATACTACGGCAGAACAGCCCGGAACTATGACTCTGTTCATTTTTCTTGACAATGAGAACAAGGATTATAATGCTGAAGATTTTAAAACAGAATTTACGATGCTCGATTCCAATCTGACTGCATTTTCAAAAGAGCCGAAAACACTTGCCGGATTTACTGAATACAGATTCTATATTTTCAATAAACTCGGTACAGAAAAACTTTCACTCAGGGCTTCTGTCAGGAAACAGTTCTTTGAACAATATAAGAATGAAATAGAAGCAGTCGTTAGGTCAATAAAGATCCGGAAAAAAGAAGATATGTAATGTTAATATAATTTCAGATTGATATTCCGTATGCTTTATTTCATTAACTAAAGTTTTAACTTCACTTCCTAAAAAAATCAAGCCCCTGATCTAAAACTTAGATTTCATTCAAATAAGCAAATAAAATGTAAGCTCTTTCAAACAACCCAACCCTTCACTTTGAAGAGATTGTCTCAAAACTATATAATTACCACAGAGGCACAGAGGGCTCAGAGTTTCACAGAGAAAATAGTAAAGTAAAAATATATAAGTTTGATTCATTATTCGAATATTGAAAATTTTAAATTTTATGGTTTCTCATTTTTGAAATAAATAATCTCAGTGTTCTCTTTGTTCTCTTTGTTCTCTGTGTTCTCTGTGGTGAAAGTTACAGAATGTTAACTTAAAGATTTCTTAATATAAGCTGAATGAATTTTAAATTAAGAATACTTATTTTAAAAGCCAGGAATCAACACACTTAAACAAATCCGGTTCAATTCAAAATTGAATTTACAATGAAATGAGCAGCTTAGAAAAATTAATACATAAAAAGATCTCAAGGCGCAATCTGATAAAGAATTCGGGTAAAGCCACAGCTTTTCTTACCATAGGGTCAATACTTCCCGAAGAGTTTTTCAACCTTAAATTGTTCAGTGAAAAAAAACAAGCCGCAGCAGAAAGTATTTTTTTCAAACCTGTTCAGGCTTCGGCTGAAGACAGTTTTATTCTGCCGGAAGGTTTTAAGTATGAACTTATTAGAACCTGGGGTGACAAGATCACGGATACTGAGTATTTCGGATTCAATAATGATTTTGTCGGTTATCTTCCTATTGATTTCCTTCAGGGAGGAAATAATTCAAATGACGGACTGCTTGTAGTGAATCATGAATACCCTTCACCCCTGTTCATTAATAATTATACTGATGATGATTTTAAGAATGGAAGAATTAAAACAAAAGAAGAAGTGGATAAGGAAAAGAAGAGTGTCGGTATTTCTGTGTTCAGAGTGAAGAGGGAGAACGGTGAATGGAAATTTATTAATGATGAAAATTATAACCGTATGATCGATGCAGATACTCCGGTAAAGATCAGCGGTAAAGCTGCAGGTTCTGATTTGATGAAGTCTGCAGAATATGAGACGGGTACTCTGGCCAACTGCAGCGGCGGACTGACACCATGGGGAACCTGCCTGAGCGGCGAAGAGAATTTTCAGGATTTTTTCGTTACGGATAATGTATGGGAATACAGATGGAATGATGTTATCAAAGACGCAGTCATCGAACATTACGGCTGGGTCGTGGAAGTTGATCCGTTCGATAAAAACTCCGTTCCGAAGAAGCGGACTTCACTCGGCAGATTCAGGCATGAGAATGTTGCAATAATTATTTCTGATAAAAAGAAAGTCGCGGCTTATATGGGCGATGATAAGGTAAATGAATGCGTGTATAAATTCGTGAGCAGCAAAAGTTATGATGAAAACAACCGCGAAGAAAATATGGATATATTAGACGAGGGAGATCTTTACGTTGCAGATTTTTTAAGGAATAAATGGCAGCTGCTGGATTATGATAAAAGGGAAGAACTCAAAATTGCATTCCAATCTCAGGCGGATGTGCTGGTCAACTGTGACAGATCTTCAAAGCTTGTCGGCGGAACGGAATGCAACCGTCCCGAAGACATAGAAATAAATCCTGTTGACAGATCTGTATTTATTTCATTCACAAATAATTCAAAGAAAAAAGATTATGACGGAAGCATAATAAGGATAATTGAAAAGAATAATGATCCTGAAAGTCTTGAGTTTGAATGGGAAGTTTTTGCAACAGGAGGAGTCGCATCGGGATTCTCCTGTCCGGATAATCTGACTTTCGACAGCAAAGGAAATCTATGGGTTCTTTGCGACGTATCCAACACAAAACTGAATAAGGACAGATATATTCCGTTCAAAAATAATTCCATGTTCATGATTCCCACACAGGGAGAAAATAAAGGTAAGGCATTCCGGTTTGCTTCAGGTCCTGTTGACTGCGAACTATGCGGGGGTACATTCACTCCTGATGAATCTACTTTGTTTCTGTCGGTTCAGCATCCGGGTGAAAATTCGCTTACGCAGGAAAATCCAACCAGCAGGTGGCCGAACTACGGAGATGATATTCCGAGACCCGCGGTAATAGCGGTTACGGGGTTTATGAATCGTTAATCGTTATTCGTTATCCTTTAATCTTAAATTGTCTATTTATTACTAATACTTAATACTCAAATATTCAAATACTCAATACACAATACTCAATACTTTTTTCACTTTACCAGAATCATTTTTTTCACCTGACTGAAGCTGCCTGACTCAATTTTGTAATAATAAATCCCGCTCGGTAAATTGCTTCCGTCAAATTCAATTTCATAAAATCCTGCAGGCTTGATTTCATTAACTAATGTTTTTACTTCTTTTCCTGAATTATTATAAACTTTTAATGAAACAAATCCCGGATTCGAAATTCCAAAACCCAAATGCGTAACAGGATTGAACGGGTTAGGATAGTTTTGCGACATATAATAACCCCGTATGATCTGATTATTATTTTCATTTATAACAGTTGGTACCTGAACAAATTTTAATGTCATTATAGTATTATTACTTCTTCCGGTTGCATAGATGCTGAAGGTGCTGTCTATAAAAAAATTATTAATTTTCTGAAGTGATGTTGTACTATCGACCCCATATTTAGCCACCCATTTGAAATTTCCTTGTGTATCATATTTTTCGATAGCACACATTTCACCTCCCTGAGGGGTAACAATATAGAATGCCATGTAAGCATTGTTTTCCCTGTCAAGTTTTAAAACAGGGTAGTTGCCTATCGCATTATCCGGTATATTTCTGAACCACAAAAGATTTCCATTTTTATCATACTTTAATAATGCGAATCCTATACCACCTGATCTTCCGGCGACGTAAACGTTTTCATTATTATCAACTTCAATATCATATCCCGCATCTCCTGATCCGCCGTTAAATATTCTTTGCCACAGAGTTTCTCCGTTAGGTGAATATTTAATTGTTAACATATCGTTATTAGCATTCTCTGAAACACCTGTTACATATACATTATTGAATTTATCTATTGTCAATGCGTATGATAAATTATCTGCACCAACATTGTATCTGTTAACCCAAATTGAATCTCCGTTCCCGGAATACTTGACAGTCATGTAGTCGTACCTGTCACCTATTCCCGGTTTATTCATATATCCTGTTGTTATTATATTATCCTCATTATCTATTGCAGCGTCTTTCCATCTCGCTGCAATTGTTCCTGCCGGTTTGAATCTTTTCTCCCATAACGAATCTCCTGAATATGTGTATTTTCTAAACAGAAAACTGTTGTTTGCAAATTCAGTAGAGGATAGTATTCCAAAATTTTTATCAAAAAATATTTTCGGAAATCCTTTATTATTTGGGGTGAAAACATTCCATATCATCTCACCGAACCTGCTATACTTCCATAATCTTGATCCACCAATAAAAATATTACTATTACTATCATATAGTATTGACGTACCGCTATTCCAGTTTAAAGGTGATGGAGTTATTGTATCAGAAAATCGTCTTTTCCAAATTATACTACCAGAATTTGAATAGCTTAAGATTACCATATCAAGTCGTCCTTGAAGATTTCCAGATGATAAACCAACCACATTGATGTTTCCAAAATTATCTTGACTGACATCATACCCAATATTTGGTGAATAATTATTAATTAGGTTGTATCTGTCTACCCATTGAAGATATACCTGTGCGGATGAATTAGAAACAATTATCAATAAAATAAATATGGTTATGAAGAATTGTTTCATAGATTATCCTATTCTACCTTTATTATTTTTGCGAATGAAGGAATTCTAACCTGACCAGAATCACTCTTGGATTTATCATTTAGAACAAATAACATATAGTAACCAGGAGGTGCTATATATTCATCCGCAGGAGGCATAACTTCCAGTTTAGCGGGACTATTTTCTTCGAATTCTAATATGATATATCTTTGATTGCAGTCAAAACAGTGAGTAACATTAGCCATGCTTATCAAGACCACTGAATCAATCTGTAATTCACCTTCTTCATCAATACTAATCACAAGTTCGAAAGGATTTTCGTCTCCGGTGACAATAGAAAGTGGGGCTTCCTCAATAACAGGTCGGTATCCTTCAAAAAAGTATCCGGGTTTAAAAATTTCAATTCTTCTTTCCATGTCATTCTCAAATTCCCATCTTTGAGGATCAGTATAAATCCGACCACCTCCTACCCATACACTTCCGTCAGGTAATAATAAAGCAGTAGAATGGTACTTTCTGGGAACAGCCATATCAGGCATTGTCTTCCAAGCCCATTCACCCGGATCAGGGTTACTATAATCCAAATATTCGGGAGTTAATACTGTCTCTTCAGGATGACCGCCTCCGATTACCATTGGGGTTCCGTCTGCTAATAATAATGCATTTGGCGCATCATGTCCTGGAAAATTCAAATTAGCAAGTGTTATCCAAAATGAAGAAATACTTGCTCCAATTTCGATCATTTGGCTTGTATCAGATAATAGCTCATCAGCTCCTCCTAAATTTATAATTCTAATCTTAGAGTCTGAAGAAGAAAATGGAAGCATCACAGAGTTTCCTTTAAATCTCATTGATTGTTCAAGTCCTACTTGATTCCATTCAGGATCATTAATATCAGGATTAAATCTATGTGCTCTGATCCATCCTGGTAACTCGGGTCCGAACGAAACCAGATCATAAAATATTTCTCCCTTCCAATCACCGAATGGAATCAAATATGCCGCGTTGTAAAGAGGTATTGCCAAATCTGCTTCTTCATCATATTCAGACCATGTTTCGGTTGAAATATCAAAAATCTCAGGTTTAATCTCAATTTGCTGCTCAGTATATTTGTACCCGGACATTGCTACTATGTTACCATTTTGAAGTTTTGTTAACTGAGGATACCATCGGCCTCTGTCCATCATTGATGGAATAACTGGAAATCCTGTTTGAGTATTTCTCCATGGTCGCGGATTAGGATTAGTTTCATATAGTACAGTCGAATCGAATATAAAAGAGTATTTTAAACCTCTTGAAGCGACGGGTGGAATGTTTCTTTCACCACCTGCAGTTAATAGTTTTCCATCCGGAAGCTGAATATGACCACTGCAAAATATCTTTGAAGGATCATAAGGCTCATCTATGTCAGGCCAGACTGGAACTGTATATTGCACAATTTCTGTCGTAACAGGATCATAAAGACAACTTACTATTTTTCCTCCATCGTCGAAATTTGTTATAAATCTTCCATGCCAATATAATACTTTAGCCTCCGGATGAACTTCCGGATCAATTGTAATTGGAATTAAATTCGCATGTACTGCTGTAACCAGAGAATCAATTGGAATTTCGTTCTCATCTTTTAAAATTTCCCACTCTCCCGGGTGCGGTTCTGCCATTATTATTACTTTATTTTAAATGTTTATTTGTAATTTTATAATTATTTATTTTTAATTTTAAAAAGTTTTGCATTATGGTAAGAATCTTCACGATTTAACGGGGGATTCTGAATACCAATAAAGATATTATGTAAAAATCCATTTTTAATTTCTGCAATACATAATAATGGTATTAATAAATTTGTTCTATTATCCTCTTCAAGAAATCTATAATTACAGAGTTGTTGAAATTTAAAAAAGGTTTCTTCTTTTAATTCCTTTTACCAACAGCTTAATTCTCTTCATTTAGAAATTAGAGCAGTAAGAAGTAAAAGTTCAGCCTTGTATATTATCAATTTTATATTCATATGTCAATCTAGTAAGTGAAGTCAATGTTCCGGATGTCCCGGAAGTCCAAAAACCCGGGACAGTTGTAAAAATAAATTCGAAAGTAGCCACAGGATTTATCCCTGCGATGAAGACTTATTCATGAGGAGAGCAACCTTAAGGTTGCGACTACTTTAAAACTTGCCCCGGATCACTTCAGCAGTATCATTCTCCTTGTCTCCGAAAAATTATCTGTCCTTAAAGTATAGAAATAAATCCCGCTTGCCAGTGTACTCCCGTCAAATTCAATTTCATAAAATCCTGCAGGCTTGACTTCATTAACTAAAGTTTTTACTTCTTTTCCTGAATTATTATAAACTTTTAATGATACAAATCCCAAATTCGAAATCCCAAATCCCAAATGCGTAACAGGATTGAAAGGGTTAGGATAATTCTGCGACAGCTCAAACTTTTCCGGGCTTCCAATTACAACTTCATTTGCAAGTTCATAGTATTTAAAATTTCCGTTGAAATCTGTCTGCTTCAGTCTGTATTTGTATTTTCCGGATTGAAGATTTTTATCTGTAAAGGAATAATTATTAGATGAGTTTGAAGTTCCGTTTCCATTTACGAATCCAATTTTACTCCAAATATTCTGTGTCTCTCGTCCTACTATTTGCCTCTCAACATCGAAACCGCTATTATTTTCTTCAGAAGAAGTTATCCAGTTTAAAGTAATATCATTGGTTATGACTTGTGATGTAAATGAAGAAAGTTCAACGGGTAATGGATTATCTTCATTGAGTAAAATGGCTGTTTTATCATTACCGTATTCTTTTATTGCTATATCAATATCTCCATCATTATCAAAATCTCCAGAAGCAGAACCTGAAGAAAATTGTTGGCTGTTTCCCAAGTAAAATGAAAAATTTCTGGAACCATTACCAGTGTGAAGCGAACACTCAGCTTGAGCAAAAAAGAAACAAATCCGAAATCCCTAACTCAAATGCGTAAAACATTTAACAAAATAAAACAATGACTAATAATATTTAAATAGAATAGGCATATTAACAGAACGGGATAATCAGATCATTTCAATAAAATTTAAACAGCTGATTCTGGCAAAAACAGAGAAAAATAAATTATCCATTCTGAATCGCACGAGTGGTGCAAAGAAGCTTATTTTTTGTATCCTAATGGCAGCATGCCTGTTTATTGTTTTGTCTGTTTTGAATTCAGAAAAAATAGTAAAAGATATAATGTTCAGCTGGGACTTCTTTTGTTTTTCCATGATTGCAATTAACTGGATCATATTTTTTACGACTTCCGGCGATCAGCTTCATCTCCTTGCAAAGAATCAGGATGAAAGCCTTCCTGTAATTTTCACTATAATATTGGTTACAGTTTGCTTCAGTTTATTCTTTACAGTGGTTTTGATCATCACCAAAGATGTGAACAATTATATCATATCCCTGCTTGGAGTCGGATTATCCTGGGTGCTTCTGCATACAATTTTTACCGCAAGATATGCACATCTTTATTATGACCGTGAAGATAAGAACAGCGATGCTCATAAAGGAGGTTTGGAATTTCCGGATGAGAAAGTGCCCGACTACATTGATTTTGCTTATTTTTCATTTATTATAGGAATGACTTTCCAGGTATCGGATGTCAGCATAACTTCCCGTAATATCCGCAGGTTAGTGCTGATGCATGGTCTGATCTCTTTTGCTTTCAATGCCATAATTGTCGCGCTTACGATAAGTGTACTTGCAAATCTGAAATAATTTGGGATTTGGGATTTCGGATTTGGAATTTATTGATTTTAGATATTAGATTTTTGATTTTAGATTCATCTTGTCATCCTAAGGGAAGCAATGGATGACAAAATATAGAGAATGACAATACATAGAGGATAACAAATGTAAAATGATGAAAAAGAATTTTAACTGTTTAAAATCTAAAATCAAAAATCTAATATCAAAAATCCAACAAATTGACTAATTCAGTTGCAATCAAACATAAGAAAAATTATATTTGCTCTGTGAAAAATTATATTTCTAAAATATTTACAGTTTATATATTACTGCTGGCACTGATCCCGTGTGCGGATGTATGCTCGTCAGATG
>DAIPYG010000061.1:0-20759 GCA_036782875.1 Bacteroidota bacterium | reverse complement strand
GCGAAAGAATTTACGGCAATTTTTCACAAGCGGGAGAATTTTCTTTTGCCAGGCTTTTCTTTTGATCTACCAAAAGAAAAGCGGATTAAATTTATTGTAAAGTCTTTGAATAACGTATTGGACGGATGTGAACATTAATTCCAACTAATTGTAATCTTATCTTTTATATTGTAATTATTTCAATTAATTTAACAATATATTAATTCCAAATATTATCTTAAAAATTAAACTTCATATATGAAAAAATTTCTTTCCTTTTTTATAATAACAATAATCTTTATATCATGTGAAAATATTCAGGCACAGTTTAATCCTGACTCACTTCAAAGAAGAATTTCAAAGTTAGTAGGACCTTATGTAGATACTAATAAAGCAGCTGTGATGGTCGGTGTTATAAGAAAGGAAGGAAGCGCATATTTTGAACACATATATTCTTACGGACACATCCGCGCAGATACAAATTCTCCCAGACCTGATACACTTACTATTTTCCAGCTTGGTTCCGTCACTAAATCCTTTACTGCGACGATTCTTTCAATGCTTATACAGCAGGGCGGTCCGCTTAATTTAAATGATCTTGTGGAAAATCACATCCCGCTGAATATTGTAAAAGCTCCGACTTTTATAACTGCAACAGGGGACACCTTAAGAATGACAATACTCGATCTGGCTACACACTTCTCCGCACTGCCTGATGATCCTATTACTCCTGTTCATGACACTACTACATACCAGATGATGTATAATTATCTTAACAATCATCATCTGTCAAGAGCACCGGGAGAATGTTTTCTTTATTCTAATTTAGGAGTTTCATTTCTCGGAGTGGTTGTTTCCAATACACTTGGAAAGATCATTGATTCATTATTTATTGAAAAGATATGCGGTCCGCTGAATATGCCTGATACAAGGATTACATTAACTACTGAACAAAAATCCAGACTTGCTCAGGGTTACATTTCAGGAACTACTGAAGGACCGTTTCACAAATCCACCTGGCCTGCTTTCAATGCAGCCGGAGGTCTGTATTCAACGGTAGACGATTTTTTAAAATATCTGCAGTTCCAAATGGGGCTTTCAGGATCCGGTATGCAAAGCGTTCTTGACTCAGCTCAGAAAGTAAGGCGAACCGCAAATGATACATGTGCACAGCCCAATGCTACAGGAAGAGTAGGGCTTGTCTGGCAGATGAATATTCTGAATCCTCAGTTGGATCCAACATTTTATTATACCTGGAAGAACGGTGGTACTGCCTCTTTTACAAGCTTTATCGGATTTGCTGATGACAATACAAAAAATTTAAAGACCGGTGTTGTTGTACTTTCAAATCACTTTTCACCTTCTTGCGATAAGATAGCTGTTCAGATTTTAAGATATCTCAATTCAGATACAAATGCGGTCGGTATTGGAAACACGCAGGTATCATCGGACATGCCTGACGGATTCAGGCTTTATCAGAATTATCCAAATCCTTTCAATCCTATGACCGTTATCAGATATTCGTTAAATGAAAGTGGTTACACGACTTTAAAAGTTTATGATGCTTTGGGAAAGGAAATATCTGTGCTTGTAAATGAAGATCTGAAAGCAGGAATTTATGAAACGGAATTCGATGCTTCTCAGCTGCCGAGCGCTGTGTATTTTTATAAACTGTCAAGCGGAAATTTTACGCAGACCAGAAAGATGTTTTTACTTAAATAAATATATTAAAAGGATAAAGAGATTAAGTCAGTAATGCTCTCAAATTATTTCTGCAAATTCTGTGTCTGAAAATTGTTATTAAAGTCTTTTTATAAATTTTCAAATGAGTAGTTACAGGTAATTGCAATAAAAATTCTTGATTCTAATAACATGAAATAGAGTTCATTGAAAAACTTCCTATTTTTTGCGAGACTGTCTCTACATTAAAGATCTCACCACAGAGAAGCAGAGGAATAAAAGCAAAAACTAAACTCTCTGTTCCTCTGCTTTCCTGCGTTGAAGAAAAATAGAATGTTATGAGACAACTTCTTGCAAGGAGGGGAAATGTTTTTCTTTTATAACATTTGCAGTTCAATACGGAACTCTGCGAAAAAATATCAGTTAGCCGCTCCGTAAACATTTTTATAAACATAATTTCCTATTACCGGAATTTTTATCAGCTTTCCCTGATAAGATTTTACAGCCAGATATATACCGTATCCTATTCCTGAAAATGCAATCAGGAAAATTCCTCCATACATCACTACCATTGTGATAATCATAAATACAGGCATATCACCGCCATTGTCTGAATTTGCAAAGCCTGCAAATCCAAATCCTGAAACTAAGAGAATTAAGACCATCAAAAATACAAACACTATTATTATCACTGCAAAAGCCAGATGATAGAATATCGCCTGAAGGGAATGAAATCTTACGAATTTTGATTTGTCTTTCTGTGTAGCCCATAAAATGATAGGAAGAATTATACCTCCTAAAAATATTGACAAATGCGAAAGCATTGCAAGCAGTCTTTCGTCGGAGGAGGGTTCTGTAACAGCATTTGCTGAATTATTATCCATGTAATTTATTAATCTATCTGATCTTTAATGATTATAATATCCCGTAATTTAGTTTATTAATGAACTTAGTCGGGTAATTTCAAAAAGTAATATGTCAAATATAGTTAAAATAGAATTTTAATACTCTAAAGAATTTCAGAATAATCTTTTAATTTTCCTCTTAACTAACTATATTATTCAAAACAAACTACACGTAATGAAAATAAAAATCTTACTGATTTACTCAGCAGTGCTTTTTTCTATCTGCTTTAAAAGTTCTTATTCACAGGATACTGCAAAGATAATGGGATACAATCTTCTTAACTACAACACAAGTGAAGCGCGGAATGTATATTTCAAAAAGATCTTAACTTATTCAAGCCCTGATATACTTTCAGTATGCGAAATAGTTTCTGAAGCTGCGATGAATGATATGCTTGATAATGTGTTAAATTCAGATTCTCCCGGATTGTATAGTGCAGGAACTTTCCTCAACGGTCCTGATACCGATAATGCAATATTTTTTAAAACATCGAAATTTACCTTTATAAGTAATACACCTGTTCATACAGATCTTCGTGATATAAATATGTTCTCACTTGTTCATAATATATCCAGAGATACAATTAGAATTTTTATGTGTCATCTGAAAGCAAGTTCCGGTACCGACAATGAAGCACAGAGATTAGCCGAAGTGAATTCTGTCAGAGCAGTTACAAATAGTTTTCCGGCAGGAACTGAGTTTTTAATACTTGGTGATTTTAATATTTACCGGTCAACTGAAGCATGCTATATCAGGATGCTGGAAATAGAAGCGGCGAACGAAGGAAATTTTATAGATAATTATAATCTGCCTGGAGTATGGAATCAGGCTCAGTATGCTCCTTATCATTCCCAGTCTACGAGAGTCAGGTCATTCGGCGGCGGCGCAACTGGTGGAATGGATGACAGATTTGATTTCATTTTAAACTCAACTGCTCTGACACAGGAAGGCAGAATCAAATACATTCCGAATACAATGAAGCCATTTGGCAATGACGGCAATCATTATAATGACAGTATTAATAAAAGACCAAATACAGCAGTACCGGACAGTATCGCCGATGCTCTGGAACAAAGTTCAGACCATCTTCCGGTTTATGGATTATATAAATTTGACGTTCATCCGAATTCCATAAGAAATATAAGTGAGCTGAATCCGGTAGGTTTCAGTCTTTATCAGAATTATCCAAATCCATTCAATCCGAATACTATCATAAAATATAAACTTGGTAATGCCAATTTTGTGCAGCTTAAAATTTATAATACAAAAGGAAATGAAGTTGCTTCCTTAGTTAACAGCCGGCAGACCGCAGGAGAGTATAAAGTTGAATTTGAAGCATCTAAATATCCCAGCGGGGTTTATTATTATAAACTGACAGTGAATGATTATTCAGAGACCAAATCAATGATTCTCATAAAATAAAAAGCCTGCTCATCGGAATTCAGTGAAATTATTCAAATTTGAATCTTAAAGAATCCGTATATTTTAGTAAGAATAGACTACATTTATCCGGTATTAGAAACGGAAAAAAGGTTTGCCTATAAATATCAAAAAATAAATAAGAGCATATCACAATTATACAGCCGATCTAAATATTCATTTAAAAATTATTTATAAGCAAAATAGTATTTATCCGGGATAAAAAAAATCAGGAGGAATATAGACAGTAATTGAACTTACTTTTTGTATTTGAAGTTATAGAATTCGTCCTGTAAATTATTTGTCTTGAATAATCCTGTTAATAAAAATATTTTAGTTAAAAATAACAATTCGTTTTGAATCTCATCAGACTGACATTATTGCTCGTATTTCTTGCCACATCAATCATAATTAATAATGGCTGCAATTTCGTTACCCACAGAACAGTTTCAGTTGATTCTCCTTATGATTCAAATAAATCCGACCAGGATCCGAATTATAATGTTTCTCTGGACTATAAATATCAGGATTTCATATCCTATTTTTATATGGGCAACAGGGTTGAGAATTTTACTGCATACTTCAATACATTTTTCAAATCTCAGGAAGACTTCAATGAAGGATATAATGAATACAGAACATCATTGATCTCATTTTATAACAAACGTCTTGACTCGCTCGGGATAAATCCTCCCATCTCAGGATCAGTAAAGGATAAACTCGATAAGGCAATTGAGAGAAGCTCAAAGATAATCCAGTATCACAAGAACAGTAAATACATAGATGATGCAGTTCTTATAATTGGAAAATCATATTATTTCGAAGCAGAATATTTTAAGGCAGAAAGGACATTTAACGAATTCCTGTCAAAGTTTTCAAGCAGTATTCTTGCTGATGAAGCAATTTTATATCTTGGTCAGACAAAGGTCCGTTTAGATAAAAAAGAAGAAGGTGAAGTGATTTTCAAGAATCTTCTTAAGAACTCCGATCAGAATGAGATTCAGTCGCTGGCTGCAAGAAATCTTGGAATAATCGAATTTAACAAAGCCAGGTACGAAGATGCAGTAAATTATTTTAAACAATCAATAAAGTTTTCAAATGATAATGAAAGAAAAGCCGAAGGACAATTTATACTTGCAAAGATCCTTTCCGTCTATAAACCACAGCTAGCTGCAGAGGAATATAAAAAAGTCCTTGATTATTCATCTGATTATGACCTGAAATTTTATACGATGTTAAATTATTCCAAAGGTCTTATTGTAAATAAAAATTATAAGGCAGCAGCAGAAGAGCTTGAAGATATGAGAAGTAAATACAGGGATGAACCCGGATTCACTCCTCTTATAGATCTTGAAATTGCAAATAATCTGTATGCGGAAAATAATATACCGAAAGCGTTTGAAAAGTATTATGAAGTCATAGTGAAATACCCGGGTACAAATTCATCTGCCGATGCATATTATTATCTGGCGAAATATGACGAAGAAGTCCGGAAGGATTTTCTGAATGCCCTGGTCAATTATAAAAAATCAGTTGAAGAAAGTTCTTCGTCGGATTATTTTAAATACAGTCAGGAAAAATCAGCGACCCTGGAAAAATATTTTACTTTAAAAAGTGAAGTATTGGATTCGGGAAAAGTAGAAATTCCCACTGTAAATACAGCGGTGGAGAATTACAGAAGAAAGTATAACGAAGAAAAAGGAATTGAACAGGCACCGGATGTATCTACAGGAAAAGATAATGAAAACAGAGGCTTTGAAAATAATGGAAATCAAAACGGAAATCCTGATGATGGTAATCAAAAGGGTAACGGGAAAGGAAAGCCGGGTGGTTTTAGATTTGACAGATCAATGAAGGATGATTCGCTTAAACAGCAATTGGATAATCCTGAAGATAATCCGAACAATTTACCAACTGGTAATAATCCTGCAGGTCCGGACAGAAATCCTTCTAATATCAAGAAAGGCGAAGAACCAAAAGTAATGGATGAAAAAAAGGATACCCTGGATACCCGTGCCGCTGATTCAATTAAAGCTGCAGAAGAACTGACACTTATAAAAAATAAAGAAGATAAGGTCTTTAATGCCTATTACCAGCTTGCTGAGCTTTTTATGTATAGTATGCCTCAGAATGATTCTGCTGAACATTATTTGAAACTGCTGCTTACGAAGTTTCCTGAGTCGGATAAGCAGATGAAGATATTATATACTCTCGGATATTTTTACAAAAATACCAACCGTCAGACAGAAGCAGATGAGACGTTTGAAAAAATAATATCCACTTATCCAAATTCCATATATGCGAGCGAATCAAGAAAAATATTAGGAATTAAATCCAGTGATGAGAAAGTAATTGAAAAACCAATTGATGAAATATTTACAATTGCATTTAATTTTCTTGTTAAAAATAAATATCAGGAAGCCATTGATGAGCTTAAGCTAATAGAAGAAAAGTATCCTGAAGATACTTTGATTGCAAAAAGCCTCTACGGCATAGGATGGATATACGAAAATAAACTGGTGAATAAAGACAGTTCATTGCTGTATTACAACAAACTTACCGGTAAATATCCGGAATCTGAATATGCACAAAAAGTATTGCCGATGCTTGAGTATATTGCTTCAGTAGAGCCAAAGGAGAAACAGGTACTGGATTCTACAGGTGTTAATCCTGCTGTTAGTGATTCGACAAAAAATGAATTAAAAGAAGCACCTACCGGTGAAGAATCAGTTGATACTAAAAAAGAAGAAAATCCTGAAGAAGTAAAAGCCGATACTACTAATGTAACGGGTGAGACTAAATTATCCCAGGAAGAGATTAATAAGCTTTTAAAAGAGTCTGAAGGGAAATAAATTCAATTCGGCAGTTTTAAATGTTCTTTAAGTCTAATAATCTAAAACACTTTCTATAATTTTCGCAACCTTTTCTGCATTCGGAAGCATTTCTATTTCAAGTCCCGTATTTAACGGAACTGCCGGCATATTCACAGAACCTGTTACCTCAACAGGTGCATCCAGATATCGGAAACAATTTTTAGAAATTCTCCCTGCCAGACTTTCTGCAAATGAGTTCATTACTTTCTCTTCTGTGATTACAATGCATTTACCGTGTCGTCTGACTGATTCAAATATCATTTCTTCATCCAGCGGATTAAGGGTTCTAAGATCAACTATCTCAACGCTGTCCGGAAAATTTTTCGAAGCATTCAAAGCCCAGTGAACTCCCATACCGTAAGTTATTACAGACAGTGATTCACCCGAATCAATTTTCTCTTCTGATGCTTTCTGCACTATCCTTCCTTTACCGAATGGTATGATATAATTTTCATCCGGTTCAGGAGATTTTGCAGCTTCAGTTCCCGGAACCTTGCTCCAGTAAAGTCCTTTGTGCTCAAATATTATCACTGGATTCGGATCATAAAAAGCTGACTTCATCAGACCTTTCATATCTGCGGCATTACTTGGAAAAGCAATTTTAATTCCTCTGATAGGAAGTAAACTTGATTCAATACAGTCCGAATGGTAAGGACCTCCAGAACCGTAGCTGCCGCAAGGAATTCTGATTACACAACCTACGGGATACTTTCCCATAGTAAGATAGCAGGATTTCGAAAGTTCGACCACAAGCTGGTTTATTCCCGCCCACGCATAGTCAGCAAATTGAATTTCAACGATAGGTCTGACACCAACTGCGCTCATTCCTACAGTTGAACCTACAATATATGCTTCCTGAATCGGAGTATTGAATACCCTGCTGTCTCCATATCTCTGTGCAAGTGTAGCCGCTTCACGGAAAACACCGCCCAGTCTTTTACCTACATCCTGCCCGTATAAAATAGCCTCAGGATTATCTCTAAGTATCTCATTTACTGCATGAAGTCCCGCATCAACCATCATAATGGGTTCGCGTCCTGCCGGAGCTCTTACTCCCTTTTCCTCTTTTACAAGAGTCGGTGCAAACTCATGTAGATATAACGAACCCGGTACCGGGTCTTCCGCCGCAACAGCTTTCTTAAAGCTCTCTTCTGCTTTATTCTTTCCTTCGAGTTCTAATTTTATTAAATCATCTTCTTTGACTCCGTTTTCAATCAGCACTCTTCTAAGTCTCAGGAACGGATCATCTTTTTCGTCTTCAGAGAGATCGTGCCTGTACCATTCTTTCCTTACGCCGGAAGTATGATGTCCAAGCAAATGAACCATTGCATGAACAAGCACCGGCTTTCTTTTTGTTCTGGCAAATTCCAGTGCTTCGCCGAATTTTTTATATGAATCAATAAAATCCGTACCGTCAACTCTCATTCTCTTCATTCCTTTAAAACCACCTGCAAACTCATAAGCATCCATTGCGCGCATCTCATCTGCAAAAGCAGATATCCCCCATTGATTATCCTGTACAAGATAAATTATAGGAAGCTTCTTTAATACAGCCATCTGAAAAGCTTCTGAGACTTCACCTTCTGTAACCGAGCCGTCACCGAGAGAGCATACAACTACAGGCTTTTCAAGAGTATCCAGGAGACCTGTTGATTCCAGATAAGATATCCCGTGAGCCATTCCTGTTGCCGGGATAGCCTGCATGCCTGTAGCGCTTGACTGATGTGGTATCTTCGGAAAACCCTTTCGCTTTAAAGACGGATGCCCGTAATATGTTCTGCCGCCTGAAAATGGGTCGTCTTTTTTTGTGAGAAGCTGAAGCATCAGCTCGTATGGCTCAAGTCCCAATCCAAGCAGAATGGATTCGTCGCGGTAATATGGACTTAAATAGTCACATTCTTTAAGCTGCATACCGACAGCTAGCTGAATCGCTTCGTGACCTCTTGATGTCGAGTGGACATATTTACATGTTTGTCTGTTCTCATCGTAAATCTCAGCCATTCGTTTTGAAATGCACATCGTAGCAAATGCTTTGAGTAAAATATTTTTATCGATCATTTAAATTAGTTAGGAGTATCTGCAAAATATAAACTATACTTTTTTATACAATGCAAAACAATGTTAAGTAAACAAATTTTAAATCATATAAAACTTAGTTCGCACAACAAATAAAGGATTTCTATGAGCTCATATAAAAATTTCCAAACTCACGAAAACTTCTCTTGACCGCATATATATATATATATATATATATATTATTTCTGAATTTTTTAAAAAAGGAGGAATAATGGAAAAATTCAAAAAAGCGGTAAGAATTATTTTAACAGTTGCGGGTAATATCCGGTGCAGTCTATGCAGTCGCTTCGACTGCGAATCCGGCTGTTCCTTTCGGGTGTGGTAATCAAGGTTCCTGTTAATAATACTTATCCAATAAATGTTTACGAAGCCGGTTGGATTTATTGCTGAGGTTTTTTATATCAAAATTATATTGACATACGAAATTAGTATCGATATATTTATATGAACTAATAACAAATATCGATATGGAAACTGTAACCGTCTCACCGAAATATCAGGTAGTGATCCCGAAAGAGATCAGAGAGAAATTAAAATTAAAACCCGGTCAAAAGCTTCAGATCATTGAATTCGGGGGCAGAATAGAATTCATTCCAATAAAAGATATAAAGGAAGCCAGAGGTTTCTTAAAAGGAATAGATACAAAAATTGAAAGGGAAGGGGACAGGATATGAATTTAGTTGATTCATCCGGGTGGTTGGAATATTTTGCAGACGGAAAAAATGCAAAATATTTTGCTCCTGCCGTTGAAGAAAGCAGTAAATTGATTGTATCTACGGTAAATTTATATGAGGTTTACAAAAAAGTAATGAGTGAAAGAAATGAGAATTCTGCAAAGGAAGCTGTAGGGATGATGATGCAGGGAATTATCATTGAAGTGGATTCATCAATTGCAATCAGAGCGGCAAGGTTAAGCTGCGAATTAAAAATTCCTATGTCTGACAGTTTAATCTATGTAACTGCGCAGCTTAATAATGCAATTGTCTGGACACAGGATTATGATTTCAAAGATCTCGACGGGGTAAAATTTATAAAAAAGAATTAAGCAGCAAACAGAATCTCTTACAAACCTTTTGATATCAATTATTAACTCATCAAAATTCACGACTAATTTCCAATTCTTTTTAAATGCAAGTAACTATTCAGATCTTCTGAAGAACAGGTAAGACATTCCTTTCTGACAATAAGTTGAAAAATATCTTGAAAATGACAGGCAGAAATGTCTGTCAACATGGTATTAGAGTTTTTCAGATGTCTCTGTTTATAACTGCTTCGTGAATCCATATTACTATCTGTTCTCATCATACAAGTGGTATAATAATTTTTCTCTTTAATCTTTTCCGTATACCTTATATCATTACGGTATGCAACTTATCAGTTCAACATACTTCATACCGAGAGAAGGCAGCGAATTCTCTAAACTCTTCAAGCGCGTACGTATCATGCCGCTGTATTCCTTTCCGCACATCAAGGATATGAATGTTCATCTGATCTCACACAAGAAGAGGTTCTTTGCCCACATTGACTTTGATGCCTTCTATGCGCAGGTGGAGCAGCGTGATAATGTGAAGCTTCGGGGCAAACCAGTATCTGTCGGCGGCAGTGAGGATGGTAAAAAAGGCATTGTTATGACCGCATCATACGAAGCCCGGGCAAGAGGCGTCGATACCGGAATGTCAGTACTCGAAGCGAAAAGGATCTGTCCCGAACTCATATCAGTCCCGTGCTACGGTCCGAAGTATGAAAGCATAATGCTGAATCTTCTTGAGTCGCTTAGAGAGTTCGTTCCGGAAGAATGCATAGAGCAGTACAGCATAGATGAATGCTTTGCAGACCTCACCGGAGTTGCGAAGAATTTTTATCAGGCGACCAGGGTCGCCAATGCCATAAAAGGCAGAATACTCGAACTCGAAAATCTTACTGCATCCATCGGGATTTCATACAACAAGACTTTTGCAAAGCTCGCAACAAAGCTTCAGAAGCCTGACGGGCTTTCCATTGTAACTCAGGAAAACAAAGACAAGATATATTCAATGCCTGCGAATAAACTCTGGGGCGTCGGAAGAAGGATAGAGGTCCGCCTTTATACGCTCGGAATAAGAACCATAGGCGAACTTGCAGCGGCGAATGAGCGGCTCATGAAAAAGGAGTTCGGCATCAACGGTGTCATCTTCAGAAAGCTCGCCCGCGGTGAAGATACTTCAGAGATCATACGCAAAGAAAAAAAGGAAAAGTCCCTCAATCACTATCACACGCTTACCGAACCTGTTTACAAACCGGAAGATGTACGAAAAGAAATAAGAAGGATAGGTGAATACATTTGCCGAAAACTCCGCTCAAAAGATCTCACAGCCGGATATATGCATCTGTCAATCAGATTCGAAAATCTGACATACACTACGCATATTGTAAAGCTGCCTGCATATACAAATGACGACCGGGAAATTTTTAATTCTGCTATCACCATTTACGGAAAGCTTCATAAGCCCTGCGAAGAAATGAAAGCCCGGCAGTTCGGAATGGGAGTCTATGATCTGCACAATGATACTAAGGAATGCAATCTGAATCTTTTCGAGAAAAAGGTCTTCCTGCCGTACTGCGCACTCGATAAAATAAAATCAAAGTACGGCGAAGGGATAATAAGAGTGGGAATTGGAACGTGAGCGAAAGACGTGATACAGCTAGCGGGATAACTAACCGGTGATTTCTTCTACTTTCACATCTCTTAGAAAATCCCCGAGCTCATTATTTTCATAAGTGCCGTACGCATCAATGATTATCCCCTTGGTTCCGCTTAATGCCTTAATGCCGTAAAGCACTGACATATCATCCGTACTCGAATCACCTTCAAATCTATAATACCGCTCAATGACAAGTTCCTCCGGCTGAAATATTTCGCCTGTCTGCTTTGAAAGCAACCCTCCCTGAATCAGTTCGAAGTCATTAACGAAACCAATTTCTCTTAGCTCAGGAATGATCTGTGAAAGAGTTGACATGTAATTTTGATTTAACATAATTCTATTTTTATGTACCTGTTAAAAATAATCAGGATGTAACCCCGATTATGACCTAAGCAAAGCAAGCGAGAATTCAAACAGTTCTGCATACATTATATTCCCTTTTATGGCAGGATCATTATCCATTATGCTTTTTGCTTCTTCTTTACTATCTACTTCAAGTATTGCTATCCCGAAATCTCTTTCACTCATAGGGTCGTTTATTGTTCTTCCCGCAAGAAATAATGTTCCCTTTTTCAGATAATCCTGAAGATACCTGAAATGAATACCTACGGTTTCATTATCTTTTTCAGTCCAGTTGCTTTTTTCAAAATACCTGGGATAAAGATGCAGACAGTAACAAAAGTATTTTTTTCTTATTTCCATGAATTTAATAAAGATTATTTAAAAACTATTTTTAATGTCGTATGAGCATTTGATTAAGGCAGTTATTTTAAATTTCATACTGCAATGACTCTTCAACAATTGACCAGTCTATTCATCATCGGACAACTTTAAATGAAATGGTAATATTTTAAGAACTTTTAAAAGTTTCCTCTTCATAAATAGTTTTGTTTATCGGATTGACTATCACTCTGGCGCCCGCTCCAAATGTAAGATAACTCCAGATCCAGGTAATCAGTATTGAAACCTTATTCTTGAATCCGACCTGGTAAAAAAGATGAACGAACAGCCATCCAAGCCATCCTAAAAGACCTGTCAGTCTGAACTTCCTGAACCTTGCAACACCATCTTTCCTTCCAATGGTTGCCATTGAACCCTTATCAAAATATTTAAATGGTTTTCTTTCTTTTCCTTTGAGGTCATTTCTGATAGTGAATGCTACATATCTTCCCTCCTGCATAGCTACTGCCGAGACCCCGGGCAGAAATTTTTCGTCTACAGTTTTAAATGCCGCCATATCACCTATCACGAAAATGTCAGGATGATCAGGCAGAGAGCAGTCGCTGTTTACAATAATTCGTTTCTGTCTGTCAAGATTTTCATTTAATTCGCGGGTAAGAGGTACAGCTTCAACCCCTGCAGCCCAGATTATTATGTTTGCATTAATAGTTTTTACTCCTTCAAGAGTTCTTACAATCACTTTATTCTCCGTGATCTTTTCTACGCGGGTATTCAGCATTACATTCACACCTCTTTTCTGAAGCTGCTTTTTGGTATATACGGACAGTTTTCTTCCGAAATCCTGCAGCAGATCTGCACCTCCTTCAATGAGTATGATCTCGCTTTTTGAAGTATCTATATTCCTGAAATCTTTTTTTATGATCCGGTGAGAGAGCTCGCCTATAGAGCCTGCTAATTCAACCCCTGTTGGACCTCCACCTACGATCACATATCTCAAAAGTTCATTGGCTTTTTCCGGATTATTTTCAGCTTCCTCAAAAGATATCAGAAGCCGCTGTCTGATCCTTAAAGCATCCTTAAGATTTTTCAGACCTGTTGTATAATTTTTCCAGTCATCGTGTCCGAAATATCCTGTCTGAGCTCCCATTGCAAGAATTAGGTAATCGAATTTCAGAGACCTTTCATTAAAAAATACAGTTTTGTTTTGCTTGTCAATCCTTGTTACTTCATCCATAATCACAGTTACATTCTTCCATTTATCCGTAAGTGAACGCGTAGGGATAGCGATGTCAGCCGGGCTCAGCACAGCAGTAGCCACCTGATAAAGCAGAGGCTGAAACAAATGATGATTGCTTCTGTCGATGAATGTAATTCTCAGTTCTTTATCCGCAGCTAATTTTTTTACCGCCTGCAGACCGCCGAATCCTGCTCCGATAATAATTACGTGCTTTTTATATTCCATTTTTCAGTTTGGCAAAATTACTTCATATAATTTTTTAATAAAACATTGAAATAAATATCCGTGTTTTAATCAGTATTAAATACTCTTTTCGAAACTATTTTTATTTGTAATTCTAAATTAAAAAACTTCAGTACTGTCCAAAATAAATATGAATAGCTTATTATATGCATAATTTGGTTCAGAATAAAACTTAATTTTCTCTTTTAAAAACAAACCCACCAGCGGGAGATTTTTCTTTTGCCAGGCTTTTCTTTTGATCTATCAAAAGATAAGCGGATTAAATTTATTGTAATGTCTTTGAATAACGTTTTGGACGGATGTGAAAAAACTTCTATCCCCGCATTCAAAATTGGATTGTAAAAATAAACCTGCTGACTTAACTTCACAGTCATTTATGAATACAACTCATCTCGATAAAATTATAGTAAAAGGTGCCCGCGTTCACAATTTAAAAAACGTTGATATAGAGATCCCGCGTGATTCGCTTGTAGTCTTTACTGGTCTGTCCGGTTCAGGAAAATCCTCTCTTGCATTTGACACAATATACGCTGAAGGTCAGAGAAGGTTCATGGAGACACTCTCTGCTTATGCCAGGCAGTTTATCGGGGGGATAGAAAGACCTGATGTTGATAAGATAGAAGGATTATCTCCATCAATTTCGATTGAGCAAAAGACCATTTCTCAGAATCCGAGATCTACAGTCGGAACGGTTACCGAAATATATGACTTCCTTCGCCTTCTGTATTCGAGATGCGGGACACAATACTCTCCGGATACAGGGAAAGCTGTCACAAGACAAAGTATAGATCAGATACTTGAGAGAATCTATGAGCTTAAAGACGGGACAAAGATCACGATACTTGCTCCTGTGATAAAGGGAAGAAAAGGTCATTACAGGGAGTTGTTTGAAGAGATCAGCTCGCAGGGATTTACAAAAGTAAGAGTTGACGGGGAAGTACTGGACATAGTTCCTAATATGAAACTGGAAAGATTTAAAATACATGATATTGAAATAGTAGTTGACAGATTGGCAGTAAATGAAAAATCAAAATCAAGAATTAATGATTCGCTTGAGACAGCATTAAGACACGGGGAGGGAATATTAATTGTAAATGACGGTAAAGCAGATAAGCTTTATAATGAAAAACTTTCTGACCCCGAAACCGGCAGGAGTTTTTCTGAGCCTGCCCCTAATTCTTTTTCATTCAACTCTCCGTACGGCTGGTGCAAAGACTGCTTCGGGCTTGGTGAGAAAAAAGAGATAGATGTCAATAAAATTTTTCCCGACAAAAATCTTTCAATTAATGAAGGCGCTGTTGCTCCTTTAGGCAAACCAAGAAATACCTGGATCTACTCTATCTTCAAAGGACTGATTGAAAATCTTGACTATAATTTTGATACACCTGTAAAGAAATTTTCCGAAGATGCAATAGAAGTAATACTCAACGGTTCATCTGAAAGAGTTAAGTATCAGCATACGAGTTCCAAAGGACACATCAGCTCATATTCCCACAGGTTTGAAGGATTGTATAATTACATAAAAAGATATTCTGATGATTCAACATCAGAAACCATCCGCCAGTGGGCTGAAAGTTTTATGACTATTTCAAAATGCAAGACCTGCGGCGGAGGCAGACTTAAAGAAGATTCATTATGGGTGAGAGTGAATAATAAGAATATTTATGATATAACGCAGATGTCAATAAAGAACACGAAGGATTTTTTTTCAGATATAGTACTGGATGAGCGCAAACAGATCGTAGCTGAACAGATCATCAAGGAGATAAGATCAAGACTTGATTTCCTGCTGAATGTAGGACTGGAATATTTAACGCTTGACAGAAGCGCAAGAACTTTATCCGGCGGTGAAGCACAGCGAATACGCCTTGCGACTCAGATCGGTTCGCAGCTTACCGGTGTTCTTTATATTCTAGATGAACCTTCGATAGGTCTGCATCAAAGAGATAACATAAAACTCATTGAATCATTAAAGCATTTAAGAGATATAGGAAATTCTGTTATAGTTGTCGAGCATGATAAGGAAATGATCGAAGCTTCCGATTTTGTAGTTGATCTCGGACCGCGTGCAGGAGAGCATGGAGGAGAGATAGTTGGTTCGGGTCCGCCGGGGAATCTTAATGGTTTATCAATAACAGGTGAATATCTTTCAGGAAAAAGAAAGATTGAGGTCCCGGAAACAAGAAGAGAGGGCACAGGAAATTTCATTACATTAAAAGGCGCAAGCGGTAATAATCTAAAGAACGTTAACCTAAAAATTCCACTTGGTAAATTTATCTGTGTGACTGGAGTAAGCGGTTCAGGTAAATCAACATTGATAACCGAAACACTATACCGTATACTTTCACAGAAATTCTTTAAGACACCTGAGCATCCGCTTCCCTTTAAATCTATAGAAGGACTTTCTGTCAAAGGTGAAAAATACAGGGAAAAAATTATTGACAAGATCATTGAGATAGATCAGACACCTATTGGACGTACACCACGAAGTAATCCTGCTACATATACAGGACTTTTTACTTTTATAAGGGATATATATTCCACTCTTCCTGAATCAAAGATCAGAGGATATAAACCCGGAAGGTTTTCTTTCAATGTAAAAAGCGGCAGGTGTGAAGCCTGTGAAGGCGCTGGTTTGCAAAAGATTGAAATGAACTTTCTCCCTGATGTTTATGTGACATGTGAGGTGTGCCGCGGAAAAAGATATAACAGGGAAACACTGGAAGTCAAATATAAGGGGAAATCAATTGCTGAGGTTCTGGAAATGAACGTCGAAGAAGCGGTTGCTTTTTTTGAAGCAGTACCTTCTCTAAAAAGAAAACTTCAGACTTTGTTTGATGTTGGACTCGGGTATATTAGATTAGGTCAGCAGGCTACAACTCTTTCCGGTGGCGAAGCGCAGAGGGTAAAACTTTCCACGGAGCTTTCGAAGGTTCAGACAGGAAGAACTTTATATATATTAGATGAGCCAACCACCGGACTACATTTCGAAGACATAAATATGCTTCTGAAAGTGCTTAATAAATTAGTTGATAAAGGAAACACTGTGATCGTGATAGAGCATAATCTTGATGTTATAAAGTCCGCTGACTGGCTCATAGACATGGGACCTGAAGGCGGTGAAGGCGGCGGAAAAGTAATCGGGGAAGGAACACCCGAGCAGTTAGTGAAAAAATTTATAAATGTTTCTTATACTGCAGAGTATCTTAAGGATGAATTGAAATAGGTTACAGCCCTGTCTGCAGCTGGACAATCACAGGTCTTAATTCCCGTTCCCATGCTTTGTCTATTCTGATAGCTGATTCAAAATCTTCAATTGCATTTTCATTATCCTTCATCTCCTTATATAACAGACCGCGGTTATAAAATGTAATATCATCATTTGGATTCAGCTTTAAAACCCTGGAATAATCTTTGATCGCTTCATTGTATTGTTTGATTTCCTGATAGGCTGATGCTCTTTCAAAATAAATATCAGGATTTTTTTTGTCATATTTCAGTGCGCTTGTAAAATCCTGAATTGCATCTAAATATTTCTCCTGCTTCTCATATATTTTTCCTTTGTGATAATATGCTTCAGAGTTTTTTGGCTTGTAACTTATTGCATTAGTAAGCTCTGCAATGGCTTTCTCATTGTCGAAATTTATCTCATATACTAAACCTTTATAATAACAGTTATCGTAACTGTCGGACTCAAGGGAAAGTATCTGAGAAAAATAGTTGTTAGCATCATCAAATTTGTCTGAATAAAATGCTTTCTTTCCGCTTTCAAAAGTTTCCTTAATAGATTGGGAATAAACAAATGAACTGAATACAAATAAATAAATTACCGCAATCTTTATTTTCATTTTACTAAGATTTTTTTACAAATATACTTTAATTGTAATTATAAGAAATATAAAATATTTTCTCACACCCTGTTATGGATTATTACTCAAACAGATTTTTATTTAAGAACATTTGCCAGATATTTTCCTGTGTAGGATTTTTTTTCTTTTACGATTTCTTCCGGCGTACCTTCAGCTACAATATAACCGCCTTCATCACCGCTTTCCGGTCCCAGATCAATAACATAATCAGCGCATTTGATGACTTCAAGATTATGCTCTATTACAAGTATTGAATTTCCTTTTTTAATAAGCTCTTCAAAGCATTTTAAAAGCTTGGATACGTCATAATAATGCAGTCCGGTTGTAGGTTCATCGAATACAAACAATGTATGTTTGTCTTCTTCCTGAAATGTCAGATGATATGCAAGCTTGACACGCTGTGATTCACCTCCGGAGAGTGTGGTTGCGGACTGTCCGACCCTTAAATATCCCAGACCTACATCATCGAGTACCTTAAGCTTCTTTACTATCCTTGGAAATGGCTTGAAGAAATGAATTGCTTCCAGCACTGTCATTTCCAGAACTTCACTGATATTCCTGTGCATTCCTTCATTTCCTTTGAGCTTAATATCAAGAACATCATTCTTATATCTTTTGCCTTTACAGGTTTCACATTCGAGAATAATATCAGCCATGAACTGCATTTCGATTTTTATTATACCGGTGCCTTCACATGTCTCGCATCTTCCTCCCGGTACATTAAATGAAAAATATCCCGAATAAAGATTTTTTTTCTTAGCATCGTGTGATTCTGCATAAGTTTCTCTTATTATGTCAAAGGCTTTAATGTATGTCACAGGATTGCTTCTGGATGTCTTGCCGATAGGATTCTGGTCAATCATTTCAATTGCATCTATATACTGAACCCCTTCAAGCGAATCATGCTCACCGATTTTTTCATTATATGAACCTTCAAGTTTTCTTTTAATGTCACCGTAAAGAATATTATTTACTAATGTTGATTTGCCCGAACCGCTGACGCCTGTTATACACACAAACATTCCAAGCGGAATATTTATATCGATATCCTTTAAATTATTTTCCCTCGCGCCTTTGATATTAATGAACCTAGTTTCTTTTCTGACAGGTCTCCGGACAAGCGGCACATCAATTATCATTTTGCCGCTAAGATATTTCCCGGTAAGTGATTTCTGGTCTTTGAGTATTTTATCGTATGTTCCCTGAAATATAACCTCTCCGCCCTTCTCACCGGCAAAAGGACCCATATCAACTATCTCATCTGCTTCCTTCATCATATCACTGTCATGCTCCACTACCAGCACACTGTTTCCCAGATCACGCAGGGATTTCATTATGTTGATGAGCTTATAATTATCTCTTGGATGCAGACCGATCGAAGGTTCATCTAATACATAAATAGATCCAACAAGTGATGAACCGAGAGAAGTCGATAGATTTATTCTCTGAGATTCTCCGCCTGACAAAGTATTTGATAATCTGTCCAGCGTCAGATAAGTCAGACCAACATCATTCAGATATTTCAGTCTAGAAATAATCTCTTCCAGAATCCTTTCAGAGACCTTCCTTTCATAATCACTCAGCGTCAGGTTCAGAAAAAACTTATAGGCTTCTTCTATTTTCATTTTTACTATTTGGAAAATAGTTGTATCATTTATCCTGATATATAAAGCTTCTTTACGAAGCCGTGAACCTCCGCATTCGCTGCATATAGTAAAGGCTCTGTACCTGTTAAGCAAAACCCGGTAATGGAGCTTATAAGCCGCTTCCTTTTCAATTTTTCTGAAGAATCTGATCAGTCCTTCGTATCTTTTACCGCCTTTGAATATATATTCTTTCTGTTTGTCCGAGAGTTTATTGTAAGGTATATGAACATCAAAGCCGTATTCATCGGCTTCGCTTATCAGGTCAGTAAGATGAGAAGAATGTTTTGGAGTTGAAAAGACATTGATCGCACCGTTAAAAACAGATTTCCTTTTATCGGGAATGACCAGGTCCATATCAATGTCCATAGTCCTGCTGAATCCCTGACACTTCTCACATGCACCGAAAGGATTATTGAATGAGAAAAGTCTGGGTTCCGGTTCTTCGAATCTAATTCCGTCCAGCTCAAGATATTTGTTAAAATAAAGATCTTCATATTCTTTATCTTTAAAAATTCTTATTGTGACATATCCTTCGCTTTCTCTGTATGCGAGTTCTATGGAATCATTAAAGCGTGTTACCGATTCAATATCACCCGGTTCAAATGACAGTCTGTCCATCAAAACAGTGATTCGCATTTCCGGATTATCTTTATCATTAGCCCGGACAATTTTTATCAGTTCATTTTCAGGTATCTCATTTATGTCAATTATTTCATTATTATTTAAAAGTCTGTAAAAGCCGTTTGACTTAAGCTCGCTTATTCTGAATCTGAGTTCGGATTCGTCCTTTAAAACATGATCAGTAAGAACATACAGCCGCATTGACTTTCCGTTTGAAATTTTTGTGATCTCATCAATAATACTTTCAGGAGAATCTTTTCTTACAAGCTTACCGCTTACAGGCGAGTATGTTTCTCCTATACGTGCAAAGAGCAGCCTTAAATAATCATAGATCTCTGTAGTCGTTCCGACAGTCGAGCGGGGATTCTTGATTTTTGTTTTTTGCTCAATTGCCATTGAAGGCGCGAGACCGGCAATAAAATCAAGATCCGGTTTGTTGATCCTTTCCAGAAACTGCCGCGCATAAGAAGACAGACTTTCAACATAACGGCGCTGACCTTCAGCGTAGATAGTATCAAATACAAGAGATGACTTACCGGAACCACTTACTCCGGTAAACACTATAAGCTTATTTTTTTGAATGTCTATATTTACATTCTTCAGATTGTGAACCCTGACACCTTTGATGATTATAAATTTTCTCGGATCTGAAATATTTATTACATCTTCTGTCTTTCGTTGTTTTATCTTTGACTTTGCCAGATGAGTAAAATTTTATTAACTGTCAATTTAATGCTTTATACAGTCAGATACAGTTCAATTTGCTTTATAAACTAAGATTAAATAACACATCCGTCCAAAACGTTTTGTTCTTGAACAGCAGGCTTTGACTTCTAAAGTAGTCCGCT
>DAIPYG010000060.1:0-20881 GCA_036782875.1 Bacteroidota bacterium | reverse complement strand
CAGGTTTAATTTAACAAAATTAATCTGCTCATCAAAATGTTTTGGACAGCATTGCATCACATACTAGACTTCGGGTATAGTTTACCTTTATTCTTTGAATACAAAAAATTAATTTGTTACAACACACTTTGAAAAAGAAAAAATTAATAACGCCTGAATTTAATTCCCGTAAATCGATACATTCGAACTGCGGGGTATTCGGTATTTATAATAATCCTGATGCTTCGATACTAACTTATTACGGATTACATGCGCTGCAGCACAGGGGACAGGAAGCGGCTGGAATAGTTACGTCAGAATATGATACGGTCTCACAAAGACATAAATTTAATATACACAAAGATCACGGATTGGTTTTAAGTGTATTTGCCGATGATAAAATACTCACAGATGTTCTTAAAGGCAGTTCAGCGATAGGTCACACCAGATATTCCACCACCGGTTCCGGTGACAAAAGAAATAATATTCAGCCGTTTAAAGTGAATTTCAAAGACGGAAATCTTGCGCTTTCTCATAATGGCAACCTTACCAATACAAAATATCTGAGGGAAAAATTGCAGAATGAAGGTACGATATTTCAGACATCCACTGACAGTGAGCTGATCCTTCATCTTATAGCTCGCAGCAAAGAAAATAAAATTGAAGATAAACTCCTTGATGCATTTTCACAAACCGAAGGTGCATACTCTATTTGTATTCTTACTGACGATAAATTATTTGCAATCAGAGATCCTCACGGAGTGAGACCTTTTGCATTCGGAAAACTTTATGACAGTTTTGTATTTGCGTCTGAAACATGTGCTTTCGATATAATAAATGCTGATTATATAAGGGATGTAGAGCCGGGAGAAATGATAGTAATAGACAGTGAAGTAGTTGAAACAAATAAAGTAAAAAGCTATTCGGTGGGTAAAGTAGAAAAATACAAGCACTGTATATTCGAATACATTTATTTTTCAAGACCTGACAGTACTGTGTTTGAAGAGAAAGTTGATAAGGTAAGAAGAAAGATTGGAAAGAGCCTTGCACTGGAAAGTCCGGCTCCTTTTAAGGATAAGCCTGAAGATAAAAAAGTAGTTATAATTAACGTACCTGACTCTTCCAATACAGCAACGCTCGGATATTTTAACGAAATAGTAAAATCCAACCGGGAAGCAAAGCATGAAATAGGACTGATAAGAAGCCATTATGTCGGGAGAACGTTTATACAGCCGGGTCAGGATAAAAGAAAAATGAAGGTGAAGACAAAGTTTAATACAGTAAAAGGAGTTATTGAAGGCAGGAAAGTAGTTATAGTAGATGATTCTATAGTAAGAGGAACAACTTCCAAATTACTTGTTGACCTTATCAAGAAAGCGGAGCCAAAGGAAATTCATCTTAAAGTAACTTCACCTCCGATCATTTCCCCGTGTTATTACGGAATGGACTTTCCATCTGCAGGCGAACTCATAGCCAATCAGCATCATCAGAATGTGGAGGAAATCCGGAAAGAACTCGGCGTAACAAATCTTGCGTATTTAAGTATTGAAAATCTGCTGCAATCCGTTCCGTATAAAAATGAAAAAACAGATTATTGCACTGCCTGTTTCACAAAGAATTATCCAATACAGATAGAAGGACTTGAAGAAATGAAAAAAGATGAATTCGATGATTGATAAAATTATATTTTTAAGTAACTGTCTTAAAAAATTTAATAAAATAAAAAATGGACAAAGCTCAGAAAAGTTTTCACAAAACAAGAAGGGAAGAATTTTCCCGATTGATAGGTAAGGATTCAATTGCAGTAATATTCAGCAGTTCACATCAGAATAAATCTTATGACGGAGATTTTCATTTCAAGCAGTATAAAAATTTTTATTATTTAACGGGTTTTACTGAACCTGATTCCGCATTATTAATAGCTCCCGGAGGGATCAAACTTAAGACAGACAGCAAGGAAAAAACAATATATGAAGCCGCATATGTTCAGATAAAAGATCCGGTAATGGAAACATGGAACGGAAAACGCCTTGGTTATAAAAGTGTTAAAGAAGAACTGGGAATTGAAAATGGATTTGAGAATCAGCAACTAAGATCTGTTTTAAATGGTAAAGTTCTTCAGAACTACAGCAGATTTTATTTAAATATTGCTGAAATGTTAAAGCTGAATGGTGATATGAAGGGAATTCTGAATTTTTTCACAGACTCACTAAATAAGATTGCACCTCATATCGAAATTACAGATGCTTCCAGTCTCTTGGGTAAAATGCGGGCTGTAAAAACATCATTTGAAATCAATCAAATAAAAAAGGCATCTGAAATTTCCATTAAATCTTATAATGAAACATTAAAAATGATAAAACCAGGTGTAAATGAAAATGATATAATGGCAAGCCTGGTATATAATTATTCTATCAACGGCAGTCAGGACAGCGCATATTATCCGATAGTTGCTACAGGAGAAAATGCGTGCATACTTCATTATGACAGTAATAATAAAAAGCTAAAAGATGGTGAACTCCTGCTGATAGATTCAGCCTGTGAGTATAATTATTATTGTTCGGATATTACAAGAACATTTCCGGTAAGCGGAAAATTTACTGAAGAACAAAAATTGATTTATGAAATTGTTCTAAAAGCTAACAAAGAGTGTATAAAGAAAATAAAGCCCGGAATAAAATTTTCTGATATTGGAAAACTAAGTGAAAAGGTACTGGCAGACGGATTATTCAAAGCCGGATTATTGAAAAATAAGGATGAAATAAAAAAATATTCTTTGCATGGTGTCGGGCATCATATAGGACTGGATACTCATGATGCGGTTCCGCATTCGAAAACCCTGAAAGAGGATAATGATACTCTAAAGCCGGGAAATGTCCTGACTATAGAACCGGGATTATATTTTACTTCGCAGATGAAGGAGATACCGGCAAAGTTCAGGGGAACAGGTATAAGGATAGAAGATGATGTACTTGTAACAGGAAACGGATGTGAAAACCTTACTCTAAGCATGGTGAAAGAGGTAAGAGAAATCGAATCTTTAATGAAAGGGTAGAAGCACGGATTTGAAATCCGTGCTACAGCCGGAGTCTGAGTTTACTGTATCTGTTTTTCCATTGGTCCGCATTTTTGACTAAACCGGCTTTTACAGGATTATTCATTATGTAATTGTTAATATTTATCAGCTCTCTTTCATTCCTTACAATGTGATCATAGCTTTCTTCATGCCAAAAAGAACCCAGTCTGTTAATGATTTTGTTTGATTCTCTTCCAGTATGTCGCTTTAATGACTGCATTATTTTGTACAACGGTTTTAAAAACCGTTGTACATGAATCAGCAGATGAACATGATTTGGCATAATACAGTAAGCTATAGTTTCATAGTCCTGACCGTCACGGAATTCAATTGACTTTTTTACTATACCGGAAATACGTGGTTCACATAAATAATTAATGCATTCTCTGTTGGTATCAAGATGCCGGTCGAATATTCCGAAATACCTTTTCTGAAGTTCATACATTTTATCCGATCTAAGATCAGAATCTTTTATTCTCAAGATTTCATTTTTGTTCTTCTGATAATAATTTTTTAAATAGTCTATAACTTCTCTTTGAAGTGAGTTGTACAATCTGAAAGTAATAAAGTAATAAGACTGATCGAACTGGAAATGCGGCAGGTTTCTTCTGTAATATGTTTTCATAGATTATAATATAGTAAAACAGTTATATCAAAATTAATAATAGCTCTGATATATATCAAATTTAAATAATTCAATTTGTGAAATCAGAATTTAGGAATTTTGAAAAATATATTAGAAATAATTTCAATTATTAAATTTACTATGACAACTAAATTATTTATTTTAGTTTCCCAAATTGATTTTAAAAATGCCATTAGACCTAAGTATATTAAATCCCGAACAGAAAAGAGCTGTTGAAGAGATAGAAGGACCTAGCATAATAATTGCAGGTGCCGGAAGCGGAAAAACGAGAGTTCTTACATATAAAATTGCATATCTGCTTGAATCAGGAATAAGTCCTTTTGATATACTTGCACTGACCTTTACAAATAAAGCAGCCAAAGAAATGAAAGAGAGGATCATCAGTCTGGCCGGAGAAGGACTTGAAAAGATCTGGATGGGAACCTTTCATTCCATATTTGCAAGACTGCTCAGGATTGAAGCTGATTTTCTCGGCTTTACCAGAAATTTCACTATATATGATACTGATGATTCTGTCAGTATGATCAGACAGTTAATGACATCCAATTCGATGCCAACCGATAATCCAACTCCAAAGGCGATTCAGAATGCAATAAGCAGTATTAAAAATAAAATGATCCTCCCTGTTGAATTTTCAACAATATCAAGAACACCTTTTGACAAAAAAGTAGAAATAATATATGCCGACTATCAGAAAACCTTATTCAAAAATAATGCAATGGATTTTGATGATCTTCTGATCAAGCCTATTGAGTTGTTCAGGAGATATCCGGAAATACTTGAAAAGTATCAGGAGAGATTCAAATTTATTTTAGTGGATGAATATCAGGATACAAATAAAGCCCAGTATATGATAGTTAAGCTTTTGGCGGATAAATACAGAAACATTTCTATAGTCGGAGATGATGCTCAGTCAATATATAAATGGAGGGGAGCGGAGATCCAGAATATTTTTGATTTTCAGGAAGACTATAAAGATTGTAAGATATTTAAACTTGAACAGAACTACCGTTCAACGCAGAAGATATTGACACTTGCAGATGCTGTGATCAAGCGCAACAGAAAACAAATGGATAAAAACCTCTGGACTGAAAACGAACAGGGAGAAAAAATTCATCTTGTAGAAACAATGACTGACAGGGATGAGTCCGTGAGAATCTGCAGATATATATTTGATGAGATGCAGAAGAAAAAATTAAACTTTAAAGACTTTGTAGTTCTGTACAGGACCAATGCTCAGTCAAGAATAATTGAGGAAGGATTAAGACAGAATAATATTCCGTATCTTATTATTGGTGGCATAAGATTTTATCAGAGAAAAGAGATCAAAGATATTTTATCATATCTTAAAATAATAATTAATCCGCAGGATAATGAATCACTGCTCCGGGTTTTAAATCTGAAAGCAGGGATTGGAAAGACAACTATAGACAAACTTATCGCTATTGCTGAAAGCGGTCAGCAGCAGTTGTTTGATATATTGAAAAATATAAACGACAATACTGAATTCAGTGCAAGGGCAAGAAGCATTATGTTTGAGATTCTTAATTATATTTATAAGTATCAGTACCTTAAGGAAGAGATGTCTCTTTCCGAACTTGCGGGTGGAGTCATTGATGAAATGGGAATATTAAGATCCTTGAGGCTGGAGAACACTTTGGAATCAGAGGAAAGAATAAATAACATTCAGGAGCTTTTATCAGCGATAGCGGAATTTTCAGATAACAGTGACGAGCCTACGCTGGAAATTTTTTTACAACAGGTTTCACTTGTTGCTGATATAGACAATCTTGATAATCAAAAAAATGCGGTTACAATGATGACCATACATTCCGCAAAGGGACTGGAATTCCCGGTAGTCTTTGTTACCGGACTTGAAGAAGGGTTGTTTCCAGTAAGCGGTGCAACTATATATGAAGACGAACTGGAAGAGGAGAGAAGGTTGTTTTATGTAGCTATCACAAGGGCTAAATCTAAACTGTATTTATCTTATGCAAATCAGAGATATAAATTCGGGATGCAGTCATATCAGATGAAATCCCGGTTTATAAAAGAGATTCCGGAAGATTTTATAAACGAACATGTTTACTATGAAGGATTAAAATTTTCAGGCAGTCTTAAGACAAATTTTCATAAGAAATCCGAAAAAAATACTTTGTTCGGACCTTCGGTAAAATATGATTTTAGCACTAAGAATAAAAAACATGATGATGAAATAGACGAAGCCGCTTTGGATAAATTTCCGGAAGTGCAGAAAGGAGTTACGGTAATGCATAACACTTTTGGCAAAGGTACTGTCCTTTCAATAACAGGCAAGGGACTTGATAAAAAAGCTGAGATTTATTTCGATGATATCGGACTGAAGAAAATTATATTGAAATATGCAAAGATGACAATCGAAACCTGAAGTGTGAATAGAATGTATTCTATATACTAAATAGAAACTTCTGAAAACTTTTTTCATCATTAAAGTCCGGCAAGAAGGTCTGAACTGTTTTTTCAGAAGTCTATAAATACAAAATACTCAATACGCGATACTCAATAATTAATAATTTAAAATGAATTACTGGCTATTAAAAACTGAACCTTCGGATTACACATTTGATCAGCTTGTAAAAGACAAAAAGACTGTCTGGGACGGAGTCGGTCACAACACCGCTTTGATCAATATCAGAAATTCAAGAAAGGGAGATTTGGCATTTATTTATCATACAGGTGATGAAAGGCAGATAGTTGGAATTGCTGAATTAATTTCAGATGCTTATCCTGATCCAAAATCAGACAATCCAAAAATGGCTGTGTTTGATATCAAACCTTTAAAAAAATTAATAAAGCCGGTTACACTTGCTCAGATAAAAGCTGATAAAAGGTTTTCTGAATTCAGACTGGTTAAAGAAAGCAGGTTGTCCGTTGTTTCAGTTCCAAAAGAAATCTGGGATTTCATTTTAAAAATGAGTGAATAAAAAAATACAGAACCTTGCTGAGTTCTGTATTTTTTTGTATAAAATATTAACGATTAAAAATTAACGATTAAGGGCTTCTAAGGCCGCATTTTAGTTATAAAGTTAATTGAGTTATTATAGGTTATTAAGATATCTGTCAGATCCGTAATTCCATCCCCGTTAGTATCAGTGACTGCATAAATCGACTGATAAAAATTATCAGATATATTATAAACCTGTAACAGATCAGTCAGGTCAATTGACCCGCTTTGATTCACATCCCCGCTGTATAAGCAATATTCACCGCTTTTTAATTTAAGATTATCACCGTAAGCTTTTATTTTGGAAGTTGTAAAATCATAGCTTACCGGATATCCGGAAACAAACTGCTGAACAGTCTTGCTCCACGTTTCGATTGAGTTCCTATGCTTTACAACAATATAGTAATAAACTCCGGGAGATATATTGAAAAAATTAGCAAGTGCATAACCATTGGAATTTAAAACTACTTTTGAAGAATCTAAAATTAAATAAGGAGAGAGAGATGCTCTTATAATAACTGTTACAGTATCACTTTCCATTGTGCTTCCGTCCCAGAATCCTTCGATCTTAGCGTTAAGTTCAAGTGATTCCACTCCATTACCCGAAGCATTATTTTTTGTTGTGTCAATAAGTTTATACAGCATAGTATCTCTTAAAGCTGAATTACCTCCAATGCTTGCAATTACTTTAAAATCTCTTACCCTGAATGACTGGGAAAATGAGCCAATATTCAGAATAGAATCCTGAGTAATGGTAACTTCTGGCGGAGCATTGACAAGATCATACTGCATGTTATTTCTTACAGGTCTGACTCTCAGAGTATCCCTTTGCACTAGTATAGATTTTCTGAAACATTTAGCCGCTACAGGATACATTCTTGGTCTGTTACTGGTAAGCAGCTGAACATCAAAAAAATACCTGCCTTTCTCGACATTATCATAAAGCACTCTTACATACCAGTCTCCAGTTACTGATATACCCGGATTAAAATCCGGTGCCCACCAGTATCTTCCGTACTGGGTCTGTTCAGACAAATAGAAATAGGTATCATCATATAATGACCCGTCCGATTTTCTAATCTCAAAACGTACCTGCTTACCGGTATAGTTGCCCTGAATCAAAATCCAGAATCCTAACTTATCTTCATAGCCGCTGATTGTATTTGGAGTTATTATTCTTTCTTTAAAATAATCCGGGGAGTTAGCCATATTACCTCCGACCAGACCTTTTGTATATACACCCATATCTTGGAGAATAAAATCTCTGAAACCTACATACGCATACTGGCTCTGCCATAAAGAAGGCAAATGATTATATGTTCCCTGCCACGGATCTCTTTTAACCCAGTTATTATTCGAAAAGTATCCCGGCTCGAAGTGAAGATGTGCGTCAGTTGAATTTCCGGAACTGCCCGTATATCCTAAAACCTGACCCTGTAAAACATATTCTCCTAATTTCACAGTTGCCGATTTTTTCATCATGTGAAAATAGTACGCATATGTTCCGTCATCATGCCTTAACATTACAGTGTTTGAAGGTATACCATTATCCCAGCCGGTATTTCTGTCAAAATTATTTGTGGTCAGTTCTACAACTGTCCCTGATGCAGCAGCTTTTATTGCATAAAATCTGTCCATATTCCTGAAATCATGAAGAGCAATGTCAGTTCCATTGTGACCGTTGTAAGACCAGTCATTATCATTATAATCTTTTATGCTTCCCCCCGGCAAATCATCTACATAATTAACAATCACTACTCCGTCATCAAGAGCCTGAGAAAACGGCCAGATAAAAGAAACAGCAGATACATCATAAGGACCTGTTAAGTTTTCATGAATGGCAGGATTAAATTTGATATCCGCTCCGCAGTTATTTGCGTTTTCCGGAGCTGTCTCTGTATAAAAAAACAGATCTTCATCTATTTGTCTGACCTGAGCTTTAAGAGAAGATGTTAGAATTAAAAATAGTAATAGAGCTAGTGTTTTCATTTAAACTCTCCTTTCGGGTTTAAGTTTGCTTTATAACTTCATTGCCGGAAATGATTCATACGGAGAGTGGTATTTGACAGATCCGGCGAAATGAAGTTGGTTTTGAAAATTAATTTCTGCCTCTCCTGAATTCTTAGAACAAATTATCTAATTAACATTTTTTCTCCAAAGAATTTTTTTTCAAATAATCACCAGCTTTATTACATTGAAATAATATTGTTTCAGAAATACTTGCTAAAATTTTTGTAAAGAAATTGATTTGATAAAAAATTATATTACGTACACTATTTAGAGAGTTGTCCGAGTGGTTGAAGGAGCACGCCTGGAAAGTGTGTTAGGGTCACAAGCTCTACGAGGGTTCGAATCCCTCACTCTCTGCTGTTTCGTAATTCAAAATTGCATAAATGAAGGTCGGTGAAATACAGCTTGTAACTTGTCATAGAATTCCAAGCCGTTCTTTTTTTTATAAAGGCAGACAATTTCCTTTATGCGCCAGATGCACAGGTATTTATCTCGGATATCTTTCACTTCCCTTTTTTACGGTTGATCTTATTCAAATTAATTTTCTGTTAAGCATTTTACTAATTTTGCCTACAATTATAGATGGTTTGACTCAAGCCTATTGCAGCAGGGAAAGCAACAATGTTTTAAGATTTGTAACAGGCTTTATCTCAGGTGTAGGTCAGATGTCATTGTGTTCCATTATCGGTAAGTCTTTAGGTCATTTTATAATTAACCATTATTTATAAACTTAAAACAAAAAACCATGGATCAGAATCAACCGCCTTTACCACCACAGCCTCCGGCAGGTGGAGGTTCAGCAGACAAGCTAAGTACCCCGCTTACAATTTTATCTTTCTGTATACCTCTTGCCGGTGCAATTATTTATTTTATGAAAAAAGATAAAGAGCCTTTGTCTGCAAAAACTGCCTGTACTGCTGCAATTATAGGTATAGTTGTTGGCATAGCATCTAATTTGCTCTATACTATTTTCAACAGATAGTTTCGTATGGAAATAAATTTATATATGACAACTTAACCGCTGTTTGTTTTTCAATGTTTTGATAAATGCTGTTATATTCTGAAATTGATTCAGGAGAGGTGGCAGAGTGGTTGAATGCGGCGGTCTCGAAAACCGTTGTAGGGGCAACTCTATCGAGGGTTCGAATCCCTCCTTCTCCGCAGATTTAATTATCTGTAATTATTTAAAAATCATTCAGCGGGATTCTTTCTTTAAAAAGGATTCGGAATTCAGGATTGTTTCTTCCGATAACTCCTTTTTCAAAAAATTTATCATTCTTATCATTGATTTTAAAATCGATAAAGTGTATTTTGAGAGTTCAACAAAATTTATTATGAAAGCCGGAATAAAAAAAACAAACAGAATCACGAAATTTGCAACAAGACCTGAAAATCAGAACAAATGGCATTTAGTAGATGCTGAAGGAAAAGTTCTGGGGCGTCTTGCAAGTGAAGTTGCAAAAAGAATCAGAGGAAAATATAATCCTCAATACACTCCCAATGCAGATCTTGGTGATTGGATAGTTGTAATCAATGCTGAAAAAATAAAACTTACGGGAAAAAGAGCCGATCAGAAAGAATATCTGACTCACTCTCTTTATCCGGGCGGTCAGAAGAGAAGAACATTCAAGGAATTGATTGAGAAACATCCTGACAGAGTTATTACTTTAGCAGTTAAAAGAATGCTTCCGAAAACCAAATTAGGAAACAAGCTTATTAATAAGCTGAAAGTCTATAGAGGTATGGAACATCCTCATTCAGCTCAGAATCCAGTAATGCTTGTAGTTTAATCAATAAAAATTTTAAATAATAATGAGTACAAATTCGACATTAAAAGTTGGAAGAAGAAAAACTGCCACGGCAAGAGTTCTTATGAGAACAGGCAATGGAGTAATCATCATCAATAAGAAAGATGCGAAGGATTATTTCAGAACTGAGAATCTATATGAAGAAGTTCTTCATCCGCTGAAAGCCACCAATACTATTGGTAATTATGACTTAAATATTATAGTCAGCGGTGGTGGATTCACAGGGCAGGCAGGAGCGATAAAGCTTGGTATTGCAAGGGCGCTGGTTGAGAACAATGCAGAGCTGAAGAGTACTTTGAGAAAAGAAGGACTTATGACAAGGGATCCAAGAGCAGTTGAAAGAAAAAAATGCGGACAGCCTAAGGCAAGAAAGAAATTCCAGTTTTCAAAGAGATAGAGATTTTTTAACAATAATAAACAAAAATACATATTCCTTGATTTCATTTTACCTGTGTTCCTGCAGTTTGGCAGGAATGTAAAATGAAAGATGAGAGGGATAGAAGAAAAACAAAAGTCAACTCTTAATTGATGATATACCATCATTAATTCTCCTTTACCCGGGAGAACATTTCTATTTATTCGTAATGAATATCTCAAGAGCAGGTCTGACTTTCTAAAAAAAATAGGAGGAAAATATCTTGGCAAAAGTACAAATCGAAGATCTGTTATTAGCAGGATCGCATTTCGGTCATCTTACCAGAAGGTGGGATCCGAAAATGAAGAAGTATATCTTCATGGAAAGAAACGGGATCCATATAATTGATCTGAAAAAAACTCTAGACTTACTTATCGAAGCCTGTAATTCTATTTCCAAAATTTCAGCAGAAGGAAAGAAAATTCTTTTCGTTGGAACAAAGAAACAGGCAAAGCAGATTGTAAAAGACGAAGCAGAAAAATGCGGAGCTTTTTATGTATCTGAAAGATGGCTCGGCGGAATGCTAACCAATTTCAATACAGTCAGAAAGAGCATTAAAAAGCTAACAAACATTCAGAAGATGGAGACTGACGGTACTATCGATCAGTTTGTAAAAAAGGAAAGATTAATATTATCAAGAGACCGTGAGAAACTTGAAAAGGTGCTTAACGGGATTGTAAATATGACAAGACTTCCCGGAGCTATTTTTGTAGTTGATATAAAGAAGGAACATATTGCTATCAGTGAGGCGAAAAAACTGAATATACCGGTTTATGCCATTGTTGATACTAACTGTGATCCTGATCTGGTTGATTATCCGATTCCGGCTAATGATGATGCCGTGAAATCAATTGAGATCATTCTCAGAGCAATATCAGATGCAGCGATAGACGGCAGCAATGTTGCTAAGATAATTAAGGAAGATGAATCTGAAGAAATGAAAGAGAAATTAGAAAGAGCTTAATTTAATTAATTCAAAATTTTTAAAATGGAAATTACATTAGATTTAATAAAAGAATTAAGGAATAAAACCGGTGCGGGAATAAATGACTGTAAAAAAGCCCTGACTGAAGCAGACGGTAATATGGAGAAAGCTATTGAGCTTTTAAGAAAAAAAGGCGCGGCAATGGCAATGAAAAGAGCCGATAAAGTTGCAAATGAAGGAGCGGTCAAATCTAAAATATCTGAAGATAAAAAAAACGGAGTAATAATTGAAATCAACTGTGAAACGGATTTTGTTTCTAAGGGAGATGAATTTCAGAACTTCGCGGAAAACGTAGCTGCAGCTGCATTGAATGAAGGCACAGATGATGTTGATAAAATCTTATCGTCCAAGGTCAGCAGCGGACTGACAGTTAAAGAAACTATAGATGAAATAATGGGAAAGGTCGGCGAAAGGACTGAACTGAAGAGAGCAAAGCTCATTAAAGTACCGGACGGATTTGTAGCCGATTATATTCACTTCGGCAGCAAGCTCGGAGCACTGGTAGGGATCAAAGGTACGTTTACTGAAGAAGCTGAAAAACTCGGGAAAAGCATTGCAATGCAGGTCGTCGCTATGAATCCGCAGTCAATCAACAGGGATGGTATTTCTAAAGAAGTGATCGATAAGGAAAAGGAAATTTATCTTACAGTTGCAAAGAATGAGAACAAGCCGGATAAAATAGCTGAGACTATTGTAAATAATAAAGTTGAAAGATTTTATCAGGATAACTGTCTTCTTGAACAGGAATATATTAATGAAGCAGGAAAATCTATTAAAGATCTGATCTCTGAATTTAATAAAAAGAATAACAATACACTGGAAATTACAGATATGGTAAGATTTCAGCTCGGTGCATCTTAATTTTTAATAAACTCTTCTTTATACAATTTGGCAAAGAAATACAAAAGAATATTATTGAAGCTAAGCGGCGAATCCCTGATGGGAAATCAGAGCTTTGGGCTGGATTCGGATGTTCTCGAAAATATAGCCGATGAAGTTTATACAGTTACCAAACTGGGAATAGAGACCGGAATTGTAATAGGAGGAGGAAATATTTACAGGGGATTGTCAGCTCATAAGCAGGGGATTGACAGAGTGACAGGAGATCAGATGGGAATGCTAGCTACGGTAATAAATTCTCTTGCAATGCAGAATGCACTGGAGAAAAGAGGTATTTATACCAGAGTTCAGTCAGCAATAAAAATGGATGAGATTGCCGAACCGCTTATACTTAGAAGAGCAGTAAGGCATCTTGAAAAGAAGAGAGTTGTAATATTTTCATCAGGCACGGGAAGTCCCTATTTTACTACGGATACAGCTGCCGCGCTCAGAGCAATAGAAATAAAAGCCGATGTAATAATAAAAGGAACAAGAGTTGACGGTGTATATGACAGCGATCCGGAGAAAAACAAAAAAGCAAAAATGTTTAAGAAACTTTCTTATCTGGAAGTACTCGAAAAAGATCTGCGGGTAATGGATCTTACTGCAATTACATTGTGCCAGGAAAACAGGCTTCCGATAAAAGTTTTTAATATGAATGTCAGGGGAAATCTGAAAAAGTTAGTTACAGGCGAGAATATTGGGACACTTATTTCATAAGTATTTACAAAATAAATTTTTTTAGCAATATGGTAAAAGAAATATTAAAGAGTTCTTCGGAAAAAATGGATAAAGCCGTTGAACATGTCAGACATGAATTAATAAAGATAAGAACCGGTAAAGCCACTACAAATCTTCTTGACGGAATAAAAGTAGATTATTACGGAACACCAACTCCATTAATTCAGCTTGGAAATATAAGCACTCCTGATTATCATACAATTACGATACAGGCATGGGATAAATCTGCGGTACCGCTAATAGAGAAATCGATTCAGGCGGCTAATCTCGGTCTTAATCCTTCCAATGACGGTACTTTGATCAGAATACCTATACCTCCGCTGAATGAGGAAAGAAGAAAAGAAATTGTAAAGCTTGTAAAGAAATTTGCCGAAGACGGAAAAGTCGCAGTAAGAAATATCCGCAGGGATTCAATCGAACATTTGAAGAAAACTGAAAGGGATGAACATATTTCAGAAGATGAAAGAAAACACTCTGAAACTGAAGTTCAGAAGCTTACGGACAGACATATCAAAGATATAGATGATCTGATAACGGTGAAAGAAAAAGAGATAATGGAAGTCTAATTCCGTCATCATGCGAACATTATGGTTTATGATCTATAATCTGACCGGTGTTCCGGCTATATGGATTTTTTTCAGATTATATTCACTGTTCAATTCAAAAGTAAGAGAAGGTTTTGGAAAAAGAAGAGATCTGTTCACTGAGCTGAGCAGATCTCTTTCTGTTATATCTAAAAATAAAAAAGTGCTTATACACTCTTCATCACTTGGGGAATTTCAGCAGGCGCTTCCGCTGGTAGAAGAATTCAGGAAAAAAGATTATGATGTTGTCCTGTCGTTTTTTTCTCCGTCAGGATTTAATAATTCGAAAATCGTCTATGATAATGTTGTAAAAACTTATATTCCGTTTGACAGCATTTCAAAGCAAAAAAAATTTCTTGATCTGATAAAACCTGATATAATTGTTTTCATGCGTTATGATCTCTGGTACAATCTCCTTTATGAATCAAAAAAGAAGAATTTAAGAACAGTAGTAGCAAATGCACGCTATGATGAAAAAGACAGAACATGGAATATACCGTTTATCAGTTCATTTAAAAAAACACTTTACGGAATGATAGACGATCTTTTTGTAATAGATGAATTTGATGAAATAAACTATAAGAAAAAACTTTCCCGGGAAAATGTAATGGTAGTAAAGATCGGGGATTCAAAATTCGAAAGAGTTTACCAGACTGCAAAGAGATTGTCAGAAAATGAAAAGATCCTTCCGGAGGAGATAGTAAAAGGAAAAAAAATATTTGTAATGGGCAGCTCCTGGAAAGATGACGAAGATATTATTCTGCCCGCACTGGATAAGTCACTGGAATTTGACAGCAATCTGCTTACACTGCTTGTTCCTCACGAGCCGAAAGAGACCAAGATCGAAGCAATTGAAAAAGTATTAGAAAATAAATTTCTTAACATAAAAACAATCCGTTATTCCCAGCTGGATAATTACAGCGGAGAAAACTTTATTATAGTTGACAGGATCGGACTTCTCTCAAAGCTTTATTCAATTGCATACTTAAGCTATGTCGGCGGCGGATTTAAAACAGGACTTCATAATATACTTGAACCTGCTATTTTTAATATGCCGATACTTTTTTCAAATGCAGTGAAAAATTCTGATGAAGATGAAATTCTTGTTAATGCAGGCTGCGGAATTGTGATCAGGGATACGAGGCAGTTTTACAGAGTATTCAGGGAATTTCTCAATGATAAAGATCTCAGAGACAGGACAGGAGAAAAATGCAGAATGGTGTTTGAAAATAAAATCGGAGTGGCGGAAAAATTGGTTGATATGATCACTGATTAAACTATGATGAAATGATTGAATGTGCTATGAATTGTATTATCAGAGGTAAAAAATTTATTACTTAAGAAATTATTTTATGCAGGTTTCTATTTACAGAAACTAACCGGTCAGAAAACTTTAAAATAGAAAATAATAGTATGTTTGACAAAAAAAAATTTATAGAAGAATCTTTGGAAGAAAGTGCATCAACAAAAAAACTGATGCTCGAAAAATGCTATGCGGATATCTGCACAGCTGCTGATGAACTTGTAAAAGTTGTAAAGAGCGGAAATAAAATTATGTTCATCGGTAACGGCGGAAGCGCTGCTGATTCACAGCATCTTGCAACGGAATTCATGATCCGGCTTTCGCATGACCTTGACAGACCTGCAATAGGCTCAATAGCACTGACAACAGACACTTCTAACCTTACCGCAGGAGGAAATGACATTGGTTTTGAAAATGTGTTTGCACGCAATGTAGAAGGTCTTGGAGCCGAAGGGGATGCTCTTATTTGTATATCAACAAGCGGTAATTCACCGAATATCCTGAAAGCAGTAGCCAAAGCAAAAGAGAAAAAAATAGTTACGATTGGTTTTCTCGGAAAGGACGGCGGCAAATTAATTAAGGAATGTGATCATTATATTTTAATTCCTTCAGATAATACACAGAGGATACAGGAAGGACATATTACTGCCGGACATATTCTGTGTGAGATTGTTGAAAGGGAAGTGTATTCATAAAATTCTTTGCAATTCTAAGATTTTAAAAGTTAAGCTTTTTTAAAAACGGATAATCTGAAACCAAAGTAAATCTTACATTCGGGATAACCGGTGTTTAAACTTGATCAGTTCTTGACAGAATTTCCTTCATTACTAATTGTTTCCTTAGGATAAACTGACCTTCCCCCGCCGTAGTCTTCAGCGCTGAAATAAATTTTAAGATCCTCAATACCTGAAACAGATTCAATAGAAACAGAATATTTGCCCGAGTTATTTTTATCATCATTCGGCTCAACAAGTCGCATCACTTTTTCTTCATAAGTATTCCCGCTGTCATAACTATAATGTATTTTGACAGAATTCGGATCTATGACTTCTTTAGATGCCAGATAAGTGGAAACATTTACATCACTTCCTGACTTCTCGATCAGAAAGTCATTGCTCCATGCCATTCCGTGATAAAGCAAAGCATCATATGCATTGACAATTCCCCAGCCGAGAACATTGTTCGGATTATTTGAAAGACTGGCAGTGTTTCTTACAGCGTCCCTTACTTCCATCGGAGTCAGTTCGGGATGTGCTGATAAGATCAGAGCGCAAATACCGGCAGTGATAGGTGTGGAAAAAGAAGTTCCGTTTGAATATTCATAAGTGGAATCATTTCCCGATATTTCTTCTACAACTGCAACATAAATATATACTCCCGGAGCTACTACATCAGGCTTTGTTCTTCCGTCACTTGTCGGACCGTTCGATGTAAAGCTTGCAGGTTCTCCTGAAAAAGTAATAGCTCCGACTGATATTATTGAATCTGCATCAGCAGCAGAACCAAGTGAAGGCTCGGTGGTCTGATTGTAATTTCCCATTGCCTGGCAAACTACTATTCCGAGATAAGCAGCCCGTGCTGCGGCTATTGAAGTTATTGCTGTCTTTCCATTATAATTGTTATAACTGTAAGAATTCTTTTCATAAGGACTGTCATAAGCTTTATATATCAGCGAACTTGTAATTATGTCAGCTCCTTTTGACTCTGCCCATTCGGCAGCTTCAAGCCAGAAGTCTTCTTCCATTGGTGTTTCAGTAGGAACATATTCAGTCTTTGCCAGAAGTATTTCAGAATCAAATGCCGGACCGATCAGCTTTCCCTCTTTATAGCCGCTCATTGAAGAAAGTGTCGCCGTACCATGCTGCCCCTGGTTTCTCTCATCTTTATATCTCTGATTTTTCTCATAAAAAGTATTTCCGTCTTCATTTATAAAATCATATTCACCCAGTACATTCAAATTTTTTAATGACTCGTGATTCTTCCAGTCGAAGCCGTCATCAAAACTTGCGATCAGTACGCCTTTGCCTGTAATATTCATGTTATGAACTTTAGGCACATTGACGGTTTCCATTTGCTTGAATGAATTTCCGTATTTCAGAAGGTTCTTCGGAGGACTGTTTAATTTACTGTTTTCTTTCCTGTTGTCCGATATCTGCTTGTATAATTTATTAACGGCTTTTATCTGTATAACATATTCAAGAGATCTTACCTTTTCAAGCTGAGCTTCAGTCAGATATGCGCTGACTCCGTTAAGCCATCTCGATCTTGCATTGATATCAATACCCTGCGACTTTATACCGGAAACATATTCCTCCGCAAGAGGGAGATCTCCGAAGTCTATGAGGTTTTCTTCACTAAGAACTTTTAATCTTCGCTTTATAGCTCTTTCATTCAAAAGCTCTTTGCCTTTTTCATAAGCTACGCTTCCCGGAGCAATTACAATTCCAGAAGTAAATTCACCTTTGTCTTTGAAAAATATCCAGTACTTTGTATCAGCTTTTTCCTTTGAATAAGAGTTCATACTTATCACAAAAAAAGCGAATATTAAAATTATTTTTTTGATCATTTTGATTTAATAAACTGAATAAATGAGAATAACTTAACTCCTTAACTTCATATAAAATTCAGAATATACTCAGGATAAAATTTTGCATTCTATATATTTATTAAAAAAGGGAATAAAATAAAATCTTATTCCCTTAAATAAACATTTACAAATGTTCTATCCCTTATAGTTTTCCAGATAATGAGCTATTCTCATTATGAATTTTCCTCCGAGGGCACCATCTACAAGTCTGTGATCAAATGACAATGTCATTATCAGTGTCTTTCTCGGCACTACGAAATCACCTTCCTCCGTTTCTATCACAACAGGTCTTTTTTTGATTGCTCCAAGACCCAGTATGGCTACTTGCGGCTGATTGATAATAGGAATTCCCACGTCATTACCAAACACTCCGAAATTGGTCAGTGAGAATGTTCCTCCCTGTATTTCATTCAAAGTAAGTTTTTTAATACGGGCACGCTTTGCCAGATCATTAAGACTGCGCGCAATTCCGATGAGGTTCATTCCGTCTGCATTATGTATCACAGGAACTATCAGTCCGCCGTTATCCATAGCAACTGCAATTCCAAGATTAATCGTATTGCGGGTTATTGCTTTGTAAGGTACTACTGAATCATCAATAACTGAATTAACCAGCGGGAAATCTTTCAATGCTTTTATAACAGCTTCACATATGTATGGCATATATGTAAGCTTAAATCCTTCCTTCTTTTCAAATTCATCTTTCATCGAAAGACGCACTTTATCAACATTTGTCAGATCACACTCTGATATTGCCTGCACGTGCGGTGATATCCTTACCGATGTGATCATATGCTCAGCCATCTTCTGCCTGACATTATCAAACTCCATAACGGAAAGACCTTCTTCATTATAATCTATTGCCTGTTTAGGAAGCTCGATCTTTCTTTCCTGTACAGCTGTCTTTACTTCAGTCTTGACAGGTTTAGTTTCCTGAATCTTTTGAACTTCTGCAGGCTTTGAAGATCTGTTTTGCAGGTAAGCTAAAATATCTTTTTTCGAAACCCTTCCGCCTACACCTGTGCCAGGAATATTTTCCAGTTCTGCAAAACCAATTCCCTCCTTCTGAGCAATATTCAATACTAAAGGCGAATAGAATTTACCATCTCCACTGCCGCCTGGAAGGACAGGCTCAGTTCTTAACTCTTCTTTAACAATTGTAACTTCAGCTTCCGGTTTTGGAGATTCATCTTTTTTAATTTCGGATACTGCTTCCGCGGAATTATCTGAATCCGGTTTGGCTGCTCCGTTTGTTTCGAGTCTTGCAATCACCTTCCCAACTTCGACTACATCTCCCTCTTTATAAAGAAGTTCAGAGACAACTCCTGCTTCCGGTGAAGGGACTTCTGTATCAACTTTATCAGTAGAAATTTCAAGTATAGTTTCATCTACATTTATTTTGTCACCGGGTTTTTTATGCCACTTTAGAATTGTGCCTTCCATAATAGACTCGCCCATCTTCGGCATTATTATATCTACACTCATTATTTAATTATATTTAATGTTATTTATTTTTAAAATTAAAGTATCTCTGAAAAATTTCTTTACGGTAAAATATGAATATGATCCCTTGCTTTCAATTCAATCTCCCTTATCAACGTCAAACAGCGAGCTGATGGATTTGTTCTTATTAGTTCTCCATATTGACTCCGCAAACAGTTCAGATACTGATACAACTTCTATCTTCCTTGAAGCATGTGTCATAGGAAGTGTGTCGGCTACGAAAAGTTTTTTTAACGGAGAATCATTTATTCTTTCAAGCGACTCTCCTGAAAAAACAGCATGAGTACACGCACCGTATATTTCTTTAGCTCCGTTATCCTTAAGAGCATTTACTGCATTTACAAATGTTCCACCAGTATCTATGAGGTCATCTATTATTAATATATTCTTATTTTCAACCTCACCTATAATATTCATTACTTCAGCAACATTTGGCTTAGGTCTTCTCTTGTCTATCAAAATCAGATCTGCATGTAATCTTTTTGCATATGCTCTTGCCATTTTGATTCCACCGACATCCGGTGATGCAACAGCCAGATTTGGAATTTTCATATGTCTGAATTTCTTCATGAATACCGCAGAACCATACAGGTGATCTACGGGAATATCAAAAAATCCCTGAAGCTGTGATGCATGAAGGTCCATAGTAATCACCCTGTCAGCGCCAGCTTCGGTTATCAGATTTGCGACAAGTTTGGCAGTGATGGAAACTCTCGGCTGATCCTTTCTATCCTGCCGGGCATAACCAAAATAAGGTATTACCGCTGTGACTCTCCGGGCAGATGCTCTTCTTGCTGCGTCTATCATTATCAGCAGTTCCATCAGATTATCAGAAGGAGGAATTGTGGACTGAATAATGAAAACGTCGCTGCCACGTACATTCTCATTATACTTCACCCAGATCTCACCGTCTGAAAATGTCTGAATAGAACACTTGCCGAGTTTTCTTTTTAAGTCGATTGCAATTTTTTTTCCCAGATAACCGGAAAGTCTGCCTGCAAAGATTTTAAGGTCTGACATTTAGAATATTTAATGAAGCTTTAGAGGTGTGGTAAATTAAAGAAATATGATTTATAAATCAATTTAATATAAATGTTTTAAAACTATATTTCTTCACATCCTTCCAAAACGTGATTCAAAGACTTTGCAATAAATTTAATCCGCTAGAAATCTCCCGCCGGTGAAAAATTGCCTGAAATACTTTCGCAATGGCAGTAAAAATTTCAACTCCTCATTCGTTTCGCTCGCTCGTCAGACAGGTGATTTTTGCTTTTGCCATTTCTCAGAATTTCTTAAAGGCAATTTTTCACATGCGGGTTTGTTTTTAAATGAGAAAATTAAGTTTTATTCAGAACCAAATTATGCTTATAATAAGCTATTCA
>DAIPYG010000059.1:0-21782 GCA_036782875.1 Bacteroidota bacterium | reverse complement strand
AAGGACTCACTCGCTTCGCTCGCTCGTCAGACAGGTGATTTTTGCTTTCGCCATTTCTCAGAATTTCTTAACGGCAATTTTTCACATGCGGGGTTGTTTTTAAAAAAATTAAAATTAGATTTATTCTTGAATCAAATTTGATTAATAATTATCAGTTTAAAATTATTTTGGACAGCACTGGTTAAAGTTAAAATACGAAGGGAACGGCTGCTTATACAAGCCGTTCCGGTATGAAATTTATTCAGGAGGTTTAGTTTGAACTGTTTATCTTTACGTCATAAAATTTTTTATGTTTTAAATGGAAATCTGAAATTGAAATTAATAAAAAAAGCCGGATACTTTTATTAAAGGATTTTCGTAAGGTCAGACAATTATAATTTCAATAGGTTTAATGGAAAATTATTTCTCTGAATCAATTTCAAAACGAAACAAATCCTGTAATTGATCGAAAGAAAGTATAATTAAATTTCCGGAATCAATAATCTGAATATATGAAGATATTTACAATTTTACTTTTCTCTCTGATTTTAATTTCAAATTCCAATGCACAGCTTGCCAACAACAATATGTATCTTCTTAAAAATCTAAATCTTCATCAGGTACCTCCGGAATACGGCGCACCATGGGATTATGCAGCTGTGTGGGGTTACGTCGCTCCGGATGGAAAAGAATATGTTATTCTTGGCGGACCGCTGGGTACTTCCTTCTTTAATATCTCAGATTCTGCGAATATATATGAAGTAGGTTTTTTTCCGACAATTATAAATTTCTCTAATCCTGATCAGGGAGTGCTATGGAAAGAAATGAAAGTATATTCTCACTATGCTTATGTAGTCTCAGAAGCAGATACAAGCGGAGTTGAAATATATGATCTTCAATATCTACCCGATACAGTTTTGTTTGTAAAAAAATTTACAGCTCCGGGACACAGATCGACTCACTCTGTCTCTCAGGAAGGACACTACCTTTATCTGAACGGCAGCAATGCATCATTTGGTCAGGGCATTGCCGTGCTGGATCTCTCGGATCCTGTTAATCCTGTTTTGAGAGGGAAATGGAATACGAGATATGTTCACGACTGCAGGGTTCTCAGGGATACAATTTTTGCAATGAATATCAATGACGGAAATGTATCCGTCATAGACGCCAGGAATAAAGACAGTCTGAAAACAATTTCACAATGGCTTAATCTTCCTAATCCTTCTCCTCACAACAATGCACTGACAAGTGACAGAAAGTATCTTTATTCAACAGATGAAGTCGGAGCAATTCCAAGACTAATTAAGATCTGGAATATTCAGGATCTGTCTAATGTAACGCAGGTCTCTACATGGCAGCCATCAAACATTACTACCTCAATTGTTCATAATGTTGAGATATACAGTGACACTGCCGTGATAGCTCATTACACAGCTGGTGTCAGAGTTCTTGATATATCTAGTCCCACTCAGCCAACTGAAATAGCGTGGTATGATACATATCCTCCAAACAACGGTAATACATATACAGGATGCTGGGGAGTTTACAAATTTCCTTCAGGTAAAATTGCGGCTTCTGATATGAAGACAGGATTGTATGTATTAAAAGTAGGAAATTCAGTAGGTATAAATGATTATAATAATACTGCAGATGATTACAGACTCGGACAAAATTATCCGAATCCGTTCAATCCTAAAACAGTCATTAGATATTCAATAAGAGAAAATAATTTTGTAAACCTTAAGGTATTTGATATTCTAGGGAATGAAGTTTCTGAATTAGTAAATAAAAAACAAAATGCAGGAAATTATGAGATAGAATTTAACGGTGAATCGCTTTCGAGCGGAATATATTTTTACAGACTCACTTCCGGAGAATTTGACGATACAAAAAGAATGATTCTTCTGAAGTAAAATCCGGAATAAACCATTTATTATTAAATGCCGGAGCTTCCCGCTTCGGCTTAATTTCTTTCAACAGCAATTGTTTCCTGACATTTATATTAAATAAAATAATTCAGCATTTTATAAACAAGCTTTGCCGTCAGAAAATCAGGATACGGGAAATCTTTCCTTGGAGACAGTTCTACAACATCAAACCCTACAACATTTTTTTTCTCACCTGCCATTTTAAGAAGCTTCATTGTCTCATCCCAGAAAAATCCGTTCGGCTCAGGAGTTCCTGTAGATGGCATTATGGAAGGATCAAAATAATCCACATCAAAAGTTATGTAAACATTTTCTTTAAGAGTATCAATTACTTTTGACTGCCATTCATCTCCGTATTTGCCGTTTCGTATTTCAAAAGCATAAAATGTGTTTATGTTTTTTTCTTTGATGAAATCATATTCATCTTTGCACTGCGCCCTTATTCCAACCTGAGTAATTGAAGTTGTAAACTCGGCGACTCGCGCGGCAAATGATGCGTGAGAATACTGGGAGCCTTCATATTCCTGACGGAGATCCGAATGAGCATCGAAATGCAGTATGGAAAGATCTTTATATGAATCAAAATGTGCACGGATTGGTGCAGTGGAAATCGAATGTTCTCCTCCAAGTGTAACTACAAATTTTTTATCATTAATGAGTCTTTTAACATTTTTATAAATTAAGTCTAATGCTTTTTTTCCTTTTCTGTTTTTAAATTCCAGCGGAAACAAAACACAGATCCCTTTTCCTTTTTCAAAGCAAAGCTCCCGGTTAAGTTCTTCGTCAAAAAATTCTACATAATGTGAAGCATTGAGTATTGCTTCCGGTCCTCTGGATGTTCCCTTGCCGTATGAAGTGGTATGTTCATAAGGTACAGGCAGAACTGCGACAAGCGAATCCCTGTAATTTGAATACTTCTCTTCTATTGCGAGAAAATTCTTTTTAATACCGAAGTATTTTATTTTATCTTTCAAAGTTATTGTAATTATTTTAGCAGAATAAAAATTAAATTGTATTTAATTATCAGACGGGGGAGACGGCAAGTAAACAATCCATTAATTGATCTTATATTCAACGGCATCAAACAGTTCCTTCAGCTTCGTTATGAGATCATTATTTTTAGTTACATCAGGTTTTTCGGCTAAAGGTAATTTTGAATGTTCATCCTTTCCTGATTCGGTTTTGTTTTCAATCTGAATTTTATCTTTTTGATTTTCAGCAACTATATGGTCTGTTTTTTCTTCTGAACGAGTAACTTTTAACGGTACTCCTTTATCATAGTTATCGTTCTTTTGGACATCATTGAAGTTTATGCTTTTTTTTTTACTGCTTCGATTTCAGAAAGTATCACCGACAGATCAACAACTTCCGAGTTCACCCTGCACAGTTCGACAAGTATAGATTCAAAAAGTATTTTTTGATTTGATGAATATTTGAATCTGTTTTCAGCTTCGAAAAGTATTTTCATTAGTCTTGCGATCTGTTCATCTGAAAATTCTTTAGATTCCTTAAGATACTTTTCCTTCACTGAATCAGATTCATCCAGCAGTTCAGGATTACCTGTTGACTTAACGACCATAATATCCCTGAGATGTTCTGTGATGCCGTGATAAAACGTCTGAAGGTCAAATCCTTTTTCATTCATCTCACCGAAGTATGAAAGCATTTCTTTTGCATTTCCGTCCCGGATAAATTTCGAAATATTAAAATAGATCTCTTTATCTGGAATATTCAGAAAGTGCTTCAGTTCATCATACTTTATTTTATCCCCGCAGAATGAAACTGCCATGTCAAATATCCCCTGCGCATCTCTCAATGCTCCGTCGCCCAGCTTTGAAATCAGAAACAGAGACTCATCATCGATCTTTATCTTTTCTTCTTTGGCTATTTCTTTTATATTTTCCGAGATTTCTTTTATCTTAATTCTCTGCAGTGGAAATCTCTGACAGCGGCTGACTATTGTTGCAGGGATCTTCTCCGGATTGGTTGTAGCCAGAATAAAGATCAGATACTCAGGCGGTTCTTCAAGAATCTTAAGAAGAGCATTGAAAGCCTGTGTTGTAAGCATATGAACTTCATCAACTATAAAAAATTTATATTTTCCTTTGATCGGAAAAAACTTTGCTGCATCCTGAATTGCACGGACATCGTCTATACCGCGGTTGGATGCGGCGTCAAGCTCGAATACATCCGGATGATTCCCGTTAGTGATCTCAATACAGGAATCACAGATATTACAAGGTTCGCCGTCTTTTGAATTTGGGCAGTTCAGAGCTTTTGCAAAGATTCTGGCAATTGTGGTTTTACCTACTCCGCGGGGACCACTCAACAGATATGAATGCGCGATCTTTTTCGAAACAATAGCATTCTTTAATGTCTGAGTTACAAACTCCTGAGAGGATACATCAGAGAATTTTTGAGGACGGTATTTTCGTGCTGAGACTTTATATGTTGACAATATTTATCCTAAAATGATATTAAATATTTTTTAAAAACTGATTTGATTCTCTGTGAATGCTTCACTTAAACTAATTAGAATCACTTCCATTTCACTTCTTAAACACAACCTTTTTTTCCTTGAATACATACTTGATCCCATCCTCAACTTTATCAACCGGAATGATCTTCAGCTTATAAAGTATCTCCTTCTGAATTTCCGTAAGATCTTTTTCGTTTTCTTTCGGAATCAGAACTGTCTTAATTCCGCTTCTTACCGCAGCAAGCAGTTTCTCATTCAGTCCGCCTATTGGAAGTACATTTCCTCTGAGTGTGATTTCACCTGTCATTGCTACATCACTTCTGACAGGATTTTTTGTAATTGCCGAAAGCATTGCCATTATCATCGTTATGCCTGCCGAAGGTCCGTCTTTCGGTATTGCTCCTTCGGGTAAATGTATGTGGATTTCTTTTTCTTTGAAAAATGTTTCCGGAATCTTGAAGAGTTTTGCATTTGATTTAATGTAAGAAAGTCCTGCCTGTGCTGATTCCTTCATAATGTCTCCAAGCTTTCCTGTGAGTATGAATTTATTCGCACCTTTCATTATTGTAACATCTACATTAAGTATATCTCCGCCCATTGATGTCCAGGCAAGTCCTATCACAGAACCTATTTTATCTTTTATTTTATCATCAGCAATCTTCTGCTTGTATTTCTGAACACCGAGAAATTTCTCAACGAGTTCATCCGAGACTATTACTTTCTTCTTCGACTTCTTAATGTCCGTATTCTCAACAATCTCTCTTGTGACTTTTCTGATAACAGAAGAAATTTCCCGCTCAAGACTTCTCACACCCGCTTCGCGTGTATACTCCTGAACTATTTTCATCACTACTTCATCAGGAAATTCTATCATTTCCGTCGTAAGTCCGTGCTCAGCAATTTCTTTTGGAATGATATGTCTCTTTGCAATCTGAACCTTCTCAAAGTCCAGATAGCTTCTCATTTCAATTATCTCCATCCTGTCCAGCAGCGGCAGTGGAATATTGTAATATACATTTGCCGTAGTTATAAATAATACATTTGACAGATCATAATCCACATCCAGATAGTGATCATTGAATGTTGTGTTTTGCTCGGGATCAAGTACTTCCAGCATTGCGCTAGAAGGATCTCCCCTGAAGTCATTGCTCATCTTATCTATTTCATCGATCAGTATAACCGGATTCGCGCTGCCAGATTTTTTCATTGCCTGAATAATCTTGCCCGGCATAGCTCCAATGTAAGTTCTGCGGTGACCGCGTATTTCAGCTTCGTCCCTTACTCCGCCAACTGATATTCTCACAAAATTTCTGCCTAATGCTCTTGCAATGGATTTTCCAAGAGATGTCTTTCCGACTCCCGGAGGTCCGACAAAACACAGTATCTGACCTTTTGGTGATTTTTTAATATTGAGGTCATTTAGCAATTTTAATACTGCCATTAATTCCAGTATTCTGTCTTTGGCTTTATCCAGACCGTAGTGATCTTCATCAAGAATCTTCTTTGCATTTGAGAGATCAAAATTATCATCAGTGAATTTATTCCACGGAACATTTACCATCCAGTCCAGATAATTTCTGATTACTGAATAATCCGGAGACATTGTAGGCATCTTCTTGAGTTTATTAAACTCTTCTGTTGCCTTGTTCATCACGGGCTCCGGCATTCCGCTTTTCTCTATCTGCTCTTTAAGCTTGATAAGCTCAGGATCAGTTTCAGTGCCGTCCCCGAGTTCATCCTGAAGAATCCTTATCTGTTCCTGCACTATGAACTTCCTCTGATTCTTCTGCATCGTCTGATAGATTTTTGCATCTATTTCCTTTTCCACATTCAGCACTTCCATCTCTGAGCCTAGCATATAAAGCACTTCATAATACTGTTTGTGAATATCCTCTATTTCCAGTATCTGCTGTTTTTTGTGAACGTCCGCATTGATGGTAGAAGCCATGTAATATAATTTTCTGTCCGGCTCTTTAATATTTTCATAAGCTACGAGAGTTTCCTGAGGAATTGTTCTGTTAGTCTGAATATATTCCGTGAAAAGTTTTGTAGCCTGTCTGATCAGGGCTTCGAGCTCTGTGTCCTTTTTGACGGGAATGTTTTTTATCCTGATGTCAGCGTAAATATGGCTGTCACTGTAAAATTTATTTATCACCGCCGGAACAAGCCCGTCTACAAGTACTTTTATCAGACCGTTTGGAAGCCTTAAAACCTGTATGATCTTTGCAACTGTCCCTGTCTTGTAAAGATTTTCAAACGTCGGCTCTTCGATCTTGTCATCAAGCTGTGTAACGAGTAAAATAAATTTATCTTTTTCCAGCGATTTGTTTATAGATGTTATAGATGATTCCCTTCCTGCCAGGATTGGAAACATCATATAAGGAAATACAACTATGTCTTTTAAAGGAAGAACCGGCAGAGTTGAAGGAATCGAATTTTTCAGATCAGGGATATTGGACTGATTTTCGTAAATTACTTCGGGAGCTTCATCAGGGTTATCCGGATTCATGGGAGTGATCACTTTTTTTACTTCTTTATTTTTTGCCATCTTTATTTTTATTCTTTGAATGAATAAATATAAATTTACTCTTGTATAGTTTCAATTCTAATAGAATTGAGGAAATTGAGATTTGGGATTTGTATTTAGATACTGGAATTTAAAATTAGATTTTAATTTTTTTACAGGTAAGAAAATAAATTAATAATTCTTTTAAAAGATATCACAAAATAGAAATTCATTTTAACTCTCAAAAAGAAAGCCGGAAGATATCTCCCCCGGCTTTTTTCAAAAAGAATCGGCAATTTTAATTCTGGAATTAATATTACTGCACATTATAAGCTGCTAACTGCTTAACTGTTTAACTGCTAACTGTTTAACTGTTACGGTTTCATCACACCTACAAATGCATTTGAATTATTAAAAGCAATAAGAACATCCGTTATATCTACTACATTATCTCCTGTCAGATCAGACGAAACATATCCCGTAAGAAATATATTTGCATCATTATATATTTTGATCAGATCTGTTGCATCCACTATTCCGCTTTGATTTTCATCCCCGCTGTAGAAACAATATTCTCCGAATTTCTCTACTTCATTATTCCCGTAGGCTTTGGACGCAAGATCCCTGAAAGTATAATACTGAAAATCATCAGCTGCAAAAGTTATAGGCAGCTTACTCCACGTTTCAATAGAGTTTCTGTGATGTACAGATATGTAATATGTGCCCGGAGGAGCATTAAAGAAGCAGAACTGTCCGCCGTATGTACCGCAGACTGAAGCATCTGAATCTATTATCGAATATGGAGATACTGTACTTCTTAGCTTGACTTTCAGTGTATCCTTCACCATTTCGTTACCGTCCCAGAATCCTTCAATAAGTGATTCGAGATAAAGACTGAATATTGCACTCTGATAAATAACGGTTATCTCCGGTACAAATTCTAAAGTATCAGATTCACTGGAATGAAATCTCTTTGCTGTAGAAGAAGCCGACTCATCTCCCAAAATCATCCAGCCTAATGCATCAGACTGATTATCCAGCCACGACTGAACGTCGCTTACCATTTGGGGAGTTGAATTCCAGGTGTAGTATCCCGGTGCACCGACGACCGAACTTCCGCTGGTGACCGCTGAATAAGTTCCGCCCGCGGAACTCCAGTTTTCAGTATTATAATATTTATGAATCCATGTTGCATCATATGAAGTTGCCGTAGTTCCGTCCTCTTCCAGTCCAGGAGCATTGGAGCTTCCTTCACCCCAGTTCTCCGTGATTTTTCTGAGCGCGATAGTTTTGTTTACATTTGTGCCTCCTGATAAATGCATTTTCAGAGTTACACTTAATACCTTCGAACACGGGGGGACGAATTCGACAAGAGCAAACCGCACAAGTGCTCTTCTGATAAGTCCTGTGCTTCCTTTGCCTGTATGAAGATATTTACCCTGCCCGTTGCTTATCAGACCTGCAGCATTTTCATACAGTGTATTATCCTGTAATGCGGTTAATTTTACAGTGTCCTGTATCGAATATAAATTATCCGGATAAAATATTGCAAATAATAAAGCAATAGCTATGACCGGAATTAAAAAAATTTTTAATGCTTTTATTCTTGTTTTCATTTTAATTTAATTTATTTAATTATTAAAAATCATAAGCAAAAATAATTATTTGATTCTTTATACTGCAAAGACAAATTTTTATGTTTGTAGGATAAACATTTCAAATTAAGACATTAGCCGTTGAACTTAACTTCCACTATATATTGAAGGATGTTCACTTCAATTCAATATGAAATAATTTATTTTAATCAAAAAATTTTATGCACAAAAATAATCTTCTGAAGTTACTGAAAACTTTTCAGAAAGAGGAATTCAGGGATTTCTGCTTGTTTGTAAACTCACAGTATTTTAACAGGCAAAATGTTCTGAAAATCCTTACCGGGATTCTTAAAAAACATTATCCTTCTTTTACCGGAAATGATCTTGCGAAAGAAAAAGTATATTCAAAACTCTTTCCGGGAAAGAAATATAATGATGCAGTTCTGAGGAATGCAGTCTCTGATCTGTTAAAACTGACTGAGGTGTTTTTGAAAACAATTCAGCTGGAAAAAGATCCGTTCTACGGGCAGTATCTGCTTCTTAAGGAACTCACAAACAGGAAGCAGCAGAAATTATTCAAAATGAATTTTAAGAAAACAGAGCATATATTAAAAGAGACTGGAATAGTTGATGAGATCTATTACCAGAATGTCTTTCTCTTATGTGATGAAAAGAGGAGAAACGTAGTCGTAAACTCAAGCAGGATTTTATTTAAAGATGATAATCTCAATGAGCAGGCGTACAATCTTCATCTTCATTATCTAGTTGAGAATATAAAGCTTTATGCTATTATGCTGAATCAAAGGAAATTTACATATGATCACGATTTTGATTTTTCTCTTTTTGAAATACTGCTTAAGTATATTGAAGATAATTTTGATCTTTATAAAAATATTCCTTACATAAATATTTTCTATAACTGTGTAATGCTTTATAAAACAGAGGAGAAAAAATATTTCAATGAAATGAAGCATCTTACTAAAACGCATTTCAGAAAACTTACGTTGACAGACAGGAAGAATATGTATATGGTTCTTTCAAATCACAGCACATCCCAGATTAAATCCGGAAAGTTTGAATTTTATGATGAAATGTTCGACATATATCTGGAAATGCTCAGGTCAAAGGCATACCTTGAAGGAAATAACTTTATGGCTCATTATATTTATAATGCCATTGCCATGAATGCAATTGCTTTAGGAAAGACAAAGTGGGCTGAAAAATTTTTGAATAAATACAAAAGTCAGATTCACGAAGACTTCAGAGATTCCACATACAATTGCTGCATGTCAAATAATCATATAGAAAAAGGAGAGTTTGATCAGGCGCTTGATAAACTTTCACTGGTGAAACCAATTGACATAAACTTTAAACTCAATATTAACACAACTCTGCTGAAAATATATTTCGGAAAAAATGAATCGGAGCCATTCTTATCTTTGGTTGACAGCTTCCGGCATTTTATTAAACGAAGCAAGGAAATGAGGCTCAATGACAGAACTTCCTACAATAACTTCATACTCTATATTAAAAAATTATTCATTTTAAAAACAGGTCATCAAAAAAATAATTATTCGGACATAATGTTATTAAAGTCTTCACTGGAGAAGAACAGTGAAACATCAAACAAGAAGTGGCTGCTTAATGAATTCTCTAAGGCGGAAAATTATTTCAGGAAGCCAAAAATTTAATTAATCCGATTGAGTGATTTCTTAATGCGGAAGTTTGTCCCTGAATTTTCCATAAATCCATGTGCCGGCAATTGCAGAAATAATTGTGACGATCACTACTGAATAGCCGCTTCCTAACTGAGCAAACAATGGTCCCGGACATGCTCCCGTTATTGCCCAGCCGATTCCGAATATCAATGCGCCGTATATCTGTCCTTTGTTTGCTTCCTTATCTTCAAAGGTTATTGTCTCACCGTAAATGCTTTTCAGTCCGAGTTTCTTTATTGTAAAAACTGATACAGCGCCTACAACAACCGCAGTTCCTATCACACCGTACATAAAAAAGGATGTCAGCTGAAACATCTCCTGTATCCTGAACCAGCTAATTATCTCCGCCTTTACAAAAATAATTCCGAATATTATACCGACTAAAGTGTATTTTAAATTATACCACCACGGATGAACAAGCTTTGACTCATTGGTGCATAAAGTGTCTTCGTGACGTATCCTGATTTCTTCTAATGTTTCTATATGATCATTGAATGACATTATTGAATTAATTTAAATATTAAAGGCATAAGAATATTGGCTGAGATAAATCCTCCCGCCATAAAAAATACAGTTGCCGCAAGGGATGCTTTCTGAAGATTTGCAAGACCCATTATAGAATGTCCGGATGTGCAGCCGCCTGCGTATCGTGTTCCGAATCCTATGAGAAGTCCTCCGAATACAAAAAAGATCAGCCCTTTAAGTGTGAAAAGATTTCCCAAGTTAAACAGATCTTCCGGCAACAGACTTGTGAAATCTTTTATGCCGTATCCTTTCAGTGTTTCCATAGTACCTGGATCAACCTTTATAACTTCACCTGGGTTTGACAGGATATTTACCGCGATGAACCCGCCGATGATTATGCCTGCAACAAAGAACCAGTTCCATATTTCTTTCTTCCAGTCATACTTGAAAAATTTTATGTCGCCCGAAAAACAGGCTGCGCATACATGCCGGAAGGAAGATGATATTCCGAATTTTTTATTCCCAAGTATGAGCAGAAGAGGTACGATCAGTCCGATCAGTGTTCCGCTTACTGCCCAGTGCCAGGGCTGTTTTATGAATTCAAGCATTATTGAATTTATATTTAGAAAATATAATCACGATACATTAGTATTAAAATATTGTTGCAGATCACTATATAGTTATGTTGACATTACAATATTCTTCTTTGATTTTTATATATTGCTAATTTATTTCTGCTTTGGATGAACACACAACATTTGTTTTCGGAATTTTTGTATTCTTTATCATATCAAAACCGCCTTCGACTTCGCTGAAATTATTCCAGCCCCTTGATTTTAAAATAGAGGCAGCTGTCATGCTTCTGTATCCGCCTCCGCAATGAATAATGAAATCTTTATCTTTTGGAAATTCAGCGAGATTTTCATTCAGGTAATCAAGAGGAATGTTTATTGCTCCGTCTATGTGTTCGGCATTATATTCTCCGGATCTTCTTACATCTATTACAAGTGAATTTTCTTTATTAAATACTTTTTCAAAATCAGATACAGAGATCCTGTTAATTGTATCAAATTCTTTGCCTGCACTTTTCCATGCCTCGAATCCGCTTTTCAGATAACCTGTGACTTTGTCATATCCTACTCTGGCAAGGCGCATTACAGTTTCTTCTTCTCTTCCCGGCTCAGCAATTAACAATAACTGTTGACTTACATCCGGTATTAAAGCTCCTACCCAGGGAGCAAACTGTCCGTCAAGCGATATGTTTATACTGTTGGGAATAAAACCTTTTGAAAAGATCTTATCGTCTCTTGTATCAAGCATTACAGTATCTGTTTCATTAGCTGCTGCTTCGAACTCTTCTACATTAAGTTCTCTAAGTCCCCTCTCCATCACTTTATCTATGTTTTCATATCCTGACTTGTTCATCGCTACATTCATCGGAAAATAAGCCGGCGGAGGAAGCAGACCGTCAGTAACTTCCTTTACGAATTCTTCTTCAGTCATATTTTCTCTTAATGCATAATTAGTTTTCTTCTGAGCGCCGATCGTTGACATTGTTTCCTTACTCATGTTCTTACCGCATGCGCTTCCGGATCCGTGCGCTGGATAAACAATTACATCATCAGCCAGTATCATTACTTTATCTCTCAGTGAATGATAAAGAATTGCGGCGAGCTGCTCCTGAGTCATGCCTGCAGCTTTCTGCGCAAGATCAGGTCTGCCAACATCACCTATGAAAAGTGTATCACCCGAGAAAAGAGCAGTGTCTTTGCCATTTTCATCCTTTAGAAGAAATGATGAGCTTTCCATTGTATGACCAGGAGTATGTAAAACTTTTATTGTTATTTCCCCTACTTTAAATTCTTCACCGTCTTTTGCTACAATACAATCAAACTCTGCTTTGGCAGTTGGTCCGTAAATTATTTTTGCTCCCGTTGCTTTGGCAAGATCGACATGTCCGCTTACAAAGTCAGCATGAAAGTGTGTCTCGAAAATGTATTTGATCTTTACTCCGTCTTTTTTTGCTCTTTCAAGATAAGGTTTGATTTCTCTGAGAGGATCAATGATCGCTGCTTCTCCCTTACTTGTGATGTAGTATGCGCCTTGTGCAAGGCAGCCTGTGTAGATCTGTTCGATTTTCATTTATTTATATTTTTAGTTTTAATTTAATTTTAATTATTAGTCTTTTTTTATTTCGCCGGTCCAGTTATTAATTCCGCCGGACAGATTATAAAGTTTTATGAATCCATTCCGGCTCATTATTTTGCAGGCTTTACTGCTCCGGTTTCCGCTCCGGCAGTAAACAATATAACTTTGTGATTTATCCAGGCTTTGTATCTGATCTTCAAAATTATCAGAATTAATATCTATGAACTTATCTGTTCCTGTTATATATCCTGCGCTCCATTCATCAGGTGTTCTTACATCAATGATGACAAATTCAGTATCAGAAAGCATTGAGCTCATTTCTTCTGCACTGATATTAATGTGGGTGGCGGTAGAATCACCTGCAAACAATCTTTTCATAAAACCTTGTTTTGTAGTTGATCCCGCTACAGTTGAAAGCAACAGTGATCCGAGTAAAGCACCGTAAAGTACGGATATGTATTTATTAGATGTGATGGGGCAGGTTCCCGATGCACAGCCAATGAATTTCCAGTAAAGAAAACCAGCAACACCGCCGGCTATTATTCCTGTGTATGACATTTTGTTTCGATTTAAAATTTTTATAAATTCTTGCTTACCGGCTTTGCAGATTATTTCTGAATGAACTTATTCTCAAACAATTTTTGATTCCGGCATAAAGCAAATCATCTTTTATTTCATCAGTGTTTCTCTTATCATTATATAAATACCCATTGCAAGCACAAACCAGCCGAAAGCGGGCTTGAGTTTATCACCATGTATTTTCTTTGAAAGTGTGCTTCCTATATATATTCCTAAGATAGTGAAGGAAGAAATTAAAGCAAGAAAAGCCCAGTCTATACGAACTCCTGCACTTAAATCTCCCGTAAACCCGATAAGTGACTTAATGGCAATTATTAATAATGAAGTACCGACTGCTTCCTTCATTGGCAGTCCTGCAAGCAAAACCAGTGCAGGGATTATAAGAAAACCTCCTCCGGCTCCTACAAATCCTGTAAGAATGCCGACTACAGCACCTTCAAGAAATATGAGTGTATAATGATGTCCGGGCTTAATCTTCGACGGATCAGGTACCTTGCTCTTTCTGATCATTGATACAGATGCTGCTATCATCAGTGCAGCAAACACAGTCATTATAAATACAGGTTTCGTAAACTGAAAACTACCCACAGTAAATATTACATCCGGCAATGCCGGCATAATGTATTTCCTTGTCAGGAAAACTGAGATCAATGAAGGAATAGAAAATACCAGCACAGCTTTCAGATTTACAAGTTTATTCCTGTAATAATTGACGGATCCCGCAAGAGCGGTCAGACCGACAATGAACAGTGAATATGATGTTGATATCTCCGGTCCTAATCCGAATACATATACAAGAATCGGAACAGTAAGAATGGATCCGCCGCCGCCGATGAGACCTAAAGAAACCCCGATTACAATTGAAAGCGCATATCCTATTATTTCAGTCATCAGCGGCTTACCTTAAGATTGTTATTGTTGAATAAACTGCATGATTCCATACACTCGAATATCTTGAGAATATTCCTGTCTTCAAGTCTGTATAATACATTCATTCCCTGTTTCTCGCATCTTAATATTCCCCTGTCTTTCAGCTTTATAAGATGATGTGACAGCAGGGACTGTTCGGTATCGGATTCTATTCTTTCCTGAATCTCCGAAACTGTAAGGGGTTCTTTTTCTTCCAGCGCTTCTAATATCTGTAATCTTACTGTATGACCGATCGTTTTCAAAATCTCGGCTACTCTGATTATCTGTTCTGTGTTTAAGTGATTATTGAGTTTTGGCATCTGATTAATTTAACTAAACAAATATATGAACATTTCTTCATATAGTCAACTCTATTATTTTCCTGCTTCCGGAATAATTACTTTAATTAACTGCAGATGTAAATTTCATCTAAACCCTTCATAAGTCCTTACCCATTGCTGTACCCCTGATGAATTATACTTAACTGTTGCAATCTCTCCGTTAGTCGTATAATTTGTAATACCGCTTGCATTGACATTTTCACCTGCATCGAGGGCAATGAGTTTTCCAAAATCGGTTGTATTTAAAGTGCCGTTATACTTTCTTGTCCAAAGAGTATCACCCGTAGCAGAATTATTTCTGATGTCAGATAATCCGGGGTACCCGTATTAAACTCACCGGTAACATATATACCGCCGGCACCCGCAGCGATTTTATTTGCTTTGCTCTGATAAAAAGGAGACCCTCTGAATATTTTTGACCATTGCAATATTCCTGCCGGGTTATATTTAGAAGTGTAGTAATTTTTCGCTGAGCTTGAGTCACATTCACCTGTATTGTAAATATTCCCTGCACCATCTATTACCGCATCATTCCATTTTGAAGATGTATAACCTGAAGGATTTGCAAGCACAGAATTAAATAACAGCGTCCCGGCTGAATTGTACTTTATCACATAAGGACTCTGACCGTTTCCCCCTGATACTATGCAGTTGCCTGATGCATCCTGCATTACCTTAGGAGCAGTGTTAGTATAGCCTGAAAGAGATGAAGAATATGTCTTCTGCCAGATCTGTTTTCCGTTCTGATTGTATTTTATGATTATTACATTATTCGCTGAAGTGTTCAGTCCGGCAGAATAAATAAACGTACTGTCACCTGTTCTGTATAATGCAATCTACCTTCCGCTTTCGTTTGAATAATCAGTTACACTTGCATTAATGGTTTTACCCCAGACATATTCACCGCTTGAATTATATTTTATCGTAACCATATCAATAGTAGAATATCCCCTGCAGGTAGACCCGGTTATATATATATTCCCTGAAGTATCTGTGACTGCATCATATGGAATCTGATTGTTAAGCTGTGTACTGCTGTAGTTCCTTACCCAGTCCTGACTGACCTGTGAAAAAGAAATCTCACATTTCAATATGATGACGGAAATAATAATCAATAAAATTGATTTAAGATTTTTCATGTCTATATCTTTTAAATTTATTTATATAGTTAAAATTTCAATTTAATTATTTAATCAGCAGCATCTTCCTTGTCTCAGTGAATTCATTTGTCTCAAGTTTATAAAAATAGATCCCGCCTGTTAATGTACCTGCATCAAAATCATATTTATATATTCCCTGATTCAGTTGAGAATCAACAAGTGTGACGATCTCCTTTCCGAGCATATCATAAACTTTCAATGATACAAAGCCCGATTTCGGAATTTCAAATTCCAGAATAGTTACCGGATTAAATGGATTAGGATAATTCTGCGATAATGAAAATGCCCGGGGGATCTGTGATGAGATCTGAGTTATGCCTGTTGACTGAGAATATTTTACGGTAGTGATGTCATCAAAATTAGAACCACGGCTTGATATGCCGGTAACAACTACATTACCGTCATTATCCAGAATAATTGCCGTTGCATCATCTCTGCGGTGAGTGAAACCTCCGTCATAGCTGATCTTCCATTTCTCTGTTCCGTCTGTATCATATTTTATTGTCATATAGTTGAAATCAAAATTCAGATCAAACGCTGTTCCTGTTATGTAAGCATTTCCATTATCGTCTACTGTTATGCCATTTGCGTAATCTCCGTCACCGTATGTGCCGTTATAGAATCTTTCCCAGAGAAGATTACCCGAAGGATTGTACTTCAATGTGAGAAAATCTTCACCGCCGTTGGCTGTAGTCCTTTTGCTGTTGCCTGTTAGATAAACATTCCCCAAGGAATCGACAGCAAGATCTGTAACCCTGTCATAATAATCTCCGCTGATGCCTGCATATATTTTTCTCCATAGCCTTGCTCCGGATATATCATATTTCATCGTTAAAATGTCTAATCCATAATTACAGGTTATTATTATATTTCCTGAGACATCTAAATTCATTCCTATGACATCGTCGCTTCCATTTATCAATGTATCCTTTCTTATCCATTGCTGAGCTCCTGAGAGATCATACTTTATAGTTGTTACAAAAGCAGATGTGCTCAGATCAGGATTCTGATCAAAGCTCTTTCCGGTTACATAGACAAAATTTCCGTCAACCTTAATACACACGATCCCGCTGCCCAGCCCGGCGAGAAAATGAGTGCCTTTATAAATCCTTGTCCATAGTGAATCACCGTTAGAATTATATTTTATCAGCACGTAACTTGTATTCTGACCGCTGCCAAACCTGCGGGATCCGCCGACATAAATATTCCCTGAAGCATCAGTTGCAATTGAGCTTTTGCCGATTCCCGGAGCAGCAGGACTTGCAACCGGCTCTCCCAGCTGCTTTGCCCACTGCTGTTCACCGTAAGAATTATATTTTACCGTCATCATAATTCCATTGGAGCCTCCCATTGAGACCGAACCGGTTACAAATACATTCCCGGATCCATCCAGTGCAATACCTCTGACATTGTCATCCTGACCTTCCGGATTGTGATATCTTGAAGCCCATTGCTGAATGCCTGCAGAATTATATTTTACTGTTACAAAATCATTCCCTGTATTTGAAGCCGGACTCAACCCTGCAATAAAAATATTGCCTGAGTTATCTGACACTATTGCCCTTGGTTCATCGTTGCCGTTCGTCGGGCTGTTGTATGAAGTAACCCATTGCTGGCTTACCTGCGAATAAACCTGACATCCGAAAGTCAGTATTACTGTCAGAACAAATGGAACAATAAGTTTTGGTGGTTTCATGATTATTTTTTAGTTTATATAAATTGATTATTTAAATTTTTTAAATGATCTGCTAGTGTAAAGATAAGGTTAAGCCACTCCGGATTTTTCTTTTTCACAAATGATATTCTATCTTTACCCTTTAGATTCATTAATGCTCTTTTCTTTTTCATAGCTTTCTTTCTGTCATTGAAAATTCCCAAATAAACCAGTGACTTATATTTCGACCTGAGCTCAGACTGAAATTCCGGTATGCTTTCCATTATTCCCGTAATTGTATTTTTTCTTTTATCAGAAAGAATGTAGACTATAAAATCTTTTTGCATTGTTGTATTCAGCAAACTGTGAATTCTGTTTTATTAACTTCGGTTTAAAAATATGCCTGATGAAAAATTATGGCAAGTAAAAGTTTTCTGAAATGTTATTTGCATAACGGGCGGTGACCGTCTAAAATCAATGATTACGCATTATAATTGAAATATTCAGAGTAAATTCAGGATAGAAGTGTTATTTCGGAAATTTTGAATTTTCAGGTATTGAACGGTAATGTTTATAATCTGATATTAGCAATTTGTAATTTAAAGTTCACAACCGTCCAAAACGATGTTCTTTGTTTAGTGAATTTATTTAATATTCATTTAATGTTATTTGAAAATCTACCTATTTGATCACGAAACCCCTCCCAAACCCTCCCCTTTTTCGATGGGGAGGGTTTGGGAGGGGTTGTTTAGAACTGCTCACAACTTATTTTGATTTATAGTTAGATTAAATGTTTATCACAAAAAGTGAAATTGTTTTGGACAGCACTGATTAAAGTTCTACTTCTCACAGTCAAATACCATTGTTAAATTTTCGATTTCAATTTATATTTAAAAAATTACGGAATTATTTATGCACAATATCTCACTCATTAAGCTACTCCGTTCATTTACGCCTAAAGAGTTTTCAGAATTCAGGGAGTTTTTATTGTCACCTTATTTCAACAAAAAGAATTCGGTAATAAAATTATATGATATAATTAGAAATTATTATCCTGAATTTACAAGCGAGGAGATTTCAAAGAAGAATATTCATGAAAAATTATTCCCGGGAAAAGTTTTTAATGATACAAATTTAAGAGTGCTTGTTCATAATCTGAATGTGCTTGCAAAGAAATTCATTGCATACAGATATTTCGAAAGCAATATGTTTGAATATGATTTCAGTCAGTTCATGGGTCTTATGAGCAAACAGCAGTTCAGTATTCTGGATAAGACAATCATCAATCTGAAAAATGATCTTGAGAATTACAGCTTTAGTGCTGAAGAACAGAATTATTACAGATTCCGTCTCGAATATGAGAATATTTTTTATCTGTCGGTTTCTCACATAGGAAATTTTGAAAAATTTCTTGAGAAAGCTGATTTTGAAAAGGTATTCTATTACCTTTCATCATATTATTATCTGAACACAATGAGACTGTATATCAACATTCTCAATCTGAAGTTAATTTACAAAAAAGAGTTTAACACCGTCCGTTTTGAAAAATTGATCACATTAATTGATAAAAGCATATTTAATGATAATCCTGCAATTGAAATTTATTACTGCATAATAAAATTGTTTAATGCGGGTGATCAGGACAATTACTTTTTCAGGATAAAAGAAATACTTGTTCAAATAAAAAATTCTCTGCACGAGGATGACCTGCGTGAGATTTATATAAATCTTACAAATTACTGCAACAGGAAAATCAATGCCGGCAACTTAAGCTTCCGAAAAGAAAAATTTGAAATATATAAAGAGGAAAATGAAATTAAACTTTATGTTGTAAATGGTTTTATGCCGACTGTCTATTTTAAAAACCTTGTGATTCTTGCACTTAGCCTTGATGAGTACAGCTGGGTAAAGAATTTTATAAAGTCTTACAAAAACGAGCTTCCTCCGGATTCAAAGGAAAACTTTTATAATTACTGCATGGCATTATATGAGTTTGACATGAAAAAGTTTGACAGGTCTCTGGAGTTTCTTTCGAAAATTAAGTACGATGAATTATATCTGAAATATGACTCTAAGATACTTCAGCTTATGATATATTTCGAAACCGGGGAAGAAGAATCACTCATATCGTCACTTGAAGCATACAGGCATTTCCTTACTAATAATAAGCTTCTTCCTGAGAATAAGAAAGAGCTCTATACCAATTTTTATAAATTCTTCAGCCGTATCTTTAATACCAAAATTAAAAATGATAAGCTTGAACTGAGAAGAATTAAAGACAGCATTCCTTCTGATATGAAAATATTCAACAAGGACTGGCTTATCAGAAAAATCGATAAGCTGATCTGATATCTGCGTCACTGCTTCCCCTGTATAATTAATAACATTCAATTCCGAAACTGATATACCCGCATGTTGAGTTTGTCTCAAAACATAACAAATTTAAAATCCACGAAGACTCAAAGGCACGAAGGTTTATTTTTAAATACTTTTTTCTTTGGGAAAAGACTGATAATTGTCATCAGGATTCAATGGAGAATTTCATTATTCGAAACAAACTGACTAAGTATGATTTCGTAACTTTTTACTTAAAACGAAATGGTTTATATTGTGTCCACAACAATAAAATACTTAAAACTAATGTCGAAAATACTAAAAGAAAAACTCTCCTCACAAATTCCCGCGTTAAAAGATGAAGCCAAATCAATTGTAAAAAACAGTGGAGCAAAAAACATTGATACAGTTATAATTGACCAGCTTTACGGCGGGATGAGAGGAATAAAAGGACTGGTATGCGATACATCTTCTGTCGGTCTGGATACTGGACTTATCATCAGGGGAATACCTATCTTAGAACTAACTGATAAATTGCCGGAAGAGATTTTTTATCTGCTTCTTACAGGCGAACTTCCGGATGCTGAAGCTCTTAAAGATCTTCAAAATGACCTTTTCAGCAGAAGTGAAGTTCCGGCTTATGTATGGGATGTTTTAAACGCTATGCCAAAGGATTCTCATCCTATGGTTATGTTCAGCACAGCAATACTCTGTATGGAACATGAATCCGAATTCAGAAAAGCTTATGACAAAGGAACCGGGAAAGATAAGCTATGGGAATCAATGTATGAAGACTGCCTGAATATTATTGCCCGCGTTCCGGCTATCGCATCTTTTATTTACAGAAGAAAATTCAGCAAAGGCGATATGATAGCCCCGGAAAAGAATCTTGACTGGGCTGGCAACTTTGCAAAGATGCTGGGTGTGAAAGATGAAGACGGTTCATTTGCAAAACTAATGCAGCTATACATGGTTCTTCACAGCGATCACGAGGGCGGAAATGCAAGCGCATTTACTAACCTTGTTGTATCTTCAACTTTATCGGATGCATATTACGCATTCAGCGGCGCACTCAATAGCTTAGCCGGTCCGTTACACGGTCTTGCAAATCAGGAATGTCTGAGATTCATTTTAAAAATGAGAGAAGTGATCGGTCATTCCCCTTCAGATGAAGAAGTAAAAACTTACTGCCAGAATTTACTTGATAAAGGAGGACTTGTTTCGGGTTATGGTCACGCAGTATTAAGAATTACTGATCCGAGATTCACTGCATTTGTAAATTTCGGTACTAATACAATTCCTGAAGATGAAATTTTCCGAATCGTAAAACAGCTGTTCGAGATTGTTCCTAATCTTCTTATCACACAGGGCAAAGCCAAAGATCCATGGCCTAATGTTGACGCTGCGAGCGGTTCACTTCTTTATCACTACGGAGTTAAAGAATATGAATTCTATACTGTGCTGTTTGGTGTTTCAAGAATTCTCGGATTCTCTGCACAAATTATCTTAGCGCGTGCTATGGGAAATGCTTTGATCAGACCTAAGTCTGTCACAACTGAATGGATAAAGAAACAGATAGCCGGATAGAGCTTAACCGCAGATTGCACTGATTCTAATTGATTACACAGTTTTGATTTTTATGATTAACCTCAGATTATACCGACTCTGAGGTTAATCAGTTTATATATCAGACTTTTTATAATTTATATGTAAAAATAATATTTCAAAAAAAGAAGGATGTATTAAGTTAATACTCAGTCAATAAATCTATACTTAATAAAATGAACCTATGTAAGATACAGTAAATATTTGGAGCTGAATTATGAAATATGCTAACGCAGGATCCGCAGAATAATAATTTTTAATCTCTTTTCAGTAAATATAAATCTGCGAATTTCTGCGAACATATTCTGCGAATTTCTGCGAACATATTCTGCGAATTTCTGCGAACATATTCTGCGAATTTCTGCGAACATATTCTGCGAAT
>DAIPYG010000058.1:0-22031 GCA_036782875.1 Bacteroidota bacterium | reverse complement strand
AAAAATCTCCCGATGGTAAAAAATTGCCGGAAATTCTTTCGCATTGGTGGAAGAATTTATTAACGGCAAATTTTCAAAGGTGGGTTTGTTTTTAAATGAGTAAATTAAGTTTTATTCTGAACCAATTTATGCATATAAAAAGCTATTCATATTTATTTTGGACAGTACTGACTAATCAGAATTTAACATAATCAGATGTGATATTGATTTAGTCTATACTGTATTTCTGTTAGACAATAAATTTCTTAAGAAATTATGAGATATTTTTAAAAGAAATAAAAATATTATCTTTAAAGCATTTTATCTTATGTAATGCATTAAGTTATAAAAAAAACATTTTGGATGTAGTTTATTTTTCGTTTGGAAAAATGGAAAAGATAAATTATATTTGTTTGAGCATTTCAAAAAAGAGGAACAGTAATATTATGAAAAACAATAATCTTAAAAAACAAATTTTTAGATTTTGAGAATAACTTCAAAATATCTTTATATTTTAATTCCTGTATTTTTATTTTTAAACGGGAGTGAAATAAAAGCTCAATATGCATTTAAAGATGCTTTTCCTAATATGCCAACCTTTTCCTTACCTGTGGCAATAATAAATCCTGATGACAGCACCAACAGAATATTCGTAGCACAGCTTAAAGGCATAATTTATGTTTTCAAAAATTCTGATACTGCCTCAACAAGAAAAGTATTTATTAATATCAGCAGCAAAGTAAATCAGACAGGTGCAGAAGAAGGATTACTGGGACTTGCATTTCATCCTGATTTCAGAAATAACAGATATTTCTATGTTCATTATGTATTTGACAGTACCGGCAGTCCAAGCTCAAGATGGATACGAATTTCAAGATTCACGGTAAGCGAGGTAAATCCTGATTCTGCTTTATTCAGCTCTGAATTGAAACTGTTTACCATACCATTACCTGACAGAGGTCATAACGGAGGTCAAGTTGCTTTTGGACCTGACAAATATTTATATATTTCTCTGGGTGACGGTTATGCAGGAGGAGATATATCTCAGGACAGAACTCAGTTTCTGGGAAAAATACTGAGAGTAAATGTTGATTCTGCCGGAGCGGGAAGGAATTATTCCATTCCTGCAACAAATGCCTTTTATGGAAATACATTCGGCTGGAAAGAAGAAATATATGCATATGGATTCAGAAATCCCTGGAGATTTAATTTTGACAAAGTTACAGGGAAAATGTGGATGGGTGATGTGGGACAATACAGATATGAAGAAATAAATATTGTTGAAAACGGAAAGAACTACGGCTGGAATAAAATGGAGGGAATGCATTGCTATCCGGATACAACAAATTGTGATACAACGGGTCGGGGATTTGTCCGCCCTGTCTGGGAATATAATCACGATAATGTACTTCTGCCTTACTCAGTTCTTGGAGGTTATGTTTACAGAGGAACTCAATTCCCTGAGTTATACGGAAAATATATTTACGGGGATTATGCCCAGGGAACTATATGGTCTCTTGAATATGACGGAATCAATCCGGCTGTAAATTCCCAGCTCTTAGATACTAACTTCAATTTTTCTACTTTCGGAGTCGACCTGAAAAATGAACTTTATGTCTGCAGAATTTCAACTCTTAACGGCAGGATATACAGATTATACAATCCGGATAAAATTACTTTAAATCTGAAAGTCATCATTGAAGGATATTATAATGTTTCGGCAAATACACTTAGTAAAAGGGATTCAATATCGGTTTATCTCCATTCTTCTGAATCCCCTTTCGCACTGATCGATTCTGCAACAACAGTAATTGATACGATTACTTTCAGCGGAATTTGTTTTTTTAAATATGCACCTGATGGAAATTATTTTTTAAGAGTTAAGCATAAAACAATTCTGGAAGCATGGAGTGAAATCGGCGGAATAAATTTAGTCAGAGGAAATTTTTCTTCATATGATTTTACAGATGACACAATAAAAACTTTCGGCGGCGGAACAAAACTGAAGGGTACAAAATATTGTCTTATCAGCGGAGATTGTAATCAGGACGGAGTCATAAATGCTATAGACAGAGCTGCCGTCATATTTAACCTTGGAAGTAAGGGAAATGAATACGAAGATCTTGACGGTAACGGTGTTGTAAATGCAGCAGACAGGTCGATTGTTGTCAGTAATCTCGGAAGATCAAAGAAAACACCTTAATTATTTTTCAAAAGATAAGAACTGAATAAAAAAACTTTTTAATTTGAATCCTGAATATTAAATATGAAAAATAGAATTTCTCTCATAATTGTATTTACATTTTTACTATACGGAAATGTAATGTCTTCACAAACCGGGAGAGCAACCATTTCGCAGGTAAACAACGGATCTACAATAGAAATAAGCATTTATCTGAAAAGTACAGGTGATTCTGAATGGAGTCTTGGATTTGCAAGTTTTGTTTTCAGTTATAACAGATCGGCTCTTGAAAATGCAGTTGAATATGAAGAAGGTATCTGGGATAATAACACTAACCCTGAATACTCGGATCAGATAATTGTTCCATACAGCGGCGGCAATTCAGAATCAATAGAAATTGGTTTGAATTCAATTTCACCCGGTACTGTCGTTTCTCCGGAATCAACTCTTGTAGGAATTGTCCGATTCAACATTTTAAATGATTCTGCAAATCATAACGTCAGATGGAATCTTAACTACTGCGCAGTTCTGGATAATATGGGAAATAATATTACTTCAGGAATTATTTTTACAGATCCGGAGAACGGTATTCTTCCGGTGGAACTTTCAGATTTCTCAGCTGATGTAATTCAGAACAATGTTATATTAAAATGGGAAACATCAGTAGAATTAAATAATTCAGGCTTCAGTATAGAACGATCTGCTGTAAACGGACATTGGAATCAAATAGGATTTGTAACAGGTAGCGGCTATTCATCGACTTTAATCAGTTATTTGTTTGAAGATAAAAATCTCATCTCGGGAAAATACAATTACCGTTTGAAACAAATAGATTACAACGGATCTTATCAATATTACACACTTAATGAAAATGTACATATAGGAATTCCAGAAAGATTCTCGCTGAATCAGAATTATCCAAACCCATTTAATCCTGTCACAAAAATCAGTTTTGATATTCCTGCTGAAGGTAATGTCATGTTAAGGATTTTTGATAATACAGGAAGACTTATCAGGACTTTAGTTAATGAAATCAGGGGAGCCGGATATTATACAACAGAATTTAACGGAGCAGACCTTTCAAGCGGAACATATTACTGCAGATTAGAATCGGGAAATTTTTCTGATGTTAAAAAACTCGTTTTATTAAAATGAATTTAATTAAAAAAATTTTTATGGAATATTTAAATTACAGTTCAGGGTTTCCAGCCAGTTCTTTTATATGTATCAAGTTCAAGAGTAATATTCCCTATTATTACATTCATCTGAGATTTTAATGGAACACGAGCTTCATCATTCGAAAACCAGCCTGCAAATTCACCGGATAATCCGAATACGCCCGTAAAATTAGCCATGCCATTACATTTAACTGATTTTATGTCATCATCCAATATTGACAGGGATATTTCTTCTGTTTTTGCGGAAAAGTAATAATTAACAGATGTTTCAGCTTCATTCATAAATACAGGGATCAGAAAGTTTTCCCCTGAAAAGGAATTTAGTCTTGAACTATAAAATAATGATAAGCCATCCTGGAATTTAACATTCTTATTAAAATGGATTATTTCATCCCGTTCAACTTTTCCTTTGTTTACTTTATGCACATATACAAACTGTGAATCGTAATTGAATTTATATTCTATTGCGATCTCACCGTCTTCATTATATTCTGTAGCCTTGAATCTTCTTGAATACATTTCCTTTCCGTCAAAAACAATTTCAGACTCAAACAAACTATTGAGACTGACAAAAGGAATTCCTTTGTATGATTTCATTGAAGCTTTTGCAGTAAATATATTTCTTTCTTTTTCAGAGTATTTACCTGTCACTTTCATTTTCACTTCACCTAATTTTATGAAACCATAATAGACAATATAATTTAATTCTTCGCCGTCGGAAAGAACACTGTTTTGACTTTGTGACTTCAGAACTGAAGTAAAGATCATCAATAAAACTAATATAATTTTAATTTTATAATTCACAGCAAAATATTTCATTTTGAAAATGCAGGAGGTTTCCATGACTTCTTTTTATAAGATATTAATTCGCAGACAATATTTCCCAGAGAAGAATTGAAATATGCTTTTACAGGCACTCTGTATTCATCATCAGAAAGCAAAATCAGAAATTCTCCTTTAAAACCGAAGAAACCAGTAAAGTCAGAGATACCTTCCAGCTTTAATACAGAAATATCATAAGGACAGTTTTCTATATTCACAACGGTTTTATTTGCATTAAAGGAATATCTAACTGAAGATTCCTCTTCACCTGCAAAGACCGGAATATTATAATTTTTATTTGAGAATGAATTCAATCTGGATTCATACTGCCAAGATAATTCATCCCTGTATAATACATTTTTCTTTACCTGGATGTCTGAATTTTTTTCAATGTTGCCGTCCGTTTCTTTCAGAACTTTGACAACATTTTTTTTGAGATTGAATTTATAATCGGTACGGGTAATTGATTTTTCTTTGAAACTGGTTTCGAAGAATTTTAGAGAGGCAAGTTCATTTTCAGAATATTTCATTTCAGATTCGAAAATCTGATTTACTTTTATGAAAGGAACTTCAGGATAGCTTTTGATCTCCAGCTTTGAATTATATACAGTTTTTTTTCCATCTTTATGAGAATTGGAAAGTATGAATTTAATATATCCTAACTTAATGAATCCAAATGACAATTCGTATTTCAGCTCTTCCCCTACCTCCATTACCTTTTCCTGCAAATAAGCTTCTTTGGTAATTAAAGAAAATAATATTACAATTACAAAGAAGCTCATTCGTGATTTCAGGAGAGGCATTTCAGCACTTATTGTTTTAAATTGGCTAATTTTATTGCTTCATCAAACAGAGTTACGGCTTTTAAAAACTGTTCATCATTATTTACCCAAACAAGATAACTACCGCTGTTACCCCAGATGTCTCTAGCAATCTGAAATTTGATTGATGTTTTAATGAAATCAAGATCCTTATTGTATTCTTCTTCATTAAATGCAACACCTTTTTCTGATGCCATATTCTTTAGTTCTGACAGAAGGTTTTCATCAACTATAAATCCATCCCTGAATGCTATTGGTGAGTTGTATGAGGATTCAATATTTTTCCTGTTATTTGCCATATATCTTTCTGTGAAAATATAAAATAAATTCAATCTTCTCAGCTGAACGGAATAATTAGTAAGTGTGTCTAATTTCAATACAAAATCCGGTGTAATTCCACCACCGCCATAAACTGTTCTGCCGCCAAATGTTTTGAATTCAGGTCTCGAAGTATCCTGAGTGTCATTTTTATGATTCAGATTATCTCCTTCTACTTCTGTTGTAGTATTATTCAGATATTTGCTGCCTTCGTATGGTTTCTGAATAAGTCTTCCGGAAGGAGTATAATATCTGGCAGTTGTAACTCTGAATGCTGATCCGTCAGGAAGATCAAATTGCCTTTGAACTAATCCTTTTCCGAAAGTTGTTTCTCCTACGATTAGTCCTCTGTCCAGATCCTGAATCGCTCCTGATACAATTTCACTTGCAGATGCAGAACCACCGTTTACCAAAACTACAAGAGGGATTTCAGTATATTTTCCACCGCTTGATACATACTCTTCATTGAAATCATTAATCCTGCTTTTTGTAAATACAATTTTCTCACCTTTTGGAATAAACTCACTTCCTATTTTAAATGCCTGATCAAGATATCCACCCGGATCTCCTCTGAGATCAAGTATCACTTTTTTCATTCCCTGAGACTGAAGATCACTCATTGCTTTCATAAATTCATCATAAGTAGTACCAGCAAACCTTGAGATCTTGACATATCCGATTTCATTATCATACATAAAAGAAGCATCAACACTGTAGATTGGAATTTTGTCTCTAGTTATTTCAAAATCCATAGGCTGTGTCATTCCTGCTCTTATTATAGATACATTTACTTTTGTACCTTTAGGACCTTTTAGCTTTTTGGGAACATCATCTCTTGAAATTTTAATAGCGCTTTGTCCGTCTATTTTTAAGATCTTATCTCCGGCTAAAATACCTAATTTTTCAGAAGGTCCTCCGCTGATAGGAGAAACAATTGTCAGTGTATCGTTTATTATGTCAAATTCAACACCAATTCCTTCAAAACTTCCCTGAAAATCCTCATTGACTCTCTTAAGCTGATCAGCACTAATATAGACTGAATGAGGGTCTAAACCTTCTAACATTCCTTTTATGGCATCTTCGGTAAGCTTCTGCGAATCCACATCATCTACATAGTATCTTGAAGTTACCTCAAGCGCATCATTGAATTTCTTCACCTGAGAAGTAATTTTATCATCCGAAACAGCGTTTTGAATTTTCATTCCAACAAATATTCCCAGTAATATAAGTAATATTGAAACGGGAAGGATAAATTTTTTGCTCATCATTTTTTTGATATTTTGTTTTCTTAAAAATACATTTTAAAGTTTACATAAGAAATACTATAGTTTTCTTTAATGTTCCTAAATGATATTTCATTAAAAAATTTGTTCGGTTTACGGTTTATTAAAAAATTAGTTTTAAATTTAAATTTAAGAAATTTTATATATTGAAATATAGTTCTTAGCAATAACCTGTTCGATAACAATTACATAAAATTAAATTTTTAAATACAAAATTAAATAATTTTGTATTGACTTAACGAAATAAAATAATCATTATTGAATAACTTTTTTACAAGGGGGATAATGATAAATTGTTTACTAGTTAGGCCTAATTAAAAGTAAACCAAATCCAAATTATGAATTCTTTCAAAACTAAAATCATCCTTTTAGCTTTAGTATCACTTATAGCTTTACAGGATGTATATTCTCAGGGTAGTGGTAATAAATACGCAGGTGAATTCCTGGCATTGGGAGTAGGCGGACGCCCCAGAGGCATGGGGGGGGCATATGTTGCTCTTGTAAATGATGTAACTTCAGGATACTGGAACCCCGGATCTCTTTCAAAAGAAAATTATCCTCAGTTTGCTTTAATGCATGATGCACAGTTTGGTAATCTTGTAAACTATGATTACGGAGCAATAGGCATTCCATTCGGTAAAAATTCTTCTTTAGGACTTAGTCTGATTAGAATGGGAGTTGATGATATTGCTGATACAAGAAATGCTTTAATCGAAGAAAATGGTAATGGAATTTATGAACAGGAACTTGGCGAGAGAATTGATCCTTCCAGGATCACTTATTTCAATGCTGCAAACTATGCTCTCTATATTACTTATGCAAAAAGACCTTCCGAGAAATTTACATACGGTGCTAACCTTAAGATCATACGTGAAAATTTAGCTGAAGCAGGTGCATGGGGATTGGGTTTTGACTTGGGAGCTTCATACAATCCATTTGGTGACTTTTATCTCGGAGCAAATCTAATGGATATTACAACAACTTATCTAACCTGGTCAACAGGTAAAAATGAAGTAATTACTCCAACAGCAAAATTAGGTACAGCATATCAGTTTGAATTCCTTAACGGAAGAATCACTCCTGTTATGGATTTTGATATCAGGTTTGAAAACAGGCAGCAAAGTGCTAATGCAAATCTGGGACCAGTTAGCTTTGACCTGCATGCAGGAATTGAATATACATTTAAAAATCTTATTAGCTTAAGAACAGGTTACAATGATCTCGGAAATCTTACTCTTGGCGCTGGAGTAAAATTACCGAAAATCAATATTGATTATTCTTTTTCAAAATTTGACGGACTGGAAGAGCTGGGTAACAGTCATCTCATTTCCCTTATCTTCACTCTTGAAGATGAGAAATTTCAAAGGAAATAATTTTCTGTACTTAATATAATTTTAAAGTGACCCTGTTAAATTATTGACAGGGTTTTTTATTTTATTGTGATACTAAATGAAAAATATTAAAAATTTTTTTCTTATCCTTTTAATTTTTTTGTCAAAAATGTTATTGCGGAGTAATTTTTTAAAAATATGAAAAATATAGGAATAGCTGTTCATGGAGGTGCCGGAACTATCCTGAGATCCAGTATGACTCCTGAAAAAGAAAAGCTATATAAAGAAGCCCTCAAAGAGGCAATACTTGAAGGCTGGAATTTAATGAATTCCGGTAAAACCGCTGTTGATGCAGTTGAAAAATCTGTTGAAATACTTGAAAACAATTCATTGTTCAATGCAGGTAAAGGTTCAGTATTTACAAATGATGGTAAGCATGAAATGGATGCATCAATAATGGACGGGAAGACATTGAATGCAGGTTGTGTTTCATCGGTCAGAAATATCAGAAACCCGGTTTTACTTGCAAGAAAAATTTTGGATAATTCGGATTTTGTTTATCTGAACGGAAAAGGAGCTGAAGAATTTGCATTATTACATAATCTGAAATTTGAAGAAGATGATTATTTTTACGATGAATACAGATACAGTCAATATCTTAAAGCACTGGTTTCGGATAAAGTAATACTTGATCATTCAGAAGATGATGTAATTAAAAAATTTGGTACAGTTGGTGCTGTTGCACTTGATTCAAACGGCAATCTTGCTGCAGCTACTTCTACCGGAGGCATGACAAATAAAAAATACGGAAGAATAGGAGACAGTCCGATTATAGGGTCAGGTACATATGCAAACAATTCAACCTGTGCAGTATCGTGTACTGGTAATGGCGAGTATTTCATCAGATCTGTAACAGCATACGATGTATCTGCATTAATGGAATACAGGAAGCTCTCTCTGGAAGAATCATGTCAAATTGCAGTTAACGAAAAGCTCATAGCAATAAATGGAGAGGGAGGTTTGATCGCAATTGATAAGAATAATAATATTTCCTTAACTTTTAATTCGGAGGGAATGTACAGAGCTTTTACAAAAAACGGTAGAGAAGTAATTTCCGAAATATACAAATAAACAGGAAATATTCTTTTTCATTTTAAATACAGGATATTTATAAAGTGTAAAAAAAAATATTCTCTAATTGAGTTTATAATATTATTTTAGTATTTTTGTATAAGATTCATTAAACCAATATATTTATGAAATTAAACCTAAACAACATGTTTGGAAACAAATCTAAAGAATCTACTTACAAAGAACCAACTTACAATGAAGAGGTAAGAACTCCTGTAAGAACCAGTGCTCCCAGTCAGGATAAAATTTTAACATTGATCAGTGAAGGTTGTAAATTTGAAGGTAATCTTTCATCCCCTTCCACCACAAAGATCGACGGACATGTAGTCGGAAATTTAAGAGGAGAAAGCGGAATAATTATCGGTGAAAAAGGTGTAGTAGAAGGAAATGTTAATGCCGTTGATGTAGCAGTTTACGGAACCGTAAAAGGTAACATCAAAGCGCATAAGCTGGAATTAAAAAGATCGGGATCCCTTGACGGTGATATTATTGTCGAAGAATTAGTTACTGAATCGGGAAGCAAATTCAACGGAACTGCTAAAATGGGTGATAAATCGAAGAGCAATATTATTGATATGAAAGTAGATATGAAAGAGAATGACATTGAAATTCACAGCGAAGGAAAAACAAAAGATAAACCGGTTTTAAAATTTCATTAACATTTATGAAATTTTTCTAAAAATGATAAACCCTGTTAAAACAGTCAGCATTGCTTTAACAGGGTTTTATTTTTTTTAATACTCTAACTGAACTTTATCCCGAAGTTAATTTCATTTCTATATCTTTTTGTGAACCATTTCTGATAATTTTCATATTCAGAACATCCCCTGTCTTAAGATCATTTACAATAAACAAAAGATCTCTTTCGTTTTTAATTTTTTCACCGTTAGCTTCAATTATAACATCCTCGGCTTTTAATCCTGCATTATCGGATAAACTTCCCTTCATTACATCGGTAACAACAACTCCATCAGTATTATCAAGCTTTAGATATTTTGCAATTCTATCATCAATTCCCTGTATCCTGAAGCCGACATTAAAATTTCTTTCTATCTTGCCATTAATTTTTATCTCTTCCATTATCTTCTTTACTCTGTTGATTGAAATTGCAAATCCAACTCCTATACTTCCATTGCTGTATCCGCCTCCGGTAAATATTATTGTATTCATTCCTATAACTTCTCCTTCGGCATTTACCAGCGGACCTCCGGAATTACCGGCATTGATTGATGCATCCGTCTGAATCATATCTTTATAAACCCTGTTACCTTCTGCATTTACCTTCATATCTTTAGCACTCACTACTCCGACTGTTACTGTTGGTTTATCATTTATCTCAAATAATCCAAACGGATTTCCAAGTGCTATTACCCATTCCCCTATAATTACATCATCTGAATTTCCTAATTTTACATAATCAAGATTATTTTTATCAATTTTCAAAAGTGCAACATCGCTGTTCTTATCTGATCCGATCAGCTTAGCATCAATTGTTTCTCCGTTTGTCATTGTTACAGAGATCTTTGTAGCATTGCCGGCAACATGATCATTTGTAAGAATGTAACCGTCAGGTGAAATAATATATCCTGAGCCAAGCTCCTTTATTACCTGCTTCTGAGGTCCCCTGTTTCCAAAGAACTGTTTAAAAAACGGATCATTATTAAACATAGAAAACGGATCCTGAACTTCCCTTACTTCTTCCACATTAATTCCCACTACAGTAGGTGAAACCTTATTAACTGCTCTTGTGATTGCAGTTTCCCTGGTCTGCAATATGTTGTTATTTTTTTCCTGAATTGAATTCTGAACAGGGGTAACATTCTGATTTGCTCCCGGAGTATTATTGGTTTTAAAAAAATACTTCCCAATGACAATTCCTGATGTCAGTATAAGTAAAATTATTATACTTAAAATAATTTTCTTGCTCATAGATAAATTAATTGATATATTTTTATCGTTAATAGAATAAATAACAGTGTCTGATTTCATTTTAATAATTCTTTTTATGATTATATACTGTTTATTTTTTTAAATGTTGCTTTACTTTTTTATAAATTGCTTCTTTATCAATGTTATATTTGCTCATTAACTCAGAAGCAATGATTCCGCTTTCCCCGAATGTATCATCAATAGCTATATGATCCATCTTAGTAGGATGATGCACAGCAAGAACTTCAGCCACAGCGCCGAATAATCCGCATTGCCACTGATGATCTTCGCAGGTTATTACCATTCCTGTTTCTTTTGCACACTTAACAATTGTTTCTGCATCAATCGGCTTTATTGTATGAAGATTAACAACCCTTGCACCAATACCTTCTTTTTTTAGTTTATCGGAAGCAAGGATTGCTTCCCATACTAACAGTCCGCTTGCAATCAATGTAACATCATTTCCATCTACCAATATATCCGCTTTGCCGAATTCAAATGAAGCTTTCAAATCTGTAAAATTAGGTGATTTCTCCCTGTAAAATCTAATATAAAACGGACCATTAGTTTCAAGTGCAAGTCTTACAGCTCTGTATGTCTGATTGTAATCACAGGGAGTTACAACATTCATATTAGGAAGCACCCTCATAATAGCAACATCTTCAAATGACTGATGAGTTGCTCCGTCAGGTCCGACTGTAATACCGCAATGAGATGCGCAGATCTTTACATTCATCTTGCTGTAAGCTACTGACTGCCTTATCTGGTCAAAAGGTCTTCCTGTAGCAAATTCACCATAAGTAGATGCTACGGGTATCTTACCTGCAAGTGCAAGCCCTGCAGCTGTACCTATCATATCCTGCTCTGCCACGCCTACTGATATAAATCTGTCAGGATATGCATCCCTGAATAAATTTGTTTTCACCGAACCCGTTACATCTCCTCCCAGTACGACGATATCATTATTTTCTTTTCCGGCATCCACTAATGCATCGGCAAATCCCTGTCTGGTTTCTTTTAATTCCGGAGACTCTAGATTAAATTTCATTTTGAATAATTAATATTATTTGTAAATGCAAAAATACTTTTTCTGTAATAGGTTTTCAAATGATTTATGCATACTTATCAAAAAATTGTTAATAATTCAGATTACTTATACTGAACGATCTTTTTAAATTTTATTTTTTAATTTTCTTAAAGTCTATTTATCTGTTTAATTTTTTAATCTTTAAATTTAATAAATAATCCCTGCTCTAAGGAGACAGGGATCTACTTAACAAATTATATTTGTCAAACATTAAGGTGTACTTTTTGAAATAAAATTTGAATTATTATTAAACAAAAATACCAGATCATCAAGGTCAACGGAGCTGTTATTATCAATATCTTCTGTCAAATATCCTGTACTGAATAAATTAGCTGTATTAAAAACACTGATCAGATCATCTCCGTCGACTATGCCGTCCTTGTTTACATCTCCGCAGTAAATATTTGCCTTTCCGTTCTTCATAATCATATTGTTTCCATAAGCCATTGTAATATCAGAAGTAAAATCGTAACTAAGATCAAACGAGCTGAACTGCTCTCCATTTTCTCTGCTCCAGGTTTCAATTGAGTTCCTGTGTTCCACATGTATATAGTATTTATGGACATCCGAAGGTATAGTAAAAAAATCTTTTACTATACCATTTGTATCCGGATACAATAGTCTTGACTCAAGCATTTCATATGGTGATTCAGAATCTCTTAATATTATTTTTATTGAATCTCTAAGGGGATAAATAGCTTCCAGCCTTAGAATTACTTCCAGTTCAGAGCATTTGTTATTTAATTTTAAAGGATCGGGACCTATCTCAAGCGCAAGAGAAGAATTAAAAATCGGTCCGTTTATAATTACACCGGATGTATCTTTAGACCTGTATAATAAATAATTATTGCCATAAGCATTCTTCATACCAATAAGATGAGACGGTAAAGTATTGTTATTATATTTCATAATAAAATTCTCTCCGGTTGCATATTGGTCATACTGAACAATCAATCTTGAATTCTGTGGCATTGATTCTCCGAATTCAATTATCACCTGAAAACTTACATAATCCGAACTGCCTCCTGATCTCTGCGGTGCTTTATCATAAGTGATTATCAATTGGTTACCGGCAATCTTATAGCTGAGTCGGCAGTCATTAACATTTGAATTTCCAAAGTCCAGATCCATCCATAATGGAGAAAATGCTGGAACCGGCTGAGACATCAGATAGCCTATCTGTCCCGGATCAGATGAAAGCAAAGCATTATTCTTTCTGAATCCAATTACTCCGTTAGTTGAAATAAAAACAGAATCATATTCGCCATTGAAAAATTTTATTCTTTTCCCCTGAGGCAGAATGGATCCTAAACGAAAATATCCGTTATCAATATCTCCGGTAAGTAATCCTCCGGAATTATCCTGACCATTAAGTATAAGACTTTTACTGCCGGCTGTATCTTTCCAGCAAAATACCGGATGCGACGGTGCTGACATTGTGCAGGAAGATGAGTTTACAAAATAATAATTACCGCTGACCGGCTGCCCCCCTCCGAAATTTGTATTTACGACAGAAAAGGAAGTGAGTAAAGTATCGTTAAGAGGATAAACATCACCTTCAAGTGAAGTATAAATTCTGACATTATAAATGCCAGGGACAAGCGAATGTATTGTATCAAATAATATTGTCTTCTCGAAACCGGAATTAAGAATATCACTTTTGATACTTAAATAATTAACAGGTCCTGTTACTGAATATATTATATTAAAAGGAATTGTCTGATCAATTGTACCCGAATTTTTAATGACTGCTTTTGGAATTATATTCTCAAAAGTGCATAAGCTGAGTACTCCTGCAGGATAAAGATTACTCATAACACTAACTTCAGAATAGCCGGGCTGTCCGGCACTAACAGCATCAAGTCTTATATTCTCTCCGTCCGAGTTAATATGCTGAAATCCGATCCAAACTTTCTGACCTGCGTACCCGCTAAGACTAACAGACTTTTTTCCATAACTTACCGGAACAGGATATGAAATACTGTCTATGAACTGGTAAAGTCGATGTGAATCGATACTGAAAAGTGAATCTGATGAAGATATTAGAATATTAAATGTATCCTTATAATTATTCCAGAAAGTCTGTCTGAAATAAAACATTAAGGAATCTCCTGCAGCAGGTATAAAACTTTTTGTAACTAAGGTGTTAACTGATCTGCCTGCTGTAAAATTAGAAACTGCGCATTTGCTTCCCGATTTTGAATTACGAACAGAACTTTTCCATTCACCAACTTCAGAACCTGTATTTATAAGGCTCCATCCAGCCGGGGGAAAATCATTACCTTCAAAGCTTTCATTTAATTTCAATTGTGCGCAGATTTTCCCACTGTCAGAAACAGATATCACTGACAATAAGAAAATTAAGATGAAAAAAATTTTCATTTAACTCTCTCCTGAATTAATTAATGAATATTATTTAATTCTTGGGGTTATTTTGGGGAGAATATTACTTCTAGGAAGTTTGTATAGCAGCTCTGTAATATCCCGGTAAATATAATATAAAGATATTGGGTTATCTTTTTTTCCTTTCAAACACTAAAAATAATGTGAATCTACATCCAAATTTTATATAAAAAAAATCTTTATCTTACCTTTAAATTAAAATGAAAGAAAATACTTTTACTCTCATTTTAAGAATTGCACTGATGCTGATGCTGATGTTTATGGTGTTACGCTTGAAACAAATGAAGATGAATTATTATAAGCGATGAGATTATCACTTAGATTCACAATGTTATCTCCGTTAAGATCACACACTGCATAACCCGAAGTAAAATTATATGCGCTGGTATAAATAGCAATAATATCATCTAATTCTATTGACCCGTCTTTATTTACATCACCGCTGTACATTGCGTACTTAACGGGTGAATTATCTACAAGTAACATATTATTTCCGTATGCCTGAAGATCTGAAACAGTGAAATCATACGACATCATTTTCATAGGATCATAACTGAATCCTGAAGCCTTACTCCAGGTCTCAATGCAATTCCTGTGTTTTAATACTATATAATATGTCCCGGAAACTGCACGGTTAAATTTAAAACTTCCACCAAATGAAACAGAATCAATAACAGATTTTGAAGAATCAACAACTGCATACGGAGCTATTGACTCTCTTAAATAAGCGCGGACTGTATCACGCATAATCATACTGTTAGAGCCGGCATTATAAAAACCTTCCATTGCAGCATTAATATTGAAATAAGTTTTAACTACATAAAGTCCGGTTGATCTGTCAGAAGCTGCAATCTTTCCGGAAGGAAACATATAGACACCCCAGCATCCTTCATAGCTCTGATTGTTATCAGATGGATAAGTATCATACCATGCAACTTCATTTGGAGCAGCAGGATTTGAAATATCAACCAATCTGATTCCAGAGCTGTAGTGTGCAACTAAGGCGTAATTTCCATAAGTCTCAACATTATGTACTATTGAAGTTGTGATCCCTGTCGGCTGCCAGGCTGAAACGAAAGTAATATTTCCCAGATCTTCTATATTCCATATCTTCAATCTGTAAGGAGCTGTTCCAATCTCATCCGTTACCAATAAATATTTTCTGTCAGATGTCAATGCGGTATTGTGAGGACCGGCTCCGGGAAGATTAGTAAACGAGGTGACAAGATTTAAACTGTTTTTATTTACAGCGTTTATTATGCTTACCTTACCTATATATACATTTGCTGAATATATAGTATCATTTACTATTCTGCAGTCATGTATATAATCATTATTATATGCACCTCTTTTTACGGGAGTTTCAGGATCTGCTGTCAGATCATAAACTGTTACTCCCTGTCCAATGCTCGCTCCGTTCACATAGAGATACGGTCCTGACTGTGAAATTGAGTGAGTGGATGAATATCCTGCAGGAAGAAATTTTTTAACATAGTGAACAGAATCCGGAAGATACTGCAGATCCACTATCTGAATTCCGCTGTTTGCCACTTCAGAAACAATATAAGCATAATGTGAATATGTTTTCATTTCACGCCATAAATTGTTTCCGTTTCCTGGACTTGTAGAAAGGACGAATCCTACCTGATGTATATTATCCGCATCGGTTATATCTACAAAAGATGTTCCGTCAAAGCATCCCAGTATGGCATATTCCCTGCCATCAGGCGCTGTGTAGCCCCAGACTGCTGAATAAGGAGTTAAGTGAGTATTTTGATTTGAAAGCAGATACATATTTTTGTTTGCCAGCTGAGCAGTAGTATTTCCAGAAATGACAAGGAAAGAAAAAAAGAGAAAAAATAAAAATTTCTTCATAGGAGTTTTAGAATTAACCATTAATGTTTTTTGGAATATGACAATTAATATTCTTCTTAAGAAGAAATTACATTATTGGGGACTTAATGCGAAGTGGTTTAATATATAAAAAATAATTTATAAATTCTCATTAATATTTTTAACTCTTTGTTCTGCAAATTATTTAACAGACCGGTTTAATTTTATTTTACATTTGTTACTTTTTAAAAATTGTATTAAAGTAAAATCTGTTTTTTCGCAGTCAGACACGAAAATGAATTAGTACTCTAAAAAATTCCTCGCAATTGCGAATAAGTTTATCTGTATAAGAATGTCGTTAATGGTTTAATTTAAATAAATAATTTGCTGAAGTCTGCAAATTGCTCTCCAATTTTTTACAGTAAAAACTGCTGTCTGAATAAAAAATATATAATCATCCGAGTTTAAGAATTGAATCTTTAGCTCGTTTGTTTTCAGGTCTTATCTTTAATGCCTGCTCATAACATTTCTTTGCCTTATCTTTTTCATTGATCATCAAATACGCGTCACCTAAGTCATTCCAGGCAACGACAATAGAAGGAAATTCCTTAGTATAAACTGAATACAAAGCTATAGCATTTTCAGCATCGTTCTCTCTCAGAAATTCCCTGCCGGCAAACAACAATATCATATCATTATCAATGTCAATTCCTGCAGAAGATAATTCTTCTTTATAGTTTGAAGTAAAATTATCAGCGCCTTTTTTCTTTATTATGTCATAAATTATCTGAGCCGGTGGAGGAGTAAATGGCTTCACTTCCCTATTGTTAAGCACAGCAGACAATCGTTGCGAGACTTCTTCAGCCGTAACTATATCAAAGTTGGACAGAACAACCATTACATATTTCTTTTCCATATTGATACCGAAAACCGCACTTATACCCGGAGCGCCGCCGGCTATTGCAAACCTGCCTTTGCTTAAGAATTCATTCCAGTCATTATACTGAACAGGAAACAACGGAGAATTGAATAATCTGACTTTACCTTCATCTGAAAGTAGTTTGTTATCATTGATCAAAGACTGAGCAAACCTGTTCATATCACCTGTCGTTGAATATACACCACCTGCTCCGGCACCGATCAGATTCATATCTGAATTATCCTGTTTCGGTCCTAACTGATTTGACAGATATCCTTTTGCCTTTCCATCAATGTTAGTTACGGTAACTTTAAAACCAGTATTGTCCATTCCGGCTTTATCAAATATTTTCTCTTTAAGTATTTTCTCCAGTGACTTTCCGCAGACTTTTTCAATCACTGCAGCAAGTACAACGTAACCAGAATTTGAATACTGAACTTTACTGCCCGGAGTAAATTGTAATTTTTCATTCTGAATGACTTTCAGAACATCAGATATGCTCTTAGCATTGTTAAGTTCATCTGAATTCATCGTATCCCCGAAAAAATCACCGAAACCCGATGAATGATCTGCAAGCTGCCGGATAGTTACATTTTCAGAAATCTCCGTAGAAAATCCTGTCAGGTACTTCCCTAACTTATCTGAAAAATTTATTTTATTTTCTTCTTCAAGCTGATGAGCAAGAGTTTTTACGAAAAATTTAGTAATGGATCCGGTTTCAAATTTCGTTTCAGAGCTGTTAGGTTTTTTTATTTCATAGTCAGCATCTCCGATTGAAATTTCAAAAGAAGTCTTTCCGTCTTTTACAATCATCACGTTACCTGAAAAAACTCCTTTTGAATAAGCTTCATTAATAATTTCGCTGAATTTATTTTCTTCTGTAATTCCGTTAAGTTGAGCCGATACTACAGCCGGAATTGTCAGAAAAAGAGTTATAATTATTTTCGATTTAATTTTATTCATTATACTTATGAAGTTTAATTTTAACATTTAAAAAAATAATCCGGCAGAGTAGTTATTCAATGCCGGATTTTTATTCTGACCCTTATTTATTGTTATTATTTTATCTCTATTTTTCTTTCATCATCAATTCCGGATTTTTTCACATTTACTTTTACCATCACTTTATCTCCCTCTCTTATAATCTGAATTTCATCATCTTTTATTTCCGGATTTCCAATATCTTCCCTTACCATCATTCTTATTTCTTCATCTGTTTTTCCTTTAAATCTGTTCGGGCTACCGGGATTGGTATTCCTCAATTCTTTGAGTTTTGTAACACTCTGGCCGTCTTTTATTGTCATATCAAATCCGCCATCTTTTTTTATCTGATCTTCAGGGATGTTAACTTTTAGGATTCTACGTCCTTCACTATCACTCCTGAAATTGATGGTAACAATATCAATACCTGCATTTTTCAGCTGTGAAGTAATTTCCTTTTCAAGCTCTGCATCACTCATGTTTGTTCCATTTATATCAATCTTAAAAAGGTCATTTAACAAAGCCGCATATACGGGTCTCTTAACAGTTTCATTAAGCGAAATTAATTTAACTTCATTCACTCCGGCAATCGATTCAAGCTGTGATTTATATGATGATACACTGGAATGATCTTCTTTTGGAACAACAAAATTATAGCTAACAATATCCTTTCCGCTGATGTTTTCATAATTTACATTGTATTCACCGGACTTAAACCAGTCCATACTCTCTATTTTCTTTACTGCTTCGGTATTATCTTTACTGACAGACCATTTCAATATGTCCCCTGCGGTTTCCTCCTGAGTAACAGGATAATTACAGGCAGCAGTAATGAATGCCAGAATAATGAAAGTATATGCGAGTTTAAATTTGTGCGTAGAAAAATAATATTTAAATTTCATTATGATATTCCTTTCAGATTTTTTTTTGTTTAGTAGATTTTCATTTGCAGTTCTCAGCCAGACTTCAGTTACCTGAAAAGTGTCATCATAATTCTCTTTTCGTAATTCATCGAAGTATTTACTTTCCTTCGATCTCTGTGATAATTCTGATTGTTTCATTGTTTATATCTCCTATTATTAATGAACTTTTGATTTTTGAATTTGAAATATTGTTTTCCATATCTTCGATTATCCTTCTCAGTTTTTCCCTTGCCCGGCTAAGTCTTGATTTGACTGATGAGATGCTTCTCTCATTTTGTATCTCTTTTATTTCCTCCATTGAAAATCCGCCGAGTTCAAACAGAAGTAATGCAGATCTTTCTTTAGAAGAAATTTTTGACAGAGCATTGTTCAGTATTGATTTTGTTTCATCATTCTCCGATCTGCTGAAGATCTCCGGAATTTCGGCAGCTGACGGAAGATTGTCAGACGGAAGAAATTTTTTCCAGAAGTCATTCCTGACAGAGTTAAAGAATTCACGTGTAATTATTGTAAAAAACCATGATCTGAACTTTGACTTTTCATTTAATCTGTCAAAGTTTTCGAGAGCTTTCAGCAATGACTGCTGCAGAACGTCTTCCGCATCGTCAGGTGACCGCTTTACGCATAATGCCCTGCAGTACTTCAAAGCATCACTGTAACATGGTTTTAACAGACCGAGAAATTGATTGGAGTCCTTACACATTTTATTTATTATAACTTAACGTTCAGTTACTTATCAGACGTAATGAATGCTCTAAAAGTCGCAAATCAGTTAACAGTTAACAATTAACGGTTAGCAGTTATAGATATTTCACCATTGACGTTTACTTTTGACGTTTACCTTTCATCAATTTGCCAATTCTATTTCAAAAATTCCATACTTAAGACGAAAATTGAACAGTCTTTTTTATTTTAAATTAATTTTTCAAACTTCATTCAAATCAATTTAACGTTTTGGGTAAAAGTCTTTTTTAAAAATAAAAGGCAGTTGATATAATTTTGACATTTTCAGCAGATGAGAAAGCTGAATTTAAAAAGTTTCTATCCTCTCTTTATTTTGATACAAACAGTTTTCTGATCAAGCTTTATGATGTAATTCTTCAAAACGAAAAGGATGTTTTCTATAAGTTCATAACCATTATTATCCGAGTTCCGAAAAATCAATGTGTACAGAGTAGCAATAATATTCTGTGATAAATATGTAGAGTTAATTTTTATATTTACGTATTTTGCAGTTACAAACTTAAACAATAAATTATGGCTGAAGTATTTCACAAGATCATTTTACTGGGAAGACCTGCGTCCGGTAAATCAGAAGTAATAAATTATGTAAAAAATATTTCAGATGAGGAAAGATTAAAGAGATTTCATCTGGGAAAGATAAAAGAGATTGATGATTTTCCTATGCTCTGGACCTGGTTTGAAGAAGATGCTATACTCGAAAAAAAATTCGGTAAGCCCAGAATTCATACCACACCTGACGGTTACTTCATTGAAGAATACCTCTGGCACCTTCTAATTGAAAGGATATCGATGGATTATGCAAAACTCATCAGAGATAAAAGTGATTTTCATAATGAGGGAACAGCTTTGATAGAATTTTCACGCGGAACTGAGCACGGCGGATACAAAGTAGCCTTCAAACATCTTTCGAATGAAGTACTAAAGAAATCCGCTTTGGTATATATAAATGTTCCTTTTGAAGAATCATTAAGAAAAAACAGAAAGCGCTTCAATCCTAATAAACCCGACAGTATCCTTGAGCATGGTCTGCCTGATGAAAAATTAGAGAAGATGTACAGGGAAGTTGATTTTGAAGAAGTTTCGGAGAATTCAAAAACTCATATTAATATTAACGGAGTTGAAGTACCGTATGTAGTATTTGAAAATATGCCTTCAAAAACCGATGACCCGGAAATTCTCGGTCCGGCTCTCGATGATGTATTCGGAAGGTTGTGGAATCTTTATACTAAATCTTAAACGGCTTCCATTAAGTTATTATTCATATATTGAAAAAACCAATAAAACTTAATTTTAAAGAAAGTAAATTCTGCTTTCCTTATATTTTATTTTAAGTCTTATTGGTTTTTTATAAATATAAAATTAAGCTCCGATAATTATCAGTTTCCTCTTAATCAATTGTTTCTGCTTTATCTATTTTCTCATCCCTCATTTCAACAGGTTTCAATTTCTTCTTCCTCATTTTTATATTCAACATTTCCACCAAGAATGAAAAAGCCATTGCAAAATAAACGTATCCTTTTGGCACTTCAATATGGAAAGCTTCTACGAAAAGCAATAAACCTATCATCAGAAGAAATGAAAGTGCAAGCATTTTAATTGTAGGGTGCCTGTGAATGAATTCACTGACCTTTCCTGCAAACATAATCATAATGATCATTGAAATAACTATTGCAACAATCATTATCGATACGTGCTGTACGAGACCTACTGCTGTAATTACGGAATCAAGAGAGAAAACCAGATCAAGGATAATGATCTGTACTATTATGTTCCAGAATTTCGGGGTGACCTTTCTGTCAGAGTCTTCTTCGTCACCTTCAAGTTTATCGTGAATCTCCAGCACACTTTTTACAAGCAGAAAGAGTCCTCCTGCAAGTAATATCAGATCCCTGCCTGAAAACGCAAGTCCGAAAACTGTAATCAGCGGCTGAACTAAATTTGCAATGTATGATATGCCAAGTAAAAGTCCGATCCTGAAAAATAATGCAATTATAAGACCGGTTACTCTTGCCTTTTCCCTTTCCTCTGCAGGTAATTTTCCGGTAAGAATTGATATGAAAATTATATTGTCTATTCCCAGTACAATCTCCAGAAAAGTCAGTGTTAACAGACTGACATAGGTTTCAGCATGTGAAAATATCTCCAAATATTTATCAGTTAATAGTTA
>DAIPYG010000057.1:0-22388 GCA_036782875.1 Bacteroidota bacterium | reverse complement strand
TTTATGATGTTCCCCTGACTATAAATTACGGAGAAGAATATAAATTTGATTTGGTCTTAGATGTAGATAATGATCCCGATATATTATTAGATTCAATAGTATTGATAAGCATGCCATCTGTTACACATTGCTTTGACAGTAATCAAAGATATGTTGTGTTGGATTTTGAAACTATTTCAATCAATAAGTTTTCTGTAACTCCTCCTGCAGACCGCTATATAGCTCCTCCGGGATATTATATGCTTTTTGTTCTAAAAGATAAGTCTCAAAGCTGGTCAGAACAAGCAAAAATTCCATCTATTGCTAAGATAATCAAATTGGAGGTTGCTTGATTCTGATAAAAAAAACATTATTATTTTTATTATTATTTCTCAATATATCGTTTGTGTTTTCACAAGTATCTATTGAATGGGTAGCAAGATACGATGGAGGATATGGTGACGACGCAGGATTAGCAATTGCAGCGGATGATTCGGGATATGTTTATGTCACTGGTAATTCTTATGGAACATTAACTCGCCAGGATTTAGTAGTCTTAAAATACTCTAAAACAGGAGTAAATCAATGGGCACGCAGAATAGCTGATACGGTTAATAATGATTTTAGGTCAGGATTTGATATTAAATTAAATAATATGAATGATATTTTAATTGGTGGGATAGGTGTATTTAAATATGACAGATTTGGAAATCTTTTATGGAGCACCAGTCAGGATGTGAGGTTTGAAGCTATTGTTATAGACAAGAGTGGAAATGTATTCGCTACAGGTGGTGCAAGTACAAGATTCATAACCAGAAAATTTCAACCGAACGGAATTATCTCATGGACTCAGAAATATCAATATCTTAGTTCAAATATTTCAAGAGATATTACAATAGATAAAAATGAAGATGTTGCTATAACAGGCCAGTCTGCACAAACATTGAGTCTTTATGACTATATGACAATAAAATATTCAAACTTCGGAAATTCAATTTGGGAAAGAAGATACGATGGCGGTAATGAGGATGCTGCCTATGCAATTACCAGTGATGATTCGAATAATGTATATGTAACCGGGTGGAACAGAAATAACACTACGGATATACTCACAATTAAATACTCCTCCGAAGGTGATACAATATGGAAAGCAGTTTATGACGGAGGAGGGTTTGATGTCGGATACGATATAGAAGTTGATTCCCTCGGTTGTGTGTATGTTGGCGGAGTTACAAATTCCAGTTCTTATGTTACAATTAAGTATGATATAAACGGTAATATGCTATGGTCCGAAATTCAGCCGAGTCAGCTTATTCCGTATTTTCCTAAGCTAAAACTTGACAAAAACAGGAATGTGTATATGTCGTTTGTTTCATACAGACCGGGTTTATATTCGAATTATGCTGTTGTTAAATACAATACGGAAGGAATTCAACAGTGGGTTGCCGAATATAATAATGGTGGCGTTTCTTTAAACTATATATATAACCTGGCTGTGGATGATCAGGCAAATGTATATGTAACAGGAAAAAGTGACGGAGGACATGGATATTCAATTGCAACAGTAAAATTCATTCAATCTACGACACATATAGATCCTTTATCTTTATACTCACCGGAATCAATTAGGCTGGAGCAGAATTATCCAAATCCTTTTAATCCATCGACATATTTGGAATTTAGGATTTCGAAATTAGGATTTGTTTCTTTGAAAGTATATGACATTCTTGGGAAAGAAGTTAAGACTTTAGTTTATGAGATAAAGCCTGCAGGGACATATAAAGTTGAGTTTGACGGTAAAGATCTTTCAGGCGGAGTATATTATTACCGTTTGGTAAGCGGAAAATTTACACAAGTAAGGAAAATGTTACTCCTTAAGTAAAATATTGTTAACCGCCGTAATATAACTTAGCATAGGAATATTAATATTCCTCCTGATCCGTAAATAAATACTCGCTCTCTTGACTCGTAATAAAATATCATTTTTCTTTTAACCCCTCAGAGTCTCCGTAGCTTTATCGCGGGAATCTGAATCACACCTTAGTAAGATAATATCACTTACTAAATTTACTTACTATAGGGACATTTGTCCCCTGACTATTTTTTTGATTTTTGTGAGTTAAAATTTTTATACAACTTAATATATTGTTTTACAACATTCAAACTTCTTCCGGTTATTGATACTATCGCTTTATCGTCTAATCCTTTTTTTAACAGCTTTTTTATTTGGTCATATTGCTTTATATATCTGTCAACCGCGTCCTGGCTGTGAGAGGTCTTTAATACTATATCTGCCGGTGATACTCCGTTTTCATACAGGCTTATTATTATTCCTTTATGTGTTGGTAAACTTCCCTGATCCAAGACGTATCCTTTTAGTGGAAGTATCTCTCCTGTTTCTTTTTGATAAATCTTTAAATATTTTCCTATTGTCCCCAATGAACGGTTCATCAGCATACTCAATTCTGCACCACTCAATAGACCTCCTTGCTTCTTTGCACTCTTCAGTAGTCTAACCATTGTCTCTATATCCCTGGAGTTTTGGTGTTTATAGTTACTATTCTTATCTCCCTTCTTGTAATATATTCTTCTCTCTATATCATCTCCGGTTATCAGTGGTAGTGTGACTGTTATGCTTGAATAATCTTCCGTCTTCTTACCATAGCTCTGACGCTGACCATCGTCTTTTGTCGTTCTAAATACTATGCAGCCGTTACCTACTTTGTTTACGTGCGGATAATATTCATTGTGTAAATCTTCTATATCTTCTGATAATAGTTCTATTATTTTTCTTGAGCCCAACAGCTTATAGTTGTTCTCAAGCATGTTTATCAGAGCACTCTTAAAATCTCTTTTCTTTATACTTTCATATCTGCCTCTGGTTGGATTTATACTCATCTCACACCTCCTGTCATAGGAGCCAGATTCCGTATGTAATCTCTTGTAGTAATTTCCTTTTTTTTTAATCTTGTACCGGCTCGTTTCCATTGTCTGATCATTTCTACCATAGTTGCTTTCTTGTGTTTATCCTGCTTGCTCTGATCTATCAATTCAATATACTGAGTTGCAATCGTTATGCTTAAACCTGTTACATGACTTATTGATGCTGCATCTTTTATACCATGATAATTACTCATCAATACTTTCTGAAAATCCTGAAGATATCTTTTTATTGCTCCCGAACTGTGCTTAGTCTTTAACTTTATTTCACTGAATGTTTTTCCTTCTAAAAATAATCCTACTATCTTAACTTTATGGGTCTGACCTCGACCTATATTATGCAATACTCCTCGCGTTATTACTTCTATACCAGATTTCTTTATCTCACGTATGTCCCGCTTTATGGTTCGTACATCGCAACTTAAATATTTGCCTAAATCTTCCTGGCTTAGGATCCCATTCTGTTCTATTGCTTCCTGACTTACTCGTTGAATCCTTACTCTGCGTAAGGAAACTCTTCCCGAATTCTTTAATATCTCTAAATCTTCCACTCCGTCATCTATTGTCAACCGTAATCGTACCTTCCTCATATTCTCAACCAGCTTACCACTGCGTTCTTCTATTGATATAACACTTACTTCAATCTCTCCTTCCTTCAATATATTTTCTCTCATTAAACATCGCTTCGCTGTCTCTAAGATTGATTCACTCTCCCTTGGTGAGAGTTCATATTCATGATGTAACTCAAATATGAACTCACCCTCAGAAGATTTATGTAATTGACGCTCTTGTTTCTTTTCCACTTTCCCCTCCTAAATATTTGTTAATTGTTATAAACTAACAATTCTGAGGGGACATTTGTCACTATTTCAGCAACATCATCCTCTTAGTCTCCGTAAAATCCCCCGAAGCAAGTCTGTAAAAATAAACTCCGCTGTTATATTTGTTGCCGTCAAAGACCAAGGAATAGCTTCCTGTTTTCAGTTCTTCGTTTACTAAATTTTGTATTTCTCTACCGAGTATATCAAAGACTGTGAGCTTAGTAAATGCCGAATTTCTGATGTCAAACTTTATGGTCGTAGCCGGATTAAACGGATTCGGATAATTCTGATGTAATGAAAATTTCTCGGGGACTATTGTAGATGTGGACTGTATCCCTACCGGTTCGTCCGGAGGGATGAATCCGAATTGATTTGTTCTGTATCGGTCGTGACCGTACATAGGCCAGGGGAAATGTTCATTTGAAAAAGCTACTCCAGGTAAAGTCCAGACATAAAGTCCGCATCCGTTTGCTCCATTTATGATCATGGAGAAAACAAAATATGGTTTGATATTTACTTAGTATTAATATATTTTTTTATCAGATTGAACTATAGTTAAGAAGTTAAGATAAGGTTAATATGAATATTATTTATTCGAATCATGTGATAACTATGATAGAGATTCTAAGGAGACATGGAATCTATGTTGATAAAAATTTAATTGAAGACATTGTAAGAGATTCTGAAAAACCAGTGCAGGGTTATAAAAACAGATTAATTGCACAAAAGAAAATTAATGAAACGCACGTAATGAGAGTAGTTTACGAAGAATTAAATAATATTATAGAAATAGTAACAGTTTATCCCGGGAGGATTAATAGATATGACTAAGGTCAGATACAGTAAGGATGCAGACGCATTGTTGATAGAATTATCCGATAAGAAGATTGATTATGCGGACGATAAAGGTAATATTATTATTCATTATACTTCTGAAAATGAACCGGTTATACTTGAAATATTTGATGCAAAGGATTTTATTCTGAATTCATTATCAAGCATGATAAAGGAAAAAGAGATTATTATGTGAAATAATTTGACTACCTAAACAAAACACTCAACACACTCAACACACTCAACTAACTCAATACTTTATAAACACATTTTCCACATTCCAGCCGCCTTTTACTTTTAATTCCCTGTCATATATAATGAATCTCTCTGCAGACCTGAACGGATAATATTCTCCTTTGCCGATCCTGCCGTCTTCATTTTCATCCATGAAAGAAATCAGAATGTAATTTCCTTCCTGAACTTCATCAAACGCAAATCCTGTTGAGTCAGTAATCTTCGCTGAATAAGTAATGAATTTATTTTCTTTGTTATAAAGCTTTACATATACAGCCGGCAGAATTATTTCATCTGAAATTACTTTTCCTGATATTTTGCCGAAACTGTTCTTACCCGCAACGGTAAATCTTCTTTCGTAAGAATATTTCTTATCTGTTTTTGTAAGGTCAATGTTTAATATCATTCCGGAGGAAAGACCGAATTTCTCAGTGGAGAAAACCTCTAGAAGGGAATCATTCAGCCAGTTGAATACCAGCCGGTAGGATTTTCCTGTTGATGTATCGGCAATGGAAAAATTATTCACCATATCCGATTTTGAAAGTTTAGTGTTTTTGAAATAAAAATAAAATCTGTAATCAGGAGGTATATTATTATCTCCGTTGGAAATATTTGAATAAATAAAATTTATTGAATCAGATTTCAACAGATCGAGAAATTCTTTTCCGGTTTTATTTATATCAAAATCTTTTAAAAGAAAATTCAGACCGCTGATCGTATTACTGTCTTTCAAAAGCTTGTGGTCATCTGAAAGTAAAGCTATCTTATCGAGATCCTTATCGAACAGATTGTTCCTGTCTTCATCTGATACCGCAAAGATCCTGTATTCTCCGTCAGGAAGATTCGTGAATTCATAGCTTCCGTCCGGAGAAACCTGCAGAATGTAATCAGGAATGTTTTTTCCGGGATTCAGGCTGTCTTCCGTTTTCCCGGCTTTCAGATATGCAAGTATCTTTACACGCTCATAATTATCCGAATATACTACACCTGAAATTTTACCTTCATCAATGATGCTGCCTGTGGAGAAAGCAAACGATACCGGAGATTCGACAGCATTGCCTCCTCTTATGTCTTTCAGGTCTTTTCCTATAATTATCACATAGGTCTTATTCTTATCAAGCGCTTTTGAAAATTCAACTTCCACTTCTTTCCCGCTCCAGTCAAATTCATATCCCCCCTTTGGCTTTGGAGAGATGAAAAATGATTCTTCAAAACTTCTTCTGTCAACGTACTCATCGAACTTAAATCTTAATTTATTGTCTTTGTAATTTATCGAATTAGGTTTCGGATAAACGGAGATAATTTGTGGCGGGGTCCTGTCATCATCACCGCCTGTGGGAGGCAGCTGATTTGCGCATGAATAAAAGTATAAAGTAACAGATATTACAAAATATAAAAAACGTTTATTCTTAAAATTATCCGGATTCATCAGCTGCCGTTAACTTTAATATTATAAGGAATAAACCTGATCGTAACTTTGGTGCCTTTATTCAGGCTGCTGTCAAATGAGATCACTGCTTTCATTTCATCGAGCGTCTTCTTTGTTATGGCAAGTCCCAGACCCATACCCGTCGACTTTGTTGAAAAGTTAGGTTCGAAAAGATCCTTCATGATTGAAGTATCAATTCCGCTTCCGTTATCTGTAATTTCTGCAACAATATGCTCTTCACTGCGGTAAGTTCTGATTTCAATTTTTCCTTCGCCTTCAAACGCCTGAATCGAATTTTTTATAAGATTCTGAAAAACCCTGTTGAGCTCCTGCCTGTCTGCAAAGATGCTGCCGATATTTTTATCAAGGGATTCCTTGAATTCAACATCCGGTGCTATCCTGTACAAAGATACGACTTCTTCTATCACATCATTCAGATCAGTTTCCTCATAATTCTTACCCGATAATTTTGCAAAATTGGAAAATTCCGTTGCGATCCTGTTGAGCTTGTCAATTTCATTTATGATAATATTTCTTGTCTTCTTAAGGACTTCCGGAAAATTATTCTGATTTCCGTTGTTATAAACATCAAAGAGGTGCTGAATGGAAAGCTTCATCGGTGTCAGCGGATTCTTGATTTCATGGGCAACTCTTCTGGCGATATCTCTCCAGGCGGCTTCGCGTTCAGCTTTCTTAAGTTTATCTTTTGAGCTCTCGAGTTCCTTAGCCATCTTATTAAAGGATTCGAGCAGATTCCCGATCTCATCTTTCCTGTTTATTTTAAGTTCTACATTGCTGTCCCCCATGGAAATTCTTTCGGTAGCATTTTGAAGCTTGAGTATTGGACTGGAAAATCTGTCAGTAAGAAAAGTAACAAACACAAGAAGAATAATTATAACGATAAAATATATTCCGAAAATGAATGTCAGTATTTCAGTCAGCTCTTCGTTTATTTCATTCTGCTTGTATACTGTCTGGGAGGACATCAGTCCAATGAGATTATTTCTGGAATCAAAGAACGGCTTATATCCTACTATAAAAGAATAGACACCGATCTCTTCCGTTTTCGAAAAAAAATCTTTTCTAAGATACACGATATTATAGTATGCATCGGCATCCACGCGCATATCCAGCAGGTCTGACTTATACAGCTCATCATTTGTAGTGGAAACTAAATTCGTTTTGATGAACAGATTAAAGTTCTTGTCGGTCTTGTTCAGGGATTTGGTAAGAATTTTATTCTGCTCTTTGCTTAAGCTGTCAAGACTGCTGAGGCTTAGCTGATTGGTTTTAAAGCTTTGCGAGACTAAATTCAGATCCGAAATAATTTCATTCTGAAAATTAATATCGTATTTGTTTTTGATAAAGCTTCTTGTGTATATAGCCAGCAGAACTATTGGAATTACTGATACGATAAAAAATGAAGCAAAGAGCTTTTCACGAAAGTTAAGCCTGAATTTTTTCAGTTTATATAAAAGCAGAACAGAGATTATTGCAAGGATGAAAAGATAAACCGATACAATGAATAAAATGTATTTCAGATAGAAAAAGGTCGTAAGCTTAAAATCATTTCTTTTGAGGCTGATTGAGAATATTCTTTCCGTACTGATTCCGTTTTCAGAAGGAGCGACTATATAGAATGTTCTGTACCTTTCATTATTGATGATCTCATATCTCCAGCCGGATTTATCCTCCTTGTATCTTACAGCATCGCGGAATGCGTCGAGTGACAGGGTATTGGATTTTGAAAGATCCTGGTTTGTGGAGCTTACTACTTCGCCTCCGATATATTCTGTAATTATCGGAGTAGATATAAGCTTGTCGAAAAGATTATCCTTTGAATAATTCTTGAACAGCTGCATAGTAGACTGAGTAAGGAAATTTTTAGACTCATACTGAACGGCAAAAAGAAGGTAACCGAGATTTGTTTCGAAAGAAGTATATCTCAGTCCGATCTTTTCTATCGGCACTATACCCAGATAATACTTATCTGTTTCATTTTTCAGAATAACAATTTTGTCAGTTACGAAAATATTATCAATTTCTTCAGCAGGGCTTTCATCTGTTACATCTTCTTCTTCATCTGATCCGTCCTGCATTTCAGAATAAAGTGAATCTGCATCATAAGCAGTATCTGAAACCGCCTTATACGAATTTTTCTTTTTAAAAAAATTTTCATCGGAATATTTTAATACTGAATCAGAATTCAGGATCTGGGAATTGAATATGAAATCACTCAGGATCTTTTTATTAGTATCGAGAATAATAACCGCCGTATTGTAATTTTCCTCACTGAATTTACTGTCTGACCATACCGAGAATGCAAGTTCAGACAGCTTGTTCTTTACCTTTACATCGTTCTCAATTTTTTTGTTCTCGGAAATATTTGAAAGCTCGGTCATCAGAAGAAATTTTATTCTGTCATTATTGCTTTCTGTTATTTTTCTTCCTATCAGTTCCACAAAATATGTTTCCTGAGATGTGATCTTATCAAGCAGAATGCCCGGAATTGTAATTATGCAGAACAGTATCACGATGGAAAAATTTTTTATTGAGAAAACATTGTAATTCTTTGACAGGATAATTTTTCTCGCCAGATAAACTCCGAATGAAAAGCTAAGGATTATCATAATAAGCCTGTAAACATATTCAACTTTAAAGTCATCTGCAAATAAAGCTATGAGCTGATTGTAAGCAAGCAGAATTATCAGCACAATTATAAATGAAAATTTTCCGAATAATTTCATTCTGGATATTTCATGCGCGGATATTTTGATTATTAATGCAATTATGGAAAGAAGGAAAACGAACAATGAAAATGAAAGTACCAGGACAATAAGCTGAATAATAAACAATTCCGTATTGGGGATTATGCTTGTCTTATCAAAGAATTTCAGATTTGAATCAAAAACTATACTCTGTATGACGGATCCGAATGCATAGATCAGCTCGAAAAATATCACAGTAAGAAGGAAGTTCTTTAAATGAACGATAAAAATATTTTCAGGATTTAATCTGGATTTTTTCCGCCTGCCGTTGTTTGAGATAAGATTTAATCCATAGAGAGAAATTATCAGTATGAATGCAGTTGTAATAAGCAGTTCGCCTAAGGATTTTGCAATACCGAATCCGAAAGAAGAAGCGTAAAAACCGGGTGAGAAAAGTTCAGATGATATGGTCCTCGAAGGAAATTGAAATTCAATCCATATGATTCTTATAATTGCTAAGATAATAATAAACAGTCCGAATTTCAGGAGTGAGCTTTCAACCATTGACAAAAATTTTAAGCAGATCAGAAAAAATATGACAGTAATACCAAAGACAAGCAGTGAGTTGATCTTTTTTGCCAGCGTGTCAATGTTAAGGATATGTGTTACATCACTGTATCTGGGAAGAAGCAGAACGCCGATATTATTATTTTCAATTCCTTTAAGCTCAAGAGCTATGTTCCCGTTCAGGCTGGATGAGTCTATATCAATTTTACCTGAAATGACATTTGCCGGAATAATCTCTGAAGTTACCTGAAGCGTTTTGTTAATGTCATTAAGAAAACCGGTATTACGGAAAAATTTATTATTGATCTGATATTTTATGTCTAGCAGCTTTGCAGTAAGTATTATTCCGGTTATCTGGGAATTGTCCTTTACATCATATACAGGTGAATAAACAATCAGATAGGTGTAAAACCCCACCTCTTTAAGTACGGAAAATTTTTTCCCGTTGACGCACTGCTTCATAGAATAAATATCCGATTCCAGCCTACGCCCTTTGAAAGCAAGCAGTTCAAGCCAGGTATTATAGATCTCGACCTGATAATTATTGTCAAGGTTAAACTTAAATAATTCCTCGAAGAGTTTCTTTGGATCGCTTCTCTGAACCTGCCTGCGGAGATCGGGATTGTTTGTAAGCTTATCGGAAAGATTGTTTACGTCGGACTGATATTCATTGAAAAGGTCTGAGACAACCCGGCTCTGCTGCTGGTCTTTTTCGACGGATATCTCATTCCAGCTCTGCTGAACATTTAATTTAATGTAACCGGAAAAAAAGTGTATGACTATTATCCAGACTAAAATTAAAAAAGCGATTAAAGTCAAAGTCTTTAAACGCCTGTCGAAGAATTTTTCCCTGGTTCTATTTACCGGTTTCTTATTATCCAAAATATTTTAAAAAATCCTTTTCTTGATTCAAACATTTTCCTGAATATCAGTTAATTGAGATCTGATCCACATACCATTTATAATCATAATATCGCAAAGAAATAGCCACTTTCAGGTCACGCCTTGCCGAACCTACCATATATGAATAAACTCCGTTAACGAAAGCATACGTATTAAACCTGCTGGACCTTATGTATTTAAAATTACTTACAGTAAAATAATCCATAAAATTCATGAGAATCTGCTCTGCCTGAGTAGAGCTGTAATATCCCTTGTCATTACTAACCATATTAAGATAAACCTGGGAATCAAAATAAGGAGTTATATAATTTACATTCCTGTAAGTAAATCCGTATCCGATATCTTTGAACGTTTTTTTGCAGAGTTCATATTTGGTCCGCATAAAATCGGTCTTGTATTTCTTTTCTTTCCACCATTTATCCTGTGAAAACGAATCCGTGACGCTTACTAAACTGATTAAAAAAAGTAATGTAAGGTAAAGGGCTGTTCTTTTATACATTTAAATAACTTTGCAAACAAATTATAAAAATTACATTCTTAAAGCAATTTAGATAGAGTTGATAGAAATAAATTGAGAGTTAAAAGTTAATGGTAGATGGGTGTTTGATTCTCTTAATTATATACAGGTAAATCCCCGGAAGACTTAATTAAACAAAAAAATTTAATAGATCCTGAATTATGTTTTGGTAAATTGTTTACTTTCAACTTTCATCTTTTTAACTCTTTATGGTATTGAATAACAAATTCAATAAATGTAATTTGCATTTCCAAAAAAATTTTGCCGGGATAGCTCAGCTGGTTAGAGCGTCGGAATCATAATCCGTAGGTCGGGGGTTCAAGTCCCTCTCCCGGTACAATTAGATTTAAGATTTAAGATTATCTCTTCTATCATCCTCTTTTTAAAAAAATTTAAAACTTACAAAACACACGAATCTTATAAGTCTTATGAATCTTACAAATCTTTCAAATCTTATGAATCTTATGAATCTTATGAATCTTTTGAATCTTACAAATCTTATGAATCTTACGAACCTAAGGTAATCTCCCCTTTGATGAATAATTCAATTGCTTAATTTTCATTTAAAAGCTATTTTTGTAGTTCACTAATAAATTTTAACAAATTATGTCAGAAATCAATCTAAAAGCCAAAAAAAGGGAAGAGTATAAAGAGTCGACTCTTAATCAGATCAGAAAAAAAGGTGTCATACCGGGAATTTACTACGGACACGGTGTTGGTAACATTAATATTGCCGCAACTGAAATAGACCTCAGACCTATAATCTATACTACCGAATCACATATAGTTAACCTCAGCTTTGAAGGCGATGCATCAAACTACAGCTGCATTCTTAAAGATGTTCAGTTTCATCCTGTTACGGATAAACCGCTTCATTTTGATCTCATAGCTTTAAAAGAAGGCGAAACCATCACAATCGAAGTATCGGTCCAGCTGATTGGAAATGCTCAGGGAATCAGGGATGGTGGAATTCTCCAGCATATACTTCATAAACTCGATGTGGAATGTCTTCCAAAAAACATTCCTTCACATATCGATGTGGAAATTACTAATATGAACATTAACGATTCCATCAAGGTCAGTGATCTGAAGCTTGAAAATATAAAGATCCTTAATGATGAGAATGCTTCAATAGTATCTATTGTACCTCCGACTGTTGAAAAAGAAGTTGTCACAGATGGTGCTGAAGGACCTGCAGAACCTGAAGTAATTTCAAAAGCTAAGAAAGATGATGACGAAAAAGAGAAATAACTTTCTTTTTCATAAAATTATTAACGGGTGAAGATTATAGCTGGACTGGGAAATCCCGGCTCTAAGTACGAACTGACAAGGCATAATATAGGATTTATCATATCTGATTTTTTTGCAGAATCATTAGGCATTAGTTTTAAAGCCGGCAAAGGCGAATGGCTGGAAGCCAAAGGAAGAATCGGTGACGAAGATGTTTATCTCCTTAAACCACTGACCTATATGAATAACAGTGGTATAGCCATTCTGGATTTTATGGAAATGACCGGTGCCGGTAAAGAAGATATACTGGTAATAGTAGATGATTTTCAGATCCCCCTCGGAATGATAAGGGTAAGAAAAGACGGAAGCGACGGAGGACATAACGGATTATCAAGCATTATTTATCATCTGAATTCGGATGAATTTCCGAGAATGAGAATAGGAATTGGAAAGAATGAAGTTTTAAATAAAGAGGAATTCATAGACTTTGTACTGGGTAATTTTGATAAGGAAGAGATTGAAAATATTAAAAAGCTGATGCCTGATTATCTGAAATGCATCAGGAGTTTTATTAGAGACGGACTTACGGTAACTATGAACAGTTACAATAAGATGCATTTAAACAAGATTGAATGATTTTAATGATTTTATAGAAGGCTATGAAAATTTTTACATTATCTTTAAAGTTAATGTTTTATTCACAATATATAAATTTGTTCAGAAAGACTTCTCATCAGTTTTCTAATATTACTAAATCATATTCATTCCATCATTAAATCATAGTTTAAAACAACATAAAAAAATAATATGCGGAAATATTTATTAAGTATCCTGCTTGTGATCATTGCCCCGGTAATGACCTTTGCAAGCGAGGCAAATCTTAAAATTCCCGAATTGAATCCCGAGCAGAACACTCTGCTGTTATATGGCATTGGGGTCTGTATTCTTGGAATGCTGTTCGGTATCTATCAGTTTATTGCGGTAAAAAAATTACCGGCACATAAATCAATGCTTGAAGTTTCACAGGTAATATTTGAGACCTGTAAAACCTATCTGCTTCAGCAGGGTAAATTCTTATTTATCCTTTTTCTTTTTATAGGAGCATGTATTGCTTTTTATTTCGGAGTGCTTCAGCACGAATCAATCGGCGGCGTTGCTCTTATATTGATGTGGACTGTGATCGGAATATTAGGTTCATATGGTGTTGCATGGTTCGGTATCAGAATGAATACTCTTGCTAACAGCAGAATGGCTTTTGCATCACTGGAAAGAAAACCTCTTAAGCTTCTTACCATTCCTCTTAATGCAGGTATGAGCATCGGAGTTCTTCTTATCTGCGTTGAATTAATAATGATGCTTATTATATTTCTTTATGTTCCGAGAGAATATGCGGGAGCGAGTTTCATAGGATTTGCAATCGGTGAATCACTCGGCGCATCGGCTCTGAGAATCGCCGGAGGTATTTTTACAAAGATCGCTGATATAGGTTCTGATCTGATGAAAGTTGTTTTTAAAATAAAAGAAGATGATCCGAGAAACCCGGGTGTTATTGCAGACTGTACGGGTGATAATGCAGGTGATTCAGTTGGACCTACAGCTGACGGATTCGAAACATACGGCGTTACAGGTGTCGCACTTATCAGCTTTATAGTGCTTGCCGTAACAGGCGTTGAGCTTCAGGCAACATTGCTTGTATGGATTTTTGTAATGAGAATATTAATGATCGTCACATCCATTGCAGCATTTTACATCAATGGAATTATTTCAAAAATAAAATATACGGGAAAAGATACTCTGGATTTTGAAGTTCCTCTTACTTATCTGGTATGGATCACTTCCATACTTTCCATCATTGTAACTTTCATAGTAAGCTATCTACTGATTGGTTCACTTCCGGATAATCTGTGGATCACACTTTCAATAATAATAAGTTTCGGCACTTTGGGTGCAGCTCTTATTCCGGAATTTACAAAGATATTTACTTCACCAAAATCCAAACACGTTGAAGAAGTAGTAACCGCATCAAAAGAAGGCGGAGCATCATTAACAATTCTGTCAGGGCTTGTCGCAGGTAACTTCAGCGCTTTCTGGATGGGAATGGTTTTCTTCGGATTAATGTACGGAGCTTATATGACTTCAGGATCTATTCCCGAAGCAATGATGCAGTATCATACTATATTCGCATTCGGTCTTGTGGCTTTCGGTATGCTCGGAATGGGACCCGTTACAATTGCAGTAGATTCATATGGACCTGTAACTGATAATGCGCAGTCAATTTATGAATTATCTCTTATCGAAGAAAATAAAGAAGCGAAAGAAAAAGAGATCGAAAAAGATTTCGGATTCAAGCCTGACTGGGAAAGAGCGAAATTATATCTTGAAGAAAATGACGGAGCAGGAAATACCTTCAAAGCGACAGCAAAACCTGTACTTATCGGTACTGCTGTAGTAGGTGCGACAACTATGATATTCTCTCTCATACTTGTATTGAAAAATGTTCTCGGAGTCGAACCTGAAACTGTTTTAAATTTACTCAATCCGTATTCCATTCTCGGATTCCTCTGCGGAGGCGCGGTGATTTACTGGTTTACGGGTGCTTCGACGCAGGCAGTTACAACCGGAGCTTACAGTGCTGTTGAATACATAAAGAAAAATATTAATCTTGATGAGAACGCATCACTGAGCGCATCGACTGAACAGTCAAAGAAAGTTGTGGAGATCTGTACAAAGTACGCGCAGAAAGGAATGTTCAATATCTTTATTGCCGTATTCTCATTTGCTATAGCATTTGCATTTATGTCCGCTCCAAAAGCCGGTAATAATGCTCCTGCATGTTTCTTTATAAGTTATCTTATTTCAATAGCTGTATTCGGATTATTCCAGGCGATATTCATGGCAAATGCCGGCGGTGCATGGGATAATGCAAAGAAGGTTGTGGAAGTGGATCTCAGGGAAAAGGGAACACCTCTTCACGATGCGACAGTTGTAGGTGATACAGTTGGTGATCCTTTTAAGGATACTTCATCTGTAGCTTTGAATCCTATAATCAAATTCACAACATTGTTCGGACTGCTTGCAATGGAAATTGCTATTACCGAGCAATTCAGGGATTCTGCTCCGATGGTCGGACTCGTATTTTTGGTTATTGCTTTGATATTTGTCTGGAGATCGTTCTATAAGATGAGAATTGTGAAAGAGCTGGTGTAGGTGTAGTCAGCAGAGTTAATTTAATTAAAAGGGTGTTCAGCAATGAATACCCTTTTTTGTTATTGTTAATTTTTATTTTATCAGAACCGTTCTCCTGATATCCCTGAATTCTCCTGGCTCTATTCTGCAGATATAGACACCGCTTGTAAGATTACTTCCGTCAAAATCAACTTCAAATGTTCCGGGCAGTTTAATCTCATTCACTAAAGTTTTAATTTCATTCCCAAGAATATCATATAAATATTCCGCTGTTTTTTTTGCAATGTTATATCTCAATCCGTTTTTGTTAAATAAATACAAATATCAGATTTTGATTTATCAGGTATTACTATTTTAAGATGATAAATTAATTTAACTTTTAATCTCTGCACTATTAAACACCACTTGAGATTTTTATAAACTATATAACTTCACAACCTTCACAGCCTTTATAATCTTAAAACACGCATAATCTTTACAGACTTTAAAAACTTTACTAACTTAATATTTAGTTCTAATTATTTCATTTATTTATTAAAATGCTTTATCTATTTTTGAAATACAAAAAAGTTTAATACAAAAGATAGTATAATAAAAAGTATGGCTCAAGTATTGCAACAATTATGTAATATGAGTTTATTAAAAGAAAATATTTTAAAATTATATTAAGAATTAAAAAGTCACAGTATAGAATAATTTTTTTCACTTTTCTTTGATTAACACCAAATAATCAAATTATGAGCACTGAAAGTCTGATATTGTTTTTTATCGCCGGATTGGTTTTAGTAGGCGGTGGGATAATATTCTCAACTCTTGTCTCGCCAAAATCCAAAAATGAGGTCAAAGAGGAAACATACGAGTGTGGAATTCCTACACTTGGTGTTTCATGGGTACAGTTTAAAGTAGGATATTATCTGTTTGCAATTTTATTTCTGATATTCGATGTGGAAACAATCTTCATGGTTCCTTGGGCAGTAGTAATGAATGAACTTGGAGTAGTGGCGTTTGTAGAGATCCTGATCTTCCTGATTATAGTGACAATAGGTTTAATTTATGCATGGCAGAAAGGAGCGTTGAGATGGGATTAAGTGATGAAAAAATTATCACGGAAGATAATAAATCATTAAATAACTTCCCCGGAACGGTCACTCCGACTGCGGGCGGGAATATCGTAGTTACCGCCATTGATGATATCATCAACTGGTCGAGAGCCAATTCACTCTGGCCTCTTGTATTCGGCACAAGCTGCTGCGCCATTGAAATGATGGCAACCGGCGCATCGCGTCACGACTGGTCAAGATTCGGAACTGAAGTCGCGAGAGCAACTCCTAGGCAGGCAGATCTGATTGTCATCGCAGGAACGATAGTAAACAAAATGGCTCCGGTTTTGAAACGACTCTACGATCAGATGGCGGATCCGAAATATGTAATTGCAATGGGAGCCTGCGCTACATCTGGCGGACCGTTTTATTACAATTCATATTCAGTAATTAAAGGAGCTGATCATATTATTCCCGTGGATGTTTATATTCCCGGATGTCCGCCGAGACCTGAAGCTTTACTTTACGGAATTATGCAGCTTCAGGAAAAGATAAAAAAAGAATCCATTAAGAAACCTGTGGATAAAACCAAGGAATATACTTAGGATAATACATTAAAACTTATGAACAACGAAGAGCTTAAGCAGAAAATTTTAACAATATCTCCCGCGGCTGAATTAAGTGAAGAAGGAAGTGAATTTCTAAATGTTACAGTCACTCCGGAAAACCTTCGGAAGTTAGCCGAAGAACTCAGGAACAACCAAGAACTTAGTTTTGATTTTCTGTTCTGCCTCACTGCAATTGACTGGGTAACTCACTTCACTGTCGTATATCACCTCACCTCTACAAAACTCAATCATAATATAGTAATGAAAGCAAAGATCACTGACAGGGAATGCCCCGCCGTTGATACTGTCTGCGATATCTGGAGAACTGCAGAGTTTCACGAAAGGGAAGTCTATGATCTGTTCGGAATTAAATTTAATAATCATCCGGACCTGAGAAGAATATTACTCGAAGACGACTGGGTTGGATTTCCGCTGAGGAAGGATTATAAGGATGAGAAGAACATTGTGGAGCTTTAAATCAATTTCAAATTTCAAATTACAAATATCATAAACAGATTACGAGTAATCACAAACAAATAGCGAATAACGATTAACGGATAACGAAGAATGAGCAATGAGTTAGTATTAACTATTAACTACTAACTACTAACTATTAACTACTAACTGAATTGGAAGATATAATACAAAAAATCGAAACACCTGAAGCTGAGGCCAACTTCGAGACTCAGGAATATTTCATAAACATGGGTCCGCAGCATCCTTCTGCACACGGTGTACTTCAGCTAATACTTACTCTTGACGGTGAGATAATAAAAAAAGTCGAACCGCATCTTGGATTCATTCACCGTTCGATTGAAAAGATGTGTGAAAAAGACTCCTACCAGCAGATAGTTCATCTCACAGACAGAATGGATTATCTTTCCTGCCACATTAATAATGAAGCAGTCTGCCTCACCGTTGAAAAAGGACTTCAGCTTGAAATCCCCGAAAGAGTAAAGGTCATACGCACGATCATATCGGAGCTGACAAGACTTTCTTCGCATCAGCTGTGGTGGGGGGTAATGGGAATGGATCTCGGCGCTATCACAACATTCCTTTACGGATTCCGCGACAGGGAAATGATCACTGATATATTTGAAGAGACCTGCGGTGCGAGACTGACGATGAACTATAATGTTCCGGGCGGAGTGATGTTTGACTTACATCCCAACTTTCAAAAAAGAACGAAAGATTTTTTAGCATATTTTAAGAAGAAATTGCCGGAGTATGACGAGCTTCTCACCGGCAATATTATATTCGAAGAAAGAACCAAGGGCATAGGATATTTATCAAAAGAAGATGCAATATCATTCGGCGTAACAGGACCATCGGGAAGAGGCTCGGGATTCTCATGCGACATCAGAAAGAAGCAGCCGTACAGCGCTTATGACAGAGTTGATTTCAAAGAAATATTGTTTACCGAAGGCGACTGCTATGCAAGATATAAAGTAAGAATAGCTGAGATGTGGGAGTCGATGCATATTATAGAGCAGCTTATAGACAATATCCCCGAAGGTGATTACAAAGCAAAGACAAAAGCAGTGATAAAGCTTCCTCCGGGAGAATATTATCAGAGAGTTGAAACTGCAAGAGGCGAGCTGGGTGTGTTCATAGTAAGCGATAATAAAAAGAGTCCATACCGCGTAAAATTCAGATCCCCCGGATTTTCAAATCTGTCAGCGCTGGATAAAATGGCAAGAGGCTGCAAGATCGCTGATCTTATTGCGACGATGTCGACGCTTGATCTTGTGATACCGGATATAGACAGGTAGTTAGCAGTTAATAGTTAGTAGTTAGTAGTTTACGCCGTTGTTAGTGTTCCAAAAAGGTTGCTAAAGCTCTTTGAAAGATTCTAAATGTTTTGTGCAAACTTTTTGGTCACCAACGACAAAGGCTCCGGACGATGAAGCAGATTGAATTAAAAATATGAATTTTACCGGAATTATTAGTCAGGATTTCTCATACCGGTTTTTATTAATTGGAAACATTTAGTCTTAGGTGTATTAGTTGTTGGTGACCAAAAAGTTTGCACAAACAGTTTACTTAATTTTTGTTATAAGAAGCAAACTTTTTGGAACACCAACAACGGCAACGAATTTCGTTGCCATTAACAAGTATCTGTATCCGGAAAATCTTCAGGGACAGTTCTTCGCCCTGTTCGTAATAGCAACTGCAGCAGTGGAAGTAGCGGTTGCGATTGCTATTATTATAAGCCTTTACAGAAAAGTGAAGATGATAGATGTTGAGAAAGTTAATGAGATGAAGTTTTAATAATTGAGAATTTAGAATTAGGAATTTAGAATTTTGGTCAACAACAGCAAAGGCTTCGAACGCGGAATCAGTATTTACAAATGTATTGATAAGTTTGGGTTTATGGAAAACCAGATTGATGTATTAAATTAAATAACAAACGATGTAGGGTGTTCACTTGTGAAAAGTTTTGCTGTTGACTGCCCGCATTTAATGTTCTTTTGAAATAATATCTCAGGCGGGTGACCTTAATGTTTGCACAAACAGATTACTTAATTTTAAATATAAGAAGCAAACTTTTTGGAACACCAACAACGGCGGGAAAATCAACAATCAGCAAAAATATTACGTTAGAGGTGCAGTTGATTTTCAAACATCGAATAATGAATGTAATTTTGAATTTGGAATGGCACTCTATAGAATTGAATTCTGGAGATTGGATGAATCTGATATTCCGAATAATTTGCTTAACTCTCTCTTGGTTGATTGGCGTACCTATTTGTCAGATGCTTACCCCTATAGTATGGATTTAATAATTGAATTCTATTCGGCTGATTCTATTATGTTTTATTTTATTAATGGAACACATCATAACATTGACACTGTTGGTAAGCACATAAAACACTGGCAACAATTTGGAACCCCAAATCAGGATTTAACAAGACAACCCAACTTAGGAAGCTTTACTTTAGATACTTCGAAGAGGATGATACTGATCAGGTAAATCCAAAGGTCAATTGATGTGAGATCATACATAATAAATAAATGATATGAATAAGATAATAAGAATAGCATTTGTTTTTGGGGTTCTCTTGCCGGTGTGTGTGCAAGCGCAGTCTGTGACGTGGCAGAAATGGTATGATTATAAAAATGTTGATAATTATGGAAAAGATGTCATCCAAACATATGATGGGGGATATATAATTTTAACAGCAGTTGATGAGTTTCTAAATTTTAAGGTGTCTATGCTTAAGTTAAGCTTTTTAGGAGAAATAAGTTGGCAAAATACCATTGATAGCAACGCAACAGGTGATCAGGGACTTCTAAGCTCAACAATCTTACAATCTATAGATTCTGGATTTATAATTTCTGGTTATACACGTGATTCTGCTCTTTTGATAAAAACAGATAATTATGGAGAAATTAAATGGATAAAAAAATATTCCGGTATTAATGAAAAAATGAGATTTTATGATCATGTATTATTACAAGATGGTTGTATTGTTGCTTGTGGTGTTTTGATACCCTCAAATAGAACAATTATATTAAAAACCGATTCCTTAGGAAATAATATTTACACAAACATTTATAATTTAGGAAGTGCGAAAATAATTCGATATTTTGAAAGTAATTACTATTTTTACCATGGTAATTCAATCAGCAAAGTTGATTCAAAAGGAGTATTAATTTGGACTAAAGTAATAGGTAATATCGTAGAAATATTGCCTGTCAGTTTTAATTCTATCTATTTAGCAGGAGGACAAGATTCTTTGATTTTAAATGAAATAGACTCATCAGGAAATATAAAAATGCATAAATCATATTTCCCAGAAGCTAAATGTTTTTCTGCATGTTTCTCAAAAGAAGGAAATATACTGCTTGCTGGATATATGAATGTTAAAACACGTTTTGAAATTGCTGTAGCAAAAGTTGACTTACAGGGAAATCAAATTTATGTTAAAACAATTGATTCATTTAATAATGGAACTTATTATATTTATCCTACTGCAGTAAAACCAACAAATGATTATGGATTTATATTTACTGGTCCAACTGATTTTCCAATTAAAGGTTCTGATAATGCATTCGGACTTAAAACAGATTCAATTTGTAATGCTCCAACTTTTACATATATCAATAATAATTACTTAAGCATTAGTAATGATTTTTTTCTAAATCAGAACTATCCAAACCCTTTCAATGGTTCAACTACGATATATTATGAAATCTTGAATCCCGGAAATATTAAAATTTCAATCTTTGATATTCAGGGTAAAGAGATTGTTATTTATCCAGAAAAATATCATCCGAATGGTAAGTATAAATTAATTTTAAATTCTGATTATTTAGGATTAGCAAGTGGTATATATTTTTTAAAATTAAAATACAATAATTTCTTTAAGTTAAGAAAATTGGCTCTGTTAAAATAAGATTACAAAATTTAATCTATAGAAAAACGAAAACAATAATTTTATATATTACAATAATTTTTATTATAACATTTAACAATGTTCTGCCTCAAGATCCACCTCCTTGCTCAGGCTTGCCTCAACCAACAATTTATAGAAGTAACGTTCCTGGCGCTTCATATGTTGATGCTGAACTTGTTATTTACAATCAGACTTTATACTGGGGTACAGAAAGAGCTGATTCCATAAAAGTGCGTATAATTCCAGTAGGAGCCTTATTTAATGGAGGTTTTGAATATAGCCCATTCGCAGTGCACGATACAACAAGTGCATCTTCAATTTCTGGAACAGAATTAGTAATTAAAAAACAATCTTCATCGGGTTCTATTTCGCGAATTATTGGTAATTTCGATAAAGGTGGAGGCACTTGTGATTTTGCATTTGGCTATTCAAAATATAAAATTGAGTTCTATAAAACAAAATTCAATGACTCAACAAATTTCTATTCAGATTGGGAATATGTGAATTATGTATATGTTGATTATAGAGATGCCGGAAATAACAACTTACCACCAATATACGGTGGCTCTCAAGATATTAGAATAGATTACTTTACAAAAGACACAATAACTTTTCAACATCATCCGAGTGCTGATAACTATCCATTATATACATTTCGCTATTGGAATATCAATTTAGTTAATAATAATATTGAAATGTGGAAATTATTTGGGACTTGTTTAAATCAATTAGTTCCGGATAAGAGTTTATTTGTGCCAGATTCTTCTCATGGTAACACTTTTTTAAAATGGCCAATTAATGCAAATATTTTCAACGGAAACATCGGTCATGAAAACCCCGGTGAAATAGGAATGAATTTACTTGTCAATCACAATGTCACAACCTGGGATACATTAAAAGATACTATTACCAATATTAATATTACAAACAAATCCGAACTTACAATTTTAGCGAATGATACACTTGATCTAATTACACCTGTTTCACCTCCA
>DAIPYG010000056.1:14902-22421 GCA_036782875.1 Bacteroidota bacterium | reverse complement strand
CAGGTGATTTTTGCTTTCGCCATTTCTCAGAATTTCTTAACGGCAATTTTTCACAGGCGGGGTTGTTTTTAAAAAAACAGAAATAAGTTTAATTTTGAATCAAATAAAATAATTAATTATCATTTAAAATTCGTTTTAGAGAGCAATGACTTTAACTGATCAGTTCTGAAAAATAATTTCACCAGTAATACGAAACCGGTTTTATGTGTACATTCATTATTGAAAGTTTATATGTTTTATTTTTCAATCTAAAAATAAACGCTGAAGGATCCGCGTAAGCTGAATGGGGATCCGGGTGTATAGTGAAGTTCTGAAACCGGAGATTCTTCAGTCTGAAGCCTGGACTCGGTATCAAACTGCGCTTCATTCCAGTTTTTATTATTAAGAAGATTCTGAACTGTCAGACCTATCTGATAATTTTTATTTATACTGTAATTTAATACCGCATCCATTATAAAATAGCCTTCCGCAGTTATTGAATAATCTTCATTAGCAGGTCTGTCATCAAGATATCTGTATCCGATTCTTCCGCTGATCCCGTTATCAAGTTTTACTGAAAGACCGCCGACTGATGTAAATACAGGCGCTAGAGGTATCCTGTTCGCTTCCTCAGGTTCATCCAAAAATTTTCCCCTGGCATAGTTAAGATCAAGGTCTGCCCAAAGCCAGTTACTGAACTGATACCTACCGGTGAAATCCAAGCCAAGCCTCCTTGTCTTTCCGCTTGCCTCGATTACTGCTTCATCACCCACATATACAAGCTCGCTTTCTAAGTTAAGTCCCCAGAGACTTGCGCTTATCAGAGCATTGCCGAGCGTGAATGTTGTTCCTATCTCATATCCGTAAGCAGCAGGCAGAACATTTTCGTTTTTCTTTATTACTACAACCCTTGCATCATTTGAATGGAATCCAATTCCTGTCTTTAAGTAAAATTGTGTCTTCGGACTTGAGTTGTAATAAAGGTTCAGTTTAGGACCTACCCTGACTGCATCTGCGGTTCCTGAATTTGATTCATCCAGATTATCTGTCAGGTCATAATTAAAATAATCCAGCCTTACTCCGGGGTTAATTACAAAGTCTGAAAATTCAATTGATTCATTTAAAAATGCAAAGAGATTCTTCTGAAGTATCTTTCCTGATGCTGTGTAATTTAAAAATTCCCTTCGGATTGTATGTGACAGATGTATAGAATCTATATCATCTATCCTAGCGCCTATACCAAAGCTGGTATTGAAATTCGTTTCACCTGCCTGATTTAAAAATGAATATGTTCCTTTGTATCCGTATATGCTTCTCTTCTCAAACTGATTTATCTGATCGCCGTTAAGAGAATCATTCAGAAAGAAAGTAAAATTGGAATAAAGATTAAATCCGTATCTTGTGTAGTAAAGCTGATTTGTAAATGAACTGCTCCTTGTAAATGAATTTGACAGTATCAGATTGAAATTGGTTCTGAAAGTGTTTCCGCCTTCGGTATCATCAATGCTCCCGAGCCTGTCTATAATGTTCTGCCTGACGGCTCTGTCAGGTACCTGTCCTGATGCATCCCAGTGTGAATAAAATGTGGAGCCGGCTAATGACAGAATTGTTTTGTCTGAAAGCAGTCCGTAATATTTTCCGAATACGTTAAGTCTGCTGAACTTCTGAGGACTGTCAAAATATCCGTCTGAATAAACATACTCCGATGCTAAATATAAATTCTCCTTTTGCTTTGAAAGAAGATGAGTGTTTTTTCCAAGAATATTCAGCATTAGAAGTCCGCGGTATGAATTATATCTTCCGAATTCTATAAGACCCATGCTTTTCTCTATAGAATTTTTTGTGCTGAAGACAACAGATCCGGAAGTTCCGAGATCTCCGAATTTTGAATAATACGGACCTTTATAAACATCAAATCCCTCAATGGTTTCCGGTATTACAAAATGCAGGTCAGCATATCCCTGTCCGTGCGCGTGTGAGGTCATATTTACCGGCATTCCGTCAACCTGAATATTTATGTCCGTACCGTGATCAATATCGAAACCTCTTAAAAATAATTGCTCTGCTTTCCCGCCGCCGGCATGCTGCGCAATGAAAAGTCCGGGAACAAGTTTAAGAAGATCCTGCGCTGTTGTAGTAGGTCTTAATATCATATCTATCGGACTTACTGTGATTGCTCCGTAATCTGATGTAGCAGTCACATCGATCTGCGAAATTGTAAGCGCGTTGTCCGTCAGATAAGTTACAGATTCGGATATTTCACTTCCGGTAAGACTGACATCCACTATAACAGTTTTGTAACCTACATATTCAATTTTAACTTTATAATATCCTTCAAACAGATTTGAAAAAATATACTCACCCAGTACATTCGTTGATGCTGTCTGATTATAATCCAGTAAAGTAACCACTGCTCCTGTCAAAGGCAGTTTTGATTCATTGTCCAGTACTTTCCCGTGTATACCTGCATTTTGCGACACAGCAATGTTACAGCTTACGAAAATAAATATGAAACTAAATATATAAGTATGATTATTCATGAGAATATTTTTAATATTTTTTAAATGTATTTCATAACCGGGCAATTTCATTTTTTAGTTGGTTGATCAGATTATCTAAGAAACATTTGGTAACGGCAACAGTAGCCCTCTGAAGAACTGAAAGATCATTATTATCAGATATTTTCCTGACAATGACTCAGGGTTCTTATTCTTTGATGATTAAAATATTTACGGGTAAAAATGAAATTGCTAAAAAGTGTTACAGAGTATATTTGGGTGGCTTATATGGTGAGTCTTTAAAACCAGCAGTGAAAAGGAATTTCTCTGCGAAGAAAGATTTTCTTCTTGTAGGACTGCACAGAATAATATAAGATGAGATCAGAAACAAACAGCTCGCTGCGGCAACGTTCATTTCTTCAGAAGATCCCTTCTCCAGGTATATCCTGTTACCAAAATTTATTTTTATAAATCCAAAACTGACATCATTAAATCCGTGGTCTTTTACAAAATGTTTAAAATACTTTTGTGATATATTCAATTCTTCATCATTACTGATCCTGTAATAATTAAGCAGAATTAGAAATGCTAATGAAAATATAATTAAAGCCGGAAAATATTTTAATAGTTTAAACACTATGTAAGTAAAGAAAAATTATTAATGTTGATAAATAATGTTCGGAAATCCGGTATCTTTATAAAAACTACCCGTCTCACTTCACGCATATTAATACCATATCCTCTCAACTGTCCAGTACAGTGCAATCACAGCTATCATTAATGACGCCGTAACAACAACTCTCTGATGATACCATTGCCTGGCGCTGAACCATTTCCCGATCAGATAATAAGCTAAAAGAATTACTGTCACCTGTCCGAGCTCTACACCGATTGTAAAAGTAACCAGAGCAGTGACAAACTCTGACTCCGGGAGCCCCAGCTCTTTGAGTCCGCTTGCAAAACCCAGCCCGTGAACAAGTCCGAAAATAAAAATTACAACTATCCTCCATGGCTTGAGATCTTTGGCAAAAATGTTTTCAATTGCAATAAACATTATTGATAACGCTATAATGGGCTCAACTATGCTTGACTCTACAGATACGATCTCATAAGTCGATAATGTCAGCGTTATAGTATGTGCTATGGTAAATGCAGTCGCCTGAATTAATACCGTCTTCAGGTTCGGATTTAAAAGATATATTCCGAGAATAAAAAGAATATGATCTATCCCGCTGGGTAGAATATGTGTGAAACCCATCTGAAGATAGACCCAGCCGATCTCAGCACGCGAAATATTGGTCAGATCAACGGGATGAGCATACAATGATGAAGCAATACCGATTATCAGAAATACTGATAGGGAAAAAGCAGCGGCAATTAATTTTGAAGAAAATATTTTTTTCATTTTTTTAAACTGACAGGGATTGAATTAATTTTAATTAGAATATAAAGCATCGTAATACGGATTTATCTTTAATGCAAAGTCAGAATATTCCTTTGCTTTTTCCGTCATACCTGCTTTTTCGAATATCTTTCCCGCATGAAAATACATAAGAGGATCTTTCGTGCCGAGTCTTAATGCTTTATCAATATTTTTTTCCGCTTCTTCATAATTACCAAGCTTGAAATTTGTCCATGCGATCACATGATATACTTTAATGCTCTGAGAACCGTTCTCCAGTGATTCTTCTGCATCCTTTAGTGACTCTTTTAAATTTCTGTTATGGTCTGCATTAAACAATGCCAGTTCAAGATCAGTATCCACGCCTTTTTCTTTAAACATGGTTATTATGAACTTAACTTTCTGATATAGCTCTTCGGCTTTTTCTTTCTCACCTGTAAGAGTATAAACATCACCGAGAGCGATCAGATATTCCGGCAGAGAATTTTTTTCCAGCGCTTTCTGATAAAGTTCAATGGCTTCTTTATATTCTTTTCTGAATACTTTTACTTTTGCAAGACTTCCAAAACCGTGTATGTAATTAGGAAAATCCTTAACAACAAATCCGAATATCTTTTCCGCTGTTTCAACATCTCCTCTATTGTAAAATAAATTACCAAGCATAACCCTGCACCAGGCAGTGTTTTCCGCGATCGGTGAACCTGCGGTAACTGCCGATTTCATAGCATCTATTGCTCCCTGTGTGTCTCCTTTTAATTCACGAATGTATGAAACCCTCGAATAAGAGCTGAGATCAGGTCGTGTGTCTATCATCTTCTGCGCACTTTGAATCGCTTCATCATACATTCCTAACTCCACTTGCGCATCTACAAGTACTCCGTACGTATATGCGCTGAAAGGATTTATGTCGAGAGTTTTTTGGGCTAGCTCAAGTGCATCTCTGAAATTATGACGTGAAAGAAATACTGAACCTAATTCTGCCATTGCAAGGAAATTTCCGGGCTCTGTTTTTATAGCCCTGTTTAAAACTTCTTCGGCTAATGAATAAAATTCCGGTTCATTTGATTCACGGGCTTTCTGAATGTAAGCTGCTCCGAGTTTCGTCAGTAATTTTGAATTTCCCGGATAATAGACCAGCTGTTCCTGAAGTGTTGTTATGAATTTATCCGCGGAAGAATTTGAATTTGAAATATAGTTGATCTCACTTTCATACATTCCCGTTGAATAATTCTTTGTGCCTGTCCTGTAATCATAAACCTTCCAGATCACAGCAGCTAATATTAAAACAGCTGAAACAATTATTATTATTTTTTTATAATTCATATTGGAAAATTTGAAAGGGCTGAATTATTCAGCCCTTTCAGAACATTTATAATTTATTTTAATAATGTCATCTTCTTTGAATCAACGCCTGCTGATGTTTCAAGCTTTACAAAATATGATCCGGATGCAACAGCTTTACCGCTGTTGTCCAGTCCGTCCCACATTGCAGCTTTTTCACCCGCATTCATTTTCTCATTTAAAAGAGTCCTGACTTCTTTTCCCAGCACATCATATATCTTTAATACTACAATATCAGTTTTCGTTAAATTGAATTTGATCTGTGTTGAAGGATTAAAAGGATTCGGATAATTCTGTATCAGACCGTATTCTTTCGGATTAATATTCTGACTGTTGCTTGAGATTGCGACGATAGATCCGTGTGAATTTGCATATCCTTCGTTTGGCGCTGCAAGATATGGAAATGTTGAAGCGAATGTCTTGTCATTTCTCTGAACCGCATCTCCAAGAAGCGAATTTACTCCCGTGCTGTATGGTGGTCCTAAAAGCACTCCTGCTACGACTCTCAGAGCTATATCAATTACATCATCCTTCAGCCTTCTGCCGTTCGGAAATCCGGCATTATCACCGGCAATTACTCCGAGTCTGTTTTCATTTGCAAAAGGTACAGGCGCTATTCCAAGATTTATCCTTAACTGCTCAGAAGGTGTTCTTGTATCCTGCGGTCTTTGCGTAAGACCTGATACTCCCGTTAGAAATACAGCTACAAGATCCGTTCTGTTTGATGTCGGAATATCATCAGTGACCGGATAAAGCGTGTTGATTATTCCCGCGAGTTCCGGACTTGTTACATAATTGAGGAACTGTGCATCATCTACGGGTTTAGCTGCATTCCATTTATCTTTCTGACTCAAAGGAAGAACAACTTCATTTACCAGTGGCATTCCGAGTCTTGAAACCTGAACCCATGATCCGCTTCCTGTTCTTGTTCCGTCATTGTTAATTACTGTTGTGGTTTTTCTGCTTGCAGTTGCCCATACACCGACGATTGCATTAGAATCGCTTGCAGCAGGATTCGGACTTCCGTTTCTTGTTACCTGAGCAATTGGAACCTTGATACAAATTGAATGAACATTATATCCTGCAAGAGCATCTTTACCGCCGCCTGCATTACCCGGCGCACCCGGTCTTATTTTCAAAAGATCGAAAGCTGCGCCAAGATCAACAAAGAACGGATCATCCGTCGGTCCGCAGAAAACCTTTCCTCCGCTGTTAGGAAGATCTTTAACAGCTTCAGTCATAAGCGCTGTATAATTTGACATGGAGGAAGGACCTGCATAATTTGGATCTGAATGACTGTTGCCGCCGACATAAGCAGGAGGAACAGGCAAGGGAGCCGATGTCCATTGTGTTACTCCGTTAACTATTCTCTTGACTGTGTAGGATTGCCTTACATTAAGATCTGGATCTGTGAGACTTGTTACGTCTCCGGTGTTGTATAAAAATGTATTTCCGTTTGTTACAGCATCGGTAAATTCAAACTGATATGTGACGTGTTCAATTCTGTCACCTACATTATCAACCTTTATTTCATAAAGGACGTCAGTGCCGAACTTGTTAAAATTCGGTCCGCCTGCCGGCTCTTCGAGCGGATTGTAACTTGCGATGATGCAGAGTGTTCCCTGATCATCAGCCGGTCTGAACGCATACACGTCAGTATTGTCAGCGATAGGATCAGTCGAAATGATCGGTGCTTCACGATGGCTTGATGCAGTTGTAAATTGCGATGTAGTGATCAGCGCAGCTCCGATCAGTAATACCGCTAATGCAGAAAGCAGATAAATTTTCTTACGCATTGTTTTTTCCTTTTCTTTTAGTTTGTGATTTTGTGAGTTAAGTTTTTCATTGTGAAATGAATAACGAAAAGAATCCTGAACCGGATTTATATATGAGGAAAAAAATTATTGCGAACGGTATTTGTAATATTTATATTTTCTCTTTTTAAAATGAAACTCTGATATTGAAATACAAATATCCCAAATCTTTACCTAGCAGTAGATAAGTTCATACATAGCTTTAATTGAGATCATAGCGATTATGAAAGTATTTTTTGAAAGGGGATTTCTTATTTATTACCGGGTTTAGACTAAATGAAAACAAGGGGGAAAGAATTTCGAATGAAAGATTTCAAGAGAGGTAGATTTAGATAATTTATATTTGAAGCAAAAGTTTGATAATGAATTAATCAAAAAACGATAATATTAACCGGGTTTCAGTTTTGAAGATCCCTGATTTAGAATCAGCAGAAATAATATGAATGGTTTTCCCATCATTAAATATAATTCTAAATCATAATCAT
>DAIPYG010000056.1:0-14802 GCA_036782875.1 Bacteroidota bacterium | reverse complement strand
AGAAATAATATGAATGGTTTTCCCATCATTAAATATAATTCTAAATCATAATCATCATCATCTCACTTAATCATTGTTTTGCCGGCGGAACGTATTCATCCGGAAGCTTAATACCGCCGCCGAAGAAAAACTCCCTCATCTGATCTTCAAATACCTTGTCTGTTGCCGGAGAAGTAAGATCAAGCCTGTATTCATTTATGATCATTTTAAAGTGATCGAGGAACATTTTAAAAGCCTGCTTGGAAATATTATCATAGACCTTTTGTCCGAGCTCCCCTGTTACAGGCGGTTTATCAAGTCCGGGAAGATCCTGCTCAAGTTTCACACAATGAACTATCCTTTGTTCTGCCATTCTATAATTTATTTTGAATTTATTTTAATTTTTGATCTCTTGTTTTGACACGTCTTCAATGCGGATCTCAAGAACAGAATTAATATCTTTCTGCTGCTGAACTGCTTCGATCAGCAGATCCCTGTCAATAATATTTGAATCCGTAAAACTTACCTCTTCACCAATGTCACCGAAATATTTTTTGATCTGTGCGCTGACATAATTATTTGTAGATATCGAATACATTTTGCTTTCGTCCAGATCTGCTCCGTTAACTTTAAAACTTAAAATGAAATCATCATCATTATTCAGAACTTTTTTTGAATCATAAACTACATTTAATCCTGAAGCAATAATCATATCACTTGAGCCAAGTTCGTTTATTTCATTCACCCTGTTCTTTAGACTGTTCTTCATCATCTGCTTCAATCCCTTTCCGCTGACACTGAATGTAATGATAGTATTACCAAAAGGATTAATTTCCCAGATGTCTCCCACTGTAATTTCACCTTTAGGAAGATCTTTTCTTATGCCTCCCGAATTAAGCAGCGCAATGTCTGTTCCGAGTTTTTCTTTAATTGCATCAGCTTCCCACTGCCCCAGATTGCTCTCTTCCGAAAAACCTCTTTTCCAGTCGGTCTGCAGATTTCCGATCACTTTCAGAAGATCCCCCTGTATGGCTGCAACCATGCTCTCTACTTTCAACTCGGCAGCTTTATCATATATTGAAGAGTCCATCACTGTTTCTATCAGTTTACCTTTGTAGCTGATGATCGTATCTTTTTTCGTATCAACTTTAAAATCAAGCTTACCCAGCCACCTTGCATAAGATCCTGCCTGCGCAATGATCACTCCATCCTGTATTACAGGTTTGAATAACGGTGTGTGAGAGTGTCCGCCAATTATTATATCTACATCACCGGCAAATTTCTTTGCCAGCTTTTTATCATTATCAACACCTATATGAGTAAGCAGAATAATGACATCACATTTTTTCTTTTTGAGATATTTAATTCCTGCTGAGATTACCGAATCCGTGTTGAGCATCTGAACATCCGTTACATTCTTAGGAATTGTAAGAGTCATAAGATCAAGCGCAGTGAGTCCAATGATACCGCATTTTATTCCATCAATATTTTTTATGACAAATGGCTTTCCGAATGTTCTGTTTTCTGCTTTCATAAAAACATTGGCAGACAGGTAATCAAAGTTTGCAGCCATCAAAGCCGAGTCAAGAGCATACTGTCCGTAATCAAATTCATGATTCCCGATAACATAAGCATCCAGTCCGTACAGATTCAGAAGCTCTATCTGTGATTTTCCTTTTGTAATAGATGAGATCGGCGTTCCCTGAAAATCATCGCCGCCGTTGAGAAGAAGTGAGTTCTTATCCCGGAACTTATTGATGTATCCGAGCATATTTGAAGTACCGCCGATATAATAAGACGTGCTCTCACCTGTAACGGAATCTTTTTTTGAAATTCTGTAAGGCAGATTCCTTGCATGAAAATCATTCCAGTGAAGAATAGTAAATTCTTTTATATTTTTGGAACCGGTTTTTCTCTGTGAGTCAGTATTCTGAGCTGCTGATACTGAGGTTACAAAAAGAATTAAAACAAGTATTGATTTTATTTTCAACTTGTAGTTTAAAATTTGAAATTTATATTTGATTTAGTCGGGATGACTGGATTCGAACCAGCGGCCTCCTCGTCCCGAACGAGGCGCGCTACCAAGCTGCGCCACATCCCGTTTTTTAACAGTTAAACAGTTAAACAATTAGCAGTTAGCAGTTAAACAGTTTGAAGTAAATTATATTATTTTAATTTATAACTAACTATTAACTATTAACTATTAACTGATCAAATATAATTATTATAAGTATTGATTGAAATGAGAATATACAGGTGACGGCTAAATTATTTCAAAGTATAATTTTTTTATTCTATAAAAAGAAATTTGTAATGAGTAACTTTAACATAAATGAAATGATGAAAAAGATCGGAGACTAAGATGAAATGATTGATTGATTGCAATTAGCAGAATTCTTGAAATTACAGAGACAAATAATTTATTACTAATAACCTAATTAAATTTTCTATTCCATAGTTTGAATCCAATTCTCAGAAACGTTTTCGGTTTACTGATCCTGCTCATAATAGTGCTTATAACGGTCGGATTACTTTTTAATAATCTCACAAAAAAATCCTTTTATGATGAATCCGGAGTAATTAAAGTTAAAGGCATTTCAAAAAAAGTCAACATTTACAAGAGTGAGCTGGGAGTCAGCAAGATCTTTGCAGATAATGAGAACGATATGTACTTTTCACTCGGATATATGCACGCGCAGGACAGATTGTGGCAGATGGATATCGGAAGAAGAGTAGCTGAAGGACGGCTTTCGGAAATATTCGGAAAGGAGGTACTGGATTATGATATTCTGTTCAGAACTATAGGGATCAGTAAAAATGCTGAACTGCAGTATAATAAACTCTCATCTGCTTCTAAATCAATTCTCGACGCCTACTGCAGAGGAGTTAATTACTTCATAGATAATAATTCAAAAGACCTTCCTCTTGAGTTTGACATGCTTAACTATAAACCTGACATCTGGAAACCTGAACATTCTCTTATGCTGATCAGATTAATGGGATGGGAATTAAATCTTTCCTGGTATGCTGATGTTATGTTCGGGGAAATTGTAAAAAAATTCGGTTTCGAAAAAGCAGCTGACTTCTTCCCTGACTATCCGGAAGATGCTCCCTTCATAATAAAGAATGAAACTGAAAAGAACAGGTCTGATTCGGTTAAGACGAAAACCGATTTTGATGTAAAGAAAAAAACAAGCTTTAATTATGAAAGTGACTCACGTACACTCGAAAGATATTATTCTTCAGTGTATGAACTTGGTAAAAATTATTTTGATATATCCGTCAGTTATAAAAATTTTTTCGGGATGGAAGGCACTCACACAGGAAGCAACTCCTGGGTAGTTTCCGGCAGCAGAACTGAAAGCGGCAAGCCTTATCTGGCTAATGATCCGCATCTTGCGCTGACCGTTCCTTCTAAATGGTATGAAGTGAGCTTGTACGATCATCAAAAAAGGTACAGTGTCTCCGGGTTTTCAATTCCCGGTGTACCGGCAATTGCAATTGGTCACAATGAATCAATCAGCTGGGGACTGACAAATTTAATGTGTGACGACACTGATTTTTTTATTCTGAAAAGAGATTCTGCCGACAGAAAAAAATATATTTATAAAAACGAGGTCATTGCTCTTGACAGTTCATCAGAAAGCATTAAGATAAAAGATGTTGCAGATGAATATATTTTCAATACTTATTCCACAAAGGCAGGACCTGTGATCTCTTATCTTGAGAAGACAGGTTTCATCAATAATCAGAAATTCAGACCGGGAAATCCTGATGAGCTGCTTACTTTCAGATGGACCGGTTATGAGTTAAGCGATGAACTGGAGACTTTTTACAAAATCAATAATGCAGCTAACTGGAGTGATTTTCAGAATGCCTTAAAAACTTTTGCAGTGCCTGCGCTGAATTTTGTCTATGCTGATACAGCAGGGAACATCGGGTATCATACTGCCGGATTTATCCCGGTCAGAAATAATCTGACAAGCGACGCAAATGCATATTATCCGTCATCGGGAGACAATTACTGGACGGGTTTTATTCCGTTCAGTGAATTACCGGTTTCTTTTAATCCAAAAGAAGGTTTTATTGCAACTGCCAATAACAAGCCCCAGAAAAATTACAGGTATTATATTTCAAACCTGTATGAACCTCCGTACAGGGCTGAAAGAATAGAAGAGCTTCTCAGAGTAAATTCAATAGTTACAGAAGATGAAATGAAGCTGATGCAGCGGGATGTTTACAGTATTCAGGCAAAAGATTTCTGCGCATATTTGTTTGAAGCATTCGGCGATACTCTGAATCTTACTTCCGATATAAAAAATTATTTAAATCTTTTAAGGACCTGGGATTATGAGTTCAAAACAGGAAGCGCCGCTGCAACGCTTTTCGCACAGTTTGAAATAGAACTTTATAAAAGATTATACAAAGATCAGCTGGGCGAAGAATTATTTGAAAATTATCTTTACTTAAAAAATATACCTGTAAAGAATACTGCAAAGCTTCTTAATAAAAGTTCATCCGCTCTTTTTGAAAATGAGTTTGCAAAGGTTCAGCTTATCCGACTCAGCTTTTATGACGCGGTTGCAGCTTTAATTTCAGCTCACGGTCAGGATTTCAATAACTGGCAATGGGGTGATTATCACAGGGTGTTGATGAAGCATCCCCTTGGTACAGTTCCTTCACTTAGCTCTATGCTGAACATTGGTCCTTTTAAAATCGCAGGAAACGGCACTACATTAAACAATCTTGAATATGGTTTCTCAGATGCCCTGAAGACAGGAAACTTCGATGTCTATCTTGGTCCTTCAATGAGAATAATAATTGATATGGCTAATCCAAAATCCTATCTGTCGATAATTCCTACCGGTCAGTCAGGTCAGCCGCTGCACAGAAATTATAATGATCAGGCGCGGCTATGGCTTAACGGAGATTACAAAAACGTCTCTGTTGATTTTGAAGATCTTAAAAAAGAGAATCTTAAATTACTTGCGCTGGAGCCGGCAGAATAACTTGATCTCAACTAAGCAGAAATATGAATTGTATAAGCCTAAGAAATTCCTTGGTCAGAATTTTCTTGTTGATGATAACATCGCAAAAAAAATTGTAGCATCACTCGGAATCGCAGAAAATGATACAGTCATTGAAATAGGTCCCGGAAGAGGTGTACTTACAAAATATATTCAGGAGCTTACGGATAATTTTTATGCGGTAGAGCTTGACAGGTCAATATTTGAAGATCTGAAAATAGAATACGGGGGCAGCATAAATTTAATTCATAAGGATTTTTTGAAAATTGATCTTGATGCAGACATCAGCATTGATGACAGATCAAAGAGATTCAAGGTCATTGGTAACATTCCGTATAACATTACTACTGAAATATTATTCAGGCTCTTTGAGTCTGCAGACAGGGTAGATTCCGCTGTGCTTATGATGCAGAAAGAAGTTGCGAAAAGACTAACAGCTGTTCCGGATACAAAAGATTACGGTATACTGGCAATACAAACTCAGTTACATACGGTTCCTAAGATATTGTTCAATGTGCCTCCTACTGCATTTTTCCCTAAGCCAAATGTTTTTTCATCTATTGTAAAACTGGATTTCAGAAGAGATCTTTCCGGAATTAAAGACCGCCGCCTGTTTAAAGAACTTGTAAGGGAAAGTTTCGGAAAAAGAAGGAAGACAATGAGAAATTCACTTAAGAAATTTTTTGAAAGAAATGAACTTGATGTCGAAAAAATAAATTTCGATCTTTCACGCAGACCTGAGAATGTAACCATCAGAGAATTTGAACTGCTTTCGAATGATCTGTTTGAACTGATCCTTAATAAAAATTCTAATCCCGTCTGACCTCAAAGAAACTCCTGATGATCTCTCCGCATTTATCATCGAGTATTCCTCCGAGTACATTTGATCTGTGATTCAGAGATTTGTTATTGGTTAAATTTATTACACTTCCGCAGGCACCGGACTTTATGTCAAATGCTCCGAAAAAAACATTCTCGATCTTCGACAGTACAATTGCTCCCGCGCACATTGCACAGGGCTCGAGTGTAACGTACATAGAACAACCTACCAGCTGCTTGGACTGCAGATACTCCGCCGCAGATGTAATAGCAAGAATCTCAGCGTGTGCCGTAGGATCTTTCAAAGTCTCTACCATATTATGAGCCTTTGCGATGATGGTATTCTGAAAGACAATTATACAACCTATAGGAACCTCTCCAATATCAAACGCCTTTTCTGCTTCTTTATATGCATAGTTCATCAGGATCTCATTTGGTGTCATGGTCTGTTTTTTCTGTTATTTGTTATAATTATAACTAACTCTGATTTTTTGTTTGCTTAATTTTGATACTTTTGTCCGACAGGAATCACTTATCATATTTTATAAATTAGCAGAAAATAATGTTTGAATTTTTTGTTTATAAGCTTTTCGAAAGCGGACGATTTAAGAAGCAAGTATCTGGTATTAAGTATTAAGTAATAACTTAAATAATTTACACAAACGATTATAAATCTATCCTGTAATAAGAATTTAACAAATTAAAATTTTCAAATTATATTACAATGCTATATCCAGATATTAAATACTTATTACTTTATACTAGAACGGATTCTGAAAAAAGAATGAAACTCCTGCATAGAACTGAAAGTATGAAATGTTTCTTGAGTCCTGAAGACCGTTTGATTCATCATTCAAAGCGACCTGATACGATTCTACATCCGACTCACCGCCTTTGCCAATGAGATTTGCAAAGCAGTATTTAGCGCCGAAAATTGCTCCGACATATTTGCTGATATTATAATCAACGCCGCCGCCGATGTTAAGTCCGAACCGAGTTTCCGCCTTGAGCTGTGATCTCTGAAAGTTGCTGCTGGGATTTGACTGATATGAACCGCTGAAAAAATTAGTTGTAAAATCCAGTCCTGCAAATGGGTTGAAAGTTGCTTTCGGATTGAAACTGTATTCACATCCGACTGACAGGTCTAAGATCGCAACTTTAGGTAGAAACTGAACCGTGTCGGTAGTTGGAAATCCCGAACCGTTGTCAGATGTAACAGCCAGATCTCCCCAGTTTTTAAATCCGTTATAATTAAGAGCAAGAACAACTTTTATATTTTTTTTCTTATTCACAATATACTTTCCTGTAACACCAATATTATATCCCGATCTCATCAGATAAGGCCATGAATCCGGAACAGTATCATTTATTCCAAAACCGTTATTAAAATCTCCCATCGGCTGGGAATATCCTGCGGTTACATTAAGTGTTAATTTCGGCTGGGCTTGTGTATTGCTGTTCATAAATATTAAAATAACCGTTGCAATAAGTACGAAGTAAAGTTTGCTCATTAAAATTATTATTTAATAAAATTAAATTTATATCAAAATGCTGATCAATTTATCTAAAATATTCAAACTAACATTAAATAAAAACTTTAATAATTTTACCCGCTTAACAAATCCGGGTATTCAGAAATAAAAACTCCTTCCGGTCAAAATATCTAACCGGAAGGAGTTTTGATTTTTTAAATCTTTATAAACTTACTTTTGAAACTAATTAAAAATAAAAATGGAAGTTCCACTGAAATTCATCATTCTTCTTTTCAGGATCTTCTATCGGAAAGCGCACCATCAGCTCCGTTTCAAATCCAAAAAATGGGAACAGTCCGACTCCTCCGCTTATCCTCTGTATATGGTCACCGGTTATGTCCCTGTTCTTGTCATAATATTCATACTGGCTTCTTAACTCAACACCTTTCACTAAGATCACATTTAGCTCAGCATATCCGAACATACTCCGCACCATTGGAAAATCTGAGGTGTACTGCTGAAAATCTATTTCTCCGAGGAATGCAATCCTCTTTAGAAAACCCATTCTTGTATATCCTCCGAATCCCTGATTGACAGCCGTTATGGTTGCTGTAAATGCGCTGTCGGAAGTGTTATGCGGATTATTAAAGAAAGATCCTCCTACATTCACATTAAAATTAAGCTTATTAAAAGCAAAATTGAAATCAGTATTCCCGACAAACATCTTATGCGGATCAAGATCAAGGAAATCATTATTCATCGGATTGTACAATCCTACATTCATTGAAAACCATTCAGGAGAAATGCCGAGCTCAAATCCCGTATTGGTATTATATGGAGCATTCCATAAATACTTTCTCTGATATGCGCGGTGCTCGACGATCTTCAGTCCATAATCAGGTTTGTATAAACCCACTTTGAAATAAGTATTCGCCGGAAGATTCGAGATCATTCCGTAAACTTCATACTGCGCGTCTATTCCGGGTATGTCAATGCCTGATGTCACAAAAACATTCAGTACTTTATTCAGCTCTGCATTTACATACAGATCTCCCTGCATTGCCAGGAATGAATTGAAATTTGATCTGCCTTCGACCTGATTATCCACCTGGGCGATTCTTACATCGCCGCCGACTGAAATAGCATCCGTGATCTTAGGTGTGAACTGAGTTTTTTCCGATATTTTCTTAAACATATCCATATTCAGATTTTTCTTCGCAAACCCTGTTCCTCCTGGGTTTCTCATTGTTCCTCCGGTAGGATCGACGTGACAGTCCATACACTTATCTCCGGTGTATGCAGCAAATCTGGGGTAGGCTTTTGTTTCTTTTAAATCAATTGTAAATAAAAATAAAATTACAAATGAAATGCTGAAGAAAAAAGTAAATGATTTCCCTTTCATAAATTTTTGGGTTTAGGTTTATAAATAATATTTTAAAATACAATTATTTTTATATTAATAAAATATCATCTTTACCTTAACTGTAGGAATCATATTCAAATCCTTTCATAAATAAATTCGCTGCAGATCTTTTACAGATTTCACAGATGTTCACAAACAGAATCCGGAAATTATCCAATATATCCGGTAAAAATATTCAGCATACAGTCATTTTATCTTATTTAAAGATCCTGACCTTTCCTTTGTTCATTTCGCCTCTGAACACGGAATAATTCCATTCGCCTGAAACAGAATTCTTTTTGATCAGCATATTCCAGAAAACATTAGCATCGGCTATTCTAGGATTTGTGTTTATGAAAACTTTCTTCTCAGAAGGAATGACGTTTCCTTCAAAGAGTCCGTCCATAGTGCTCTGTCCGGGAAAATCCTTCACATATACATTGGTGAATTCATACGTCCCGGAAATTTTATCCGATGCATAAGTCTTAACTTCAAGTGTTCCTTCAGCCATCTTTTTCCCTGTGCTGTCGGACATTGTGAATCTGTATTTGCCGATACCGAATTTGAATGCGGATTCATCTTCACTTGATGAACATCCCTCAGCTGCCAGGGCTGTTATTAATATTGAGAAGTGTATGAAAAGTGAAATGTATCTAATCATTATTTATTGTGCTTTATTTTTTGAGAATCATTCTTTTTGTGTCAATGAAGTCAGCGCTTTCTATCCTGTAAAAATATATTCCGCTGGATAAACTGCTTCCGTCAAAATCTACTTTATATTTTCCCGGCTGTTTGATCTCACTAACCAAGGTTCTTATTTCCTTTCCCAATATATCATATATTTTCAATGAAACAAATCCTGTTTTCGAAATTGCGAATTCTAAATTTGTGACAGGATTGAATGGATTCGGGTAATTCTGTTCAAGTCTGTATTGTAATGGAATACTTATTTTCTCAGCACTACCTGATTCATTTCTGAAATCGAGTGTTGTCAATGCCATATCTTCCATTCTTCTTTTTTCCTTCTCTTCCTTATTCATACTTCTTAAATCAAATATATTCCTCTTTGCTCTGTCTTCCTTTTGCAAATCGAACTGACGTGACCGGATTATCTTTTCATTTAATACTTCACCTGTTTTTATCTCCCGGCTTATCTGATTATCTATTCTTTCCTTTTTTTCAATCGAAGTCTTTTCATAACTTCTCTTCATCTTACTCATTATCGGATCATCACTGATAAGTTCGTTAAGTTTATTAAGTTCGTTATGTTCTTTAAGTTGATTTTGATATTCTATTTGAAATTTGTCATTTGTAATTTGAAATCGATTCCCTCCGCCTTCTCCGGAATTTATCAGATCCTCTATCTCTGCATAATTCCACGATGCAGCAAGTCTTATATCAGGATCAGGATGATTGAATGCAAGAAACTCATAGCCGGTGGATGCGGAATTAAGATCAATAATGCATTGAGCCATAAGTATAATATCATAAGCATTGTCACAGAATTCGGAATTGTTTTTGTATTCATCCGACAGGATCTTCTGACTAAGATAAACTACAATATTCTGATAAAGCGGCTCTCTGTAGCTTTCACTGTCATTCGTATCAAGCGACTGGTAGCAGGCATACAGATCATAAACTATTTTCGAAACATCTTCGTATCCGGGATAATTGTCAATAAGATATTTGTAATTTATTATCGCCTGGACATGCAGACGATTGCTTTCATCTGTAACTGCCTGGGAATATAAAATTTCCGCTTCGGAAGGCTGCTCTCCTGTATAATTGTCAGTTAATTTTGTTGAATCATAAATTCCGTTTCCATTATATGATACATTCCAGCCGCTTGGGTTAATTTCTCCTGAACAATTATAATTATTCGCGTTTATCACAGGAACGGGAATTGTATCATTCGAACCATAAGTCTTTAAATAAATTTTAGATTCATTCGAACCATTCCAGCAGTTGTCTCTAGCATAATAAATATTGTGTGTCGAATCAAGCCAGCCATAAATATGATAGGAAGAAGAATTCTCTACTGTAAAGTTATTATTTCCAAAATCAGTATTGACGTATCCCAAAGAAGAAAGCTGTATGTTGTCAATATCACTCGTAGTAAAATAATTATTTCCGCCTGTCCAGACTAAATCTTCACCCGATACATAAGGAGCAAGGTTCGGATAACAATGTCCAGCAAGATGAAGTCCAACATCTCTTGAATTGATTGTATTCTTAAAGAGATTCGGACTGCTGTTTATAAGATGAATTCCGAGAGGGACATCATCGGAAGTAAAAAAATTATCCTTTATCGTACCTGTTATCTTCATACCGATTATATTTGCCGAAGCTGTATTGTTAAAAATATTATCGCTTATGATATAAGGAAGATAATTTGAGGTATAATTAGCCAGAATTAAAGAAGCGCATCCGTTAGAAAATGTATTTTCAACTATGTTCAAACTGTAATTGGTTGACTGATTCTCTTCAATGTCACCGCCTGCAGCTTCTATTGTACTGCTATTTTTAAGATAAACACCCACATAAATTAAAGGAACAGGTGATGCAGACGGAAAATAAACAGGCATGTTAAATGTGTTTCCCTTTAAAAGTATTTTATAATTATTCTCTCCCTAGATTCCTTTATGAATTCCACCGTTTGGAATATTGAATGTATTGTTCGTTATGATTCTGTTTTTATAAGCAGAGTTAGCATCATTTGTAATTGTAAGCGCTGTGACAGCATTGCTGAACGTGCAATTGGTGATAGTATCAGTATCTGAATTTGAAAGAAAAATACCATCCCATTTCAGATTTGAATCCAAAGAAGTAAAAGTTGCGCCATTAGCAATTAACGAAGCGGAACTGTCGAAAATAATTTTACATCCGACACCAAGCTTGAGTTTTGAGTAGGGTTTCAAAATCATACCGGATTGATTTCCGCTGAAATGAAGTATTGTGCTATCGGGGATTTCCATCACTGCGCTGTCAAGCAGGACAAACTTTGTGCTGTCACCGAAATAATTATCAAGTACAGGTCCGCAATAAGGATGAGGATAAGTTCCTTTTTCAAAAACTATGCTGCCTCCTATAATTTTGCCGCCTTCATTACAAAACATACCTCCGCTTTGGATCAGTATTTGAGGTGAAGTATCATAAGAACTGCCCGAAGGATGCAGAAATAAAATCTTACCTAGTCTTTTTAAAGTCAGCACATTATTATTACCGACAATGAGATGAGAAGCAGGTTCTAACTGCAAGGAAGACGAATCCTGAACTATTAAATTCATGGAACTGCCAACTGCAGTTTTTAAATTAAATGTTTTCTCCGGATTGATTTTGAGAAAACCCTTTTCCGGTATTAAAATAGTAGAAGGAGCAGATAAAGTATCACGGGTTGTGACATTGTGATTAATCACCAGATTCATACCTAGGTCACCGGGGTTTTCATGACCTATGTTTCCGTTGTATTGGTTTGCATAGATTGGCCATTTAGAATAAAGAGTATCAACAGTAAATATACCTAATGATGGATTATTATTATTATGTAATGAACTTCCCATAAATTGCCAAACCTTTATGTAATGGCCAGCAGAGTCTATATTTAATTCGGGATTACTTCCTTGAACATCCCAATGAAATGTTATACTATCTTTATTGAAATATTTAAGACCTAAATCAATCGTAGGAAAAGTAGGATTATATATATTTGCGTCTCTCCAATCTACATAACAATAATTTACTAAGGAATCAAAACCATAATTTTCTATAAATTCTATTTTGTATAAACCTATTCCTAATCCAAATTTACATTCTGTTGAATTATCATCACTATCGAATTGACCTAATGCTATATAATATTGTGTTTCATCATTTGATAGAAGTGTATCAAACCCCAGTAAATATTTAAAATGATTTGGTAATGGTGTTCCTTTTATATCAGCGCTATATTGTTCTAAATAATTATAAACAGCCCCTACCGGATAAATTCTAATTTTTATTTCATGTCCACCAGAAAAAGTACTGCCGGTTTTATTTGCAACGTAAAATTCACTGTATCCAAAACCTTGAGAGAAACTTGTCTTAAAAAACATAACTGAAATAATTGATATAAAAATTAATGTTTTCATATTTCATTTCTATTTCATAGTTTTGTAAAAAAATAACTGACTATTTTAGAAATATCATTTTTCGAAATTGTTTTGAATTCGAAATGAATTTGGTGTTTTTAAATTCTATTAATTCCAAAGAATAAAAATAAATACCAGAAGATAACCAGCTTGCGTCGAATATTTCAGAATAGTATCCGCCTGACTTGAATCCATTTACCAGGGTAATTATTTCTTTTCCTGAAATATCATAAATTCTTAATTTTACATATGAATTGTTTTTTAATTCAAATTTTATCGTAGTACTGGGATTAAATGGATTGGGATAGTTTTGATAAAGGGTAAAACTAATAATATTTTCGACATTATTTTTTATGTTAACCAATTGCGGTGCTGTTCCATTCGAATCTGTTTTTATAGCCAAAACATTTCCTGCAAATCCACTTCCCCCGAAAGTTGTAAATCCTGTAATAATATAGCCCTTATCACTGCTTAATTTTATAGAGTTGCCTCTTCCCTCAGATTTTATGGAAGAAGTTATAACGTTGTAAATTATTAATTCTCCGGAATCAGATACTTTAACAAATGGTACATCACCATATTTTCCTAATATTTCTCCTGTCATAACAATGCTGTTAAAAGATTTACATATACTTATTCCTCCTGCACTTACATGTTCAGAATCTAAAAATCTTTTTTCCCAAAATATATTGGAACCTGAATCTAATTTTATTAAGTGAATGGCTTCCAATCCTGATGAATCAGAAACTCCACCGGCATAAATAATATTTGGTTGTTCATAGATTAAGCTTCGTAAACTTAAAAATCCAAGATTATTCGTAAATGATTTAGTCCATAAAGTATTTCCAGTTTCATCAATTTTTCTAACAATATCTGCTCCACAAAAATAATATTCATAATTATTTGATTCATCTATATCATAAGCTGATATATCTAATAAATCCTGATAATACTTTTTCCATTGTAAATTCCCATTCATATCTGTTTTTACTATAAACGGAAAGGTTTTAACCAAATTAGGAAAAAATACATGCCCTGAACATATTATTCCTCCATCATTAGTAAGTTGTAATGAATACCCCTGACCATTTGCATTGGTTTCTGTAAAATCTTTTCTCCACTCGATATTTCCGTTTTTATCAACTTTAATGAGTAACATTGTATGATCTGCATCTCCTGTAATAACAAACCCACTGTCAGGTGTTTGCTGAATACAATAAGCCCTATCAAAAGCCATGCTTTCACCAATGAGTTTTTTCCATTGTACAATTCCTAAATAATCGATTTTTATTAATAATATATGTCTTTTCGAATTATCATTTGTTCCTGAACCTGCTATAATATATCCACCTTCAAAAGTTTGAACTACATCATTTCCTAAGTCAGCTCTACCGGAATAGTCATAATATTTTTGCCATGTTACTTTCTGTGCTGAAGAATAGCTTGATAGAATTAGAGTTAAGAATATTATTTTATAAAAATTTTTCATAATAAAGTATTGCTTAAAGCATTTCTCTATAAAAATCTCTGTTTTATTTAATCATAAAGTATGACTTATGTCATGTTTCTAAAAAATAATCTATGTCACCGCCAGCTGCTTCAATTGTACTGCTGTTCTTCAGATAAACCCCTATATATACTAGCGGTACAGGAGAAGAATATAGATAATAAACCGGCATATTAAATGTATTTCCCTTTACAAGTATTTTGTAATTATTCACTCCGTAGATCCCTTTGCAGATTCCTCCGGAAGGAATATTTAAAGTATTGTATGTTATTATCCTGTTCTTGTAAGCAGAGTTAGCATCATTTGTAATTGTAAGCGCTGTGACAGCATTACTGAATGTGCAATTGGTAATAGTATCTGCGTCTGAATTTGAAAGAATAATTCCATCCCATTTCAAAGAAGAATCAATGGAAGCAAAGGTTGCTCCATTAGCAATAAGAGTCGCCGAACTATCAATTATTATCTTAGA
>DAIPYG010000055.1:6812-22982 GCA_036782875.1 Bacteroidota bacterium | reverse complement strand
TTCGTAACTCGTAATTCGTAACTCGTAATTCGTAACTCGTAATTCGTAACTCGTAATTCGTAACTCGCAATTCGTAACTCGTAATTGAGCTTCTATCTTCTCGAATTCAGCAGTGAACTTATAACACTTCCTATCACAACAGATGCAGCAACATTTTTCGCAATTCCGAATCCCTCAGATTTAGTAAGTTCTTCTGCTTTTTTTGTAATGGGCTTTTCTTCTTTTTCATCTATGCCGGTTCCTTCAACAATTTCACCTCCGTACCTGAATTTCTTATATCCTCTGCTTATCAGAAAACAACCGAGCCCGAATGAAATTATGAATGCTATGAATGGAAATTTTTCATCGACTTCAAATAACAGAAACAATCCGAAAAAAGTCGTTAAGAACATTCCTGCGCCTGTTCCGAGAATTCCCATTATCGCACGGTATAAATTATTTCCCGGAGCTTTTCCGTAGCATATGCTTCCGTCTTCACCGTCAACAATCACCTGATACGTCCTGTTCTCAAAGCTGTACCTTATCACCCAAAGCGGATAGTAAACAATTCCAATGTTTTCTCTAACAAGATCATAGTGTTCAAATGTTACGTTATATAAATTCACAGCGCTCCTTGCTTCAGATGCAAAATTATTTTTTGCATAATCAAATGCTTCTTTTTCGGAAGCAATAATATTGAACATCATCCCTTCTCTCTGAAGAGATTCAAAGTCAACAGGAAGAATAGTATCACCGGTCAGATTTATTTTTTTCACTCCGAGCTCTGCAACATCACAGGCTGAGTAAGTTCTGTCAAAAGAATTCTGAATTTTTCTTTCTACATCCACATAGTATGTAGTTGTCTTTCCGTTGGAAGTACTCGTTCTTTTTTCCTGACCGAATATCCAGCCGACAACATCCGCTTTCACTCTCCAATAAGGAATAAATACCAGAAAGGCATCTTCTATTCTTGCATTTGCACGCAAACCCTTTGCCTTCGACATTCCCTTATCCAGCCAGTCAAATGCTTTAGTTATGGCATCTTCTTTCTTTAGCTTTCTCGGGACATAAAATTTCAGTGTTCCGGATTCACCCTTTACAACCAGGAGAGTTCCGCAGTATTTGCAGTTGAAAGAGCGCAAACCTTCTTTAATATCAAGCTCGCCGCTGCATGCAGGACAGGTAATTCCTTTTATGACTTTTTCTTTTTTAAATTTGATCGCCTGCTCGGCAGTCTGTTGCTGCTCTGTGGGTTCGGACATTTTAAATTAATTATTTAAGTTCTTTTATTTCTTCAGATCAACTTTGTAATAAACATCCTTTAGTTCTAAAATACACCCGATCGATTTTATAACTATGCATTGATTTAAATCATTTTACTCTTTTAAAATCCAGCTGTTGTCAGCATTCCTTGAATAATACTCAACTGATATTTTATCCTGCGAGACCATAAAATAATCTTTAAGAGTTTCAATACGTCTGTATAATTCAAATTTGATTCCCCTTTCATATGTTTCCGTTGATTTGGAAAGCACTTCGATTATAACGGCAGGATTGACAACTACATCTTTCTCTTCATCATAAAATTCAGGTTCACCGCAAATCACAACTACATCAGGATAATTAAACAAACCGGAGATCTGTTCCCTGATTTTTAAATCACTCTGAAAAACCTGGCAGGTATTGCCTATTAGCTGATTTGCAAGACTGACATGTATGTTGCTTGAGATTTTATTATGAATATAACTTGCTCCTGCAAGCGCAAACATTTCACCATTATAATATTCACTTTTAAACTCGGCATTCCTCTCTATATTCAAATACTCTTCCGGTGTCAGCTTCTTTATTTTTTGGGTACTCATATACCAATATGAATTTAAAAATTCTGTTCAGACTTTTTTTGCCACATAATATGCTGCCATCACAAGCGGTATCGCCGCAATAAAATATAACACGAGCTTTATACCTTCAGCACTCATTAAACTAACTTCTATGTCTTCAAAAATTAAATACGCTATTGCATAAGAAGCAAGACTTGCAAGAAAAAATAAAAGTATAGCTGCCGCGAATAATAGCCTGAAAGGAGTTTCGCTTTTTGCAGGCCAGATATTCGCATAGACTTTTCCCGAAGATGCTTCTACTAATGCCGAATACTGCTGCGCTTTGTAGTTATAATAAAACTGATAAAACGGAACATGAACAAGAAACGATTCAGTAATAGAATCTTCACTCACTCCGGACTGAGCAAGCCAGCTTTTGGCTGAACCATACAGAACATCCGGAGTCACAAACTCTTTAACATTGAATTCATTTTTATTAAATGTTTTAAGATTTCCTGCCGGTATTTGTATGCTCTTAATTTCTGAAATTGGCGTGGAGTGGGCAGGCTGAAGATGTATCCTGTCTCCTGAAGAATCCTTCGTTTTAAAATACCATAATGGAAAATAATAAAAGCTAACCTGCGATATCTGCGCAAGCTTGTCCAGATCTTTAACATGAAAATTACCTGCCATCCATCTTCTGAGATTTCCCTCTGCCTGTTCTTTTGTAAAATTTGAATTTACAACATAATGATTTACAACCTTGCGCTTATCAATGTATATAACCGATCCGCAGAATTCGCATTCAGTGAATTTTTCATCAGTCGGCATTTTATTTTCGCCGCCGCACTGAGGGCATATAATGGTGCCGGAAATTATTTCTTCAGTCATTAAAATTATTTTACGGATTTAAAAGGATTCGAAAGCATAAATAAAATTATGAATATATTCATAGTTATCAAACCCGTCATTGAATCAAAGTTTTGACAGCAGATCTTTTTTCTTCGTATCAAACTCATCCTGTGTGATCAGTCCGCTCTCCTTCATCTTGCCGAGCTTTTCGATAGTGGACATGATCTCATCCGCAGTAATTTTTGGCTGCTGCTGACCGCCGGTATTTGCATTTGACATCTGCTGTCCCATCATGTTCGCCATAGTCATACCGGCTCCGAGTCCTACTCCCGCTGCGCCAAGACCGCCGCCTTCATTCTCAGCAGCTTTCTCGATCGCACCTGCAGTTTTAAACTTCAGATAATTGTCAAGATTTCCGACAGCTCCCATGGAGCTTCTTTCGTTGATCTTTTCCTGCACTTCTTCAGGAGGGACTATTCCGACGATGATAAGATCAGTAAGCTCAATTCCCATTGCATTGAAAAAATCCGCGACTTCTGCTTTGACACCGGTTTCTATTTGAGCATAATACTGCCCGAGCTCGAATACAGTTTTTAAATTTTTTCCGAGAACTGAATTTAATCTCGATACAATTGCATCTCTTAAATAATCTTCGATTTCGTTTGTTGTGTAAAGTCCCTGTGTGGAGACGATCTCCATCATAAACTGTCTCGGGTCTTTGATTCTTATTGAAAATTTTCCGGATGCTCTGAGCTGAACATAAGTAAGTTCCGAGTCTTTAAAATTTATCGGTGACTTTGTTCCCCATTTGAGATCTATGAATTTTTTAAGCGAAATAAAATAGATCTGTGACTGAAACGGTGAGGTTCCTCCGAATGGCAGGCTTATCAGCCTGGTCAATAAAGGAATATTTTCCGTTGTCAGTGTATGTCTTCCTGCCTGAAATACATCAAGAGCTTTTCCGTCCCTGTAAAATATTGCAGCCTGTGAATCCTGGACTATAAGCTGCGTACCCAGTCTGTAAGATGATGAACCGTCCTGCGGCTCGCGGTGTACCATTGTTTTACCGGTCTCATCAAAAAATTGTACTACGTCTATTAATGCCATGATATTTTTTTTAAGTTAAAAGTTAAAAGTTAAAAGTTGCAAAATTGAAAGCTATATATCTAAATGCTTTCGAATATCAAATATTAGATTTACTTAAGTATTTAATCCAAAATCTAAGATCCAAAATCTTATATCAGAAATTCTAATCCCTGAGTATACTTTCTCTCTCATCGAATTTTTTCAGAAGATCATCAAGTGACTGAGACATCTGCAGTATATAAGCTTTCAGATCTTCCTTTGCATTTGCTTTTGTTTCAAGATCGGCGAATCCTTTATTCAGATTTTCGACATAAGATAAAAGATTATAGTCAAACTCGTAAAGCTGATTGAGTTTCATTTCATTTATCTTTGAAACATCAAACAGCCCGGAGTATCCACGTGCTGCAGACTTCAGCTTTGCAATAGAATTCTCATTCTTTTTTTCAAGTTTTTCCAGATCACCTGTTTCCAGTAGTTTTCCTTCTCTTGAAAGAGCAAGTACTGTGTTTTTAAGTTTTGTTTTATTCTCTTCAAGTCTGTTGGCAAGTTTTGTCCTGAGAATAGTATCAAGCTCTCTTGAATTATCTTTGTTAACATATCCGTCATAGCCGGGAATGTAACGCTTTATTTTTTCGAGCCAGGTTTCGTTTGCCTTTACCTGATCCAGTTTTGATTGTAAGTCGCTCATAAATTAATGGGTTTTATTTTTTGTTCGGAAATTTTTAAATTAAAATCAGTAAACTATTAATAAAAGGAGAATATTATGGTCACCGTAAAAGTTATTTTGCCAGTTGTGTTGATTCTGTTATTTTGTTTTAAAGCCGAAGGAAAATTTGATCTGAATAAATATAGTAAAACCTCTTATAATTTTCTTGATACAAATACTTCAAACCTGTTAACAATTAAAGATGCTGTTGACTATACGTCAGAACTTCTGAAATGTGACATTATTAAAGCAGAAAAAAAATTCAGGAAAGATATTCCCGTCTGGAAAGTAAATGTCATAACTGAAGGAAGGGGAAGCGCTGTGATAGAAATATCAGCAGAGGAAAAAGCGCTTGTAAGTATTGATGCAGGAGAAGGTCCGTTTGAATATGACATTACTCCCGATAAGAACTTTATCTCTTTTTCAGAAGCAAAGAGAAAAGCAGAGGAATATTCAGGACAGAAAACTTTAAAATGGAAATATGTAAAAAATAAAAACAGCTGGGAATATAATTTCTGGATGTTTATTAAGTCGGGTAAAGCTCAGGTAAGGATAGATGCAGCTTCAGGAGAAATTGTCACTGTAAGGAAAAAATAGTCTCAGATTGCTCAGAAGGAATTCAAAGAATAATTAGTCAAAATCTGTGTAAAGTACTTACTGAAAGAAAATTAAGAATATTTTCTGTCAGATAAATTTTCTTAAAAATTCATTGTGACTTAGAGCTTTAGTGGTTAAAAAATAATCAATGAATATCCGGGATACATTTAAAAGTTATTTTTTAGCTTCCAGCTTTTGAAGTATTTCAAGAATTAAGTTATTCTGATTTTCGAGGTGTTCCAGTATGGTTTCAATCTCAGCTTCGGATTTTTTGTTAACTTCAAAATCCATCTGCGCGCGTGCATCAGCGTGCTCGGACTGCATGTTCTGACCGATCATCAGCAGCGGCATTAAAAATATCTGTATTACATTTGAAATAAAAAGCCACAGCACGAATCCGGGGAAAGGATCGAATCTTAATTCTGCCGGAGCAAGAGTGTTCCAGCTAAGCCAGACAACCGTCCAGATGAATATGATCATAAAAAATCCCATGCTGCCAACATGGTCTGTTATCCAGAGAGCAAGCTTGTTGAGATTTGTAAGCTTTTTTTTATAATACGAATTGAAATTCGGAATTGGTCCGTACTTCTGCCTGAGTTCGTGCAGGGTTTTCGGAAGTTCTGCTTTCATAATAAAATTTTAAAATTTGAATTTTGATTGCTTTAACAAATGTTAATCTCATGTTAACTTAAAGTATGTGCATTAAATCATAGTAATCATTAAATCATTCAATCTTAGTTATATCTATTCAGCTTTGATTATATATTCATACACCTTGCTTTCTTCTCCGGATTTCACGATATATTTGACTTCAATCTTATGTTCGCCTTTTGACAATTTCTTCTGAATATCAGTCTTAGGCTGTCTCTGCGAAGTCTGCATTCCGAAGGCTTTATTCTCGCCTGTATCAGTAAACTCTCCGTTTCCGTCAATCCTGTAAAGTATGTTTGTTGCAAGATAATCAGTACTGATAAATACAATCGAATATTCTCCTGTTCCAAGCGAATACATCTGAACCTGAACAGGATTCTTGATCATATCACCCAAAGGTCCTGTTTTATTCAGATTGGTTTCTGTCTGAAGTGTTTTCTGCGCTTCGGTCAGCATATCTGCACTTACAAAATATTCTTTGAGCTGCTTATTTACAGGGAGACCTGTTAAAGCATCCAGATAGATAACTTCCTTTGATCTGTCAAGCATTGATGCCTGGGGAAGATTAGCATAAGAATATTCCGTGATAAGCATATAGAGCAATGGCGCGCTCGGATCTCCTTCTGAATATATCTTTTCATATTCCTTTATTCTGACATTTCTGTCTTCATTTATTTTTGCTTTCATGAGTCTGACTGTCTGATTTCCGGTATATTTATCCGACAGTCTTGTAAAAAAATCATTAAGATATTCTGTTCCTTTTACGTTCTTTGCAACTTCAATATACTGCAGATATGGATCGACATATATTATATTAAAATTAAAAAACTTCTCAAATGCTTTTATTGCATCTTCATTCATTCCCTTGAGTTTATAAAGCACAGCATTGCTGTACCATTCCTGCGGAGTTCTTGGATCGCTGATTATTCCTCCGTTAAGATCTACCTGTGTGATCTTTGCCGTTATGTTATCGAGTTTTGAATCTATCTTCTTTACGTCACCTTTTATTTCAGTTACATCTTCACCTATTTTCAAAACGTCAGTCTGAAGCTTTGATATTGCGTCTATATTATCTGCAAGATATCCCTGCGGCGGACCTGCATTTGCAATGGGAATATAAATTCCCCACATAAGTGCAAACAATGCAAAAAATATACAGCCGGCTACCCATTTCTCTTTATGAACTACCTTACCTTCCTTCTTTTTAAAATAAAGCAAAGCTCCTCCGGTAATTATCAGACCGGCAAGTGAGATCATAAGAAATATAAAACCGAAATTCGCAAATGGTTTTAATACATCTCCAATAAAACCTCCGATGGATCCGACAAGTCCAAGCGGAACCAGTGATTTTTTGAAAAAACTTTTTATTTCCATATGAAAAAAATTTTTGTAAAAATATACTTTATGGGAGAATTATGAAAGACTTTAAATATTTAAGGATATTAATAATTATTTTTTGGATTTTTATGCAATTAGTTCAAAAAGAATTATTTGCATTATTTAAAACATTGGAGTATTCTCATATTACCACATAGAAAGTTAGTTCACAGATATAACTGATGAGTGTGTGCAAAACAAGAAATTAATCTGAATACATTAATTTGATTTCAATTGTCGGGAAGATTACAAACTGAAAAAATATTAAGTAAACTTTGTTCACTGTGTTACTATGATACTTTGAGATTCAATTATTTAATCTTCTGCTTACTTAAGACCATCTTTTATCTTTTTCAGAATATTTATTGCCTCAAGAGGCGTGATATTGTTAATATCCACTTCATCCATCATCTTTCTCAAAGCCTCATCCCTGAACTCTGTCACAGCTGACTCGAACATGCTTATCTGAAAATCATCCTTGTTCTTTCTTTTATATTCCTTGTCTTCAAGTGAACGGAGAATTTCCTTAGCACGGTTAGTTACCGATACGGGAAGTCCCGCCATCTGCGCTACCTGAATCCCGTAACTGTGATCGGCTGTACCTTCAGTGATCTTCCTTAGAAAAATTACTTTATCATTGAACTCTCTGACTTCAACCCTGAAATTTTTTATTCTTTTATAAAGATCAGCAAGCGCATTGAGCTCGTGATAATGTGTCGCGAAAAGCGTCTTCGCTCTTACATTCGGATTCTCATGCAGATACTCTGTCATAGCCCAGGCAATTGATATTCCGTCGTAAGTGCTCGTTCCTCTGCCTATCTCATCCAGCAGTATCAGGCTTTTTTCGGTTGCGTTGTTTAATATGTTCGCAGCTTCATGCATCTCCACAAGAAATGTGCTTTCTCCTTTTGAAATATTATCCGAAGCGCCGACACGCGTAAAGATCTTATCAACAATTCCAATGCTTGCGCTTCTTGCCGGAACAAAGCATCCTATCTGTGACAGCAGAACTATCAGACCCGTCTGTCTCAGATAGCTAGACTTCCCGCTCATGTTAGGTCCTGTGATAATCAGTATCTGATTATTTTCAGTATCTATCGAAGTATCGTTTGCAATATATTTTTCGCCGGGAGGCAAAAGACGTTCTATCACAGGATGACGGCCTTCTTTGATGTCTAGCTTTGATGATTCTGAAATATCCGGCATAACATATTTATAAACTTCTGAAACCTCTGCAAAACTTATCAGAGCATCCAGTGTTGCTATAAGCAGCGCATTCTTTTGAATAGGTTCAGTGAACTCAAGAATAGTATTTCTCAGTTCAAGGAATATTTTATTCTCGTGAGAGTTTATCTTCTCTTCTGCATTGAGGATCTTATCTTCATAAACTTTCAGTTCTTCGGTGATATATCTTTCAGCATTTACAAGTGTCTGCTTTCTTATATAATCCGAAGGCGCTTTTTCGAGATTTGCTTTTGTGATCTCAATGTAATATCCGAATACTTTATTGAAATCCACTTTAAGAGAATTGATTCCGGTGCGCGCTCTTTCTTTGCTCTGAAAATTTTCCATCCACGTCTTGCCGTTGATGAGAATATCCTTTATTTCATCAAGCTCTTTATCGTAACCTTTATTAATCACTCCATATGTATCTATGCCGCTGATAAAATTTTCATTTATGCATTTTTCTATTTTCAGGATAAGATCATTTATCTCAACTAAATTATTTTTTAATGCCTGTATGGAAGGTGATGAAAATTTTTCAAGCTTGTTCCGGATCTCAATAATTTTTTTAAGTGAGATTTTCATCTGCACAATATCTCTTGCCACTGCCCTGCCTGTTGAAACTTTTGAAAGCAGACGCTCAAGATCAGCAATTGATTTCAGGTCTTCGGTTATTTTTTTCCTTTCAGCTTTATTATCAAAAAAATCCTTCACTGCATCGAGACGTTTTTTGATCTGCTCTTCTTTTTTCAATGGTCTTGAGATCCATTTTTTTAAAAGTCTGCCTCCCATTGCAGTCTGAGTTCTGTCGAGTATCGATATCAGCGATCCTTCACGGCTGCCTTCATTCATAGACGAAGTGATTTCAAGATTTCTCTTCGTCGAAGGATCAAGAATAATATAATCTGTATAATCATAGTTATATATCTTCTTCACATGAGGAAGGTTGTTCTTCTGAGTTTCATTAAGATAATTCATAATGCATCCTGCAGCTATGATACCTTCGCGCATATCTTCTATTCCGAATCCTTTTAATGACTGAGTTCCGAAATGATTTGTGAGAACTTCCTTTGCATAATCAAGATTGAAAACCCAGTCATCCACTTTAGTAAAGAAAAACTTATTCTTCTGTTCATTGAATGAAGCATCAGGATTATAATCAAGCGCTTTATAGACTTTATCTTTTTCTCTTTTTGATATAAGGATTTCAGAAGGATTTATTATGTCGATCTGTTCGGTAAGATTCTTCAGTAATATCTCTGAGGCAGCAAACTCCCCGGTCGAAACATCGCAGAAAGAGAACCCGCAGATATCATCCTTTATATATACTGCTGCAAGAAAATTATTTGATTTGTGATCCAGAATTTTTTCGGAAAAATTTGCACCCGGAGTTACGACTTCAATTACGTCCCGCTTGACTATCCCTTTGGCATACTTAGGATCTTCAAGCTGTTCGCATACGGCAACTCTGTATCCGGCTTTGACTAATTTCGGCAGATAGTTATCCAGCGCGTGGTGAGGGAAACCGGCAAGTGGAACTTCGGATGCTGCTCCGTTAGAGCGCTTGGTAAGCGTGATTCCCAGAACCTTTGAAGTTGTAATTGCATCATCTTCAAAAGTTTCGAAAAAATCTCCCATTCTGAAAAGAAGAATTGTATCGGGATATTTTTCCTTTATCTTTCGGTATTGCCGCATCAATGGCGTTTCTTCTCTCATCGTTTTTCGTTATTTGTTATTCGTTATTCGTTAAAATTATTTTTATATCTATAATCACTCAATTTCCAAATCCGAAATTCCCAATTAAAAATCAATAGTGTTTGATCCTGTCCTTCAGATATTTATTTAAAAGTTCTCTTCCTCTGAAGATGTGTGCTTTCACTGTTCCCAAAGGAAGCCTTAGTTCTTTGGCGATCTCTTCATATTCTTTTTCTTCCTTGTGCCGAAGTTCAATTACCTCTCTGTATTTTTTTGGAAGGGATTCAATGGCTTCGTTTAGTATATCCTTCAGCTGTTCGTCAACAATGTGCTTGTCGGGTTTATTCTCGTGATCCGGAATCTCGAATTTATAGTCACTGTCATCTGCCTCTATTTCCTTGTCTATCGAGAAAGTTGACAGCTTTTTTTTCCTTAAATAATCTATAGCATTATTGGTCGCGATCTTGAACAGCCATGTTGAAAAAGCAAACTGCTTGTCAAAATTCTGCAGAGAATTAAATGCCTTTATAAAAGCTTCCTGTGTGAGATCTTCTACATCCTCTTTCCTTGAAATCATTCTGTAAACAAGATTATAGATAAGCTGATAATATTTTTTCATCAGCTTTTCATACGATGCCTGTTTGCCAGAAAGCGCTTCTTCAATCAAAATGATATCATCGGCTTTTGATTTATTATGAATTATTATCGGGTTCATTAAAAGCTGTGAGGGTTTGAGAGGTATTTTTTAATATTCATTGTGCAAAAATTACATCAATCAGAATTGAATATCAATAAACAAAAAAAATAAATGAAGATTTAATCTGTCTCGAATTACATAAATCCTCGCGATTTTTATCCAAAATACATTTTAAAAAATTCTTGTCACTGCCTGGAATTCGCATATAAAAGATAATTCTATTATAAATGCAGTCTGTCTGAACATTTAATTCATTTACTTATAAATTATAATTCACGTTCGCAATATGTATATTACAATGAAAATATTAACGCGGAATGTCAAAAAAGAACGTATTAAGCTTATCTCTTGAAGATCTGCAAAATGAAATTACTGGATTAAAAGAGCCTTCATACCGCGCAAAGCAGATATTTAATTCACTTCACAAAAAAAATCCAGCATCTTTAAACGATATCTCCGGTGTCCCTTCGGAACTCAAAAAAAAACTCGGCAGGATATTTTATTTACCGGTTTTAAAGACGATAAAAGTATCAGATTCGGAAAAATTCAACACAAAAAAATTCCTGTTTGAGACAGGATCCGAGACTGAAAAATTTCTCATAGAAACAGTCCTGATTTCAGAGAATGAAAGAGAGACAATCTGCATTTCCACACAGGTAGGATGCAATGTCGGCTGCGAATTCTGCGCAACGGGAAAAATGGGTTTCAAAAAAAATCTGGATGTAAGCGAAATTATTTCACAGATTTACGAAGTGAAAAGACTGACAGGTATAAAACCTACTAATATAGTATATATGGGGATGGGAGAACCATTTTTAAATTATGATAACATGTTCAATTCGTTGAAGATCATCACTCATAAAGAAGGTATGGCGCTTTCATCAAAAAGGATCACAGTCTCCACAGTCGGATTTAAAGGCAAAATTATTAAATTCGCCGACGATTTAATTAAAGAAGAAAATGTATCCGTTAAGAATGTGAAGCTTGCATTGTCACTTCACTCTACGGATAACGGCTTCAGGGAATCGCTGATTCCGACTTCGGTAAAAAACAGACTTCCTGATCTCTATAAAGAGATCAGTTATTTCTATCAGAAGACAAAGAATAAAGTAACATACGAATACATATATTTTGAAGGACTGAATGATAAAGAAAATGATATTAAAAGACTGGATAAATTATCAAGAATGGTACCTTCAAATATTAATGTAATACCTTTTCATCCCATAAATTTTATGCTTACAAAGCCGCTTGATATTTATAATGTGAAAAAAGATATTAATAAATTACTTTCAAATAAAAAATTATTTGATTTTATTGCCACACTTAAAAATCTCAGGGTGGTTGTCAATCTCCGGGCAAGCAGTGGAGTAGATATAAATGCAGCCTGCGGGCAGCTTGCTGTTCATAATCTGTAATAAGTAATGAAAAATAATACGAGTAATTAATTTTTTTTATAAATCGTAAATCTTCAATCCAAAATCTAAAATCAGTTTAATGTATCAACTAATTATCTTCGGACCTCCCGGTGTTGGAAAAGGCACGCAGGCAGAACTAATTGCAAGGAACCTTGATCTTATGCATATATCGACAGGGGCAATATTAAGACAGGCATTTAATGATGGCACTGAACTTGGAAAGAAAGCGAAAGAAATAATGGATAAGGGAAATCTCGTTCCAGACGATGTGATGAACGGAATTGTAAAAGATACACTGCAGAAAATCACAGGCGGCGGTTTCATTCTGGATGGATATCCCAGAACCCTTGAGCAGGCTAAAGCTCTAACTATAATTTTTCAGGAGCTTAACTTTAACAATATTAAGGTAATAAATCTGAAAGCCGGGGAAGATGTGATCATTGAAAGACTTTTAAAAAGAGGCAGAAGTGATGACACAAAGGAAACCATTGCCAACAGGCTTAAAGTATATTTTGATTCTACGGCACCTGTCAAAAATTATTATGAGGGTTTGGGATATGTAAAAGAAACAGACGGTGAAGGCGAGATCGAAAAAATATACAACAATATATTATTGGATATAAAATAGTGTATATATTTTAATAATTTTTTACAAATCAATTTTCATTTTTTTATATTATTTCTTCCATTTTTATAATTGCAATTTTGAAAATAAACGTATATTTTGTTAATCAAATTTTCATAACATGGCATCAATAAAAGTAACAGAACTATCCGATAAAGGAATCGTAATCCTTCAGCCGAAGGGAAATTTTGTAGGCGGTGACGAAACCGATGAGTTAAGAGACTCAATAAAAAAATATTCCGAACTTGGAAACAAGAAACTCGTTATAGATCTTGGCGATGTTCTCTATCTTAACAGCACAGCCCTCGGTGTTTTAATTTCCGCACATGCTAACTATTCCAAACGGGAAGGAAAGATCAAACTATGTCAGCTTAACAAGAACCTTGAAAATCTTTTCGTGATCACAAAACTGGCGCTGATATTTGATTCTTATCCCACACAGGAAGAAGCAATTAATAATTTTGAATAAGAACAATTTAAAAATAATTTATAAACTAATATAAAAATATAACTCTATCAGGGTTAATGGAGGTTAAAAATTAATGAAGCAATCTGTATTCATGACTGTAGTGATCGTTGTTGCACTTGTTGTATCTGCGATCATTTTTTATGGTGTTTTCGGAAATCCGGCTAATTTCAAGACACCCGAAAAAAATACACCTGCAAATATGATGGGTGCTGTATACTTAGGCGGTCCGATCGTTGTAATATTGATGGCTTTAAGTATAATGGTTATTACTTTTACTATTGAAAGACAACTTTCACTTTCAAAAGCAAAAGGAAGAGGTCCTATTGAACCATTCTTAAAGAAAGTTCAGACTTCACTTCTTGACGGAAATATTGATGATGCAATAGCCGAATGCGACAAGCAGCGGGGTTCCATTGCTAATATAATCCGGCAAGGACTGGACAGATACCAGGTCCTTGCCTTGGATAACAAGCTTGAAGCTGACCAGAAGTTACAGGAAGTTCAGTCTGCAATCGAAGAAGCTATGATGCTTGAAGTTCCTCTTCTTGAAAAGAATCTTGTCGTATTATCAACAATCGCTTCGGTATCCGTGCTTATTGGTCTTTTCGGAACGGTAGTAGGTATGATCAGAGCTTTCCAGGCGCTTGCGACAGCAGGTACACCTAATGCTGCTGAGCTTTCATCGGGTATTTCCGAAGCTCTTATTAATACAGCAGGTGGTTTGTTCGGCGCTATTGTCGGTACAATTTCATATAACTACTTTGTTACCAAGGTTGGTAATATCACTTATATGATCGATGAAGCCACTTATAATATGCTGCAGATATTATCCTTAAAAGGAAATAAAAAGACAGCATAAGATTTATTTAAAATTTAACATTGACAGTTAAAATATGAAGAAAGCAAGATCTATAAAAAAGCCGGGAGTCAATATTGACATGACTCCTTTAGTTGACGTAATTATGCTGCTGTTAACTTTCTTTATGCTCGTTGCGACATTTAAAGCTGAATCAACGGAAGCGATCGAAATAAAGCTTCCTGAATCCGTAGTTACCGATACAACCAAGTTACCTGAAAAAGATATAATGACATTGACACTTACTAAAGCCGGAGATGTTTTTCTGGATGTTGATAATTACAAAGTAAGAGAACAGGTCTTTGGTGATGCATTCGGTGTCGGATTATTTCACCCTGATAGTACTTCAAAAAGCGAATATGAAACAACAGGCGGAATGGTTAATGGCAAAAAATTCACGAGAAAAGTTACGATTTTGAATAAGGCTCAGTTCGAAAAAACTCTGACTGATCTCAGACTTGCTCTGAAAAATTCTACTGATGGCAAATCCGATTTCAGAATAGTATTAAAAGGAGATACACAGACTGATTACGGAGTGGTCGAGGATCTTATGCAGATTTTCAAGGATACAAAAAATACCAGATTTGCACTTGTGACAGATGTAAAGTCTAATAAACCGGAATAATTAAAAAAATTTTTTAACTTTAATTAAAAAGGAAATAAAATTATGGCAGGTGGCGGTGGATTTGATGCCCCGGATAGTGGCGGGGGAAGACATAAACAGAAGAAATATAAAAAAGGCAAAAGAATCGGTGTAAGAATTGACATGACTCCTATGGTGGACGTAATTATGCTGTTACTTACATTCTTCATTCTTACTACTACGCTGAATACTCCCCAGATAATGCAGATCAATTTGCCTAAAGGAGATGAGAAAGACAGAGTGAAAGTAGATATGGGTGATGTAGTTTATGTCCGAGTATCCGAACAGGGTAATGCATATTTTTCCAGAGGAAAATCTGACGGTACGGAAGATGTTCCGGAAAAAGTATCATTTAATGATATGAAAGGTAAGATAGAATCTATTTATGCTTCAAATCCTAAATTAATTATCTTACTGAAGTTTGACAGGAAAATGAAATATAGTACAATGGTAGATATGCTTGATGAGATCAATAAGGCTGCAATAGAAAAAAGATACAGCTTTTTGAAAATGGAAGATCCTGACAAGGAAATTGTTAAGAATGCAGGCGGATAATTGTTTTTTAAATTGAAATAATTAAAAGCGGTTTGGATTGTTTCAGATCGCTTTTTTTATTTTTCGTATAACTGTTTTCTAATGTTAAAATAAATTTACTTTACATTTTGAACTGTAAAAATCTGAAATATCTTTTAGTACTTTTCAGTATATTTTATACCGGCATATCTTTTACTCAAACTACATCTCAGAAATCAGGACCTGATTCTCCCAAGAAACTCATACAGTATGTTACTGATGAAACAGGGACACTTACTCCTGCTCAGATCCGCAGCTTAAATTCTAAACTGATCAATGAAGATAAAACAAGTTCTAATCAGATATTAGTATATATGATCCCCGGTCTTGATGGTGAATCCCTTGAAGATATTTCTATAAGAATTGCCGAAAAGAATAAGATCGGCAAGAAAGATAAAAACAACGGTGTTCTTATACTGATAGTAAAGAATGACAGGAAGATCAGAATCGAAGTCGGTTATGGTCTTGAAGGAGTGTTAACTGATGCTAAAAGCTCAAGCATAATAAGAAACGATATTACTCCAAGCTTTAAATCCGGAAATTATTATGAAGGGATCAACAAAGGTGTTGATGCAGTTATTTCAGTGATCAAAGGTGAATATACTGCTGATAAAAAAAAGGATGATCAGAATGGGGGTTGTTGTTTTGGAATTCCTGTATTCATTATTATAATTTTCGGATTTATTTTCATTTCCATACTATCATCTTTTTTGAAGAATTTCCTTCGCGGCGGAAGAATTCTTCAGGCTGGTAAAAGCGGATGGGGTGTTGGCAGCGGTGGATGGGGAGGTGGAAGCGGATGGGGAGGCGGAAGCAGCAGCGGAAGCAGTGGCGGTGGCTTCTCAGGAGGAGGTGGTTCATTCGGAGGCGGTGGTGCAAGCGGAAGCTGGTAAAAACAGTTA
>DAIPYG010000055.1:0-6712 GCA_036782875.1 Bacteroidota bacterium | reverse complement strand
AGGAGGTGGTTCATTCGGAGGCGGTGGTGCAAGCGGAAGCTGGTAAAAACAGTTAAACAGTTAGCAGTTAATTTAATTCAGGGTTTATACATAATACTTAATTCTTATAATATGTCCCGAAAAAATTTCATATCTGAATACCTGACTGATGAGTCTCTTGATTCAATTACAAAAGCAATCGGAGAAATAGAGAAGAGATCTTCGGGTGAAATTAGGATTTGCATGAAAAAGAAAATGGGTTATCTGGAGAGGAAAAAACCGGTCAGAGATTTAGCACTAAAACAGTTCTTTGATTTGAAGATGATAAATACAAAAGACAGAACCGGCATACTAATATATCTGATCTTTGAGGATAGAAAGTTTGAGATCATTGCGGATGAAGGAATAAATTCAAAGATATCACAGGATCACTGGAATGATATCTCTGATAAAATAAAAGCTCATTTTTCAGAGAAGAAATATTCTGACGGAATACTTCACTGTATCGGAAAGGTTGGAGAAATTCTTATCAGTGAATTTCCCGTAAAGGATGATGATAAAAACGAGCTTCCGAATGATATTATTTTCAATCCGTAAAGATATTTTTTTAATATTATGTCTTAATAAACTTTGTTATATTTACAAAAATTTTTTAAATGCGTGAATTAAGCTCTTCGGAAAAACTTCTGCATAATTATATTAAGAATGACAATTTAAGGAAACATTGTTATGCAGTGGAATCTGCTTTAAGGTTTTACGCGCGGAAATTGGGAAAAGATGAAGAAAGCTGGGAAGATGCAGGACTCCTGCATGATCTTGACTGGGAGATGTACCCTGATACTCATCCGAATACTGCGGTACCTATTCTTGAAGAGGCAGGATATAGTCGTGAGATCATAGATGCAATACTCGGACATGCTTATCCTGACAGAACCGATGTACCGAGAGAATCTGAGATGGCAAAATACTTATTTGCATGCGATGAAATCACAGGATTTATAACCGCTTACTCATATATGAAACCCGGGGGATTGAATGAAGTCGAAGTAAAAGGAATAAAGAAAAAAATGAAAGATAAAGCATTTGCAAAAAATGTGAACAGGGACGATATTATCAAAGGTGCTTCTGAAATCGGAATTGAACTGGATGAACATATTAATAATGTAATCAATGCGATGAAAAATGACAGCAGACTGAACAGCTCTAATTAATTCCAACTTACTTAAATGAATATTATCACTACAAAAAACTTATCTAAAGAATACCCCACAAAGAGTTTTTCAAAAGAAAAGATACTTGCTCTTAACAATTTTTCTTTTGAGGTAGAAAGCGGAGAAATATTCGGACTGCTTGGTCCTAACGGTGCAGGCAAAACAACTCTTATCAAGATTCTGCTCGGTATTACTTTTCCGACCGGAGGTGAAATTAAAATATTCGATAAAGATATCTCAAATGAGTCATACAAGAAAAGAGTTGGTTATTTACCTGAAAGTCATAAATTCCCAAATTATCTTACAGGTGAACAGGTTCTTTATTTTTTCGGAATGCTCAGCGGACTTAACAAATCAGAAGTTAAAAAGAAATCGGATGAATATCTTAAATTAGTGGATATGGATAAATGGAGAAAAACAAAAATCAAGAAATATTCAAAAGGTATGCTTCAGCGTCTCGGCCTCGCCCAGTCAATGCTGAATAACCCGGAGCTGATATTCCTTGACGAGCCGACTGACGGTGTTGATCCTATCGGCAGAAAAGAGATCAGGGATATACTGAATAACCTGAAGAATGAAGGCAAAACAATATTTCTCAATTCACATCTGCTCAGCGAAGTAGAGCTTATCTGTGACAGAGTTGCCATCCTTAACAAAGGTGTACTTGTAAAATCCGGAAGAGTCGATGACATCACTGCAATTTCAGATAATTACGTTTTCACTACATCCGAAGCTGATGAAAGTGTTGTAAGCGCCTTACTTGCAAATTTCAAGGCAACCGTCAGCAGCAGGCACGAGTTTGTTTATAATACGGGCAGCCTTGAAGAACTGAATAAGCTTATAGATTTCCTAAGACAAAAGAATATTCTTATACACAGTATAACCCGGGAGAAGAACACTCTCGAGAATATGTTTATTAATTTAATCGGCAGCCGGAATTAACTTATGATTTTCTTAACTCTGATGTTCAGCACATTTCGCGAAGCCATTGCAAAGAAGATCTTTATCGGCTTCTTCGCAATAGCAACTCTGATAATACTGGTTTTTCTTTTTCTCATTAATGTGGATTCTATAGAAGGAATGGTGAATATGATGGAATCTTCAGGTGAAGAAGGTGTAAAACAGCTTGTCATCGGTTTTGAAGTTGCTATGATAAATATATCTTATCTGCTTATCATAACTTTTTGTTTTATCTCAGTCTCATCTTTTATCCCTTCTATGCTTGAGAAAGGAAACATTGATCTTCTTTTATCAAAGCCCGTTTCGAGAACCCAGATAATTCTGGCGAAATTTTCCGGCGGAGTGCTTCTGATTTTTATCAGTCTGCTTTATCTTATAGGATTTGTGTGGCTTATACTTTCTTCAAAGTCAGGTTTCTGGCATGTGCCTTTCCTGTATTCGATATTCTGGCTGACATTGTCTTTTGCAATAATATATTCGCTCATAATTCTGATCGGACTTGTATCCCAGAGCTCGATCCTGTCCATTATAATCAGTCTTTTTCTTGTTTTTATTGTCTGCCCTGTATTGTTTTTCAGGGAAGAAACAATTTTCAGCCTGGTCAGCAATGATGCTGTACAGTTCGTGATCAATTTTCTTTATTATGTACTTCCTAAGCCGACAGATATAAATCAGATCACAACGGATATGATAACCGGAAATCCCGTAAAATCCTATATGCCCGTTTATTCTTCAGTAATATTTATGCTCGCAGCTCTTTCGGCTTCAATACTGTATTTTAAGAAAAAGGATTATTAAATATTTTGAAAAGCAACAGAGAAATATTCAGAACTGTATCAGTTCTTATCTTTTTTATTATCAATGTTCAACTGTTCAGCAGCTGCAGCTTTAAACCTGAACCCGAGCCCCTCCCGCTGTCGGTAAGATCTGCATTAAATCTGCTTCAGGAAAATCCGCAGTTTGTAATGTATCTTAATTTTAATAATTTAAGACGTACTGAATTCTGGAAGAAAAATATTTCAGATTCAATGGTGAATGCAGAAAAAACTTTCGGAAGTCTTCTGAATACATTTAAAACTGCAACAGGAGCATCTGTGTCCGAAGGAATAGATGAATTGTTCTATTCAAATTCCTGGTTCGGAGAGAATACTATTGTACTTAAAGGGATATTTGACAAGAACAAACTTAACAGCTTCTTATCCACAGACAGCTTATTCTCAATCGCTAAACATAAAAACGGAGCTGATATTTATATCAAAAATGATAACGGTCTGTATTTCTATTTCAGAGATGATTTTACAATATGCGCCAGCAATTACCTTAAACAGATTGACATTATGATGGAAACAAATGATACCTCCAAGGCGGGTCTTCTGCTTAACGAAAAAGTATTTGAAGCAATTAATAATATCATATACAAACAGGATCTCTGGATGGTATCTACGGAAAAAGTCTTTATAAAAGGGATTTTTCAGAATTTTATGGAGTCTACAACCGGTAAAGAACTTTCTGAACAGGATACTGTGGATAAATCAGGATCAGGGGACAAAAAAGATTCCCTGCAGAGCAATGAAAATATTACAATAGAAAATCTTTATAAAAGGTTAAACTCTGTTTCTTTCTCAGCGGATATGGATAAGGAGTTGAAATTTTTAATACAGGGAGAATGCATAAATGAAGAGTCTTCTAAATATCTCCGCAGCGTTGTTAACGGGCTGGTCACAATTGCAAAACTCAGTAATACCGGCAAGCAGAAAGATCCTTCTTCACGCATATTAAATAAAATAAAGCTGAACAGATATGAGAACTCGGTATTTGTAGAAATGAATATTGATGAAACGATTTTGAAAGAACTAAAAAAATCCAACCTGCTAACCGGACCTGAATAATTGAAAATTATTCATAATCATTACTGTAATTTTTTACTCATTCAATCTTTACTTCACGGAATATTCAGGAAGTAAGTATTCCTCATATTCAGTGAAATTATTTTTCGTCCTTTTCTTCTGCAAGAAATTTCTCCAGCATATTTACATCTTCTGTGCTGCCGATAAACAAAGGTGTTCTCTGATGAAGATTCTTCGGTCCGATCTCAAGAATTCTTTTTTCACCGTTACTGCTTCTGCCGCCTGCCTGCTCTACAATAAAGCTAAGGGGATTCGCTTCATACATGAGTCTTAGTTTTCCTTCCTTATTTTTGAGATCGGCAGGATACATAAATATTCCTCCGTAAAGTAAATTCCTGTGAAAGTCAGCAACAAGAGATCCGATATATCTTGAGGAATAAGGTCTGGAAGTTTCCGGTTCTATTTCCTTAAGATAAGAAACATATTTTTTCATTCCGCTGCTCCATTTGGAATAATTTCCTTCGTTCACGGAAAATGTCTTTGACTTTTTAGGAATGACTATATTCTCATTTGACAGGAGAAATTCTCCTACCGACGGATCGAGTGTAAAGGCATGAACCCCTTCGCCGTTTGTATATACCAGTACAGTGCTTGAACCGTATATTACATAGCCGGCAGCTACCTGCTCTGTTCCCGTCTGAAGACAATCTTCCAGAGACCCCGGTCCTGATTTAGTTACTCTTTTGTAAACAGAAAAGATCGTCCCGATGGAAACATTAACGTCAATGTTTGATGAACCGTCAAGAGGATCAAAATGACAGATGTATTTATTTGTCACATATTTATTTTCAACAAATTTATCTTCGATCGGAATGAAGTTAACTTCTTCTTCTGAACAAACAGCACAAATATGCCCTCCAGTTTTCATGACATGTGTCAGCACATCATTTGCATACACATCAAGCTTCTTTACCTGTTCACCCTGCACATTCTCATCACCCGTAAATCCCAGTATGTCAATTAGTCCTGCCCTGTTAACTTCAAGTGATATTACCTTGCAGGCTAATGCAATATCTGCAAGGAGATCGGAAAGCTGACCGGTGGCTTCAGGATATTTTCTTTCCTGCTCGACTATATGCCTGTAGAAAGTCGTAAATTTATTAACCATTTAAACCAGTTTGAGTTTTGTAAAAATATTTTTATTCTCTCACTCAACACATATTACAACGTATGAGAAAAGAGTTATAAAACAAATTTGCCTTACTTTATGTAAATTTTAAAGTTTTAGAAATTTATTTTTCGATCTGATACCCGTGATCAGTCCATGAAAGTATTCCGCTCTCCAAATTATACACTTCTTCAAATCCAAGATCTCTCATCAGAAACATTGCCTGCCTGCTTCTGTTTCCTGAACGGCAGTAAATCAGATATTTTTTTCTCTTATCGAATTCATCTAACTTATCTTCAAAGATCTCATCATAAAAATCAATATTAGAAGCACCTTTAAGATGGCCTGTAATAAATTCCTCCGGTGTCCTCACATCAATGATTACATATGAGTCTTCTTCAGATAGATTTTTAAAGGAAGTTGTATCAACGTCTTTGTGATTCATTCTAATTTTTAAATTTTATTCTTTGCAATTTTTGCTGTCAAGTTATAAAACGTCATCAGGAAAAATATTTCCTGAATTCATCCATATCTTTTCTGTTCATATGTTCGGGCTTTTCCGGTTTATCATATTTAAAGTTCTGATTTATATTTTTACCTGAAGTGACAGACCTCGCTTTACCAAATTCCTTCCAGAAATCTTCGGACTTCTGTATTTCACATCCGCAGACCCTCGCAAGATCTGTTATTCCGTTATCTGAACTTACTATTTTTAATTTCCTGCAGTCAGTGAATTTTTCAATCCTTGATCTGATAAGTTCATCTGCAGTTATATTTTTGGAATAAATCACATCGGTCTTTTCTGATTTACCAAAACCATCAAAAATAAAAATCATTCTGTCCCCTTTTCCTGAAACTGTTCTGATGGATTCAATAAGCGCAATCTGCGCAGCCTCCCTATCTTTATTAAAAAGATTTTTAAGATGCGGTATCTTATATATCAAATTATTCGAATCTATTATTATAGTCTTCATTTCGTTGTGTTCGTTGTGTTCGTTGTGTTCATTAAGTTCCTTGAGTTCTTGGTATTCTTGAAGTTCTTTGAATTAGTAACTCGTAACTAATTATTTTTAATTGAATTAAGGTCTAATACGATTCGGTCTTCTCGCAAACGGAATTGCTTCTCTAATATTTTCAAGATTGCATATCCAGTTAACCATTCTTTCAATCCCCAGCCCAAATCCTGAATGCGGAACACTTCCGAATCTTCTAAGATCCAGATACCACTGAAATTCATCGAGCGGAAGTTTGTGTTCGATAATTCTTTTCTTAAGCTCTTCAAAATTATCCTCTCTCTGTGAACCTCCGATGATCTCTCCGAATCCTTCAGGAGCAAGTACATCGACTCCAAGCGCGATCTTTGGATTTTCAGGATCACGTTTCATATAAAAGGATTTCGCTTCTGCAGGCCATCTGTGAACCATCACCGGCTTGTCATAATCTTCTACAATTGCTTCTTCATGCGGAGCTCCGAAATCCTCGCCCCATGGAAATGGTCTGCTATGCTCTTCACTGTTTTCAGTTTTTCTAATAAGTGGAATATCTTT
>DAIPYG010000054.1:0-23511 GCA_036782875.1 Bacteroidota bacterium | reverse complement strand
TGCGGAATCGACGAGACTCGAACTCGCGACCTCCTGAGTGACAGTCAGGCGTTCTAACCAACTGAACTACGACTCCTTCCGTACGAATTGGTAATTTAATCATTTTATTAATTTTATACAATTCCTTTTATGATAAATTACACAAAGATTTTATTTAACATGTTATTCCATCAGCGTTTAATAAAATTAACAGGAATGTTTTTCATTTAATCATTTAATTCATTGTTTAAAATAATGATATTGCAAAAACAATTTTCTTGGATAATAATAATCTGAATTTCGCCGGAAATAATCCGGGACATAAGAAAGGACCGCTGGCGAATGTCTCTCCCGCAGTATTTATCTTTATCTCTCTGTCTGCTGTATTTTTTCTTTTCCAGATAATCGGAGGCGCGATCACATATATGTTCTTCGGTGCCGATATGGATCTCAATCCGGAAAATGTCGGCATTACAAGATTAATTCTGACCTTCGCACAGTTCATGTTCATACTTTTTCCGTCGATAATACTTGTCATGCTTCAGGATAATAATCTGAAGGAAACTTTCCGTCTGAAAAAACCGAAGATGTCTGTTTTTCTTTTTGCTGTCCTGGGGATTCTTGTGATACAGCCTTTTCTGCAGGTATATATGTATTATCAGAACGAACTGATTTTTAATCTTCCCTTCGGAAAAGAGTTTATTACACAGCTTAAAGAGTTGTTTGATACTCTTGAATCTACTACTGAAAAGCTTGTCACCGCCAACTCGGTCCCTGAATTTATTATGATAGTTGTCGTCATAGCTGTTACACCTGCGATCTGCGAGGAGTTTCTGTTCCGCGGTCTAGTGTTCAAAAATTTCGAAAAGATGATACCGGCTTCGAAGGCGATATTCTTCACGGGATTGTTATTCGCATTGTTTCATTTTCATCCTTTCAATCTGATACCCTTAACAGTGCTTGGAATATTTTTAACCTTGGTAGTTTATCACAGCGGAAGCATTTACACAGCTGTAGTCTGCCATTTCTTAAATAATTTCATCTCAGCGCTCGCGGTATTTATTTACGGAAAAGATTCTTTCGGAACTGATACAGCATCTAATATGACTTCCGAAGAGCAGCTGCAGTTCCTGATCTTAGGTGTGATCTCTTTGAGTATTTTTATTTTTACGGTTATTATGATCCGAAAATTTTCCGTTATGAAAGATCAGAGCATAAATTATCCTGCAGCCGATAATGAGTAATTTAACAAAAAGAATTATCGCAGGGGTTTTCGGAATACCGGTAATACTGGCAGCAGCTTATTTCGGCGGAATATATTTCCTGATCTTTTCTCTGATAGTTACTTCTCTTGCTTTTTGGGAATTTTGTCTCATGTTTGAAAAGAAGGAGTTGTCCCCGATGAAATACTCCGGGATAATTGTATCTGCAGCAATACTGATAATTTTATATTCCGACTGGAAATATTTACTTGTAATTATTTTTGCAATGACTGCATTTTTTGCCGCAGCGGAAATTTTCAGAAGCGGAAAGAATCCTCTGAATCCTGCTGTACTGATCTTTGGATTATTGTACATTACATTTCCGTTTGTTGTTTTGAATGCGCTGATAAAACTCTCGGACTTCAATATTGTCGTTTACATATTTATATTAATATGGACCTGCGATACGGCTGCATACTTCGGAGGAAGGATTTTCGGCAGATATCCGCTCTCTGCAATAAGCCCTAAGAAAACCCGGGAAGGCGCTGCCTCAGGATTTCTTTTTACAATTATAGTTTCACTGTCAGTATATTTTATATTTCCCGGGAAAGTAACTTTGACTGATGCATTAGTTATTGGTGTAATTACGGGAATTTTTTCACAGATCGGCGACCTGTTCGAGTCACTTTTAAAAAGATACTGTGATGTAAAGGATTCGTCTGATATTATTCCGGGACACGGCGGCATACTTGACAGATTTGACAGTCTGATATTTGTAGCTCCTTTGATTTTTATTTATTTCATGTATGTTAAATAATATAATTTTATAAATTCTCTTGAAAGTTAAATTTTTGCAATTATACTTTTATTGATTTAATAAAAAAAATATAATTGAATATTTAAATTATTATTGTAATTTGTATTAAACTAAATTATCAAACACCGGCTAAAAAATATTTACGATAAATCGCTTAATTAATCTGAGAAAAAATGGAAAGCAAAAAAAATAATATTAAACCAAAAAAAGAACCAAAGCCGAAAAAGCTGCAGACAGAAGATCCTGAAGCGGATCATCTACTTAAAGATGAGCGTGAAATAGAAGAAATGCTGCAGGAAGAAATGCTTGGAGAGCTGGACGAAGAGGATGATGAGGAATTTATAAACAAGGTTGAAGAATTCAAGAAAGGCTATTCGAAAGCTAAGATGATAAGCATTTATAAAAAGATCGGCAAACCAAAATTTACCGAATTAAGCAAGCTTGATCCGAAAAAAATAAAAGATGAGCTGACAAGGCTTATTATTATTCTGGATGAACATAATATTATTCTTCATTCGCACGGCGAATATGACAACAGGGAAAAATACAGATTTATAACGGAAGAGATTTTTAAAGAATTTGTTGAAGACGGTAACAAAAAACAAATAACTATTGTATATGAAGATTATCATCCCGAAATGGAAGAAGATGACGATGATGAAGAGATCTTTAATGATGAACTGATATAATTTTTAGCATCTAATTTTTTTATTGTAAATAATTTAATAGTGGCAGTTCAAAGCAGTCAAAATAATTTAGGAACACATCTGATTGATTTTTCCCTCAAAGCTGCCGATGAGAAATATTACTCACCTTTAGATTTTTCAGACAAAGATATACTTATAATAATTTTTATGTGCAACCATTGTCCTTATGTCAAAGCTGTTATGGACAGACTGGTTTCCTTTCAGAAAAAATATACTGATAAAAATGTTCAGCTCATCGCAATAAATCCAAACGACACAATAGCTTACCCGGAGGATTCATTTGAAAACATGAAGCTCTTTGCGGAAAAACACAAAATGAATTTTCCATATTTAATTGACGAAACGCAGGAAACAGCGAGGAAATATGATGCCGTCTGTACACCGGATATTTATGTTTATGGTAAAGATAAAAACCTCCGTTACAGAGGCAGGATCGATGACAGCTGGAAAGATGAAAGCAGGATCACTTCAAGAGATCTGGAGAAAGCCGTTGAGCTGTTATTGGCTGATAAGGAAATAGACTTTCAGCAGATACCTTCGATGGGGTGCTCGATAAAATGGATAAGCAATTAAGCAGTTAAGCAGTTAGCAGTTAGCAGTTAGCAGTTAAGCTTTTAGCAGTTAAGCTGTTAGCGGTTAAGCTGTTAGCAGTTTACATTTATAATTAAAAGTTGTATTTATTGAATAACAACCAATACATTATCTGATATTTTTTAAATGTTTACTGTTTAACTGTTTAACAGTTAACTGTTAAGCGCTTGATAATAAAATTGTATGAAAATTTTATTTAAACTAATTTTGTAAAATATTTTAATTTAAAAAACAATAATGCCTAAGTTAGTAATCGTCCGCCACGGGCAGTCTCAATGGAATCTTGAAAACCGTTTTACAGGCTGGGTTGATATAGATCTTTCACCTGCCGGAAAAGAAGAAGCTTTAAAAGCCGGTAATAAACTAAAAGGTTATAAATTCGACGGAGCATTCACATCAGATCTTAAAAGGGCATCAGGTACACTTGATATCATTTTAAAGGAGATCGGTCAGACCGGCATTCCTGTCGAACACGATAAAGCGCTTAACGAAAGAATGTACGGAGATCTTCAGGGACTTAACAAAGATGAATGCAGAAAAAAATTCGGCGAAGAACAGGTGAAGATCTGGAGAAGAAGCTATGATACGCCTCCGCCTAACGGGGAAAGCCTGAAAGATACAGCAGCGAGGGTTCTTCCTTATTATAAGTCAAAGATCGAACCGGAGCTTATGAAAGGAAAAGACATTCTTATTTCAGCGCACGGAAACAGCCTGCGGGCGCTTATAATGCATCTTGAAAAGCTCACGCCTGAACAGATATTGCAGACCGAAATTCCGACAGGCGCGCCAAAGGAATATATTCTTGACGATAATTTAAATGTAATAGAAACCAAATATATCTGATTGCCGTCCGGAAAAATAAAAAATATAATTTTAGATCTGGGTAATACTCTCGTCTATTTCGATTATTGTTATTTTTATGACGGCATAGCAAAGCTGGAAAAAAAAGTATATGCAAGGAGCCTGAAGAAGTATTTTGTTGATAATAAATTTGATATAAAGATCGGTTCAGGAAAGCTTAATATCAAACAGGCATTTAAAATATTAAAGAAGAAATTCAATATGAGGATCGGCTATGCCGATTTCTACTTTCTGTACTGTGATATTTTCTGGGAGAATACTTATATGAAAAATTTTCTTGAAAACAAGCTGCTTGATTCGGGTTACAAGCTATTCATGCTTTCCAATGTTGACTCTTCGCACATAAACTTCATCGATAATAATTTCCCATATGTAAAGAATGTAAAAAAAAGGATCCTGTCCTACAAGGTCAGGTGCATCAAACCGGATAAAAAAATTTACAGGCATATCATAGATAAATTTAAATTAAATCCTGAAGAGAGTATTTTCATAGATGATCTCAGAAGTAACATCCTTTCGGCGAAAGCAGCCGGATTTAATACCATTCATTACACTTCTCATAAAAAATTCCTGAAAGAATTTAACAGGCTTACTAAAACATAACTACTCAAAGCTACATTTTTAAAAATATAGTATTAAAAAATTCTTTATGCTATATTTGTTTAAATTAAAATCTGCAGAACCTTTAATAACTGAAGTATTGTTAAACTTTCATCTCCATTCCCTCTCCTTATTAACAGTATATAGTTCAAAGGAGTATTTATTAATCACACTTTAATTCAATTTAAAACAATTTTTAACAAACACTAAATCAAGAAAATGAAAAACATTTTAAACATTGCTTTACTGGCTTTATTTTTGTTCATCATAAATATAGTCATATCAAACAATGAAGGGGGAATTTTTAAAACCAATCTTTACGCAAAAGGAAATGCCGCGGGATGGACAGATGTAAGAGAAGGGAGCTTTAATATTAAAGGTGAACGGAGAATACTGCCTCAGCAGTACCGAACCGTCAAAGCTGATCTTTCTTCACTTCAGGCTGATTTCTCAGCAGCCCCGCGTGAGTTCACTGACAAAGCAGTCAATTCACCGGTAACAATTGAACTTCCTTTACCAAACGGCGGAATGTCAAAATTTTATGTTACTGAATATTCCATGATGGAGACAGGACTGTCAGCTAAATTTCCTACATATAAAACTTACAACATAAAAGGAATTGACGATCCTTATGCAACAGGAAAAATGGATGTTACCATTGCAGGATTTCACGCTATGGTATTAACTCCGAACGGCAGCTATTTCATTGATCCTTACAGCAGTGAAGAAAAGGAAATTTATATTTCATATTTTAAAAAAGACTTTGTATCAAATCAGCCTTTTGACTGTCAGGTTGAAGAAAATTCTAATGCTGATTCAAAAAATAACGAAATAATGAGAGGATTCTTTTCTTCCGGTCCTCAGCTCAGAACCTACAGACTTGCAATGGCTGCAACCGGCGAATATACAGCTTATTTCGGAGGAACTGTTGCAGCCGGAATGGCAGCGATAGTCACTGCGATGAACAGAGTTAACGGTGTATATGAACGTGAAATGTCTGTAAGAATGTCTCTGGTAGCAAACAATGATCTGATTGTTTATACAAATGCTTCAACCGATCCCTATACAAATAATAACGGCGGTACAATGCTTGGTCAGAATCAGTCAAATCTTGATAACGTGATCGGGCCTGCAAAATATGATATGGGGCATGTATTCAGCACAGGAGGGGGAGGCGTGGCTTATTTAGGATGTATCTGTCAGAACGGTGCAAAAGCAAGAGGCGTTACGGGATTGCCGAGTCCTGTCGGTGATCCTTTTTATATTGATTACGTTGCTCACGAAATGGGACATCAGTACGGAGGAAACCATTCATTTAACAGCGTCACCAGCGGATGCGGTGGCGGTAACAGAAATGCGGGAACTGCCTGGGAACCGGGAAGCGCAAGTACTATTATGGGTTATGCTGGACTTTGCGGCGGAGATAATCTGCAGAATAACAGTGATGCATATTTTCATTCCGGGAATTTTTCCGAAATGGTAATTTATACTCAGATTGGTTCAGGTAACACATGCCCTGCAATTACAAATACAGGAAACACTCCTCCGACTATTACTATGCCGGCCGGCGGATTTGTAATTCCTATCAGCACTCCGTTTCAATTGACTGGTTCAGCTACTGACCTTGAAACTCCAAATGCTCTTACATATTGCTGGGAAGAAATGGATCTTGGACCTTCAGGAACTGTGAACAATCCTTCCGGTGATGCTCCGATAATAAGATCATTGAATCCGGACATATCACCGACCAGAACTGTTCCAAGAATATCTAATCTTGTAAACAATACAGCTTTGTTCGGGGAAAGACTTCCTACATATTCAAGAAATCTGACTTTCAGGATGACAGTAAGAGACAACAGCGGAGGTGTGGATTATGATCAGGTGGCATTTACGGCAGATGCAACAGCAGGTCCTTTCTTAGTAAGTGCGCCGAATACTAATGTAAGCTGGAATACCAATTCACCGCAGACAGTTACCTGGGATGTTGCAAATACAACTGCAGCGCCTGTAAACTGTTCTCAGGTTAATATTAAGTTATCTACAGACGGCGGACTTACATTTCCGACAACACTGGTTTCCGGTACACCGAATGACGGTAGTCAAAGCGTAAATCTGCCGAGTCTTAACATTACTACAGCCAGAATAAAAGTGGAATCTGTCGGAAATATTTTCTTCGATATTTCAAATACTAACTTCACGCTTACGAATCAGGTATCAATACAGAATAACGGAACAGAAATTCCGGGTGAATATTCTCTTTCACAGAATTACCCGAACCCGTTTAATCCTTCTACAAAAATAAATTTCGATATTCCATATAACAGTAATGTAACTTTACAGATAATGGATATCTCCGGAAAAGAAATTGGTACAATTGTAAAAGGATTCTATAATGCAGGTTCATATAATGTTACCTTCTCTGCAAATGAGATAGGTTCGAATCTTGCGAGCGGGATTTATTTTTATAAAGTAACAGCACAAAGCGAAAAGGGTAACTTTGTTTCTACCAAGAAGATGACTCTGATCAAATAAATATTTTTTTAAAACCTCAGGACGGAAATTCTATCTGACAATAATTTTGACAGATAGTAATCTCCGTCCTGTTTGTTTAATAAGATTAAAATGGGATTTAAAATTTTATTAACTATAATATTCATATGAAAAATTTCTTATTAATATTGCTTTTGTGTTTTGCATATGTGAATGCGGAATCACAGGTGATGAATATTACATATAAATCCATAAAGGACAGCAGTACGGAACTCCGGTATTCTATAAATGCAGACTACCCGCAGGTGGATTTCGGAGCCGGGGCATTAATGGGAGTGAGAGGAATTGCATCTGATATAAATAATTCACTCGACACGACTGTAAGCGGAATAATCAAAAATTTTAAGGCGGCTGTTTCAGAAATGCCATCCGAAGTTTCCGGAGGAAATGAAAGTTTGCTTGACATATCCGGCAAAGGCTGGATTTCCAACAGCTCTTTGCTCTCTGTAGAAATGACAGTTTTCAATTATGTCGCAGGAATGGCTCATCCGCTTACAACTGTTACAGGATTCAATTATGATAATAACGGTGCCGGACCATTTTCCATCTCAGATCTTTTTAACAAGAACTCTGAATATCTGAATTATCTGTCAGCCGTCAGCATTCGTCAGCTGACTGAAAATGCAGAGAAAGAAGGTTATGACAACATCAGTGATATGATACATGACGGAGCGTCAGCTGATATTAAGAATTTTGACAACTGGGTTACCGAAAATGATTCTCTTATAATAATTTTCAAACCATATCAGGTCGGTCCATATGTTATGGGAATACAATCTGTTTCAATTCCTTTGAGTGATCTGACAGCAATGATAGATCCAAAAGGACCTCTTTCATTTATGATGCGTTAAACTATGATACATTTATTGATGATGACCCGGAAAAGTGTGTTCATAATATATTCATATATGATAAGCTGAACTATGATAAATCTATTGAATTATGAATGTGATAATTGTTTTCATAAATTTAATCCTTTATTATATATTGAAATACTTTTTTCTTAACGGTATGATTCACAAGTTACAAACAGAGTGAAAATCATAGTAATCATTCAATCTTAGTTAATTTCAATCATTCAATCCTGGTTAATGCCAGTGATGTTTAAGATTTTTATTATCCTTTTCATGAAGAGTAATAGCAAGAATACCTCCAATAGATACAAGCACAATACCGGCAATGGAAAGAATTCCCGGGACATAACCGAATAACAGCCAGTCCAGAATTCCGGTAAATACGACAACTGAAAAATTCAGCGGTGATAATTTCACAGCAGCGACAAACCGGTATGCATATTGAATCAAATAAAGATAGCTGATGAAAAGTATTCCTGCGGATATACCGTAAACCCAGATTAACAGGGACGGAAATGAGGAGCTTAAAAATGCAACAGGTAAGAAAACGATAAAGCCGAATAATAAGTAATAAAATATGATAGAGATAAAATTCTCTGTCTTTGTAAGCACACCTAAGACTACATAAGAGACTGCAAGAAAAATTCCCGATGCCAGTCCGTAAAGATCTCCTCTTTTTAGCAAGTCTCCTGTGCTTGGATCCAGTATAAGAATAATTCCTGTGAAACCGGTAAGAATTCCCCACCATATCTTTTCATCAATTTTATTTTTCAGCCAGATTAAAGTTACGATAGGAATGAAAAGCGGAGCTGTGTTATTCAGCAAAGAAGCATTAACAAGCGGTATCTTCGAAATGGAAGTCGCGTAGCAGGCAAATGCTGAAATTCCTGCAGCACCCCTGAACAGCTGCAGTTTTAATCTTGATGTTTTAAGATCTCTGAATTTACTCTTTGATGCTATTATTAAAATAATGATCAGACCTGTCAGGTACTGTATAATAATGATCCATTCTATAGATGCTCCGGATTTGAATTCAAGCTTTACACAAACTCCGGTCAGCGCAAGAAATAAAAATCCGGTCAGCCCCGATATGACTCCCTTTGCCATTCCTGAGATTTCAGATTTTACCTGATTCATTTATTATTTTACGAATTTATACATCAGCACACTGTCAAGATATGTTCCGTCACTCAGCTTCATATCTTTTGGACATCTGCCTTCTTCAGTAAATCCGAATTTTCTGTAAAGAACCTGTGCGTTTTCATTCGTGGAAAAAACTGCGAGCGTAATTTTTTCGATCAGCGGATTTTTTTCTGCCCAATTGATCAGAGAACCGAGTAGCATGCTTCCTATACCTGAATGCCGCCATTGTTTTAATATGTATATTGAGAATGATCCGGCGTGCTTTGTTCTTCTTAGTCCTCCGTTTTGAAAATCTATATAACCTATAACTTTATTATTTACTTCTGCTGCAATATAGAGAGATCCTTCGCTGTTGGAATATCTTTCGATCTTATTCTTCTCGCCTTCTTTAGTATATAAAGCTTCATCTGGTTCTCTCATCATATATAGTTTTTCTTCTGCTATGTTCATATTTACATCAATCAATTCTTGAGCATCCTTTATCTCTGCATCCCTGATAATTACATTAGCTCCGTTCTTTGCAAGATAAATGCTTTTACCGAATGTTCCCATTAAATAAAATTATTTATTTATATGATCAATTAAAATTTCTCTGTATATACTGCTGAAATTTTTCAGAATGATTTCAGAACCCGAGAGATCCTGAGAGTTTGTTTCATTGTTGGAGAATCCGATGCAGTTCATCCCTGCTGACCCTGCAGCTTTAATACCGTTTGCAGAATCTTCTATCACATAACATTTGCCCGGAATTACATTTAATCTTTCGGATACTTTTAAAAATATGTCCGGGGCAGGCTTGCCGTTTCTGACCTCTTCTCCGCTTATCACAAAATCAAAATATCCGGTCAGCTTTAATTTAGACAGGATGAAATCTATGTTTTCTCTTGCTGAAGAAGATGCAACGCTCAGCTTAGCATTTTTTTCTTTCAATGACTGAAGCAATTCAGCTATCCCTTCAATCGGAGTTGCTATGATATCAGAATCAAGTATCTCCAGCATTCTTCTTTTTTCAATCTTTAAAAACTCACTGACTTCATTCTTCAGAATGTATTTGTTCTTCAGCATTGTCCACATCGGAACTGATGGTAATCCTACAAGCGCTTTATAATCTTCATCATCCATTTCTATTCCATATTCGGCGAACATTTTCATGTTCATTTCCAGATAAGCAGGCTCAGAATCTATAAGCACACCGTCCATATCAAATATTACCGCCTTATCTTTGATCATCATAATTCTGATTAATGATCGCGAATCTTAAATGATCCTGCCAGATACCGTTGATGTTACAGTAGTTTTTTGAATATCCTTCCCTGATAAAGTTTAATTTTTCGACCACTCTTACCGAAGCGGTATTTGAAGGTATGATATTGGCTTCGAGACGATGAAGATTAAGTTCATTGAATGATATCTCTATTACTGTTGCAATGGCTTCCGTAGCAATGCCTTTCCCGTTTTCTTTTTCATCTATGCTGTATCCGAGAAATGCGCTCTGTAAAACTCCTCTTATGATCTGTGATACGGCTACATTGCCAATGTTTTTACCGGGATCTTCTTTCTTAAATATTCTGTAGCGGAATTCTCGGTCTGCTTCCCTTAGTTCTTTTTCGTAATAAAGTTTTTGAAGCTGAAAATCGTAAGTATAAAATTCCTCTGCAAATCTGGGTTCCCAGGGTTCGAGGAATTTTCTGTTTCTTTTATAATAATCTATCAGTTCATAAATATCTGATTCATCTAAAAATCTTAATATCAGTCTGTCAGTTTCAATTCTTTCAATCATTCAGTTCTAAATTATCTGAGATTTTAAAATTTAACTTTACCTTTCTTCTTAGTAATATTCAATTATTCAAAATTTAATATTGTCTGTCGTTAGCCACCTGCATTGCGATAGTCTTTCCTTTGATTGTATTCTTATCCATTATCTTCACAACTTTTTCCGAAAGCTTTTTGGGTACCTCTACAAAACTGTATTTATCAAAGATAGCTATCTCGCCGATCGACTTACCCGGAATGCCCGTTTCTCCGGCTATTGCGCCGACAATGTCATTTGGCTTTACCCTCTGGTTTTTACCGACATTGATAAATAATCTTACCATCTCTTCATCTGTTCCCCTGAAACTTTTCTTTCCTTTATCTCTTCCTCCGAACCTGTCTTCTTTAAAACTTCTTTTGCCTTTGTCTCTTCCGCCGTATCTGTCTTCCCTGTCTCCGCCTCTGTACTGTTCTCTTCCATAATTATTCTCAATTACAGGGATCTCTTCTTTTTCATTTCCCATTACCATTTTCAAAAGCCCCGATGCGATCTCAAGTGAAGTATAATCTTCATTGACAAGTCTTTCTATTATTGTTGAATATTTTTTCAGGTCTTTTTCATTATCAATCACTTCCTTTATCTCGGTTACAAGTGTATTCGTCCTGATCTCTTCCACATCCTTCATCGAAGGTATCTGCATGCTGACGATCTTGGTCTTTGTGTATCTTTCGATCTCTTTTATCGCACGGAATTCCTTTCCCACTACGAAAGTAAACGCTTGTCCGGCTCTTCCTGCACGGGCTGTTCTTCCGATCCTGTGAACATAATATTCGTCATCCTGCGGCATGTCATAATTAAATACAGCATCTATATCATCAACATCTATTCCTCTTGCGGCTACATCGGTCGCAACCAGGATTTCCAGCTTGCCCGATCTGAATTTTGACATAACTCTGTCTCTCATCATTTGTTTCATGTCTCCGTGAAGACCTTCGGCAGAATATCCTCTTGCCTGCAGGTGTGACACAAGATCATCGACGCTTTTTTTCCTGTTTGAAAATACGAGTGATAATTTTGGATTGTGAATGTCGATCAGCCTTGTGAGTGCTTCAAGCTTCATGCTCGGCTTAAGCTCAATGTAGTACTGATTTACATTTGGAACGGTTATTTCCTTATGAACAACCTTTATATGTTCCGGATTTTTCAAATACTTTTTTGAAAGGTCCAGAATCTGCTTGGGCATAGTTGCAGAAAACATTACAGTCTGCCTTTCCTTCGGAACAGTTTTCAGTATCTCTTCAATATCATCCCTGAATCCCATGTCAAGCATTTCATCTGCTTCATCAAGAACCACCATTTTAATTTCATTCAGCTTCAGTGTACCCCTGTTAATGTGATCTATCACTCTTCCCGGAGTTCCGATTACGATCTGAACGCCTGACTGTATTGATCTGATCTGCCTGTCAATGGACTGACCACCGTAGATAGGAACAATCTTTATGCTCTTTTTATATTTTAATAATTCACCTATTTCTTCTGATACCTGAATTGCAAGCTCTCTGGTAGGACATAAAACGATCGCCTGAACTTTTTTCAGATGGTCGTCAATAGTTTCAATAATTGGTATTCCGAATGATGCCGTCTTTCCCGTACCTGTCTGCGCCTGACCTATTATATCCTTACCGCTTAATACAACAGGTATCGCCTGTGACTGTATCGGGGTTGCTTCTTCAAAACCCATATCAGCTATCGCACGCTGAACCTCTTTAGATAAATTTAACTCTTCGAACTTTAATGTATGCATTATATATATTTTTTTAATTAAATAATTCTTTCTATGTATCTTAATTTCTTAAACTTAACAAACTCTACGAACTCACAGCAGATTACTCGCCAGCTCCGCAAGTTCAGATCTTTCGCCTTTCAGAAGATTAACGTGAGCATATACTTTCTGACCCTTAAAATGCTCGATCAGATAAGACAGACCATTGGATTCAGAATCAAGATAAGGATGATCGATCTGATATATGTCTCCGGTAAAAACAATCTTCGCTCCTTCACCTGCACGGGTAATTATGGTTTTTATCTCGTGAGGCGTAAGATTCTGAGCTTCATCCACAATGAAAAAAATCCTCTGCAGACTTCTTCCTCTTATGTAACTTAGCGGTTCAATGACAAGCTTATCTTCTTTTATGAGCTGAGTGATCAGCTGATGCTGCTTGTCTGATTCATTGTACTGGTCCTGTATGACTTTAATATTATCCCATAATGGCTGCATATACGGTGCAAGCTTATTCTCTATGTCTCCCGGAAGATAGCCAATGTCTTTATTGCTCAGGGGAACTACCGGACGCGCTATGTATATCTGCCTGTAATGTTTCTTTACATGTAAAGCTGATGCAATTGCAAGAAGAGTCTTGCCTGTTCCGGCTTTCCCCGTCATTGATACAAGAGGAATATTGTTATTCGTCAGAGCATCGACGGCAAATGTCTGTTCTGCATTACGTGATTTAATTCCGAAAATATCATTCTTATCAACTCTTCTCAAAACCTCTCTTAAAGGATCAAGATGAGCCAGAACTGAGCGGCTATCGTTTCTTAAAATATAAAATTTATTCGCCAGTACTTCCCCTTTTAAAAATGTTTTCACTTCAGAAAGAGGTACTTCATAAGGAGGCTGATATAGCTTTACTAGTATCTCATCATTAAAATTTTCTATGATCTCCTTTCCGCTGTAAAGCTCTTCTACATTGCTTATCCTGTCTGTGGAATAATCTTCAGCCGGAAGCCCGATCGCTTTCGCCTTCATCCTGAGGTTCACATCTTTGGTCACTAGTATTACTGAGCGCTTCTTATCTTCTTTCTGAATTTCAACTGCACAGCTGAGTATCCTGTGATCAGGAGTATCATCTTTAAATATTTCCCTTATCTGCTCACTCATTCCGCGGGATATGGCGATTCTGACTTTTCCCATTCCTTTGCCCAGAGAAATTCCTCCGTTGAAAAGAGCAGATCCCGTCATTGTATCCAGTGTTCTTGCAAATTCCCGGGCATTCAGGTTAATGACCTGACTGCCTCTTTTGAAATGATCCAACTCTTCAATTACTGTCAGGGGAATTACTATGTCATTTTCTTTGAACTGAAGTATGCAGGAAGAGTCGTGGAGTATAACATTAGTATCAAGTATAAATACCTTTGAAGATTTTTTGGCCATTAACTGTATTTGAAATGATAACCAATATAAATTATCTGAGCGTCATAAGAAATGTAGGAATGAAATACCTCGCAGATTAATGTAACCTTCCGGATAAAATGAATAAATCTAAAACCCTGCTTCAAAACCCAGAGACAGACGGTTATTTACATCACCCTCTATTCTGTCATTTCCGCTTCCTATGCTCTTCACACCGCTTAAAAATGTTTCAGAATATTTAGCGGAAAGATTTATGAAAGAAAAAGGTTTGTATTTGATCAGCAGATACCATCTCCTGCCTTTTCCGTATAAAGGTAAGTTTGACATTACTCCCTGTATGTCATTCTCAAATTCATAGATCCTGCTGTCATAACTGTCTGTATTGAAAAAAATAAATCTCGTGTCGACCACAAGCCCCGGCACAGGTATAATTCTGATGTCTGAATAAAAAAGATGCCCCTTGTTATCTCCCCCGAAAGTCTCATAGTCAACATTTACATATTCAAACCTGCTTCTGAACCTGAAACCCGCGGAAGCCTGATAAATAAATCCTGCTCTGAAATTCAGCTGTTTCCTGTTATCAATTTTTTTTACAGACCTGTCAAATACATCAATAATCGTCCGGGACTCTTCCTTGTTCTCATTTTTATATTTCAAATTAAAAAGTAATCCTTTCGCAGCTTTCCACTCTGCATTCGCAAGAAAATCATTTCCGGTTGTTGGGACGGGATTGAAATATGTCCTGTAAGGAAACTTATACTGATCAAAGTAACTGTTAATAATTAATCCTTTCACGGGACGAAATTTAATACCTGAATAAAATCCCCGCTCATTATAGGTTTCTCCTTTTTCACTGAAGCCAAAAGAATGAACGGGCGAGAAGTCCTCCGGATAGTTTCTGTATGAAAAAATCAGATCCGCAATTTTGAAGAAAGTAAATTGAATTCCATTAATGTAAGCAATAGATCCGGTATGCGATCTTGCCAGTTCACCGTAAAAGTTCATGTTCTTTAAAATAAAATCATAATCAGCGCCAAACATCTCTGCCTTTGTTCCCGAAAATTTAAACAGCTTTTTAAGCGTGTCGGGCAGAACAGGTTTAGAGAACCTGCTTGTCCAGAATGTAGCGCCGATAGTCATACTACCTTTTTGAAAAGCAGCTCTTCCACCTGTTAATTTTTCCTTTACAGCATTCTTTCTTTGAATTTCTGAAGTTGTTCTGTGATAACCGTCGTAATAAAAACTTGAAATCTCATCAGATGAAATATTGGATGAAGCGTCATAATAATTATCAGAATAAAAAATGTTAAAATTAAAATTTTTTAAACCGATAAGTGCAGAGCCTCCCCGGAAAAACTGTACCTCATTCACCGAACCGAATCCTTTTGTTCCTTTTCCTTTCTTCTTAACAGGGTTGACTGCATCTATGCCTTTTGAAAAAGCCTGCAGACTCCACATTGCCAGTCCCTGACCGAAATTCAGAACATAATCCCCGGCTATGATTTTTTTCAGCATTCTGACTTCACTTAATTCAATATATGCCGAAGTAAAATCCATTATGTTTTTTTCACCGGGATCTTTCTCAAGCGTCATATTTGCTTCGAGTCTGTAAGCGGGTTTAAAATATTTTGCATTTAACTGATTATAAAGTTTTACTCTTGAACCTTCATATTTATTATTCAAAAATCCTTCCTTAGGCTGAAGGTCCTGAAGTATTCTTGCTCTAAGCCTGCTTCGCAGTTCGGATTTGCTGCTTAGTTCCTTCGGTACTGACACCCGCCCGCTTTCATCAATCAGAATGTCCCGCGATGACTGCTTTACTATAAGATATGTCTTTATCTTTTCATATAATTCCTTTGACACACCTTCTACTTTCAGCAAAACTCTTTTTGAGTTAAAATAATTGTGCTCTGTCCTGTACTCAATAATTTTTTTTGCAATTACGGAATTCATGAATGGCAGACTTTCAAGTTGTGAAAAAGTTACTTTATTCAGATCAAAAGGATTTCGTTTTAAATTTTCCAGTATATCCAGAAGATCAGACTCATCTTCGTTCTGTTCGTTCTCTTCAAGCAGAATTTCTTCGTTTGTTGAACTTCTGAGATCGGTCGTATCAGCGTCAATGATTGAATCAGCTTTTTGTGACAAAAGAAGAGAGGACTTAAATACAAGGATGCATAAGAATAGAATCAAATATGTTTTCATTTTTCATCAGTGTAAAGATTAAATGAAAAAATATAATGATTATGGGAAAACTATCAAAAGTTATTTTAAGGAGTTTGTGAAACGGGAAACGTCAAACGAGAAACGTGAAACATCAATCGTGAAACGTCAAACAGTAAACCGGAGATGTAAGACCAAAACGTAACTGACAACTGTAAACTAAAACTACTCACTTCAGACTTACCTTCTCCACAGCAAATACATCCTTGCCTGTATTGTTATTTCTCTGGACAAAGACTGTAAGGTCAGTCAGATCCTGATTTATCGCATTATCGATACTGTAACTCTGATCATAACTGTTGGTCTGTCCGGGACTGATAGTGAATGACTGACCGGCAGGAGGAGTAATAAAATCTCTGAAAGTATTGTCAAATAATGTTTCACCGTTGGGAGCATTATAATGTATCTCGTTTTCAGATACTGCGATCTGGAAGACCAGATCATTGAAAACAGCACCCGAGATCTGTTTGATCTTCACATTTAAATTTCCGTTTCTTGTGACTGTATCATACGTGTTAGTCAGTTTTATTGCAAATGTCCTTGTATCGGCAAGCTTTTCGTTGATCTTGTTTGTCCACGCCGATGATGAAAAATTACCGATGAATGTTCCGAGCAAATATGTCCTCGGATTTACAATAGCAGAGTTAGGATAAAATGTCATTCTGGCATTGTTGTCTGTTGTATTGTAAAGATAAAAAGGATCATTGGCAAATAGTGTTGTATGATATCTCAATACTACAACATTAGCATCATTGTTAGTTACACCGTTCAGATGGTAAATTTCATCAAGATAAGTATTTGCTTCCACACAGGGTATGCAGCTTGTATTTGTAAAAAGTTCGATCAGAACTTTGTTGGTTGCATTAATGGATTCTATGGAAGTTGAAAATGAATATGCACCCGACCATGCAGTGGTATCTGCAGTAACAACTGCCTTTACTCTCCAAAAGTATGAATCGCTGTCATTTAAAATATTAGAAGGTGAATTGCAGAATGATAGTGTCAGACCGGCAGTATCAAGTATCAAATCATTAAATGCAGGATCGCCTGCTACCTGTAATTTATAACTCACTGCATTTGGAAAATCCTGCCAGTCAAATGACGGCTGTAAGGTTGAAACAGTGGAGTTGTTATCAGGAACTAATAATACAGGAACATTCGGTGCCGGTGTGTTATTCGTCACCGGACTGTCATTGCTTTCACACGAATAAAAAATTACTGAAGCAAGAAATATGTTAAATATTAAAATTGTCTTTTTCATATTAGTATATAAATAATTACAAAAAGTCTTTTTTATAAAAGAGAACTCATAATGATCATTGAATCATACAGATCATAATTAATAAGTCGTCGATATCAAAACCCTGAATCCTTCAAACGGCTGAACGAATCTGCATATTCCGTTTGTGCATTTCAGACCGCCTCTTTCTGAACCGTATGAAAGTCCGAATGTATTTGATTCGTTTAATTTATAGGATGCATCTACCGTAAACCAGGAATTCTTTCCTGTCGGCTCTTCATCGTCATTTGTAAATTCAGAACTGACTGTAAAATTCAGTTTCGGTGAACTTGAAAAGGTGAGTGAATTAAACTGATTCATAAAATTCTTATCACCGGTTCTTATCGAATTGCTTGCCCACTGGGTCTCATTGATAAAAGTCAGACTGTATTTTTCAGTAAAAGAATATCTGAATTCCAGCGGAATTGTGGTTGTCTTTATTATTTCCGAACTCGAAGGATTTATCTGATTATATATTGTATTGTCCTGTATCGACAAAGCAAGTTTCGCATAGATCTTTTCGGTTGCATAATCCTCGGCTTCCAGATATACCTCCCAGAATGGTGAAAATGCCGTATTAAAATCGGGCAGCCATGCATCACTTCTGTCTATTCTCTGATATGTAATTACTGAAGTCGGATCTATGTCCTGATACTGGTAATGCGTCGATGAGAAACTTGTATTGGCATTAAAGCTGAGCTTATCATTTGGAGTATAAACAATATCTATCTGTCCGCCTACTTCATCATTGAAATTCACAACGTGCGGATTTCTGGAGGTCAGCACAGAAGTGTTTTCCCTGACCGCTGTCGGAGGATTCTGAAAAGGAAGCATTCTTGACGGTCTTGTGTTGCTTCTGTTGTCAGGAAGCGTGATATCGAATGCGTAATTTTTATATTCCATCGTAAGACCGAATTTTCCTTTAGAGTATGACAGTGAAGAATAAAACCCGTCGCCCTTTGCAACATTATTATCGGGATAGATCTGATTAGGAGTAATTATTGATGTCTTGTGAGCATAATCTGCATAAAACTGCAGATCCTGAAAGTTGATGTTAATATAAGCTTCAGGAAGATCTGTATTTACATAGGTAAGAAAACCCTCTTCCGGCAGCTCTCCGTTAGAATAAACATAGTTCAATCCCAGAGTAAGCGGCTTCAGTGGTGAGACTCTTAAATAAGCGTTTCTTAATTTGTAGTTTTCGATCCTGTCAGGATTAAGATAATCCCTGTAATTTATATTACCGCCTATGAGCTGAGCTTTTATTCTGAGAGGATTTTTGTATTCGAAAAGTTTTTCATAAGTAAGTCTTACTCCGTCCATTCCCGTGTCATAAAAAAGCGCTCTGTCTTCAAACAGATTCAGGGCAAGTCCTCTTGAAATAATTTCCCAGAAATTTCCTGCTCTTAATGAAATACCGGATTCATGATCATACTCGACAAACCTTTTATCAATTCCCTTGAAGTTAAGTCCGTATTCAATGGAATCACTGAGATTGTAGCGGAGTCCGAATGTCACTCCGTTAATATCAAACCTTGCGTCAGTAAGGTTCTCAAAATACTGTTTAGCATTTTTAATGCTGCCGGTGTACTGATAGCCGTTACCATACCTGAGAAGATTGCTTACGGCTGCCTGCACTTTGAGATCTGTTTGTCCGTAAGATACAGAACTGAATAACATTATTACCGCAATAAATAAAAAATACTTTTTCAAAGAACTGACCTTTCCCTTCATACTGTATTTAGGATATTAAATTTATTTTTTTTCATCTTTAATATCTTTTTCATCGTTACCGCTCAAAGCATTCTTGATCTCTTTTTCTATTTTTACTTCATCACCTGTAATATATCCGAGATGTTTGGCAATTATTTTCTTGTCTTTATCAATTATCAGAGAATAAGGCAATCCGACTCCGAGATAATCCTCGAATATTTTTTTATCCAGATCAAGCACTACCGGAAAAGTATAATTATTGGAACTGATGAAAGCCTTTACTTTTGAAATGGATTTCTGATTATCCTGATTGATACCTATATAAGTAAAACCCTGATCTTTATATTTCTCATACAGCGGCTGCATCTTTTTCATCTCTTCCTTGCACGGAGAACACCAGGTAGCCCAGAAAGAGATCATCACCGGACCTTTTTCAAGAAGCTTGCTCAGCTGAATTTCATTATTGTCCAGATCAGGCTTGCTGAAATCATTAAAATACTGGCTGAATGATTTAACCGGAAGTAAAATTAACAGCAGAATTGCAAAAATTATCTTTTTCAATTTCAGTTTGATTTAAATTAAAAAAATTTATCCCTTTAAAATAACAGATGAAGATCCGGTCAGGATTTTAAAAACAGAATGACGATCGCTGTGATAATCAGATTCAGTATTCCCAGCGGAAGCATTACTTTCCATCCGAGATTCATAAGCTGATCATAACGGAATCTTGGAACCGTCCATCTGACCCAGATAAAGAAAAATACCATTAGTATTACTTTTGTGGCAAAAGTTAAGACTTGCAATATACTGACTAGCATTGGGGGTAATCCGAAGTCCTGTAAATAAGGAAATTGCCAGCCGCCGAGATACAAAGTAGTTATCATGGCGGATGAAACTATCACGTTAGCATATTCTGCAAGAAAAAACAGAGCAAATTTCATACTGGAATATTCCGTATGGTATCCGCCTACAAGCTCCTGCTCCGCTTCGGGAAGATCAAAAGGCGTCCTGTTTGTTTCTGCAAATGCTGATGTTAAAAAAATTAAGAAACCTAAAGGCTGTAAAATTATATTCCATTTCCATCCTGCCTGATTATGAACCATTGTATCAAGCTCTAGCGAACCGTTCATTAATATTATTGCTATTACTGCAAGTCCCATTGAAAGTTCATAGCTGATCATCTGTGCTGAAGATCTCAGCCCGCCAAGAAGCGAATATTTATTATTTGAAGACCAGCCGCTGAGAGTAACTCCGTAAACTCCGAGAGATGTCATTGCAAGAAAATACAATATGCCGATATTTACATCGGCTATCTGAAGCTGAATGATCCTGCCGCCGATCGTGATCGTATCTCCAAAAGGTATTACTGCAAATGTGGAAAGCGATACTATTATTGAAATTGCAGGAGCAAGTGAATGAATGAACCGGTTTGCTTTTTCAGGAACTATGTCTTCTTTTAATAAAAGCTTTACAGCATCAACCAACGGCTGCAGTAATCCTGCAGGACCAACCCTGTTAGGACCTATTCTGTTTTGTATAAATGCAGAAACTCTTCTTTCAGCATAGACTGAATACGCAACTCCGGTCAGCAAAATTGCTTCTACAAAGGCTATCTTGGAAATTATAATTATTAAATTAAGTAACGATTCTGACATCTGGAATTTGATTTGTGTGGCTACAAAATCCGAAAAATATTTTTAATTTTAAATGCAATTGAAAATTATTTTATTTCTGTCCTTGTGCAAGATAAAATCGGAACGCGGATAACGGGATTGATCTGAAAAATAACGGATTTATTATTTGCCTTTAAAAAAATAACAATGAAATTCCGTCACATCTATGATATCAGGTTTCCATTTAATAAAGTCGTGTTCAAAGTTGTGTATTTAAGAGAAGATGATAATTATAGCTTACTATTGTTTCATCAAAGTTAAAAATTTAATATGTATTTTCCATATATCAGTCAGCGAATATCAGCAATATCAGAATTATCTGCATTCCAGAGAATCATCGTTTAGAGAGATTTTGGTTATAGAATTAATATTTAATTTGATTATTATTTTTCAATCAGGCTTTAAAATTTGCCGGTAAGTAATTCCGGACAAGAGAGTTAAGCTAACTTAAAAGCTCAAGACACGCTAATACGGAAAATTTCAAATACTAATAGATGTAAACTTTTAATTTCCTCAAACCGTATATCAGATTCATCTGATAATATAAAATAAAAGGAGTTTAAAATGCCAAGAGTAATTCATTTCGAAATTCACGCCGAAGATACAAGCCGGGCTTCAAAGTTTTATGAAAACACCTTTGGGTGGAAATTTAACAAATGGGACAGTCCGGAAGAATATTATCTCATTAATACTGGTCCTGATTCCGAACCCGGCATTAACGGAGGTCTGATGAAAAGAAGAGATCCAAAGGGAAATGTTTATAATACAATAAAAGTAGATTCAGTCGATGAGTATATTAAAAAAGTTGAAGAAAACGGGGGGAAAGTAGTAGTGCCGAAAATGGCAATTCAGGGTATGGGATATCTTGCCTATTGTACTGATACAGAAGGAAATATTTTCGGGATCACACACTTTGATCCTGAGGCAAAATAGAAAAGCTAATGATTCCATCTTAATTAAAGATGGAATCATTTTGTTAATTTCACTTTTTTTCCATGAAGATCAGTGAAGCGGAATTAATGCAGTATCTTAAACCTGTCGGCTCCGGACCGTCTTCAAATACATGACCTAAATGCGCTCCGCACCTGCTGCAGACTACCTCATCCCTGCTCATTCCATGTGAGAGATCTTTTCCAACCAGTATATTTTTTTCACTGACAGGTGCATAAAAGCTGGGCCATCCTGTTCCTGATTCGAATTTAGTTTCAGAAGTGAATAATTCCAGTTCGCAGCATACACAGTAATAATTTCCCTTTTTGTGATTGTCGAAATATTCATTGTTAAAAGCACGTTCAGTTCCTTTCTTTCTTGTTACAATGAATTGTTCTTCTGTAAGCTGCTTTTTCCATTCTTCATCGCTTTTTACTATTTCAAAATCCGCTGATCCGGTTTTGCCACTTTGGCTAGTTGAATCATTCAGGCTGTAAAATTTATTATTCATTGCGCTTTGTCTTGTACAGGATATTAAGGTGAGTAAGATTAAAACTGCTGCTGTCATTATTATTTTTGAATTCATTAATTTTTCTTTACTTTAACTAACGATAAAAAACTGCATACGGTTCATAAAGAAAAACACATGGAAGATTTAATTTCATCAGAACGAACTTATGTTTTCTCAGACAATAAATTCACTGTAAACTTCGACGATTCTCTTATATTCTGTCAGTAAGGCATCCTTGTCGGAGTCTTTTATATCTGATCTTTCAAGGCTTATCAGAACTGATTTTAATTTTCCGACACATTCGGTTGCTTTTGCAAGTCTTTCCGGAACAGTAAACTGCTTATGCAGTCCGGTAAATACAGTAGCTGTCGCCGTAAATATGGCAACTACTCCGCAGGTCCAGCTCCATGCACCGGGACCCTGACCTGCTAAAGGCTTTCCGTTAACTGCGGTAAATCCAGCCAGTAAAGTTGCCAGCACACTTGCGATCAGACTGATGTAAATAAATCTGGAATTTTGCTTTCTTAGTTTGTTTACGTGCAGCTGAGCTTTATCCAGAGTTTCTTTGATTATTTCATTCATGGAAGTTCTCCGTTCACATTAAATTAAAGTTTAGAAAAAAAATTTCAAAGTATTATTAAAATAATTATTCTGACCAAATATAGAAATCCAGCAAATGAAATTTGTTTACTTTTATAATTTAATCAAGTTACCCGGAAAATAGCCAGTATTTTTTTTTTACCCTGAATTAGTTTTTAGTTTTGCGGAAATGCGTTTTAAGAAATTCATTACCAGCTGCAATTTTACTATGATAGCAGCTAACCTGAGTAATTTTAAAACCGGATATTGACGTTTTGCATGAACATATAATTATCCGGTACTGTCCAAAATAAATATGAATAGCTTATTATATGCATAATTTGGTTCAGAAT
>DAIPYG010000053.1:0-24487 GCA_036782875.1 Bacteroidota bacterium | reverse complement strand
AAAAAAAATATATTTACACCGGTTCTTAAACAGACCACCCAATCTGTAAAAGGACTTTTGGTGTAAATATATTTTTACAAAAAAAGGAGAACAAAATTCATTGGTATCTTTACATATTACCAATCAATTTTTTGATCCTGAATAATCTTATACAATTATTCTCAGGTTCAATTAATGTAAAAATATACAAAATCAAATTATTACTTTATGATAAATATCATAAGATGATATGATTTTTGTCAAATAAAAAATCGGTGTTTATTATGGAAATTGGACCGGAAAAGAGAAAGACTGCAGAATCTTAAAATATCTGCAGTCTGAAAATTATTATTTATGGTCAGATTTGATTGGAATATTTACGGTTACTTCTACTTTGATGCGCTTACAGGAGGCTGATACGCCGGTACTATATTCTTTACAGGTTTTAAGGATTTCAGATAAGCAAACATTGCTTTGAGTTCATCATCAGAAAGCTTGCTCATTTGTTCCCATGGCATTGGCGGCATAAGAGGTCTTGAAGCGGAAATTCCTTTATACTTTCCTTCTTTTATAGCAGTTAAGAAATTAGATTCCTGCCATGTCCCGATTCCTGTTTCATCAGGAGTAAGGTTAGCAGAGTAGGAGACCCCCCATGGACCAACCCAGGCAGTAAGAGTCTGTGTAACTACAAGTCCTTTGCTTTCAGCTTCCTTTCTGTCAATATCCGGTGCAGGCATTGCTGCAGGATGACCTGACATAAATAATGATTCGTCATCGACAGGACCTTTAGGTGACATTTTTTTCGGAGTATGACAATCACTGCATCCGCCTAATAGAACAAGATGTTCCCCCCATTTGACCTGACTTTCAAATCCTCCGAATTTTAGTTTCTGATCCGGCTCTTTTTTTGTAGTTGTGTTCTCTGAACACTGAGAAAAAATGAAAATACATGAAGCTAATAAAAAACAAACGGCAATAAATTTATTTTTCATTATAGGTGGTTTTAATTTTTAAAAAAATGTTTATTAATGCAAAAATAGAAGATTCAATTTTAAAAAACAAATTTTGTGAAATTAAAAACCTGTCAGAACTTTACTTACTATTGGAAAAATCAGCCGGAAATAATATTGCGGATATAGTCTTACTCCAGAATAAAAAACAAAGCGCGGAGTAACAGAATAATGTGAGCTGATATTTACCATACTGCGCAACTGCGGCACAACTGTAATGATAAAAGGAATGAATTAAGATAAACCCTGAAAAGGGATAGTGATAAAATATATTTTAAATATTTATTGAATAACTCAGCATTAGGAAATTATTTGTTGTTAATAAGTTCATCGATCATTTTCTGAAGCCATCTCCTGGATTCCAGATAAACTTCCTTTTCAATTTTATCTCTGAGTATTCCAAGATTTTTATATACACCTGAAGATTTTATTCTTAGAAGTTCGGAAGCATATTTAATAAAATTAGTATTTCTGTCAATGAAAATATCATACAGGTCCTTGGTGCTTGAAATATAATGCCTCATGCTGTCCAGTATGGAATAAGCCTGTTCAAAAAGTCCCATTTCAAAATAAATACGGAAGTAAAGATTTTTCACATCTATCTTGAACATAAAAAAATCATATTTCACTTTGATAAGATATTCCAGCGCTTTCTCATAATCTTTCCTTGCTGCACATAAATAAGCCATTGAATAATTAATCATGCTTTCTCTCTGATCCGGATTTAATTCCGGTGAATACTTATTTATAAATTCCTCTACCCAGTCCAGCTCCTTTACTATCACACCTGTAATGACAATATTTCTGAATAGAGAGAGCTGAAAATCATCTTCCTGCCTCCATTTAAGAACGCCGAGCTTCAGACTCATATCAAACAGTACAAACTGCTCTTTGAGATATGAATCGAGATTAAGAATATTTGTCATCCTTACGCAGTATGAACCCATGATGCTGAATATCATATACTTCTCATCATGCCCCAGAAGATCAAGGTTTTTGAGCACAAGTTTTTTAAGTTTTCTGAAGTGCTCTTCATTCATAAAATCTTCTGTCATTTTATGAATCAGATAGCTTATTTCAATAATCGGGAAATATTTATTTTCATTTAATCTGATGGTTTCTATCAGCTTGTCTATATCAATATTATTTATAAGATATTCCAGAAGACTGAATCCGGGTTTGAGATCACAGAAGCTCTTGGCAACCATTTTCAATTCACTCATTCTGAAACCTCTTATAAGTGTGACCATTGCCGCATAGTCACCCATTTTGAAAAGGGATTCATAAGCCTGTACAGCCCAGCCTTTTTCAACACAGTATTCAGCATAACTCAATCTTAGAAAATATTTATTAATAAAATCTTCCGGATTTCCTCCTTCAGACTTTTCCTGCACGCTAACCGCTTCCTTATACTCTTTATCGAATTCTTTATAGAGTTTTTTCTTTCTAAGCTGATTTAATCTGTAAAAATTCTTTCTGTTAATATCCTGATCAAATTCCGAGTAAGCAAGAAATTCCTTTCCGAGATTAAATAATTCAGAAGTTACTGTTCTTAATAAGCTTACAGATTTTTCATCACCGAATTTTTTATCCGGATAGAGTTTCCTGAAAATATAATCGTCAGAGAGTTTTTCATTTTCAAAATCTGGGAAGAAAGGTTTTAAAGATTTAAACAAAGGAGAAAGATCTCTTCCTCTGCTGAAATATGGGGAAGAAACAAATTTCTCAAAGTCCTTAAATTCTTCTTTATTCAGCCTTTTTAACAGGTCAATTAGTTTGGTTTCTTTCATTATTTAATTTGAAAAATAAATTCGTGACTTAAGTTGTATTAAAAAAGTCATTTTTGAGTGTATTTTAAAGAAAAAAGACTCCACCGGGGAAAATTACCGTGAACATCAGTGAAAAGTTTCTTTGCATTCAGCACAGAATTCAAATATTTTTGTATAAAAAAAATTATTAATCAAACTAAATACAAAATGAAAAAACTAACACAACTGATCATCTTGTTTACTCTTTTTATCGCTTCAGCTCCGGAAATCTTTTCGCAGGGAAAGTCCAATGATCCTCTAAGCAGAGTGAGGGATCTAGTGAATTCTGATGAACTGATCATTATCAACAGCCAGACGCTTGGCTCAGATCCTAACAATCAGAATATCCGCTCAAGGATTTTTGACATAGATCTTAACCAGTCAAATCCTGACAGTAAATTTGTCCCAAAGACTGTTCAGACTGATTCCATCGTTACAGGGAACAAAAGAATGACAGTAACAGGAGGAAATTTTCTCGGTGGAACATACAAGCACCTTGCAGCTGCATGGCTCGGTGCAGGTAATTCCATAAAAATTATGATCCCGCAGATAAACTCGGGAACACTTACCTGGCCTTCAGCTAACAGGCTCACATTACCGAATGCAGTCATGCCTGCAAACAGATCTCCTAAAACCCCAATTCGACTTGCTGCAGGAGATTTTTACGGTGATTCAAAAGAAGAATTTGTGCTCGGATATATCGGACCGGATTCAACATATAAATTAAAACTTTTTACAGTTAACTCAGGTCTTGTGCCTGTAAAAGGCGACAGCATAAATAATGAGAAAGTTGCCTTCACAGGTGGTGATAAAATAGATGCATTTGATATCGCGATAGGAGATTTTGACGGCGACGGCTTTAAAGAGATCGCGCTGATATTTGTAAAGAAGCAGCTTATAACAAGCTGGTCAGTCACTGCAAGAATATATAAGATCAACAGTTCGGGAAATTTCGTTTCAAAAGGCACAGTAAATCTGTTCACGTCGCCATCATACAATATTTCCAATATTCAGATATCTGCATCCGCAAAGGATTTTAACTATGATGCAATAGATGAAATAGCTGCCGGATTTGCTTTTACACACAGTCAGTCAGGTCAGCCGGGAATCTATATTGATATACTTAAAGTAAAAGATACATTAAATACCATAGAAACAAAAACCTACAGAAGAGCTACACAGGATGTTTCTAATTTCGGTGAGTCAAGACCTTTTGATATATCAGCAGGCGATCTCAATGGAGACGGAAAGAATGACATTGCAGTTGCATCAAGAGGAAATATATATGCATTCAGTGTAAGTCAGGATAGTCTCAGACCTCAGCTCCGCATAAGCGGACCAACAATTTACGGATGGGAATCTCAGACAACGGATTTATCTGAAAGAGTGATGGTAACATCAGATCTTGATTACAACCGGAAAGCTGATATTATAGCGGTTGGAAATCCTTTCAATCTGGATCCGGAAAATCAACAGATGAATATTTATGACTACGAAGCAAATGCAGGACTCACGGCATTTGTATTAAAGGCAAGAAAAGAAAATTATGAAAATGCGCCTATAAACGGAAACACAGGTAATCTCAGACATTTTGCAGTTGCTCTCGGTGATTTTAACGGAGACAGAGTAAGACTCGGTGAAGCAAGTCATTACCGTAAATCATTTATCAAGCAGCCGCTTGTTATTTTAAATACGCCTCCTGTACATTTTGATGTATTTGAACCTTCGACAACTGCATATGATATATCCGGTTGTTTTCCTGCACTTAACTGCGGATTCAGCGCTGATTATATACAGGCAACAACACAGGACACAACCATTTCTGTCGGAGTTCACAGTGACTGGGGAGTAGACGCAACTCTCAGCGGCGGCGGTAACTTTTTCGGCATCGGTGTACAGGCAAGTATAACAACATCATATGCTGAAGGTTTTGGAAATGTTGCTGGTTCAGGAAGCACGATCAGAGTTACTGAAGGCAGGAGAGCTGAAGGAGACGACTGGACTTTTAATATTGTTAATGATTATGACTTTTATGAATATCCCGTATATGACAGTCTGAATAATTTCAGGGGAAATGTGATAACAGTTATCCCCGGACCTACAACGAAGCTGTGGGTAGAATCAAAAGATGATTATGTGATCGGAAACATTTACAGACCGGAGCATGAAGTCGGGAATATACTTTCGTATAAAGATTCTCTGTCATTGTCTGAAGATACAGCGCAGCTGATATATCAGTTCAATCCGCAGACAATAGGAAGCAGCGGCAGCAGTTTCACACAGCTTGAAATGGAAAACTTTCAGTCTTCAGGCGCGGACACATCAAGAAAGATCGGAATTGAAGTCGGCGGATCTGTAGGAGCGTGGGGAATTGAAGTCGGTGTAAACGGAAATTACAGTCAGAGCCAGGTATCAAGCGTTGAAACAAAGATCAGTTCATCAATGCTTTTAAGAGGGGATTACGGTCATCTTACTGCTCCTTACAATCTCCCCGAAAATTCATATTATATTATTCCTTATGCATACTGGGCAAAGAACGGTGCGCTCGTTTATGATTATAAAGTAAACTTAACAGCTAATCCGAGTTCATTCTGGGCAACAAAATACGGAAACAAAACCGATCCGGCATTCTGTCTGCCGTGGAGACTTGATCCTGAAAAAGGATTTCCATTACCGGGAAATGACAGTGCATACAGATTCAGATCAAAAGATATCAGAATCTCCAAACTGGATCCACAGGCAGGTGATACAATTACAATTAAAGCCCGCATCAGTAATTTTGGATTACTGAATATAAGTACACCGGTAACTGTAAAATTCTATAAAGGCAATCCTGCTGAAAGCGGAGCATTAATAGGACAGACAACAATTGCTGGTGGTCTGCAGTCACGTAAAAATAAGTATGCATCAGTTCAGTGGATAGTACCGCCTCTCACACCGAGAAGCACAAGAATCTACGCAGTTATAGATCCGGAAAATTCAATTACAAATGAGGTTCATGAAAATAATAATAAAGGATGGGCACCGCTTAGTGATTACTCATTACCTGTAGGAATAAGCGCATCATCATCGGGTGAGCAGGTTCCGGAAAGTTATACTTTGCTGCAGAACTATCCGAATCCGTTTAATCCAAGCACAACAATTACTTTCAGCATTCCTAAAAATTCACAGACATCCTTAAAGATATTTGACGTTCTGGGAAGGGAAGTAAGAACACTTGTTGATGAAAAGTTATCAGCAGGCTCATACAATGTAACTATCAATGCATCAGACCTTACCAGCGGAGTTTACTTCTACAGTCTGAAATCAGGAAATTTCACTGAGACTAAAAAGATGATGCTTCTGAAATAATTTTTGTTAAGAAATATAATTTAAACAGAAAAGGGATTGTAAATTACAATCCTTTTTTTTTATAAACCCGGAATTTTAAATATTAATTTTTAGAGGAAATTGAATTGTAATGAAATATTCATTGATATCTTTGCTTTTAATTATTAATCAGTTTGTGCTTCAAAATTATTTTAAATATCTATTGAGCAAATTGTGGCAAAATGATAAACTATAAATAATTGACGCAGCTATTGTAATTTTTAAGATTGTAATTCCCCGACAGAGAAGAGTTCAAGTTCTTTTTCTTTACCGCGTAATCTAATATTACCCATAGACTCGGTATCATACTTACCTTTTAAGTCAAGCAAATCAACCAGATCTTTTGATGCAAGGACTTTCCTGCTATATTTATTGCATTCGGCCTGAATGCGGGCTGCAGTATTTACAGTATCACCATGATACACAATATCTTTTTTAATATCTCCAATCTCACCTGTAATTACCTTTCCCACGTGAAGTCCGGCTTTGAATTCCGGATATATTCCGTATTTTTTTAAATAGACATCTTTCAGTCCGTATACTTTATTTTGAATGTCAAAGAAACATTTTAAGCAGTTAAGTTCTTCAAGTCCTTCCTTTATCTGCCAGGTCAGAACAATTTCATCTCCTACATACTGATAAATCCTTCCTTTGCATTCCAAAATAGGATCTGTCATATCATAAAAGAATTCATTGAGAAATTCATGGTTCTTTATGTGACCTAATTTTTCTGCTATAGTCGTAGATGATTTCAAATCGAGGAACATGAATATAAGTTCTTCTTCCAGTGGCAGCTGGTACTTTCCTCTGATATAATTAAAGAGAACATTCTGTCCAAGCAGTCTGTTGATCTGCCTGACAAAATTAACAAAGAAACTAAGAAGAACACTGAACGCAAGAAGTTCAATGAAATCTATGCTACGAATGAACGAAAACAAATCCTTGTGTTTTGCAGGATCATATGGATAAATGTGAGCTATCTGTCTCGAAACCACAAAAATAATAATCGATGAACTTATAAGAACGTAATAAAATGTTCTGATTAACAAAGCAGTTGAAAAATGTTTTCTTTTAAGCCAGTTCTCAAAGACAAAAATTTCTGTTACCGATGTTATGATGCCGAAGAAAAATCCGATTACAAACTGACCAGCGATAGGGAACAGACTAAATCCATGGTATGCAATTGCATAAATGACTCCGCCGGCAGAAGTCAAAACTGTAAATAATGAAATAGATTTTATGCTGCGAGTTGCCTGTACGGTCATAATTATTCAGAATTAAAATATACAATAGACTTTAAGATCAAAAAATAAAATCTGTTTTAATATTAATCAGATACCGTATTCAAATTTTCAGAAGAAGAAAATGATATTACGCTTCTTCGATCGAAAAAAGCTCCAGTTCTTTTTCTTTACCGCGCAATCTGATATTTCCCATTGATTCGGCAGTATATTTGCCGTCAAGATGGAGCTTGTCTTTAAGATCTTTAGATATAAGAACTTTTTTATCATACTTGTTGCATTCAGCCTGAATACGTGCCGAAGTATTAACAGTATCACCGTGATAGACTATATCTTTTTTAATGTCTCCCATCTCACCTGTAATAACCATTCCATAGTGAAGACCGGCTTTGAATTCCGGATATACTCCGTATTTTTTTAAATAGACATCTTTCATTCCGTAAATTTTATTCTGTATGTCAAAAAAACAGTCTATGCAGTTAAGGTCTCTGAGTCCTTCTTTCAAATGCCATGTCAGAACAATTTCATCTCCGACATACTGATAGATCTTTCCTTTGCATTCCAGAATAGGATCAGTCATATCGTGAAAGAAATCATTCAGGAATTCGTGATTTTTTATGTGACCTAACTTTTCAGCAATGGTGGTGGAAGATTTCAGATCGAGGAACATAAAAATAAGCTCTTCTTCCAGAGGCAGCTGGTATTTACCTCTGACATAATTAAACAGTACATTCTGTCCCAGCAGTTTATTGATCTGTCTGACAAAATTTACAAAAAAACTTAATACAACGCTGAAGCCAAGTAATTCTATAAAATCTATACTGGTAGCGTAATCTATAAGGTTCTCATGTTCATCACTGCTGAAAGAAAATAAGTTTGCCTCCTGTCCCAGTTTTGTTGAAACTATAAACAGTATAATTCCGGCACTTACAATTATATAAAAGGAAGACCGAATGATAAGCGCTAAAGAAAAATGTTTTCTCTTAAGCCAGTTTTCAAAAATAAAAACTTCAGCAAGGGAAGTTATTAATCCGAAAAAAAATCCGATCAGAAATTGAACCGTAATCGGAATCAAATTAAATCCATGATTTGCTATTGCATAAAGCACAGCTCCAATGGAAGTAAAAGCAGTAAATATTATTACAGAATTTAAATTTCTCCTTAAATGTACCGACATTTATAAATAAGTTTTGGTTATTAAATTGGAAATATTATAACTTCATATCAATATGAAAGTATTTTCCTTCATTGTATTTTATTAAGTTGATTTTAGTTCTTCAATAGAAAAAAGTTCAAGTTCCTTTGTCTTTCCTTTAAGCCTGATCATTCCCATCGACTCAGAAACATACCTTCCCTTAATGTTCATCTTTTGCAGTAGAGCATCCGAGATGAGCAGAGCTTTTCCGTAAGTATTGCATTCATACTGAATACGGGATGAAGTATTGACAGTATCTCCGTGATACACGATGTCTTTTTTAATATCTCCGATCTCACCTGTTATGACCCTTCCGCAGTGAAGACCGGCTTTAAACTCCGGATAAACATCATATTTCTTAATATAAATTTCTTTCTTCGCACTTATCTTTTCCTGAATTTTAAAAAAACATTTAATACAGTTGAGATCGCTTATACCTTCTTTCATATGCCACGTTATTACTGTTTCATCTCCAACATACTGATAAATCCTTCCTTTACATTCGAGTATAGGATCGGTCATATCATAAAAAAAATCATTAAGAAATTCATGATTCCTCTCAAGCCCTATTCTTTCTGCAATGGTCGTAGATGACTTCAGGTCAAGGAACATAAAGATAAGCTCTTCTTCAAGCGGTAGCTGATATTTGCCCAGCACATAATTCAGAAGTACATTCTGACCCATCAGCCTGTTTATCTGTCTGATAAAATTAATAAAGAAAATCATAATGACACATACAGAGATCATTATAATAAATTCCCTGCTCTGAAAAAAATTAGACAGTGAGCCGAACTTTTTTGCATTTTCCAGAAACTGTTCGTTATGAAACCCGATGTTGATCTCAAAAATAAGAAGAATTATTGAAATGAAAAGAACAATATAGAGCAGGCTTCTGATAATAACAGCCGCGAAAAATTTCATTCTTCTTAATCTTTTCTCAAGGTAAAAGTATTCCAGATAAGATGCGATAAGTCCGAAAACTATTCCAAAGAACAGATGGTTGAGTACCGGACTCATTAATAATCCTTTACTAAGCAGTGCGAATATCACTGCCACTGCCGAAGTAAAGGAAGTAAAAAGAAGTATTGATCTTATATTTCGTTTTCTCTGAACTTCTGAACTCATTTTATTTTCTCTGAATGTTAAACAACTCTGTTTCCTGAGCCTTGCCTCTTAAAATGAATTTGCCGAGAGACTCGGAAATAAATTCTTCAGGCAGTTCAGTTCTGATCAGTATATCTTCTGTAACAAGAAATGTTTTGCCGAGAGTATTGCACTGCGCCTGAAGCCTTGCTGCTGTATTAAGTACATCTCCGCTAAAAACAATTTCTTTCTTTGAATCTCCTATTTCACCGGTTACAACATGTCCGAAGTGAAGTCCGGCTTTGAATCCGGGAATTACCCCGAATTCTTTTTCATATTTTTGCGACAGTTCATTTATTCTGTCCTTTACCATGAAAAAACATCTTATGCAGTTGGCATTCTTAAACCCCTTTTTATCTTTCCAGCTTATTACGGCTTCGTCACCTACATACTGATAGATCTCACCTTCGGATTCCACTATTGCTTCGTCTATATCAAAGAAATATGAATTTATAAATTTATGGTACTTCACAGGTCCAAGTTTTTCGGCAATTGTTGTAGAAGATGAAAGATCAAGAAACATAAAAGCTCTTTCTTCTGTCTTCGGCTTGTGATATTTCCCTGTTAAATAATTCATAAGAACATTTTTTCCAAGCAGGTTATTAACCTGTGTAAACAGATTAATGAGAAAACTGAATAACACTGCAAATATCAGAATTCTTTTAAAATCTCCTTTTAAAATAAAATATCTGAAATCTTCACTGCTTATAGTGGTAAATATACCGGTGTCATTTAAACTGCTTTCGTGAATTACCCAGACTAATATAACTGCAAAAGAAATTACTAAAACATATACCAGCGTTCTTATTAAAAGACCAGCGGAAAATTTAAGCTTTCTGAATCTGCTCTGAAAAACAAAATTCTCGAAAATTCCAATGAGAAAAGTTATGATGAAACCTGCAACAATCCCTTTCACAGTTCTTGCCTCGTCAAATCCGAATGTTCCGACAGTAAAAAGGAAACCGATTACAATTCCTATTAAGGAAATTAAAAAAACAGATCTTAATTTTTGCTTTCGCTTTACTGATCTTTCCATTCAGTTTTATTGAATGTTTGGGGATTGTTTAAAAAAGTATAATATAAAATTGTTTGCCTGATATTTTAAGCTTTGGACAGATGAGGATTTAATCGTTTAAAGTCAGGATCATAAGAATAAAGCAGATCCGATAAAAAATTTATAACCTTCGTCTGACTTTGCCGCTGTAAATCCGATATTGAACATTTTTTCCAGATAGGATATCCACAGAGAAGATCCGAATGAGCTGTGCCATCTCTTTGAATCCTCACCTGTCAGAAAAACTCTTCCCGTACCGCCGAAGAAAGATATACCAAGCATTCCCGGAACGAGTATGTTCACTCTTGCCACATCAAATCTAATCTCTGTTTCTCCCAGCACTACTGCATCTCCTGCAAATCTCTCCCTTGAAAATCCCTTCAGAGAATTTACGCCTCCCAGAAACATTGATTCATAAAAAGGATAATCTCCCCAGACTTTTCCTGCACCTGTTCTGAATGCAAACGTAACACCTTTTACTGTGTCTGTGCTGATATAAGCCCGGATGTCAACGCCTGCTTTTCCGAATCCGTAATTGTTGCTGAATAAATTCGGAGTGTAGTTGCTTAAAAGCTGAGCGTAAATCCCTTTCATCGGCTCCATTGTATTGTCGCGTGAGTCATATGAAAAAGATGAATTTATTCCCGCAAAATTAATCCTGCCTATTCCGTATGTATCAGGATTCTGTCCGAGAAGTGTATTCTGATCATAGCTCACATTAGCATTTTTGTAAAAAGGAGCAACTTTAAATTCAAACAATTTACCCACAGGAATAAAAAATGTAGGGACAATGCGAATCAATTCCTGTTTTACATTATAATATTTAGCATCCTGAAGACTGTCACTGTATGGTGTCTCATTCCCTTCACCGAAATATCTTGTTATGGCAAGCTGGGTTTCCTGAACTTCAAGATTAATTCTTGTATTCCTGATAATAGTGTAAAAATCGCCGGTGTATTTGAAATTATAACTCTTGGCATTAAATGCATAGCTTCCAACAAGAGACATTTTGTAAACATAAGGATTCGCCCGGAAGCCGTATTTGTAAAGCACCGGACCGCCTCCGAGCTCCAGACCATTATCTGTATTATATCCAAGAACCGGTGTGAATCTCCATTCATGTCCGCGGTCTTCCACAAACGGCTCGTTCCTTTCCTTTATGTCATTTGCCGGTCTTTCATCCCTGAATATCTCGACACCATTTTTATTGTTCCCGACGACTTCCAGTTTTTCTTTGTCTTTTATTACCTTTACATCTATGCCGCTGTTGTTTTCACCTTTTACTTTCAGAACATCCTTTCCTTCGTTCATGTATATTCTGATCTCGTCAGTTTCATCAGAGCTGAATACTTTCTGAAAAAAAGGATCACCTTTTTTTTCCTTTGTATCTTTATCTTTCTTATACATTTTTACCTCAACCCTGTCGTCACCCAGATTATTGATCTCTATATATTCGCTTTTATCACTTCCGTAAATATCCGCAACCACATTGACCAGATCATAATATTCATCTGTAATTTCTTTTAGCTTATCTCTTCTGGATTTTATCATTCCGATGAGATGTTTTCCTTCGAGCTTATACCATTCGGGAGGAAGCTTTTTAACTGAGTTTACAATTATTTCATCCGTGATCTTTGACTGAATTAATGTTGCTATAGAGTCGTATTGTTTTTTAGTTGCCTCAGGAAGAAACTTTCTGTCAACATATCTGCCGTTCCAGGAAAGATCATATATCCGGGGATAATTTTCCCCGTACCCTTCTATCTGCGTTATATATTCTCCCACGAAGAAAGGAACTATTCCATCATAAAGGCAGAATGCCTGATCCCTGTCACGCGGTATCGGTTTATAAATAATTTTTCCGTCCTTTTCGTAACCCGCCCACAGCCACTGATCCGAGTGCCTGTCCCAGTCACCGATCATCAGATCAAATAATCTCGCCTTAAGAAACTCTACTGCATCAACCTGATTGTCATTATCCTTTTCAAGTTTTTTATAAAGCTTGTTTGAGTTAAGAATTTTATCAGATTCGCCGAATCCTTTTTCACCTTCTTCTCCTTCTTCAGGATTTTCTTCAAGTGTACCCAGAACATTTCCGAAATCTTTTCTGAATTCACCGAGCGCAGGATCATCAGGCATATATACTACTATCGGCTCTGCATTGATTATACCCAGCTGTTTAAGCATTGAAGCGACAATTAATGCGGACAATGGATTTGAAGTGCTTATCTGATCCTGAAATGCATCAGCGACTAAAGTATTTTGCAGATCAGGAGGAAGAATCCTGGTAGGATCTTTATTTATAGAACGGAATTTGTATGTCTTTCCGTCCTTACCTTTCAGCCGGAGTGATTTTGTCTGAAGACCGCCACCTCTTTTAAAAGGAGTAAGTCCGCCGGCAAATTTATTAAGATCCAGTACATCCGCTTCAAATGGAGTTGTCCAGAGATCTCTCCAGTGCTTTCCGAGAAAAAGCTCACCGAATCCGCTCATTGCATAACCTTCTCCGGCAACAACATTAATCTTCTTTGAAAAATACTTACCGGTGTCAATAGTCCCGGTCTGGGAAAATGAGTCAGAATAAATTATTAAAATAATTAATGCTAAAATTATTTTTGAAAAAAAATTCATGCTGTGTTGTTCTGATTATTGGGTGAAATAAAGTTTAATGTGTTTTACAAAATACCTTGTACACATTGTACATTACTTATTTATTAAGGGGATATATAACAATAGTTCCGTTTCCTTCTTTTCCTTCATTGCTGATAAACAGTGTTCCGTCTGAAGCGAATGTGATCCCTTCAGGCTGTACATGGATGCTTTTAGGAAGACTCTTTTTACCCATCAGATTCCCGTCTTTGGATATTTCAACAATTTCATTTCCGTTTGCTGCAATGATAAAGAATGTTCCGGTTAAAGGATCTCTCTGAATTCCGGACGGATTGAAATAATTTTTGATCTCAGATTTCTTTAATAAGAACCTTGGTTTCGGATCGAAAGTCATGTTGTCAAGTGAGAAAGAATAAACAGCTTTATCGTTTTCATCATTATCAATTCCGGGATCACCTTTACAGGCAAGCAGCAGGGAATTGGTTTCTTTATCATAGCACATACCTTCGATATCATTGTTGCCGTTAAGTTCAGTCTTATATATTTTAAAATCAACGACATCTCCGTCAGATCCCTCACTGAATTCATAAATTTCTCCTTTGCTGTGTAAAAGATAAAACTTATCATTTGCAAAGGTAATATCCTCAAAATCTTTTTTTATCGGTGGTTTGCCAAGACTGAATTTTTTTACGATCGCACCTGTACCAGGATTCACCTGGTAGACAATTCCTTTCTCGTCCTGTTCCGCATATAATCTGCCGTCAGGTGTCATAGTCATTCCGGATATCTCTTTTAATTCAGGAGGCAGTGTCAGTATCTTTGGATTTTCTGAGCTTAGATCATAATGTGAAAGGTTACTTGCTGAATCATTGTCAGGGGTTTTTTCATTTTTCGATTTTTCTTTGCTCTCTTTTGAATGAACTTCGCTTTCGGGTTTATTCTTTGAACAGGAAATCATTATCAGCCCTGAAATAATGACCAGGAGGATTTTTAATTTTATTTTCATATCTGAAATTATTTTGTCAATAATGTTAAAAATATACTTAATTTAATATGCAAAATTGATTTTTCAAAATACCGGTTCGACTTAAATTCACGAATAGCTGAATAAAGAAATATTCCGTTCTGATCTTAAGAGATACTTATTATAAACCCAATCCCAACGAAAGGTAAAACTCAGTCAATTCAGTGGAACGAGCCGCTAAGAAATTAACTGACACTGTCTTTTCAATCTCAAACCAAATTCCTCCGCCGTATGTGCTGTGCCACATTTCTGAATCTTCTCCCGAAATGAATACTCTGCCGATATCACTTATCGCTGATATGCCGAATTTTGCAGGAAGGAAAATATCCGTGGCTGCAATTTTTATTCGCAATTCGGATTGCCCGAACAGTGATGCATCTCCCTGAAATCTTTCTCTTGGATATCCCCTGATACTGCCTGATCCTCCGGCTTCGGCAGCCTCATAAAACACATAATTCCCGAAATTATTCTTTCCTCCTGCTTTCAGTATAAATGTCAGATCAGTAAAAGTTTTAAATGTGTAATACCCCGTTATCTCAGCATAGATATTGCTGAAGTCAGTTTTCATATCAAATATATTCGGAAAATAATTAATATTTAAAAGTGAGTTGATTCCTTTCTTAGGAGATATTGTATTATCAACTTTCAGATATGAAAATCCGGCTGATATTGAAATGTCGCTTATTTTTCCGAAACCATATGGCTTGATTTGACCTAAGAGATTATCTGAATTATAATTTTCGGTAACATTTGAATATCTGTAAGCACCGCTGAAAAGCAAGTTGAAATATTTATTTAAGCGTAAAGTTATTGCCGGAGAAAATATTATGTTCTGCTGCCTGGCTTTGTAGTAATTCTGTGAAGCAAGTTCCGGATCCCTTACAGTCTGATTTCCTGATCCGTAATATCTGTTGAAGTCAAGCTCGCTCGCGCTGAGAAAAAACTCAACTCTCGAATTGTGTATGAGTTTATTAAAGTCAGCATAAAAATTAAAATCATAATCTTTTGCTGAAGTGGCATACGCTCCGGTAAGCTGAAGATAATAAAGGTAAGGATCTGAACGGAAGCCATACTGTTTGAAATTAGGACCCCCGCCGAATATTAATCCGTCATCAGTATCATAATTCAATACCGGTGTAAAAGCCCAGAAATTATATCTGTCTTCGAGTTCAGGTTCATATCTCTCTATAGGTTTATGAGGAACAACCACTTCGTCATTATTGAAATAAACACCATTCAGAGAGCTGATCCTTGTATTTTTATCTTCATCATAAACTTTAATATTCATCTCTGATCTGTCAGTGATCTCATCTTTTCCTTTATCACTGATGACCCGTATGAGAATATCATTTTCGGCTTTACCTTTTATAAGGACTTGGTCATCACCTTCAAGTAGATGAATCCTGATCTCATCTGTATATTCACTGCTGAATATTCTTTTGTAAAATGGTTCGGATTTTTTATGTCCGGTTGCTTTGTCATTTTCATATAATCTTATTTCAACTTCATTTTCATTCAGTACTTCTGCTTCAGCAAATTCTTTTTTATTACTTCCGTACACATCTACAACTTCAGAGAGTACTTCATAATATTCATCCGAAGCTTCCTTCAGCTGATTTCGTCTGCTCTTAAGCATACTGAAAAGATTCTTACCTTCCTTCACATACATTTCTTTCGGCATTTCTTTAATTGCTTTCTTCAGAACATCATCAGTTAATTTCGAAGTAAGATAGTTAGCAATAGAATCCCAGACCGGCTTGTCAGGTTTGTTTAAAAATCTTCTGTCAAGATGTCTGCCGGTATAAGTAATCTCTTCTATTTGCGGTATGTCATAATTAAATCCTACAAGAGAGAGCGAAAGCACTCCTGATAACCATGGAAAGACCCCGTCGTATCTTCCGAATGCAAAATCCCTGTCTCTGGGAATGGGTTTCCAGATTCTTTTTCCCCGCTGCTTATAACCTGCCCACTGCCACTGATCAGCGTGCCGGTCACGGTCACCGAGAAAAATATCCATCAGTCTGGCCTTCAGAAATTCAACCTGATCTATCTGTTCATCATTATCCTTCTCTGTCTGCCTGAATATTTTAAATCCGTTCACAACTTTATCAGCTCCTTCAAAATTATTCAGACCTTTTTTTCCTGCCCGCGGATTCTGTTCAATGATCCCGAGCTGACCAGCGAAATCCTTATAGAATTTTCCAAGGCGTTTATCATCAGGCATTATTACAATTTCAGGTTTGACGCAGAGTATGTTTACTTCTTTCATTAATGGATAAACAATAAGTGAAGATACGGGCAGTCCAATGCTGACCTGGTCCTGCAGGAGTTTTCCGTAATAAGAATTCTGCCATTCGGGAGGAAGGCTTTTGTAAGGAAATTTATCTATGGTCCGGAATTTATATTCATTATTATCATTTCCCTTTAACCTTAAAGACTTTGACTGCAGTCCGCCTCCCTGCTTTATGGGAATTAATCCTCCCGCAAATTTTCCCATATCAAGAACCTTTGCATCGATCTCAGTTGCCCAGAGATCACGCCAGTGTTCACCGGAAAATATCCGGTTCACCCAGTTTACAAAATATTTTTTACCGGGAGTGACGCGCTTAATGATTATAGTTGTATCGGCTGAATGAACAGAAGTATCTGTTTGGCTAAATACAAATGAAGAATTAACGAATATGAAAATTAATAACTTCAGAAAACATGGGTGGTGTAATTTCATTTGTTATAATTTCTTTCTTTGATATGTTGTGGTAAATTTACACGGCTAATATAAATATCTTTTTGAACAGTTTAAAAGTAAAAAGCTTTTTGCAGTGTTTTACTTTAGCAGACTAAAATATTGAATCTGAGCAGAGCTGATTTTGTCAGTAGTTACGGATACTTTGTTTCTTTTATATTGGCATAACAGATATGTATTCTGTTATAAAATAGATCTGTTTTACCTTTTTTTATTGTCTAAATATTTAACAAATCAACTTTAAACTTAATATGTATTACCTTATTTTTGCTGAAATTAAATTTAATTCATGAAAATATTTTACAAGTCGTTCCTGCTTTTTATTCTTATTTACACTTCAGCAGTTTCACAGACAATTTCCGAAAAAGAAATCCTCACCCTTAAATTCAAAGGAAACGCTGATGCGTACAATTTAAAATATGATATTGCAACCGGTAATTATGCCTATGCTTACAACATTCCTGATGAAGGCAGATCATTTATAATTTCAAATAAAACATTGTCTGATAAATATGAATATATTGCTCCCGAGGAAATAATATTTGATTCAAAAGGAAATTATTATGCGGTGGCTTCTGATTACAGAGCAGATTACGGAACTAACAATTATTTCTTAATAGTTAACGGAAAAGTCATTAAAAGTTATGATTATATTGAAGCATACAGCGCTTACATAAATAATAAAAACGAATATGTATTTATCTTCAAGGAAAAAGATATTTACAGGCTTGGATATTACAGTCCTTCAACAGGTTTCAGGCAGTCCGGGGAATTTGACAATATTAAAGCTACACTTAATTCCAGAGCCGCATCTGAACAGATGGAAGGGGATGCTGTTGCTTACAAGGAAGAAGATTTTTTTCATAATGACAAAAATGAAAGAGCATTCATTGCTACTCTGAAAGGTAAGACAAAAATTATATTTGAAACCAGTGTGATAGAAACACAATACAGCGATATTCATGAATCAAGTCTTACAAAAAATAAAAACAATGAACTCAGCTTCATTGCAAAAACAGGCGGAAGATTTTATGAGGTCAACGGAAATGAATTTGCGGTCTCCGGAAACAAGGAATATAAAAAATTTGATATTGCAACTGCGCCTTTATATTTCAATAATAATAATGAACCTGTTTATATTGCCGGTGATTCTGTTCTGGATTATAAAAATGAATATTTCCTTGTAATAGGGGATCAGAAACAGAATGCTTTTTTTGATGCCGGCAGAACAGAACCGGCTCCTCCTTTTTCCTATGTAATTTCAGATATTAAAATTAACAGTGACGGAAGTATAAATTATACGGCTGCTAGCGAAGTAGTTGTAAAAGCGGAAAATGTAATTCCCGGTGAAGAGGTATATGACCAGTATTACTCCAGATCTTTTTTCGTCAAAGATGGAATTGCAAATGAGCTCGGATATAATGTGAACTTTATTAAATATAATGATAAAGGCGATATGCTTTATTCCGGCATTGCAGACATTGCTAAAAAAGAATATCTGCTTATGCTTAACTACGGGCAAAGCAGGATCATAATCAGTGATAAAAAATATGATGACATTTATGATTATGGATTTACGCCTTCAGGTGAGATATACTATACCGGACAGAAATACGGTGATCCTGAAAAAGGCATTACCAGCGAAGCTTCAATGTATATAGGTAATAAACCAGCTGGCAGCTATTATAATATAATCTATCAGGGAAGTGATAAGAATGCATCCTCACTGAAGTATGATTCGAAAAACAATTACTCCTTTGTTGCGGAAAATAAAATTGACTCTGTTACCTTTGATGAATTTGTAGTCACTAATTCAGAGCGTCTGCCTATTCCCGAAAATGTTTCAAATGCAAAATACATTTCTTACATTTCAAATCTGATGTATACGAAAAATGATAAAATGTTCTATATAGGCGATATGCTGATTGATCCTGTAACTTATAATGTTACAAAAGAAGTTTTCGTTGATAATAACTCGTTAGGAAAAAAATATAATACTATATATCCAGTCAGCTATGATGAAGTAAAAAATGAAATTACATACAACGCATCGAGAGGGAATAAGGTCTATTTTGTAACAGTGAAATTTTAAACTCAGGAATCATTCAAACATTCAAGCATTCAATCCTGGTTTTTCCAGTCGATGAACTCAATCGCATCCCCGTCACTTTCAAGTATCGCTGCTCCTTCCAGATCTGTCCGGAATATTTTTGCTCCGGACTTTTCAAGACGGTATAAAACAATGTCTGAAGGGTGTTTGAATTTATTGAACATTCCGCAGGATATTACAGCATAGTCCGGTTTGTTTCTGATGATGAATGGTATAGTTGTCGATGTAATGCTTCCGTGATGCGCAACTTTCAATACATCCGATTTCAGAAAATCTGAATAAGTATCACATAAAAATCTTTCCGCCTCTTTCTCAATATCTCCCGTGAAAAACACTTCCGTTTCCCTGAACTTCAGCATAAAAGCCACAGAACCGTTGTTTAAATTATTTCCGGCAGTAATGCCGCCGGTGCTGACAAACTTACTGTCAGGAAAAAGAAAATATAATCTTAGATCTTTAATCTCATCAATGAAGTCACCGGCTCTCACGGTCTGCCGCGGAATATTTTTTGCCCCGATCAGACTGTCCATAGTATTTGTAAATGAAGTAGGAAATTTTTGTCCGCTCTCGATGATCCTGCCTATCTTAAAATTTTCCAGCAGATAATTTATCCCTCCGATATGATCAAGATGCAGATGAGTAATTATTAAAAGATCAATTTTGTCTGAACCAATTCTTCTTAAATACGGAGCTATAGCTCTTTCACCGCTGTTGGAAATGAATGATGTTCTTCCGCAGTCAACGAGTATTATTCCGTTGCCGGGAGTTTGTATGACCGAACAGTCTCCCTGCCCGACATCAAGAAATGTTATTCTCAGCTTTTCTGTAAGATCTAGTTCATAAATGCATCTGCCGCAAAAAATCAAGAGACACAGTATAATGCTGAATAATATTTTTTTTATCTCTTTGGTAGAAAGCAAAATTATGACAATAAAATAGTAGCATGCAATATCAGTTTGTTTAAAATTTGCTGTCCGTATAAATGCAAAGTCAAGTGAAGCACACCATTTGATGAACGAAAGCTGAATGTAAAGCAGTACATCATTTACTTCAGCTATTACTGACGATATCTGCCCGGATATGCCTGCGACGCTTACCTGAAGAAATCCTATCGCAAGTGATAAGTTAGATAACGGAACTGCGGCAATGTTAGCGAGCAGGGAGATCAGAGATATTTTTTCGAAGTAATTTGCAGTGATCGGTATAGTTCCGATCTGCGCTGAAAGTGATGTAAAGAAAAGCGCTGCTGTTATTATAGTTATTTTCTTTCCTTTAATATTCAATTCTTTGAATTTATTTAAAAACAGAGACTCGAACTTTCTCATAAAAACAACCATTGAAATTGTAGCAGAAAAAGAAAGAATGAAACCGGCATCGAATAATTGTTTGGTATCATAGATAAGTATTGTCATTGCAGCTATTCCTATAAGGTTGTAAAAATTGATTCTCCTTTCTATTACCATAGCTGTCAGAACAAGTATTCCCATGATACTGGCTCTCACTATTGAAGCTGAATTCCCTGTAAACAGACAATAGAAAATCAGAAACACGATCGTAATAATGACTCTGGGTATCACAGGAATTCTTAGCAGAGAAAGTATAAGTGTAAGTGAAATTATTATGTACGCGACATTCAGACCAGACACAGCGATCAGATGCATTACACCCGCATTGACAAATGATTCTTTCATTTCCTGAGAGATATCGCTCCGCTCACCTGTAATTAATCCTTTCAGAAATGCTGCTTCATCGCCGGTATGGTTTCTGTCAATGGTTTTTAATACAAATATTTTCAGAGGAATTACAGCATACTGATAGACTGCGTCCAGTTCATTTTCAGAGATCACTTTTACATTTTCGTATCCGTTTGCACTGAATGTTTTATAAATATTGTTTATGCGCAGATACACTCTGTAATCAAACTCACCCGGATTTCTCCTGCCGGCAGCTTCAGATAATTTTCCTTTAAGAGAAATAAGATCACCGGCTTTAAGTACAGGCTGAAAGATATTTCTTTTACTGAAAATGTTTTTCCTTACCTCTGTCATCACATCTCCGCTGACAATAAATGTATCACTGCCTGTAATCAGCTTTCTGCTTTCAAGCACAAAACGAATTCTGTTAGTGTCAATGTCCGGAATTTCAGAAATGACGCCTGTTAATGTTATGATTGAACTCCTGTCTGTATCAGGAAATATGCTTATGGAATTTTCGTCAGTATAAAAGAAATCTAAGTTTGATTTGTAAATCCCAAATAAAACTATAAGCAGACTCGTCAGTAAAACAGCTATCGTCCTGAAATTTTCTTTTCTGAAAATAATAAGAACTACAAAGGCAGTTAAAATCATAACCGCAGATGTTACAGAACAATGAATTAAGTAATGTGATCCTATCAGTATTCCGGTAATGAAAAGAATTGAAAATATAATTGCAGGCATTCTTTTTTAATTACAAATTTCAAATTACAAATTGCAAATATTGTTTATCCGGTTTGTGATCGAATTTTAATATTTGTAATAGCGAAACTTATCTGTAGTAAGTTAAGAGAAGTGGTGTGAATTGTCAAATTGCAAAAAATGCAGTTTGTGAATGAAGATTTAGTTACTAGTTACGAATTACGATTTACGAGTTATTCTCAGACATAAGAAAGATTACAATACTGCATTCGGATTATTATCAGAGTTCATTCCCCATAATATTCAGGAGAAGATCTGTATGAAAAAAATTGAACTGAAAATGTACTGTGAGACCGGTGAATTTGACAGAGTTTTATCTTTGATTAAAAGCAATAAAGAGTTTATCAATTATGACAAGACACTTTCCTAATTTATTTCATAACCTTTAAACAATTTTTTAAATTACCTGAAAAAGCTCGCCGATTTAGGAATTAATATTGATGTAAAGAACTATGATCTGTATTATTTCAGCAATTTAAGAGACGAGAGCGTCAGAACAGAAATGTGCTATAAAATCTGGTTGTTTCAAATTCTGGATGATCTGCAAAATAAAATGCAAAGTCAAAAAATTATAAAAAAGACCGCGTAAAATATAACACTTCTTGCATTTAGGTAGTCTGATGTTATTTAATCAGCTGAAGATCTTGTTAGAATTACGAATTACGAATAACGAATATGAATTCCGATTTTCGATTGACAAAATAATTTTTAAAATATGAAATTGATTACGGCGTAATCCTGCCCACAAAATTGTTTGAATTATTATTCGCAATTATCACATCAGTCAAATCAGAAATATTGTCTCCGTTTACATCCGTCAAATTATATCCTGTAACAAATATACCCGCATCATTATAAATACTTATGATATCAGTGAGATTTATTAAACAGTCCTGATTGACATCACCGCTGTAATCAGTATATCTTAAAGGTGATGAATCAACCTGTTTCATCTTATTTCCGAATGCCTGCGAAAAAGCGTTTGAGAAATTGTAACTTACTGCAATTCCTCTGGTAAGACTTTCTCCGCCTGATTTGCTCCAGGTCTCGAGTGAATTTCTGTGAGTGGATACAATATAATATATTCCTGTCGGTGCATTGCCGAAAAGCAATGAAGCGCTTCCGTTAGCAGATATAACAGCTTTTGCTGAATCAACTTTTGCAAAAGGCGAAACAGTATTTCTGAGAAAAACTTTTTTTGTATCACTTACCTGTAAATCAGTAGAAGAGTTATAAAGTCCTTCAATGAACATTGTAAAATTAAGTGTTATATCCGGACTTTGAGTAACAGCCACAGGACTTTTGTTATTATGAATATCCTGCGCGACAATAAAATAATAATATGCGCCTGACAGTGGAGCAGTATCAAGATAAGTTGAATCTGTTAATGTCGCAAAAGGAGTTTCAGTTTCGGGATCGATGACCGGATTTGCACATCTGAATAAAATTTAATTATACAGATCCGGTTCAGTATTCTTTTTACAGTTAAGTCTGATATTATTTGATTCAGAAAAAGCATTGAAAGTGGAGACCATCAATGGAGCGATGTTGTCAATGCTTCTGCCGGAGAGAATTCCTGAATACCAGTATTCTAATATATTGTTTGTTTCATCTGCTGTATTATCCGGAATACTTCCGCCGAAATAAATATATGCACTTCCTGCATCGGTACCGGCTGCGTAGTTGAGATTTGCTCCAACAATAATGTCACTATATCCGTCGCCGTTTACATCTCCGGCTGTTGAAACTGAAATTCCAAATTGATCATCCGCTGCAAGTCCTGTAAGTGTCAGATCCGCAACATAATTCATCGTGCTTCCGCCAATATAAACCTAAGCTCTTCCGGCATTTGAGCCGACAGTATCATTGAGATTTGCACAGACTATCACATCCCTATATCCGTCGCCGTTGAAATCACCTGCTGATGAAACTGAATATCCGAACTGATCGTTAGCAGCGGCTCCTGAAAGTTTACGTCCGCAGTATTATTCATATTGCTTCCGCCAAAATAAATATAAGCTCTTCCGGCATTAGAGCCTCCCGCATCATTGAAAGGTGCACCTATTATTAAGTCGCTGTATCCATCACCATTCACATCTCCGGCTGATGAGACTGAAAATCCAAACTGATCGCTTGCAGCATATCCCGTAAAGAATCTTTCCTGCATTGCATCAGCTTCAGGATCTTCGCTCTGTATTATTTTATGTCCGTTCTCATCCGTGAGAGTTCTGAGCCACTCTTTTGTAACTCCGGCCGGAAGAGAGTTGCTGTTTGAGTGAGTAATGTTTTTAATTTGTGGAGTATGAATTAATTCATTCTCACTGCTGATCCGGCTTGCTTCAGCAGATCTGTTTAATAAAAATATAATTGCAGAAAGGCAGATCAGTCTGGTAAAATTTTTCATATGATTGGATTAATAATTTATAATATTTCGATTTACGAGTTGCAGTTTAAGATATAATTTTAATTACTAACTATTTTCCAACATTGCTGTCTAAAACGAATTTTAAATGATATTTTATTAATTCATTTGATTCAAAATTAAACTTATTTCTGTTTTTTAAAAACAACCCCGCCTGTGAAAAATTGCCGTTAAGAAATTCTGAATAATGGCGTAAGTAAAATCACTTGTCTGACTAGCGAGTCCCTATGAAATCGGGACTCGTGAGGAGTTGTGATTTTTGCAGCCATTGTGAGGAATTTCCGGCAATTTTTCACCAGCGGGCGATTTTTCTTTGCCAAGCT
>DAIPYG010000052.1:11141-24876 GCA_036782875.1 Bacteroidota bacterium | reverse complement strand
AATTTAACCTGTGTTTATTTCAGAACATCAACAGAAGGATATATATTAAGTGGTAACGGATTAATAAGAAAAACTACAAACTCAGGTCTCAACTGGACTGCACAGTCTTCAGGATTAGCTACTGAACTCCGGGATATTGTATTTACTTCATCGGTAATTGGTTATACAGTCGGAGGCGGAGGAAAAATTCTGAAAACTTCTAACGGCGGAACAAACTGGGTAAGCCAGACTTCCGGTACAACGCAGTTATTAAGAGGAGTTTATTTTTCCTCAGCGTCAAACGGATTGGCATTTGGGCATGCCGGTACAATTTTAAAAACAACAGACGGCGGTACAACTTGGTCTCCGCAGACATCAGGAACAACTCAGGATCTTTATGCATGTTATTTTACTTCAGCTTCTACAGGATGGACAGTTGGATTGGGAAGTACTGTTTTAAAAACTACAGACGGGGGTTCATCGTGGATATCTAAGAATGATGGCATAAACGGTGATCTTCGAAGTATATATTTCTCTGCAAGTGATTCTGGATGTGCTGTCGGTAGCGGAGGAATATTATACACATATAATGCTGCAGCTTCACCCATAGGAGGTATTGCTAATGTTTACAACGGTTCGGCATCGGGTTTGTCGGCCTCTCCCGGAAGCATTTTAAACAGTGGCTCCGGTATCAGTCCGGTAAATAATATTGTCGCTACGGCAGGAGATGTAAATGGCGACGGATACAGTGATGTGATAGTAAGTTATCCATACAGTTCAGGCAATACAGGGACAGTATTGATCTATCACGGATCATCGTCCGGATCTCAGACAACACCTAATATTATATTGACAGGAAGTCAGGCAGGAGCTCAATACGGTAACAGTGTTTCAACTGCCGGAGATGTAGACGGAGACGGATATTCAGATATCATTGTAGGATCTTCATACTTTGATAACGGTCAGACTGATGAAGGAAAGACATTCATATACCGGGGCTCAGTTTCGGGAATAGTAACTTCATCATACTGGACTTTTGAAAGCAATCAGAACAATGCAAATCTGGGATTATCTGTTTCCACTGCTGGAGATGTCAATGGTGACGGATATTCTGACATTATAATAGGATCAGCCGGTCTTCTTTCTTTTGGAAAGGTTTATAGTTTCTTTGGTTCGGCATCAGGATTATCTGCAACTCCCGACTGGACTTATGAAGATGTTGTTACAGGAGGATTTATTGGATTCAGCGTATCGGCAGCAGGTGATGTCAACGGTGACGGTTACAGTGAAGTGATAGTTGGCTCGCCCACTTACACTAACGGAGAGGGAAGTGAAGGAAGAGCAATATTGTTTCAGGGTTCGGCATCAGGATTATCTGCTGCACCGGACTGGTCAACTGAAAGCAATCAGATACTGGCAAAGTATGGCAACAGTGTTTTTACTGCAGGAGATATTAACGGTGACGGATTGAGCGATGTGATCGTCGGTTCTGATATGAATGATAATGGTGAATCTGATGAAGGAAGCGCATTCGTTTATAACGGTTCAGCAGCAGGTTTATCTTCATCTGCAAACTGGTCTTCTGCAGGAGGACAGTCAAATTCAAATTTCGGATGCAGTGTCTCATCAGCAGGTGATGTCAACGGAGACAGTTATGCTGATGTTATTATTGGAGCTTCAGATTATGATAACGGAGAATTAAATGAAGGAATTGTATTTGCGTATTTTGGTTCACCATCAGGTTTATCGGCTTCACCGGACTGGTCTGCAGAACTCAATCAGGAAGGCGCATCATTCGGAGGCAGTGTATCAACTGCAGGTGATGTCAATGGTGATGGATATTCAGATGTAATTATTGGTGCTATAAATTATGATAACGGGCATTCAAATGAAGGTGGAGCTTTTGTTTATTATGGATCAGGCTCAGGATTATCTGGAGTTCCTGATTGGTCCGGAGAAAGTAATCAGACATCTGCAAATTACGGATCAGGAGTTTCTACAGCAGGTGATGTTAACGGAGACGGCTATTCTGATGTGATCATCGGAGCGGGCAATTATGATAACGGTCAGACAAATGAAGGCAGAGTATATTGTTATCTTGGATCAGCTGCCGGATTATCTTTAACAGCAAACTGGACTGCAGAAAGTAATCAGAACAACGCTAATATGGGAAGTGTGTCCTCAGCAGGTGACGTTAACGGTGACGGCTATTCTGATGTGATCATCGGAGCGAGTAATTATGATAATGGTCAGACAAATGAAGGAAGGGTATATTGTTATCAGGGATCTTCCTCAGGGCTGCCTGCATCAGCAAGCTGGACAAATGAAAGCAATCAGGCAAATTCAAACTATGGCCTGAAAGTGTCATCGGCAGGTGATGTCAATGGTGACGGATATTCAGATGTAATTGTCGGAGCAATAACTTATGACAACGTTGAACTTGACGAAGGCAGAGCCTTTGTATATCAGGGTTCCGCTTCAGGACTCTCAGCTGCAGCAAACTGGACAGCAGAAGGCAATCAGATATCTGCTTACTTTGGAACAAGCGTTTCTTCAGCAGGTGATGTCAATGGTGACGGATATTCAGATGTAATTATTGGTTCATCTCTTTATGATAAAACATTGTTAGATGAAGGCAGCGCTTTTTTATATTTTGGTTCAAATTCCGGATTATCTGCGACAGCAAACTGGACGGCAGAAAGCAGTCAGATATCTGCTTACTTCGGTACAAGCGTTTCATCAGCGGGTGATGTCAATGGTGACGGTTATTCAGACGTAATTTTAGGAGCATCATTATATGACAGCGGTCCGGCGGATGACGGAGCTGCTTTTGTTTATTACGGAAATAATGGGACCGGTGTGATATCGACAGTTCAGCAGTTCAAACCCGGTTCAGCTAACGTAGTATCTTCCGGCGGACTTACCGGTACAAACGGACAAGTTAGATTTAATACATTCGGTAAATGTTCATACGGAAGATCAGACGGTAAAATTGTTTGTGAATACAAAGACAACGGAACACCATTCAGCGGCGCAACAATAACAAACAGTACATCTTCTTCAGGCACAGGAACAGTTACAGATCTGGGCACTTTTGTAACAGGTGTTCAGCTTAATAAAGATGTTTCAGGGTTGAACTCATCTAAAGAATATAAATGGAGATCGAGAATACAATATAGTCTTGTAAATAATCCTTACCAAAAGCTGGGTCCATGGAAGTATTATAATAATTATATACCTGCTCCATCCGGAAATTTCAGAGCTTCCGATGGTTCATCAATTAAACAATTAAATCTGACAATGCTCATACAGGGATTTTATAATTCTTCAACCAATCTGATGATTAAGGATACAGCACGGGTTTATTTAAGGAACAGCTCAACTCCATATGCGATAGTTGATTCAGCAAAAGCATATCTGAGCAATACAGGCACAAGTGTTTTTTTATTTTCAAATGCTGTGAACGGGACAAATTATTATTTACAATTAAAGCAAAGAAATTCAATGGAGACATGGAGCAAGAATGCGCAGACTTTTACGGCCAATTCACTTACATATAATTTTACAACCGCAAATACTCAGGCATACGGAAACAATATGATAAATGTAGATGCATCTCCTGTTAATTATGCAGTTTATAGCGGGGATGTGAATCAGGACGGGACAATTGATCTGGGTGATGTGTTGTCTGTCTACAATGCAGCTTCATTTTTTTCATCAGGATATGTTGTAAATGATGTTAATGGGGACAATATAGTTGATCTGAATGACATTCTAATTGCTTATAATAACTCGGCGGGGTTTGTGGCTGTAATAAGACCGTAAATCATTTAGTAACGACAAATTGCAAATATATTTATGAGAGAGAATCCATTTATAAAATAAGGAATCTCCTGTAAAACTTTGATAAAAAAATAATCCATCTTTCAAATAATGGAATATTCATTTTGTTCAACCAGTTTCAAGCATTATTATGTCTAAGCTTTTCTCCGGTACTTTTTAGAAATTAATTTCGCGAATGCCTGTGCTTTTTATTTCTTTGTTGAATTAAAAGCATATATTAATTAATTTCACCCGAATTTTTCCCCGTAACGTTAGATTTTAGAAGTATTTTACTGACCTGATATCTTGTTTTATAAGCTCTTCCTGCTCACCTCAGGTTCTTATGAAATAATATGTTTTTGTTCGTTTGTAACAAGATCACAAAGAACCAATATTATTCTCTTCAAAATTTTTTAAAGATATTTTCAAATTTTTATTTGCAATAAATACAATTTAAAATTTTAATTAAATTAATTATAAATAATAAATCAAACGCATGAAAAAAGAATTTCCAGAATCCAGTTACACACAGAATTCAGATAAGAAAAATCACAACAGATTTTCAGGCGTGAGATCTTTGAAAATAATGTTAATTATAGTCTTCGCTTTTTTTGCTTATGGACTTTTTGCACAGCCGGTAATATCCTCATTTTCACCGCAGAGCGGACCGGTGAACACTACAGTAACAATCACAGGCAGCGGATTCAGTTTGGCTCCCTCATTAAATGTTGTATTTTTTGGAGCATATAAAGTTTTTGTATCCGCATCAACAAATACAAGTTTAACTGTCAGTGCTCCGACCGGATCAAACTATCAGTATATTTCAGTTACAAATGTTGAAACCGGTCTGACCGGATATTCGGCTAATCCGTTTAACATAACATTTCCGGGAGGATGCAAGCCTGAATTTGCAGCAAAAGTGGATTATACATCAGGCACAAATCCATATTCGGCCGGCTTTTGTGACATGGATAACAACGGCAAGCCGGATCTGGCTGTTACAAATTTTGGAAGTAACACAGTATCAGTATATTATAATATATCTGTACCGGGGACGATCAATGCAGGAAGTTTTGCAGCAAAAGTTGATTATGCAACAGGATCATCTCCAAAGTCTGTAAGCTTCGGCGATATTGACGGGGACGGCAGACAAGATATGATAGTGACAAACAGTGGCGACACCTCAGTATCAGTATTCCGTAACACATCCACATTCGGAAATGTAAGTTTTGCAGCAAGAGTTAATTTCCCGTCCGGAGGATCTCCATGGTCTGTAAGCATAAGCGATATTGACGGAGACGGAAAGCCTGATCTGGTGGTTGCCAACAGAGTAAGCTGGACCATATCTGTAATTCGAAATACATCAACTTCCGGAGCTATAAGTTTTGCACCAAAAGTTGACTTTGCAACAGGTTCATCCACATATTCTGTCAGCATAGGTGATCTCGATGGAGACGGAAAGCCGGATATGGCAGTAGCCAGCAGCACTGTATCAGTTTTTAGAAATACATCAACATCAGGAACCGTAAGCTTTGCAGCAAGAGTTGACTTTAGTGCTGGAAGCAGTCCGATTTCCGTTAGTATTGGCGACATCGACGGAGACGGAAAGCTTGATATGGCAGTTGCCAATAACGGCAGCAATAACGCATCAGTATTTCGTAATACATCCACCCCCGGAATTATAAATGCAGGAAGTTTTGCAGCAAAGGTTGACTTTGCAGCAGGCGGAGCTCCTCAAACAGTAAGTCTCGGCGACATTGACGGAGATGGTAAACCGGATATGGCTGTAGCAAATTTTACGAGTAATTCCGTTTCTGTTTTACGCAATTCATCAGTATCAGGGACAGTAAACTTCTCAGCAAAAGTTGATCTTTCGACTGCAGGACAGGCATCTTACGTTAATATTTGTGACATAGACGGCGACGGCAAACCGGATGTGGCTGCGACAAATTACAATAGTATTTCTATGTCTGTATTCAGAAACTTATCTGTACCTTCAGTACTTCAGACCTCAGCATCGGGAAATACAAACCCAATCACAAACGGTTCAATAACACCAAGCGCTACAAATTTTACTGATTTCGGAAATTTAAACTTACTTGGAAACCTCATCCGCACATATTCATTTCAGAATACAAGCTCAGACAGTTTAAGTGTTGACAGCATAAAAATGTCAGGAGCTGATGCGGCTTCATTTTCTCCGGGCTCGATTACACCTGCAGGGAAAATTGCGCCGGGTGCATCAAAAACCTTTACTGTTACTTATGTTCTGTCTTCACTTGGAATAAAAAATGCAACAGTGAACATTTATTCAAACATAAATTCCGGCACTGTATGTCTCGTTCAGCAGACTTATACTTTCGCGGTAAAAGCTAATCAGATTTCATTAGCGCCTGTCATTACAACATTCTCCCCGCAGAGCGGTCCGGCAGGAACTAATGTAAACATCTCAGGCAGCGGGTTCAATTCGACACCCTCAAACAACATTGTATTTTTCGGAGCTGCATTAGCAACGGTTTCAGCATCAACTGATACGAGTTTAACAGTCAGCGCTCCGACAGGAGCTAACTATAAGTATATTTCAGTAACAAATCTTGGAAGCAATCTGACGGGTTATTCATCTATACCGTTCAATTTAACATTTCCGGGAGGATGTAAAACTGAATTTGCTGCAAGAGTTAATTTTTCCAACGGAACAAATCCATATTCCATAAGCATTGGTGATCTTGATGGAGACGGAAAGTCCGATCTGGCTGTTGCGAATTATGGCAGTAATACAGTATCAGTATTACGCAATACATCCACTACAGGTGGTGTAAGTTTTGCAGCAAAGGTTGATTTCGCTACAGGATTCTCTCCGAAGTCTGTAAACATCGGCGAGATAGACGGGGACGGAAAGCCAGATCTGATTGTTACAAACAGCACCAGCAACACAGTATCTGTATTCCGTAATACATCTACACCGGGTGTTATCAATACCGGAAGTTTTGCAGCAAAGGTTGATTTCGGTACAGGGTCATCCCCATGGTTTGTAAGCGTTGGTGATTTAAACGGAGACGGCAAGTCTGATCTGGCAGTTGTAAACAGAGTCAGCCAGACCGTTTCTGTATTTCGCAATACATCAACATCCGGAGGAGTTAGCTTTGCAGCAAAGGTTGATTTTGGAACAGGACCTTCTCCATATTCAGTAAGCATCGGTGATCTGGACGGAGACGGCAAACCCGATATAGCAGTAGCTAACAATGGCGATAACACAGCATCAGTATATCAAAATACTTCAACAAACGGAGGAGTTAGCTTTGCAGCAAGGGTTGACTTTAGTGCCGGAAGTGGTCCGCTATCAGTCAGCATTGGCGACATTGACGGAGACGGCAAGCAAGATCTGGCTGTTGCCAATAATAGCGGTAATAACGCTTCAGTATTTCGTAATACATCCACACCCGGAATTATCAATGCGGGAAGTTTCGCATCACGGGTTGACTTTTCAGCTGGCGGAGCTCCGCAAATAGTCAGCATCGGAGACATAGACGGAGATGGCAAGCCGGATCTCACTGTTGCAAATTTTACCGGTATTTCAGTATCAGTTTTACGCAATACGTCTGTAACGGGAACAATAAGTTTTTCAGCTAAAGTTGATTTATCGTCTGCAGGACAAGCATCTTCCGTCAATGTTGGTGACATAGACGGTGACGGCAAGCCGGAAATAGCTGCCACAAATTATAATGGTTCTTCAGTTTCGGTTTTTCGAAACTTAGTACTACCTTCATCACTTCAGACCGCAGCATCGGGAAATGGTAATCCTATTACTAACGGATCAGTTACACCCAGCTTAACAAATTTTACTGATTTTGGAAATGTATCAATGGTCGGAAGCCTCAATCGGACTTATACTTTTCAGAACTCAAGCACAGACAGCTTAAGTGTTGACAGCATAAAAATGTCAGGAACTGATAATGCATTATTTACACCGGGCTCAATAACACCTGCCGGGAAGATAGCGCCGGGAGGATCGAAAACCTTCACAGTCACATTTACTCCACTGACATCAGGAGTAAAGTCAGCAACAGTTATGGTGTATTCAAACATCAACTCAGGAACTGCATGTCTTCTTCAACAAACTTATTCATTTGCAGTAAGCGGGACCGGATTTGCTTCAGTTCAGACAAATGTTCTGAATTTTGACGGGACTAATGACAATGTAGCTTTGCCAAATGCATTAACCACAGCATTTACGGGAGCATCAACAACAGAATTTACTATTGAGTACTGGTTCAAAGGAACATCTGTTCAGTCTGCTGTAAGGATTCAGAATGGTTCAGGATATATTGTTGCCGGCTGGGGCAGCAAACATATCATTTCCAGTGACGGAGGTACCGGAGGAGGTGTAAACGTAGGAGCCGGCGCAACAGACGGTAACTGGCATCATATTGCCGTAACATGGAAAAAGAACACTACAAATGGTTTCAGGAGCTATCTTGACGGCGCGCTTGTTCAGCAGATAAATTCTTCAAATGTAAATCTTCCCGTGATTACATCTGGAGGATACCTTGGAGCTTATAACGGAGCAAGCGAATTCATGAATGGTACACTAGATGAGGTAAGAATCTGGAACCGTGAATTATCTCAGACAGAAATTTCAACAAACAGATTTCTTCAGATCAGTTCAGGTACGGGACTGCTTGCAAGTTATCATTTCAATCAGGGAATCGCCGGAGGTAATAATACCGGAATAACAACACTTACTGATGCATCACCAAACAATTACACAGGCACATTAAATAATTTTGCTCTGAACGGACCGGCATCAAACTTTGTCGGGTCCGGACCGGGTCTGATTCCGACAGCAACTACGATCAATATTACTGTATTACCTGAAGGATTCTACAATGGGGGAACAGATAAACTGAATTTAAAAGATACTCTAAAAGCTTATCTTCAATCCAATGTATCACCTTTTAGTGTAATAGATTCAGCGGTTGCAGTAATTGACTCTGTTACTTTTACAGGATCGTTCATATTTGCAAATGCACCAGGCGGAACATATTACATCAGAGTGAATCACAGGAACAGCTTAGAAACCTGGAGCAAGACAGGCGGAGAGCCGTTAGTGCAGGGAACAACGATGAGTTATGATTTCTCATCCGCTGCAGCACAGGCATTCGGAAACAACATGAAACAGGTTAATGCTGCTCCGGTAAGATACGGAATATACAGCGGAGATGTAAATCAGGACGGGACAATAGATCTCAATGATGTACTTTCAGTTTACAATGCAGCCGCAGTTTTCTCGTCAGGTTATGGTGTGAATGATATTAACGGAGATAGTATCGTTGACCTGAATGACATTCTAATTGCTTATAATAATTCGGCGGGGTTTGTTTCTTTAATAAGACCTTAATACAATTACAGATTACAAATTTCAAATTACAAAAATTTAGTTACGATTTACGAATTACGAATAACGAGTTACGAATAACGAGTTACAAATAACGAGTTACTATTTATAATTAATTTTGACGAAAGAGATTCCAGTATTTAAAAATTGGGATCTCTTGTTTTTTTTATTCTAATTCGCAATTCTCTGACTCAGCGCGGAGAAATCAGAACCTGCTTATTAGTTAGTTTTTGAATTAAAAGCTATCAGCCAATGACCATTCCATTTTCCAGATTTATTATTCTGTCTGCATATTTTTTCAGACGAAGGTCGTGGCTTGCAACTATAACGCATTTGTTGTTTCGTGCAAAGGAACTCAGAAGTTCGATTATTATTGAACCACTCTCAGTGTCGAGGCTGGCGGTCGGTTCATCAGCTAGTATGAGTTCAGCATTGTTAGCAACTGCTCTTGCTACTGCAACCCTTTGCTTCTCTCCCTGACTCATAGCAGACGGAAGCTTGTCGGCAAGATATTCAATTCTTAAATCCTTCAGAAGAGCTCTCGCAGTTTTTCTGGCTTCTCTCTTTGGCTTCGAATTGAATTTCATTACAAGCTCAATATTTTGCGATGAAGTCAGAGAATCAATTAATAGAAAAGTCTGAAAAATAAATCCTATCTTACTTGCTCTTAGACTTTGCAGCTCAGCATTTGTATAAGACTCAATCGGATTGCCGAATAATCTGATGTTACCCTCAGATGGTCTGAGAAGTCCGGCAATCAATGTCAGCAAAGTTGTCTTTCCGCTGCCGCTCGGACCCAGGAGTAAAACAAGTTCTCCGGGTTTAGCCTGAAAATCTATGTCTTTGACCCCCCAGGATGTATGCTCATTGATCCTGTAAATCTTGCTGACGTCCTGCAGCAATATTATATTCTCAAGTTCATCTTTCATAAAACACCTCCAGAGGATATATTTTTCTGAGCCTGCTCAATGCAATTAAAGAGCTCAACAACCCCATAAACAAACCAACCGCCATTACGATCAGTATTTGTGATGCCGTTGTAACTGTACTTACTTCAGGAGATACCATTTCAATAATTTTCACTAATGGAAAATAAAGCAGAACGCTTAGTACTCCGGAAGTTATGCTTATGAATAAAGCCTGTTCAATTATCAGCTTCGGAAGGAAACCTGACGGAGAGCCAAGAATCTTCATTACAGCAAAATCATTTTTTCGCTCAAGAATATTGATCGAAAGTATTAAGCTCAGTACAGTCGTAAGAACTATGGCACCCAGTGAAGCAATAGCATAAAGTATTGGGAGAAAACCTGACTCCATTTCCCTGACATTGTTAGCCAGAAATTGAGAATGATCATATACAACTGATCCCGTAAGTTTTGATTGAAGCCTCTTTGAAGTTTGATCCAAATCGACCTCTTCTTTTGTTCTCACCAGGTAACATGTAACTATGTCAGGCAATCCAAGGAGCGACTGGGCTTCTGCAAGAGTTGTAAAAGCATATTGAATAACAAATGCATTTGTACCTATACTCAGACCTGTTATGGTTAAGGTGTCGTCAAGAATAACTACAGGATCACCAACTTTGAAATCATTGTTTTGTGCAAATGAATTATCAAGCACTATCTCATCGTCTTTTGTAACATTCCTTCCTTTGATAAACTTAGGAGGACCACCAAGGCCGCTTTCCGGGTCATATCCTGCCAGAAAAATGCTTGAGTGTTTGCTGCAATTCTTTATGTTTGTGATCAGCAACAGAACCGGTGAGACTTTCTTAACTGCTTCGTCATTTTCTATTATGCCTTTCTGTAATGACGGCAGCATTGATGAGCCTCTCAATATGTTGGTAGCGTTTCTCTGAAGTATCCAGAAATCAGCCTTGTTCTCCCGGATATACTCAACTGAGCCGTCCTCAACTCCTTTATATATGCCAAGTAAAAACAGCATAAGGATCATGCACAGAGAAATACCTGTCACAGTAAGTATTAATCTTGTCGGATTGTTAAATAATATTTTAATTGTGTACAACATGATCAAGCAAACATTTCAACTTCTTTAACCAGTTTGTGTGAAAAATTACGGAAGATATCATCCAGACTCTTCCCGGTAATTGTCAATCCATGGTTCTTCAGACCGACTGCGGAACAGGAAGGATCGGCTGTCGAGCAGAGAAGACTCAGAACTTCCTTTGCAAGTTCAATTGTGCCGCAAGGATAATTCTGCCTTGTACACAGGACACCTCTTATCCAGGCATGCGCGTGGACAATTGCTCCGACTTCAGGAAATTTTTTATAGATCATGGAATGTTCAACCGCATCAACTGAAACTCTTGCTTTCGGATCGTAATCAGCCGGCATGCTTAGAACAGCTTCGCGCTTTTCATAATCAAAATCCTTGACCATAAGAATGTCTTTTCCGATCTTCTGCAGATTTGATTTATCAACTCCTCTTCCTGTCATCCAGAAAGTGTCTTCGCCTAATTCCGGTATTCTTTCCCTAGCACTTAAATTTCCATAACTGGCACCGGTTATTCCGTAAATCTTATAAATATGTCTAAGCTGGGTCTCCGTTAAAAAGCCCTTCAAAGGAAAAGGAACAGGGAGAACTCCGAGTTCATCAAGCACTTTACCGTATTTTGACATTTGCCTTGTGATATCACTTCCGTTCCAAAGTTTCTCAGGAAGATCCTGAACAAAAAGATTATCTGTCGCGAAATGTGAACTGATGATCGGTTTTATTTTCTCATAGATAACTTCAGGATCAAAGTGAATATTATAGAATCCAGCTTCCGGTGTGGTGAAAAATGTTTCAAGCTCCGGTGATATATAGATGAGATGATTTGACAGTGATTTTACAAGTGAGTTGTATGAAAGAGTCTTGATCTTTTCATTTTCCGGATCTATTTCATCTCCGCAGATCAATGTGATCACAAATACTGACCGGCATTTGCGCCTTACTGATCTTGGATTTTTAAATGTTGTCAGATTCAGTACATAGTCTGCTTCATCAGCATTATTTACCTGCTGATCTCCCTTTTGTAAACATGTGTGAACCAATGATTCCAAAAGGTCTTCTTTGAAAGTATGTGAGTCATTTCTGACTACTGCGAATTTCATGATAATTCTCCTTATTATTATTTTGCTGACATTGAACAATATCTCTTTGTATCATGTCAGAGAAAGTTTCTCTTCTTCGTACTAATCTGAAATCATTTCCGTTTACGGCAACGATCCCGGGTTTATTAAAATTGAAAGATGATTCCAGTGAATTAAAATATGCACCTGAATCAGTCAGTGCGAGTATATCCCCCTCGATTACTCTTGGAAGTAACTTGTTCTTATAGATCAGATCCGATGCAAAGCAACACGGACCTGTTATCGTGACTGTTTCTTTTGGTTCTCTGTTGAAATCGTTGCAAAGAAACATTTCATGATATTCGTAATAAGTTGGCATTGTGACAGTTCCAAGCCCTGCATCTGTTATGAGCCACTTATTTCTGTTTCTTTCTTTGATCCTGTGAACTCTCACCAGCAGTGTCTGAACCGGACTTATCAAACATCTGCCCGGTTCAAAATAAATATCCGGTATATTAGATCCAAAGAAATCTTTTATGGCATTGTATAATTCATTGTGATAGTCTTCAAATGAAAAGAATTTCTGATCCCTGAATTTCAAACGATAAGAGCCAATTGCCTGTGAAGCGAACATTTCAAATGAAGATAATTCTCTTGTTGTCATTGAAGCAAAACCTCCGCCTACATCAAGAATACTGATTACAAAACCGGCAGTACGTATCATTCTGAAAATCGGATACATTTTTCTGATCACATCTGAATATACACTTGGATCTCTTAAACCTGTACCTATATGAAAGTGTATTCCCTGAAAAGTCAAATGCGGGCTTTCTTTAATGATTCTGAGTGCTTCTGAGATCTCTATTTCATCCATTCCAAAAGAACTGAATCTGCTTCCGGTGGCGCTGTTCTTGTTTAAACCTTTGGGAATATAATCCGGATTAAACCGCAGAAGTACATTCATACAGACAGGATCTCTCTCCTGAATTATCAACAGGTTCATGAGTTCACTGATAGAATCGATCACTATTAAATGAACTTTGAGCTTCAGACATTTAAGCAGAAAGCTTTCAGTTTTGCAGGGACCGTTTATTATTATATCAACAGGACTGAAACCGCATTTAAGCGCAAGATCAAGTTCAAATTCGGTCATCGCCTCTGCAGAAAGTCCTGCCTTTTTGACTGCAGTGATCACAGCAGGAACTGAGTTGCATTTGAACGGATAGAATACCCGCGATCTATAGGACGAAATTAACGATGCATAGTGTCTGAATTCCTCTGCTCTTTTGATCAATTTTTCCTCATCAAGAACAAATAGTGGTGTGCCAAATTTTTCGGCGAGGGTTGTCATTTTAATATCATTAATAAGAAGTTCACCTTCATTGTTTAATGTTAAACCAAAGTCATCTGGCGTCAGTATGTTTTTCATTCGTTTCATGGGTCTGTTGTGTTTTATTTTCTGTTATAA